>JBKPEB010000010.1:0-32628 GCA_046728215.1 Acidobacteriota bacterium | reverse complement strand
AGAAACCTGTTTCGACGGACGCTGCTGATGACACTCTATGGTACCGGCATGCGACGCGCCGAACTCGCACGTCTCAAGGTCAGCGACATCGATAGCCAACGGATGATCATCCGTGTGGTGGCGGGCAAGGGCGGCAAAGATTGGCAAGGATGTCAGCTTGTCCTTTCCCTTCAGGTTGGTTTCATGAGGTGAGCCGTTTGGTGCACACATGTACTTTCTGAAGGGTCTAGAGTAAAGTTCCGTGTAAGGAGGCCCCAATGTCTCCTCGAATCACCCGCCGCAGCATACTTCAAAAATGCCTCGCATTTGGCTCGTTGACGATCGTTTCTTCAGCCTCAGCCACCGAACTGATTGCAGCCTGGGAACAACGCGAAAAGTTCGTGCGAAAACCGACTCCGTGGAATGAGCTCGGTCCGTTCTACAAGAAACGCGCACCGCAAACAGCTTCGTTGCGAGCACCTGGCGATCCCGGGATGCCGCTTTCGGTCGCCGGCCAGGTACTAGATATCCGTGGTGAAATTGTTCCTGGCGCTAAGATCGAGGTTTGGCAGGGCGATCACCTCGGTCATTATGATCTTGATGGCTATCGGTATCGCGCCACCCTCGTCAGCGACGCTAATGGTAAGTATTCCTTTGACAGCGTCATTCCGGGCCATTATCCGGGTCGTGTCTGTCAGCACATCCACTATCTCGTCACTGCCACCGAGCACAAGCCAATCACTACCCAGCTCTATTTCGCGACGGATCCAGCATTTGAGGGTGATCCGGATCGTAATTACAACCGTGACCCCGTGCTGCTGAGTCGTGAGCTGGTGCGTCCGGTCGTCCTTCGGGGAGATCCGCAAAATGTTTTTGCTGACGTGAATTTTGAGTTGGTAATGGAGCGGCTATGATGCGCCGGGGAATAACGTTTTTGTCAGTTTTTGCACTTGCATCTTTTTGTCTTGCACAGCCGACCAGCAAAATGAGCATTGCCACACCTGTCAAGGTTGAAGCATTTGTATTAGCGCGCAATGGCAAAGTCGCTGCGGGCTGGTGTAAAGACGGCACCATCCGGATGTGGAATCTACCAGATGGCCAGATGCTTCATTCATTCGAAACTAACGGGCGGGAGGCATCTCAGACTTGCAGTCTTTCGAACCTCCCATGTGGTCTTCTTTTATCTGACGACGGCCGTCTGCTGCTCTTTGGTGATTCCAACGGCGCCGTGCAGGTCTGGGATTCCACTACTGGTGAGAAGCGGTTCGAAACTGTACTAAGCCACTATTTTGATACGGCTGCGTTTTCCCGCGACGGCACCGTGCTCGCAGTATCCTCAACCGGTGAGCCTGCACAGATTTTCGATTTGCGGTCGAAGCGGCTGCTCTTCCAACTTACATCCGACTTCGGCGGACCAATGGCCGTCGTCTTTTCTCCTGACGGATCCTCAATCGCATCCGCAGACACGGACACTGCAGTACGCGTTTTTGATGCACACACGGGAAAGCTCAGGTGGAGGGCTGATGACCTCATGCTGGAGCCGTTTGCAATCGACTTCACTGCGGACGGTAAATTCGTGCTGGCCGGAGGGCCAAACAAATCTGTGATCTTGCTGGACGCGAGCAGCGGGAAGGCGGTCCGTTCGTATTCAAAACAAAAGGATATTGTGCATTACTTGGAAGTTTCACCTGATGGCTCTGCGGTCGCAGTGGTGTATTTCAACGAAAACGGACCGAACATGCCAGCACCCGTAATTGTATTCGACATCAGTTCCGGCGATGTCCTCTGGCAATGGACACCCGATGCCCCCATAATCGGCGGCGGCTGGTTCAGCAACAGACGGCTACTGGTCGGGACGGCAACGGAGCACACCTTGCAAATCTGGTCTCTACCTTAGCCATCCGAACTTCAGTCCTGCCTCTCGCACTCGCCCATGGTGTGGGGTACAGTTGCATTCGACTGACCCGTTCACGCATTTTGGACCAGCTGCTGTCCGAGACGCGGGCCAGAGTCCTCTTCTTCATTCACGCCAACAGCCTACCCCCGCCTTCCGATCTGCAAAAGTTACTCTCGTCCCCGTCATAATGGCCACTCTGGATAGTTGACGAAACCAGGCCATTACACCAAAAACCCCCGATTCGGTCGCTCTGGGACGACGGTGCATTCACCCGATGTTGCCATGCCGCTGGCCCGTTCCTAAGAGCATCGAGAAATTCAGCTTCATTCGTTGGAAACCTGTGATGTGACTCATACCACAGTTGAAAAAATGAACTTACAGCACTCAGATAATTAGTCTCGTCGAACATGCTGCGCTGAACATGGGGGTGTCCCGTCCGGAATGTAAACCAAAGTCGCAAAAACGAATAGGAGTGGGGCAACAAAGATGAGTCCGTAAAAACTACGACGAAGTGCACCATACCCACTATAAAATGCAGTCAGCACTCCGAGGAAGTCATGGCAGGGCGTTCCGGATCCTTAGTTAACTCCGATCAGCTTTTGATTTAGCAGAGCCACGTCCGCTCCCATGTCTTTTCCATCCGAGGCGGTACCGTGATACGGGCTGGAAGAGAGCAATTGGTAATTTCCGCGATTTCCCCCGTTGTAACTGACAAATTGCACTGGTGTCGCGCTGCTCGGAAAACTATTCCCTGCGGGCCAGGAAGAAGGTGGCCAATTGTTGGAACAGGCAATAATGGCATTATTAGTAACTGCGTAGGGGTTAAAGCAAGCCCCAAAAGTAGTCAGCGGGACATTATAATAAGCGCAGTTACTCAAGCCTCCCGTTGACCACACTGGATTCCGACCCGCATTCACGATGCTGTTCACGAATGTGAAGCTCTCCATCTGCTCCCCGCCAGTGCTGTTCCCAATGTAGAACAGACTCTTATCCGGGAAAGCGGTAATGTGATTCATGGTCACCTTCTTGAGAATCGGACTCGGGTTAGCTTGAGAGAGTTGAGCCATAATGCCCGTACCCAGATAGGCGGTCGCATTGATATCATCCACAGTTACGTCATGGATGCTGTAGCGCTCTCCATCGAACGCCACCGCCCCGGTATCCGCGAGTGCGTTGGCGATTTGAAATCCTGCCCCCACATGGCTGATCCTGCTGTACCGCACGGTCACGTCGGTGACTTGGCATTTCGCACACTTGCCATACTGGTTTTTGGGAGTGAGGAGGATGCTGTACCCCGCCTGCGAAAATCCACCCCACGTGTATTCCAGAATGTTGGCTTCGAACAAAATCCGCTGTCCATTCTTCAATTCAAAGTGATTTTTCACCGAGAAGGGGTAACCTCCCTTGCCACCAACGTACCCAGCCTGCCCTTTTTGCCAGATCCGCGGCTTATAGAAGTGGTTCCTGCGAATCTCTATGTCTGTGGGACTCCGCGTTCCTCCTCCTCCGCCAAATAGAATATTTTCCCCGGAAGCTTCCAGATAATTGTTGACAATTTTGTACGGGCCCATGGCCAGATTTCCGATGCCGCCGACGATAGCTTGCGAGTCGCCACACATTCCGGTCACGGTAGTGCAGTGAAAATCCGAGAAATATGAGTCGATTACTGCCACGTAAGTGCTGCCGCCGAGGGCGATCCCTCGGGTTGTGTCGTATTGCGCGACGCCATGCATCCAGACCCGGTCGAAGATGATGTGGTGGGCTGGACCTCCATTTTGCAGCCACGCTAGATTATCTATGTTGTTAGTGTTCGGCTGCCGCGTGATTTCCAGTCCTATCAGTCGGTAGTGATTGGCACCCACGGCAAAAAGCAAGGGTCCGGAAGTACCATTAGCAGCGCGCATGATGATTTTTGCCATTACCTTCGTGGGAGAAGAGCAGTTGTACGCTGGGCGCGAGGGCAATGAGGATATCCCCGCGTAGCAAGGAGTGATGCGCGTCTGTTCCGCAGGCAGCTGCGAAGCTAAACTGTTAGTCCGAAGGATAATCCAGTGGCTGTCGTCGCAGCTCTTCGCCGGAAATGTGAAGAGTCCGGTAAAAGTCGCTCCAGCCTGCAGCGCAATCGTGTCCCCGCAGCTAGCGTTGTTCAGAGCGTCTTGCAGCGACCCTCCAGCATTTACAATCGTCACTCCACCCGGAGCGGGCGTGTTGATCAGTGCTGTCTTCATGTACACGCGTGGCAATTCCGCGGGCCCGTCATATGTCGAGGCCGCTGATTGCGGAATGCGCCATAGGGTCAACATTAACGCCAAGACTGCCTGACAAAAAAGAACTGAGAAGATGCGACCACGAACCACGGAGAAAGAAGAAAGCACCGTTACCCCCTGAGAATTTGGGTTGCCCGCGCTCGAAGTGCCGTCCGGGCCGTCTGAAATTTAGAACACAATAAGTTTCGGCAACAGATCACGCTGGGGCAGAAATCCTTGGGACACGGAAGTACATGTGCCAACCTCCAATCCGGAGCTCTCCTGAGACGGTCGTTAGGGGTTTGCCTCTCCGTCTTCCAGAAGGGGCGAATCCTGGGCCTCCCTCCCTTTCGGGTCTCTACATCACACGCGCAATGAGCAATTGAGGAGGTTGAATATGCCGCGACTTGGACACAGGCTCCTTTGGTGCGCCGGGTGATGCAGGAAGAATCTCGACCCCCAGCCGTTCAACTGATCCGCAATAAAGCTCTCGGAGTGCTCCACGAATTGCTTGACCAGGCTCAGCGTCTTTTCCATCTTTTGCGTAACAACCACGTTGTCATCCAGCCTCCTACCTACCATCTTTCGGCAGTAATGTAATCAGCAAAAGCACAGTGGATATGTCCTCGCTTCTGTCCAACGGTAGAGGCAAATACGGAGTCAGTCACCGGAGTCTTCGCAATCGCCTCGGCAAACCGCTCAGGAAGGAAATGGACGGCGATCAGACCACCATTCAGAACGCGGGAGGCGAAACTCACACGTTCACACGCGTTCAACGATTTGGCGGGGTAGTTAGGAGCCGGGAAAAACGGGGCCACCCCGTGACGAACGAGTTAATAGAGTTTAACTGATTAGTAATTACGTGCGACGAGCGGACGAGCGGGCGTGCAGCGAGCAAGCGGGCGGGGTGGCGTGGGAACAGGATGAACACGAACCGATGTCCCTCGAAAGCAGTCGAGATTTACGAAAAGCCCGCAGCACGTAGATAACTTGCGAGCGTAAGGCATCCCTTCCGAGACCGGCCTCCTCATCCCATCTGGTTTCGCCAGTTAAAACCTTCGCTCGAATCGCCGTCAACGTAGTTCACGTCCTCGACTTTGAGAATCGTTCCCTCGAAGCTGTATGGATTCAGGACTTGAAACGATTGGAGATCTCAAGCACCTGATCGCGTGACAGACAAGGGATCGGGGCGAATTCACACGGGTCTGCCGCTTCGGCAGAGAAGTGAGAGCAGCGGGAGTCAACCGGTCCAAGTCCCTTGGGGAGCGGTATTGAGTGCAATCGAGATTGATCGCCAACTACTAACCTGAGACTTCCTCAACTCGTTAGCTATCATTGACTTGGACTGGGGTCCCGCATACCATGGCGGCGCGCCCATGATCGGCCAGACCATCTCGCATTACCGCATCATTGAAAAGCTTGGCGGCGGCGGTATGGGTGTCGTTTACAAGGCCGAGGATATCAAGCTCGGCCGCTTCGTCGCACTCAAGTTCCTTCCTGACGCAGTTGCCAAAGACCCGCAGGCTTTGGCGCGATTTCAGCGCGAAGCCAAGGCCGCTTCGGCCCTGAACCATCCAAATATCTGCACCATCTACGAGATCGACGAGCAGGATGGCCGCGCTTTCATTGCGATGGAATTTCTCGATGGCGCGACTATGAAGCACCGAATCGCCGGGCGGGCGCTGGACAACGAAACAATGATGTCGCTATCGATTGAAATCGCAGATGGACTCGATGCTGCACACTCTGAGGGCATCGTGCACCGCGACATCAAGCCCGCGAACATTTTCGTCACCAAGCGCGGGCATGCCAAGATTCTCGATTTCGGGCTGGCCAAGGTATCGCTGGAGGCTGGGTCGTCGAGCTCAGCGAACACGATGACCGGCTCTGTCGACGACCGCTACCTCACTAGTCCCGGCACTATGGTCGGGACGGTGGCGTACATGTCGCCGGAACAGGTGCGCGCCAAGGACCTTGATGCGCGAACGGACCTGTTCTCGTTCGGCGCAGTGCTCTACGAGATGGCAACCGGGAACGTGCCGTTCCATGGCGAGAGTTCCGCGGTGATCTGCGAGGCGATCATGAACCGGGCACCAGTGCCTTCGGTCCGCCTGAATCAGGACATCTCTCCCAAGCTCGAAGACATTATTAATAAGGCCCTCGAGAAGGACCGCAACCTGCGCTACCAGCATGCTTCGGAAATGCGCGCAGATCTGCAGCGCTTGAAACGTGATTCGGAGACGGGGCGGGTGGCAGCCCTGATTTCCGGGGCAGTGCCTGCGGTGCAGGAAACAGTCGGGCCGTCTTCGGTTGCACGCCATGCATCAAGAGAGGGATCGGCCGGGGCCGGGTCGGTTGCGTCACCGGTTGCGCCAGTGGTGTCCGCAAGCCCGTTAGAGTCGACCTCGACGCCAAAGCATGTCGCGGCTCCAGCTGGTGGACGATGGAAAATTCTTGCGGGGGCTGGGACCGCCCTCTTACTGCTTTCAGCGGCCGGCGTGTTCTTCGTGCGCTCGCGCAATGCGCAGGCACTCGGCGAACGAGATTCGATCCTGCTGAGCGATTTCGTGAATACGACCGGGGATGCCGTGTTCGATGGGACTCTCAAGGAGGCGCTCGCCGTACAGCTTGGGCAATCGCCGTACTTCAATATTCTTCCGCAAGACCGGATGCGCGAAACGCTGCGCTACATGGGGCGCTCACCGGATGAGCGCATCACACCCGACCTGGCTCGCCAGCTTTGCCAGCGCGAAGGCGTGAAGGCGGTGCTGAATGGTTCGATCACTTCGATCGGATCTGAGTACGTCGTGGGGGTCGAGGCGGTGGGCTGCCAGACCGGGGACAGCCTGGCCCGCGACCAAGTCCAAGTTCCGAAGAAAGAGCAGGTGATTGGCGCGGTCGGCAAGGTGGCATCGAATCTGCGCGGCAAGCTCGGCGAGTCGC
This sequence comes from Acidobacteriota bacterium, assembly GCA_046728215.1. Classification (GTDB taxonomy): domain Bacteria; phylum Acidobacteriota; class Terriglobia; order Terriglobales; family Acidobacteriaceae; genus Gp1-AA133. Next base: position 25,563 of record JBKPEB010000010.1, on the reverse strand, counting down.
TGGCGTCGATACAGAAGTTCGACGCGCCCGCGGAGGAGGCCACGACATCGTCGCTGGAAGCCTTAAAGGCTTTCAGCATGGGCGAAAGCGAACGCGCCAAAGGAGCCGAACTCGAGGCCATTCCGTTTTATAAGCACGCGATCCAACTCGACCCGAATTTTGCGATCGCGTATGCGCGGGTGGGCCAGGTCTACCAGAACTTTGGCGATCTCACGCTTGCCATGGAAAACACAAAAAAGGCGTTCGACCTGCGCGACCGGGCCAGCGAGCTGGAGAAGTTTTACATCAATTCGCACTACTACGCGATTGTCACCGGAGAACTGGAAAAGGAGATCGAGACCTACCAGCTCTGGGAAAAAACCTATCCGCAGGATTCGATCCCCACCAACAACCTGGCGGGGGATTACGCGGTGGTGGGCCGCTACGAAGACAGCCTGCAAGAAGCGCTCCGGACAATCCAGCTTTCTCCCAATGATGCTTTGGCACATCAGACGGTGATAGTCGCTTACTTGCGTATGGACCGGTTCGCCGAAGCGAAGTCGTTCATGCAACGCGCCATCGCGCAGAAGGTGGACGCCATGCCAGACCACGTGGACGGCTACAGTCTGGCGGTCACGGAGGGCGACACCGCTGCCATGCAGCATCAAGTAGAGTGGGCGCGCGGAAAAGCGGCCGAATATGCCATGCTGGAAGCAGTGGCTTCGTCCCTGGCAACCTCGGGCAAGTTGGCGGCTGCGCACGATGAATTCCGCAAGGCGATCGATAGTGCGAAACGCCAAAACCTGTCGGGAGTTGTTGCCGGACTCATGCTGCACGAAGCCATATTGCGCGCTTTGTATAGGCCGTCTTCGCAGACGCGCAACACTGTTTCTGCGGCATTGGCGATCGATCGCAGTTCGGATTCGCTGACCGGCGCCGCGGCTGCCAATGTTTATTCTGACCATGTCCAGCAGGCCAGCGCGATCATCAACGAACTGGCGCAGCGTTACCCGACGAATTCAGTGCTCGCGAAAGGCGTTTTGCCGATGTTGAATGCGCGGCTAGAACTTGCTAGGAAGAACCCGTCCAAAGCGCTGGAGCACCTGCAAGCGAGCCTGTACGGAGGTTTTCCTGGATGGCGCGTGGTGCGGAGTCAATTGCGCGGGCAAGCGTACCTCCAGTTGCATCAGGGGAAGGAGGCGGTGAGCGAGTTGAGCGAAGCGCTGAGCCACCGCTGGCTCTGCGTGATTTCAACGGTGTGTCCAGTCGTACGCGTCGACCTTGCACGGGCTCAGGCCATGATCGGAGACACCGCGGGCGCGCGCACCACCTACCAGGATTTCTTCGTCATCTGGAAAGATGCAGACCCCGACCTCCCACTGCTGAAGCAGGCGAAGGCCGAGTATGCGAAGTTGCAGTAGGGCGAATTTCTGTAATTTCGGGCCTCCTCCCCCTCCCCGCCCTTCCGCACGTCGCTCGTCGAACTTTCGCGTGATTACTTATCAGTTAACACTAATTACTCATTCGTTATTGGGTGGCCCCGTTTTTCCCGGCTCCTACACTACCCCTTCAACGATTTGGCGGTGGGTTTATAAGCCCTTGAATGCCCTGACTGGCAATCCCGACCCGGCTCCAGAATGTGCTCAGGTACTTCCCGACGGAACACTTGTTCCGCAGCCGGAAAGTGATACCAATCAAGTTGTTGAAGCTGGCAAAACCGAATCTGGAGCGACAGCGGGAAGCACTGCGCTATCACGAGGGGTATCCCGCTGGGAATGCTGCATTCACCCTTGGATGCGGATGGTTGTCGTGGTGCACGAGCGGGAAGACTGACTTCACCGGCAACAGGTGAAACGTGGCCACTCTGGCTTGGATCGGAGTGGCCTTTTGTTTTTTTATAAGCGCTGCCGCGAGCGGTTTTCATCGCCGTAGCAATCGGTCAACTGTTACGACCGCGGAGACGGGGTTCTAAGTGTAATCGCCGAAAGTGAGCGCATCTACGAACTGAAGGGCTCGTTCTTGGGTCTCTCCCCGACGTCAGGTGCGGACGTTTTGCTGTTGTTCAGATTTTCCAAGAATCGACTCCAGACTTCGTCAGCGCTTGCGCCCTCTTGAATCAGGGAGTTCGCCACGAACTGCTGAACCTCTCGCATGAGGCGGGCGATGAGCATACTAGCGATCTCATCGGCAGTGAGATGTTGCATTTCGCCACAGTCTAGCAGCGCCCGCTGTGCTAAAGCAGCGTTACGAAGGTGCAGGATGCACCTCTAATCCCTCCGTGAGCCCACCGAGTGAAATGTCCCCATTTCACTCATCCTCCTCCATACAGGAGATCATCACGGAAACCGGCAACAGACAGGACACTCCGCCCTTGTCAAACTTCAGGAAAAGTCAAAGCTGGCCGAAAGCTTTTGCGCCGCCGCATGACCGAGGCGGCCATCCTTGCATTCTCCTCCTTCCTCCTTCGGTGTGATGACCTTCCTCTCCTCTGATCGTCCAAGTGATGTGTTTGGGAAATGTTCGCTATGACTATGTTCTTCATTATGAACACGCTCCGAACGTGTATGCTCCGGCGTTGGTCGATTCTCATAGTGACTGTTTGTCTTTTGGCAGCACCCCTGTTCGCCGCGCCTATGACCGAGGAGGACCGCGAACACCTCCTTGTGCACTTTGAAATGACCGCGCAAATGGTGGCCGAGCAGGTGCGTGGCTTATCGCCCGCGCAACTGGAATACAAGGCCTCGCGAGATCGTTGGCGCATCCGCGAAGTCGTGTCACATCTGGCCGTGGCCGAACCCGACTATTGGCGCGACATCCAGAAAGCCCTCAAGGCCGCGCCGGATATGAAGGAGAAGAAATCGGCGGCCACCGATGCCGACATTCTTTGGTACGGCATCGATCGTGTGATACATACCAAGACCGGCGGCGGGCACGAAAAAGTCGACACCTACAAGGACCTGGGCGAGGCACTGGCAAAGTTTCAGGCGCTGCGCGCCACCATGATCGACTACATCAAAAGCACCAATGACGACATGCGGGCCCACAGCTTCGGAGATCGAGAGGTGATCGATTGCTGGCAGTGGATGCTGGAGATCTCCACGCACGCCGAGCGCCATATCCAGCAGATTCGCGAGATCAAGAACGAGCCGAACTTTCCGAGGAAATGAATCGCGGCCAGCCGGTACAACCTCTTGATAAACCACAGCTACCCCGATCGATGGGCTTGGTCGTAGAGAACGATGTACCAACCGCTCTGTGAGGGGGGCTGGTTCGTGTCGCTTTCGTCTAATCCGGCGATGCCATTATCGATTTGGTGGAATCGGCAGGTGAGAAAGTGCCCGTCCTGAAGTTCCTGGAACAAGGTGGTGGTTCCCATCATGCATCTTATGAAGTCCACGATCCTCGCGGCGGAACTGGCCACTGCGGTTTGCCGTTGTTGCGCGCGGCACAAGCGCTCCGATATGGGATATCAGCGCCCCGATTCCCACCAGCCAACTTTCAAACCCGGCATCTGATATATACGAGCTGTCAATCAGGCGAGGGACTAATAAGGGATCGGTCATTGGTGAGCAAAGTCCAAGGTCACATGTGGTCGCCGACTGAATGCCGTATTCTCGAAGCCAGCTCACGGATTCTCGGTTGTAGTACCCGCTTGGATAGCAAAAATGATGAGAATCCCTTCCGGTCATCTTTTCAATTGACGCACGATTCGTCCGCAGATTCTCGATGAAAGCCTCGCGCATGCCCGGACTCCTATGATGATGCATGTGCATCTGTACCGAAACGCCACTGCCGGCGAGCTCGCGTACCTCTTCAGGCTTCAGCAAGTGACAGATCCTTTTACGACATAGTGAATCGAATTCAATCCCGAGGATTTGCGCTAATCTCTCCGTGAGAGCGTACCGCCGATGACCATTCATGTTTTCGGAATCCGCGAAGGACACTATTTGGCGGAACGCCTCGTCGCGACCAGATTTATCCTTCAGGTTGAATATGACATCTTTTCCTACTAACCTGCGGGCGCTCACCCTTGGTATGTTGGTCTTCCACAACATGTAGGACCATATCTCCCGTGGTACGGGGTATTGAAGCTCCGCATAGTATGTTGTGAGGTACAGTGTTGCGGGATAGCGAAATTCTCTCAATATGGGCCAAACGGTTTTGTAGAAATCGTATGTGCCATCATCGAAGGTGAGAACGACAGCTCGATCCGGCAGTCGTCCTTCGGCGGTGAGACCAAGGCCTTCCTCTAAACTTAGTATCGTACAGCCCGCCCGTTTGAGTGCCTCCATCCGGCGCCGGAATACTTCAGGACTAAGGAAAGTGGATGGGTTCCATTGATGTTCGTCTTCCAGCGAGATGCCGTGATAACCCAATACAAGTAGGCGGGAATTCCGGAAGCGGCTCGACGATGCGAGCTTGAACAAACCACATGACCTTCCAGCGGACAAACCGGCTTGTTTGAGGGTTCTTAGCACGGATTCGTCACCACAAGGTGCCGCCCTCGAACAAAAAACGGCGCCGATAGTACATCCACTGTGACTGTTGAGGAATACACTGAATGCTGTACATCTTTATTCAGGCGACTTACAGCCGCGGAAGGACAGCATGGATACTCAGCCGTCGGCCTTCGGCGCGAACTGGTCGAGTAATGTCGCCCAGTTCCTCGCGGCGTCGGCCCGGCCCAGCGAGCCAGGGCTAACAACTCCAATTGAAAATCGCTTTACCATGATCTGGGTAGCGGCTGCGAAAGTTTGAGCGCCGGTGACTTGTACGTGTTGTGGCTGGGGTGAGGATTGGTTGTGCGGACTTACGCGCTGGTTTGAGGGCTGATGAGGTTAAGAGGCGGATCGGTGAGGTGGGTGGTGAATATTGAAAGGATTTCTGCCGTGACGCTTAAGGTGGCTAGTATGCGGAACGCCGTGCAGTTCTACCGAGATGTGCTCGGGATGGACATCATCTACGGCGGGGAAGAGGACTGTTTTTCGTCACTCCGCACGAAGCAGGGAAAGGGTCCCATCCTTAATTTGGAACAGGGTCCTCCCGCGGTCAGCTGGGGGCGGATGGTCTTCTACGTTGCGGACGTGGATGCGATCTGGGCACACTTGAGAGAAAAAGGTTTTCATCCGGAGAGTCCGCGGGATGCTTCTTGGGGCGAGCGATATTTCCATATGCCCGATCCGGATGGGCATGAGTTGTCGTTTGCGCGTCCGTTACGACACGAGGCATGAATGTCGTGAAGAGCGCCCGGAATCTTGTGCCGGGCTGACTGATTTGTGGGCCAGGTTTTCTTAGAATCTAGAGACGGAGGCGGCGCGAGCCTTCTTTTCTGTTATCTCCTCTTTTGCGCGGAGCCAATTGTCTAGCTCGTGGCCGTCTTGTCTGCCGCCTTCTTCGTAGAGTTCATAGGCGCGTTGGCGGATCTGGTGTTCGACCTCTTGCGGGTCACCGGCCACCGTCGTCGGCAGCTTCTTCGTAGCGTTGGTCATTGGCGTGATCCCCCTTTGGCGGAAAAGTACGCCTGAACAGGCGCTGGGTCAATCACCCAAGATTGGTGCAGAGGTGCGGGTCGCGAAATTTGCGTAGTTAGGTCACGGGTCACGGATGTTGCGTGGCGGGGATGGTGAAAAGCCGCATAGAGTGCGGCTTTTCATCCGGAATCCAGAGAATCATGCGCAATCGAAAATCCATGAGGCCTCCCTCCGCCTGTTTTTAGACATTGCATCGTAATCAGATTTGAAAAGCAACGGGCAGCGCGTCACGCCGAGGCGAGCCACAATGCCCGTCTCTTCTGCGGCGTGAAGGCATCCAGGGCTACGCAATGAGGACACGAACAGCGAAAACCTTTGTCCTCTGGAATTACGATATGCCCACACTTCTCACAAACATATGTGCGATCCGCATGGACATTCATTGTCATGAAGTGGTCGAATCGAACACAATAAGGGCAGCGGACGACCATAGGCTGGCTCCCCAGTTGGAGTTTCGGTCTTTTGTGCGCGTAATGCTACACCCAAAATTGTTAAGCTAAGGTGAACACTTCTACTCAGAAGTACATCGGCCACGCAGGGTGGCCTCTGATGCAGAGTCGCGGAAGGCGGAGTATGATTTGGGACCTATGGAGATCCCACTTGCTCTCCCGGCTCTAACGCGGAAGCGCGGCAACCCCAATTGGGGACGTCCCATTCCGCCCGCTCCCGCGCTCGCTACTGAATTCGAACTGCGGGTGAGGCAATTGCAACTCAGGCCAGAGATGTATACCTCGTCGGCGGAACTGCGAACCTGGTGCCAGCAAAACAGGAATCGTGTCTACATCCCGGAATGGCTACTTACGGAGTGGTGTATCAACGTAGATCTAACCTTCAGCGCCGCGTGAACACCTAGGCCGTGGAATGTAGGAGCACGACGCTTGCTTTCGACACCTGACGATAGCACCCGGGCAGATTCCAGAACGGTTTTTAGCACCTGGCAGCCGTAGAATCGGCGGGCGACTCTGGAGCCAACAATCCGGGAGCCGACCGGTGCCAGAAAGACTTTCTTGGGCTCGGCAAAACTAAGAAGAGCACCGGGAAAACAGAGACTGCGAAAAGTGCCAGAACCTCATTGTCGATATTCGCCCAGCCATCCTCAATGATGCTATATAGAAGCACGCTCGACCACGCGAGATCGACGATCAATGCCGTCCACCAACCCCATAATTTTGCTTTCCAGAGACCGAACGCGCCTATGATGACGAGTATGCCGGGTAGACTCAAAACACCAGCTGCGATCCTCAGGCCGCGAACAGCATCAGCGGCATTCGCTCCATGCCTGATCTCGGAGCTGAGAGTCAGCAACCACAAGTAAGAGCCAGTGCCCAGGAGAAGTGCTCCCCAAAAACATGCAGAACTGTTGCACCCACGGCCCAACCAGTGCGTTTCATGAACTCGCCTCCGCCCAACATGGAGTCGCGTCGACTTACCGTAGCACAATAGGATTATTGGTGGGGGTGACGAAAATCATAACGCGACAGTGTAGAGCAGGATGGACCGACACAGCCCAGCTGCCTATGCAAAAGGCCGCGGTCTAAAAGCGGACGCATGCGAGATAGTTGACGTAAAATCCCCATTGCAGTGCGCCGGGGTAAACTGGCATGAAGTAGAGGATGCAAGAGCCTTACGAGAAAGGAGTAGCGATCCGCTCGGCCTCGAGTCTTGCGCTGCTACCACGCGGGACACAGCGAAGCGTAGACAGAGGATTAAGGCAGTCTCGACGGATGCGAAGTGTAGAACCGTACTGAGCGTGCCGAATTTCACTCACTAAGCTGAGCTTGTGAAGCGCCGCTATCCATACGCTTTTCACATTGCCCTGGACGGCAACGGCATCAACGGCCTCGAGGGCATGGCAGGGGTGTGCCTGTTCCAGTTCGACCCTTCCGACAACTCCTACGCCTACAAAATCGTCTACTACGACGGGGCAGCTGCCGGCCACGCGGTTAACGTGAATCCGGCCGGGACCTACGGCTTTCTGGGCAACGTTGGCCAGCACCTGATCTTCTACGATGCGAAGAATCTCAACGAGTTCGACCGAGTCTCCACGCTGCGCTTCGAGCAAAACGATACCAGCCTACGCGGCAGCACTCATTCAATTTGGCTCAACAAAAACGAGTTCATCACCGCCATCGGCGACTACTTCTACCGCTTCAACGTGAAGAACCTTTCCAAAGGGGAAAAGCTAGGCCCGCACAAGGTCAAACTCCCGCACGCGATGAAGCTCACCGCGTCGGGCCGATACCTCTGCTATGGCTCGATGGACAATCCGGCATTCGGCCGGCGCGGCGAGGCGAAGGAAGTTGGTGTGTGGGACATGAAGACCGGCGAGGCTAGGCGCATTCAGTTGCCCACTACGTGCTGGCATCTCGTGCCACACAAGAGCAAGGACCTCTTCTACGCCGTTTCATTTCGAGTGCTGCCGCAGGACCACGTGGACTATCACGAGTGGGCGATGGCCTTCCTCAAGGAATACGCCTACGAAATCGACGCTTCGAACAAGCAAGTCACTCGCCACTGGGCTACCAGCCGCGAGACGCCGGCCCACATCAACTCCGACGTGACCATCTCCGATCGCGAACTGATTTTCTGCAATGGAGGGAGCCAGACGATCATTTTCATCGACCTGGAGAGTTTTGCGGAATTCCGTATTATCGACGAGCGGCCAGATCTTGAGGCCAGTCTGCAATGCCCCCGGCAGATGATGACGCAGGTGTACGACTCACTGGTTCGGGGTGGTCTGTTCACGAGTACACGACACTTGATGGGGGCACTGCGTATCAGCCGGTTTGTGCTGCTGGACTCGATCTACGGGTGTCAGCTCTCGCAGGACGAATCGCTGCTCTTCACAGCCAATCGGGGGCTGAATCACATCACTGTGTACGACTACCCCAGTAATCAAATCCGGCTACGCGTCAAGCTGCCGGACTTGCATGAGTTCGTGAAGCTACCCCCAATGGCGGACCCGCGGCTTGGCCTGCACCACAGCTACTTGATAAGTCCGCCAGGACCTGGCAATTGAGTGTTGAAAAGCAACTCGGCAGGCCCTGGCCAGCGATTGGTATGCTCCCTTTCCGATCTCTTGGTCCACTTCGGACCAAAGAAGTAGAGACACAGCAAGACGCTTCTTGCACTTCAGGCGCGGCGCAAGTTCTTGGACTTCACGCTGACTACAGGAGCCGGCGCTGATGCCAGAAACTGGCCGGTTGCGTCGATGAGCTTGCGGAAATTCTTAGGGACGAGCGAGGCTACGAAGGCTTCGATCGCACTAGACAGCGGACCTTCCAGAATTGCCGGAACGCCCGGCAAATTGTGTAACAGGAGGTCCAAGTCGCCTTCGAATGTCACACGGGTGCCTCGGCCGCCCATGGCCTGTTCATACCGAGTGACACCAGAGCACTTGATGCGGTCAGGCAGGAAGTGCGGTTCAATGCGCCATAAACACTCGAACGTCGGTCGCCGATACTCGGCACGGTCGGTCCACGCCAGCATGTCGGGCTTCAGATAGTCCGCAGCGATAGCGGGCAGCTTGGGCTTGGCCTTCCAGATGTTCACCAAACGAACCGCGCCGTCGCGGCCTTCTTCACGAGACTGCATAGTGACGCTCTCGATGTCACCGATCAGGGGAACGATCTCCGCCAAACGATCGCGAACCGTTGCCCAGACATCGTCGCGCTTGTATTTCAGCATGCTTACAGATGTGATCTTCATGAAAACTCCAACAGAGTCAGGCATTCGCATGGGACTGCAAGCGCTCCTCCTCCGCCTGTAGGACCTCCCATGCTGCATAGACGTCCCGTGATGGCGTGAGCGATGCACGCAATTGCATTCCGATATGCGGGGTGCTCAAGAGCCAGGCCGCCGCGTCGGCCAGCGCTGCGCGAGCCGGGCGCGGTTTGTAGCCTAGATCAGCGGCACGAGCGTGGCTGTACCAATAGTACCGCCCAACCATCTTGGCCTGGGCCCGCGTCGAGAGAGGTGGCTGACGGGTCAAGGATGCAATCAGCTCCTGCGCAGCGGCTGCTAGGTACGACGAAGTGTGGTTCGCCGTGAACTTCGGCTCCGACGTCCCGAGCAACTCGGCGATCATCCGGTGAATTGCAGGCCACTCCAGATTTTCTGAGCCCAGAACATAGCGCTGCCCGGGCTTGCCCTTCTGTCCCGCGAGCAAGTGGCCGCGTGCCACGTCTCGCACCGAGACCAGGTTGCAGCCGCCGGGCCAAGTCTGCTTCCATGGGTCCTTCAGATAGGAGCACAGGATCGCGTTGCTCGGGCTGAGGCGGTAGTCGTGCTGGCCAAGACACATGCCTGGACAAACGGCAACCAATTCGATACCGAGCTGTGCGGCGCGGGCGAAGCCTGCCTCCTCCTGCGCAGCTTTCGAAATGGAGTACGCGTCGGTCTCGTTGAACGGGCTTTTTTCGTCCCGCACCTGAGGCCGTGCGCTGGAACCGAGCACTACCGACGAAGAGGTCAGCACTACTCGTCGTACCCCCGCTCGATACGCGGCCTGCACCGCATTTATTGTGCCCTGGACCGCAACCTTCTTCAGATCGTCGGGTGTGTGTTTCCAGTAGGAAAATACGGCGGCGGCGTGAAACAAGAGTTCGCAGCCCTCGGCCGCGCCGGCCAGGCTGTCGGGCTGTAAGACATCGCCGAATACCGTTTCCGCAGTAAGCCCCTTCAAGCTGCGCAGATCGCTGTTCTGCCGGACTAATGCGCGAACCTCGTGTCCATGGACAAGTAACTCGCGCACCAGATTCGCGCCGACCAACCCGTTGGCTCCGGTAACGAGCGTCCTCATGAGATTGACCCACCCTTGGTGTCGTTGGGAAAGAGGCCGAGGGCGAGGTCCTTTCCCATTGCATCGGCCAGGTCGTTAAAAAATGTCGAGGCTTCTGTGCGTGTATTCCGAAAGAAGCGTGCGAGGTCGAAGCTGTCGCGGGTGGGTTCGGAGTGGCCGATGCGGCCGTCGAAATGACGAAAGCCCTCTTCGTCGACTGAGAACGCAGGGGCACCCGCCAGCGGCACACTGATGCCAAACGTTCGTAACACGCTGGGGAGATCGCCGAAATTGTGCCGAAGCGCCAAGCCCACATTGCTGACCATCTCCATAATCGCCTGCATTTGCCGGTCGGAGTTCGCGTCGCCCTCGCCTTCGGTCGGGTTCCATGGGCGGCCGACGCGGAACTCGCGGCCCTGGTATTGCGCCTCGAAGTTGGAGATGGTCTGGCGAAAATATCGTGTGTAGGCGTCCACTACCAGGAAGTCCTTGATTCGAGGAGCGAGGTCGATGTTTACGGCTTGCCAAAACAGGGGCAGAGTGAATTTCTGCCGGGCGACGATGGTCACCCGGGTCTGGTCGCCGCCCTTCTCGGCGGCAAAAGTGACGATGCCATCGTCGAACTCCGCCGATTTGTTGCTGCTGCGGATCGTTCGCCAGAAAATTCTGTGTGCGTTCCGCTTGTATTCGATGTACTCCAGTTTGCCAACATCGATGAAGTCGCCCCCGAAGTAAGCGATCCAGTTGGGCTGGGGCAGGTAGATGTTGCGCTCCGCCTGATAGATCACCTTGCCTGCGCGGTTGCGTGCAATCGGCACGCAGGCGCCGCCGATGTAGTCGTTCATGGATTGCACGGCTTTCGCGATGTCTACCCGCGCGACGAACTTTTTGAAGGGCACTTGCGTGAGATGCGAAAACTCGAATAGCACCGAGCCATCGAGGTAACGCCAGCGCAGCCCATTGGGCTCCGGAGGAGTTTGACGGATGATGCGTTCGAGCGGCACCATGTAATCGACCACCGCTTCGTAGTCGGAGGGTTCGTAGCGCGCAGGATCGAAGTCGAGCGGTGCTTCCTTCCACGGGAGCCGATCCTTGTTGTAGCTGATTTGATACGCTTCGAGGCTGCGGCCGGCAAAAGCCACCAGGTAGTTCAAAGCGACAAGCGTGTAGAATCCTGCGTCATTCGTATCGATACTCGACAGGTATCTTGTCGCGACAATGTTGATGCGGTCGTTGACCAGGTCCTTGAAGGGGAAAAGATCGCGATTGACGGACTGCAGCCATGGCTTGATGAAGCGGCTCAATCTCGAGGACTCATTGCGCTTGCGGACCGAGTCGACGAGCAGCGGCGGCACATTGATCCAGCCGTGGTAAGGGGTCAGGTCGCCAACGATTTCATAGCGCAACGGGAGGCCAATCTCACGCAGAGCTTTCGCATTGATGGACGATGCAAATGGGTCGAGGTTCATCTTGAGGCTGGCTGCCCAGTCGGCGAGCAGTGCGTTAGGGCTAGCAATGAGCGTTCGCGTCTCCAGCGGGTGATGGGCACGTGCACCTTGGCTACCGTGATTGCTGACGAACGCGTCGATGAGGTTGAAGTGGGCCGGCGTCTCACGGTGTAACTCGAGGCACACGTCCCACGGCTTGAGTCGGTGCCGGTAATGGTATTCCTTGTCACGCAAGGGAAGCACGCTGAGCAGATTTTGCAGGCAGAGCGCGAAGCCGAATTCCTCATGCGTCTTGTTCTTGGCGAAGCTGATCCGATAACCAGCCTGAACCCACCCTCGGCCAAGACGGCTTCCATGCAAAACGCTGTCCGCCGGGAATCCAACCGACACAACGTCGTCGCTCAACCCCAGAACGTCGTAGGCGCGGCCTTTGGGCGTGACATAGTGGTAGCCCACAAGCTCCGCTAGCACGCAGACATCCCGATTTTCCAGCCATAGATCCCATACGCTTTGGGCATCGCCGACCGTGACCTGGGTGTAGCCTCGGTCGTGGAGTAGGTCGATAAGGTGCTCTACAAGTTCAGGATCGGTTCCGGTCGCGTCGCCGGGATTAAAGAGCTCGAGGTCAGGCTTGATGAGAACTTGGAAAAGTCTGGAGGAAATCCTGGCGCGGCGGCGGGCCTGTTCGAGGTGTCGCCAGAAATCGGATTGGTCCAAGGCGGAGGTGAGTAGGCCGAGTTTGTCGTTCTTGTTTGTCTCAGCGATGACGACCCGGGCAGTGCGTGCCTCGGTCGGGCGGATGCGGCGTGCAGAAATATTCTTCTTCTTGGCTCTGAGCGCCATGCACATGCATCCCGACGCGCCGACTCAATCGAACGGGCCCCAGCTCAGGTCCTGGTCTTGCCGCGCCCCTTCGGAGACTTGCGCGAGCGGGTTTTGCTCACAGGTCGAGCCGCAACTGCCTTTTCGCTCCCTGTTGTTTTGAGGTCAAGGGTCTTCTCGTAGGCACCTGCCACACTGTTGGCGAAGGCCAGACTGTGATCGACCGCCGCCGACCAATAGGAGAGGTTCAGCTCGGCTAGCCGGGTGAGGCCCTCGCCGACCGACGGCAGAGATTTCAAGGCCCGACCGGAGTAAAATCCTGTCGCCATGTTCGTGAACATTGTAGAAACACGCTTAGACAAGTTCATGTTGCCCTGAACCGTTTTGTTAAAAAGCTGTTTAAAGTCCTCGGTCAGTTTTCCAGCGTCGCTAGCCTGGCTCATGGATGCACCCCTATCGAGGGAAGGTTTAAGCTGGGTACGTCCAGCATAAGAGATGCTGTTTCCCCCCGTGCTCTCTCTTACGACCGAGGATACTCCCCGGACTAGGCAGCCGCAAGGTCGACTCGCCAGCCGAAGGTTGCTCAGCCCGCCCCTGAAAATTGGTCCTTATTCACCGACCTAGAATCAGCAAATTTTCCTTCGGGGAGGAACTCGAGTCAGAAACGTTCGCCCTTTCAAAGTCACGACACACTAGACTGATTCACGAGTACGGACTGAAAGCTGGCGCCTTGGCGAAATACGCAGTCAATGGTGAGGCCAGTGGAATTCTAAGTTGGCAATCTGCACTTCGGAGTTCCAGGATGATAGAGTGGTTTCATAGGCTCGATTTGCACGTTTCGCAAGTCATCGCTGGAGTGCGATTGTCTCCGTGGCTCCGCGCGTTCTTCAGGCTCTTTGTTCGGATTGGCGATGGATGGATCTGGATCCCTGTGGCGCTGCTGCTTCTTGTAGCCAAGCATCGCACCAGCGGTTTTGAAATCATTTTTCATTGCTCGATCGCGCTCGCGATTAGCCTCGCGCTTTACTGGCCGCTCAAGCTCACGGTGCGCCGCATCCGTCCCTTTGAGCTACTACCGGGTGCGACCACGGAATTGCCGCCCATGGATCGGTTCTCATTTCCCTCCGGCCACATCATGAACAACCTAGCCATGGGACTGGTCGTCGCCCACTATTTTCCTTCCGTGCTTTGGCTGGTGTTGTTATTCCCGATCACGTGGGGACTCTTGCGTGTATTGTTCGGGCTGCACTTTTTCAGCGATATTGTGGTCGGCGGCTTCCTGGGCTTTTGCAGCTTTCAGCTTTCGAACTTGATCGTCTCCGGCATCCATCTCTAAGTCGGGGCGGGAAGTACTCCGGCGGAAATATCACAAAGTGCCGTGATAAAAACGTGATAGTTCCATGATCAGAATCGGATCAGAACGAATCAACACGCGTCAGAACCCGTTCCTGGGAAGTTCGGGGTTTTTGAGGTCACAACTGTCCGCTACTATCCAATACCCGATATCAGCATGCGGCGGCCCGGACTGGAGCCAGTTTTCGAGGCGTTGTGAGGGCAGGGAGGAGTCGAGCATATGCACGTCGATGGACTTCGCGTAGGCGATTACCTGCTGTTTCGTGTATGGGAGTTGCGCGAACGAGAATGAAGCTAATAGGAGCGACAGCGTTGCCAGAAAGCAAGCTTTCATCACCCGACCTCAGCACGCCTTGATCGCAATTAACATTAGACACCACGACTGGCTCGAAAGGTCAATTGTTGAAACATCCCCATTCCACTCACAAGCCCGACCCCGAGGCAGGCCCAGGGTCGTAGTTGGTGTAATGGCCATCTAATTTCGTCAACTGTCGAAAACCAACGTCATTCGGATTTCACTCCTAGTTTGGCGACGATCTACCTGGATATCGGCTAGCTAGTTATCTTGGGTTCGTCTGGCACAAGTGCTAGTAGTCGGACCCGCACCAAGAGAGCAGTCTCAATTACAGACGTGGGGCCCGACATGTCATCCATGCGCGTTCTAGTGGTCGAGGATTTCGCGCCATTTTGGCAGTTTATCCGCTCGACACTTGCCGAGAGGGCGGACGTGCAGGTGATCGGCGAAGTGGCAGACGGCTTGGAAGCGGTTCAGAAAGCGGAGCTACTGGCGCCGGATCTGGTCCTCCTGGATATTGGACTCCCAACGCTGAATGGAATCGAAGCCGCTCGCCAGATTCAAAAGATTGTTCCGAAATCCAAAATAATCTTCGTAAGCCAAGAGTCTTCTTGTGAGGTGGTGCAGGAAGCACTCGACTTGGGGGCGTGGGGCTACGTTTTGAAAGCACGGGCGGCAAGCGACCTCCTAGCCGCTGTGGATGCAGTTCTTGAGGGCAAACATTTTCTCAGTTTTGGATTGTCGATTTGGAACTTCAAGCCCACGACCACCAGCAGCGATTGAAAGAGGGCCATAATCAAGCAATAACTATTGAAATATCCCCGTTAAGCTCACTGGCCCGGTTTCCGGCGAACAAACGGCGCAAGCTTGTGCTATGGCATCTGTTTTCGTCAGTTGTGCTCACCAAATACGTGCGAACGGTCTAGCGGATGGAACGAGCGGCCTGAGGGCCGCGCAAGATGAATTAAGGCTTCTTCGGCGCGAGAGCCGGCTTGCTTTGTGTCGAAGGCGCCTGGCTTGATTCCGAATCCGCCAGCGCTTGCCCCTTCGGCGGCTTCGTAAGCTTGCGCGCAATAAATTCCTGGAAAATACCGGCTACGGAACTTTCGCCCAGTCTAATTAAGCTATTCGAAAGAATCACAGCCACTTGATTTCTAGCTGGGTAATAGGTAGACGAGATTGCGGCCCCCCCGAAGATCCCGGCGATATTCGAGTAATTCATCTGCCACCGCCCGTTATCACCTTTGCACACAACCGAATTGCCAACCGCGCGCAGAATTCTCGAGCCTGGGCTGCCGGTACCCTTGTAGAAATAGCGAGGATCTTGCTTCAGTAGAGACGGAAAAACCGCTCCAGAAAGGAACGTGGATGTAATAACACTCGTGTAAGCCGCGCCGAAGCGCTTGCCATAGCCCTGCGCGCCTTGCCCAAATTCTGAGTGCTGGTCACCCGCCTGCTGTAGTCCCGCGAGGAAAGCAGTGCCAAAAAGCGTGACTGGGTCGGTGCTCGATTTCCATGCCAGTTGGAACTTCAGTTTCGTAGTAAGGGGAGCGGCGTCATCCCGATAGGTAACATAGAAATTGGGAATGAACCGAAGCACGCGCTGCTGCTCCTGCTCTTTGACCTGTTCGGTCGCCAATTCCACCGGATCCAAGGGCTCCTTTACGTCGACAGTGGTCACCACTGTGGCGACTGAAAGAACAATCGCCGGCACCAGATACGTCTGTCCCGGGGCCAATTCTCCAGACAATGCCTGGTCGCCAAATCCTACCGAATTCACCGAAAGCGTAAAGTAACCAGGTGGGACGTTCGAGAAGAAAAATTGTCCGTTGTCCCCGGAAACCGCCTCGCGCGAGAAGGATTTGCCCTTCGAAGTCAGGCGCACAACCGCGCCGACGCTCACAGTCCCCGATTGATCCAGTACGGTTCCTACGATGCTCCCCGGCCTAGCAGCCTGCGATGCATCCTCCTCCGTCTTCTGTGCAGAATCCTTTGTATTAGCCAAGGTAGCCGCTTCGATAGAGATTCCATCCGAAACACCGCCGGTCTCGGCAGACGCCGAACTTTGCGCCTCGGCTATCGCGCCGCAAGAAAGCAGAAGGATGGCAAAGCGAAACAGCCAGCGTCGGTACATCTTGGCAGAATTGCAAACCTTGGCCGGTAATATTTCACGAATGCTCAAGCGAATGCTCCCCACTTGGCCCGGAAAACAACGTTCAACACAGTCAATGACTGTCTAGGTCCGATCGTGATATTCGTATTGGATGCGACGCTCTATTGACGGGTCGAAGATCACCATAGCCAACCGTAGTTGCAGTGATGAAAGACCAGTAAAGGCTCCCAAAACGTGACCACCCCTCCTTTCTTGACACCGCGCACCCTAGCAAAGCGATTCCTAAGCTCAGGCTGAATAGCAAAGGAAGGGTTTCCCAAAACCCAAGCGCGAACGGCTTTAGGAATGCGACGGTTATACTTGTGAAAAAGCAATTGTCACCTGTGTATGGAATCCGATTTTTAGAGGTGGCACTGATGTTGTCAGCTGTCAGAGCTGACAGTGGAGCAGGACAGTTTCCAATCGCCGACAGATCAGTTGACGAAAATCCCCATTTCACGTGCGCCGTGAAAAGGCGCCCGCGAAACGGGGATTTTGCAACAACGCTCCTAATGCTGCCCTGCCTTGAGTTATCGGACGTCGGAAACCGGATGGCATGCCGGCTCGAAGTTGCTCCTGTCCTTGACAGCCACTGAAACCTGCGAAGAGAATTACTCTTCTTGCGAACGCCGCTTTTCCTCGAGGCCTGTTCCGAGTTCATTGGCCAGGAAGGCCAGAATGACGAATCTCCGCACGTTCATTGCTGTTCTCACTTGCTTTCTTTCGACCGCGACAGCCGTCGACTCGGGAGCACAAACGACTAGGACTCTCGCAGGGGAACAAAGCTTAGTTCGCTTTTCGAGACCAGAGCTCTTGAGCTTCGATGAACTTGTGGAACTCGAAAAGAATGACACTCCCACTGGCCCTTTAGCCACAAAACTCGAGCGCCTGCTCACAACACCTATCATCAGCAATGAAGCCGGGCTCGGCGGTGCCAAACCAAAGCGGCCGACTTCCCCCGAACTCGGCCCTTTCCTGCGGGTAATCTGCTGGAACATCGAACGCGGCATTAGGTTTGAGGCTATCCGTACCGCATTGGCCGAGCCGGAGAACTTCGATAGCGTGCTGGCTGAAAATAAAGACCCAAAAGCGAAGCAGTTGAGCATAGAAGAATTGCAGGTGGTCAAGAACCAACTCCAGCGATTGCAGTCCGCCGATTTGTTGATCCTGAACGAGGCGGACTATGGGGTGACACGCACAGAGTATCGGGATGTGGCTCGGGATCTGGCGAAGGCGCTGAATATGAACTACGCCTACGGCGTCGAGTTCCTAGAGATCGATCCGCTGAACTTGGGGCTTGAAAAAGTGAAGATGGACGACGAGAAAGCTCAGGAGGATATACAAAAATCTTTTGATGTGGACAAAGCACGGTACCTGGGTATGCACGGCACGGCTGTTCTGAGCCGTTATCCGATTCACACGGCAACATTGCGGCCTCTGCCAGTTTGCTATGACTGGTATTCCAAGGAAAAAAAGGAAATCTCGAAGCTGGAGTCTGGGCGAAGAATCGGAGCGAATTTGGCGTTCATGGAACGAATAAGCCGTGAGGTGCGGCGGGGCGGGCGTACCACCTTAATCGTCCAACTGGCAGTTCCGGAATCGCCGACGGGCGAGCTGACCGTGGTTGCACCTCATCTGGAAAACAAGTGCGAACCGAAATGCCGTGCAAAGCAGGCACGGCAGATTTTGGAGTGGATCCGGAGCGACCGGAACCCCGTGGTCCTCGGCGGCGACTTGAACACCACGGGGACGGACAATGCGCCAATGTCGGTGACGAAGGTGCTGACGGATCGGATCAAGGACCCCGATAAATGGGCCAAGGAGGCAGTGAAATGGTCTACGGGCGCACCCACCATATTGCTTTTACCAATCAATATGATGCGGAACAAAAACGACCCTACAGGATTTGATGTCCCTCTAGTTTCACGAAAGAAAGAAGCAAAGCTATTTGGGGAGCATGATCAATTTCATTTTGACGACGGTCACACGTTTGATTTCCGCGGCGAGGACCTTCGCAGCGCGGAGGATCGAGGTGGAACCCTGAGTGATTCGAACCAACGAAGTGGAAAAGGATTCCGCTATACCTTTGCCCTAGCCAAAACTTACAGTGGTCTGGTGGGTGAATACAAACTCGATTGGTTTTTCGTTAAGGGACTAGCCACAGATTCGCGAAAGCCTGGCGGAAAATATCAATTTGCTCCTCATTTTGGCTGGACACTCATGGAGTTGAACGAAGCACCGACCGTTCCACTATCGGATCATGCGCCCCTTACGGTGGACTTACCACTAACAGAGCCGCCAGCACGAAGCCCGCGGAAGATCATTTTCCAGTGACGGGAAAGTTTGGGGACCTTCTGAAACATTAATTGATGTGAACGCCTTTCCCGACTATGCAAATAATGTTGGAGCCGCGGGCGATGAGACGGGCCTGACTCTGTCTGGGCCCACGCTCGTAGGCTTCGGAGCTCCGTGGGACCTTCGCAAAAATGACATCTGGGGACAGTGGGACTTGTACGATATTTTCATTGATGGAAACTAACGACGGGACACTAGACGCTGAAACGTTCACCCAGCACCGAAATCGGCTGGTATTACACGAGGCCACATCCGGCAACGAGATTGGAAGAGCAACGGTGCTTGATACGCATCGGCTGAACGTCGTAGACCAAGTTGGAAACTATCGGATCGTCGGTCATCGATACGGCGCGCCAGCCATTCCGTTGGCCAGGGCTGCGTAGAATCAAGCGCTTTCAGGACAACATACCTCGGCGCTGGAGATCTGTCTCTTGTGATGCGTTGGAAGCAACGCCACCGGAATTTCAGTTCTGTGTGTAGCGCTTCTCCGAGTTGGTTTCTCGCAGATTTAAGCTGAACCTGAATACCATCCTAAGATGCCGCCCCAAACATAAAGATAATTTAGTTCTGATTTCGTAACAGCTATAGTTTGTTCCGTCTCAGACAGAGAAAAATGCCTAACGGCACGCCGAAATATCGGCGGTTAGAAGACGGAAAGAAGTAAGAATTATGTATACAAGAAACACGTTGAGAAACTATTGACTACCATTATTCGGAATAGGAGAGCTATGGCGAGCAAGCCTCATCTCGCCGAGATTCCTAAGAGAGGAAGTTCGCACTCACGTGCGAAATCAAAAAAGGATTTTTGCCGAAGCAGGAGTCCTTTTGGGCGACGTGGCGCCCGTTGAAAACCTTTACTTGGGTGCAGCGTTCAAATCAGAGCCGGGAGTCGATGCTAGCTGCTCGAGGCCGTTCTTCAGCACACTGATTGTGACCCGGTTACCGCCGGTTCGCTTTGCTGAGGCCGCTTCTTCCCCAGCCATAGGAGCGTTGCCCATGCCAATCACGTAGATGCGGTAGGTCGGTATCTCATGGTTGAGCACCAGGTAACGTACGACCGAGTCCGCCATCCTTCGCGAGGCGGCAATGGCGGCTTGACCGCTGCCGGAGGAGTAGCCCTCGACTTCGATGACGTAACCGCGCTGGTCCTTCAGCGCGGTAGCCATTTCGTCGAGCGCGTTCTTGGAGTCCTTGCTTAGTACGCTCTGTCCGGAACGGAAACGAATTACAGTCTGCGCCCCGGGCTTGTACTGATCGACCTTTTCCACCTCGGGCTCGACTTTCGAGAGACGGGTATTAACCGCGCTCGCGGCCTGCTGTGCCATCTGAGCCTTGTTGGTGGCATCTAGCGCATGCTGGTCACCTTCGTCGGTTTTCTTCGAGACCAACTGGATGCCCTGCTGGGTGCGGGTATCGATATCCTTGATCTTGTTGCTGTGCTCAGCGGTTATTTGCTCCAGTTCATTCAAGCGATCGCGGATCGGCTCGGTCTGTCGTCGTACGTATTTTTTGTTTGCAAATGGGTGCGTGACAAGCGCTACGGCGCCGGGTTCCTCGCCGTCCCAGAAGTCTGTACGGTTATCCCCCAAGGGGGGCTGGCCCGTGGCGGTCTCGCCGCTTGCAGCAGGCGCGGTTTTATCAGCAGATGTGGCCGGCTGCGTGGTTGAACCGGTTTGCCGCGCAAATGCCGGGAGTGTAATCAGCATCGACAAAATCAGCGCTACAAATATGCAGTGTTTCATTTCGGGTTCCTCCCGCGCGGGGAGCACCGGCCACCTCAGCCGGAATGACACGACTGGCGCGGCACAGGGCTAAATCGAAACTCAAGGCCCGAGATTTCCGTCGACCTCAAGCCGCACACATTCTACACCCGTTTTGCCCAAATTCTGCGGCACGTTCCCACGCGTGGCTGGCTTGCCGTACCGAGAGGGAAGATCCGACCCAACATCGTCCGACCAACTCCGATTCAGACTCTATGTACTTAAGATCCACCAGCGGAGTCGACTTTGAACAACTGGTCCTATGCCGCGACCCCCGATTACGAAGTGGCAGACTAATCAGGTACTCGACGTTCGGGTCTCGGCGTCCGGGGCCAGTCCAATTCGGCGAACCAAATCGGTATAGCGAGGATCGCTGCGGATGCAGTCATAAATCGGCCCCACACCGAGGTAGCAGATCAGGACGTCGCGCACTTGGGCAGCTTTTTCGAGCCATTCGAAGGCCCGGTCAAATTCGCGCAATCCCAGGTAGATCATGACCCAGGTAATGGGAGCCACGTATGTGATCTGCGAGGCGCGATCCAGCTCTTCGAGCGAGCTACGCGCGCGGGCGTGGTCCCCGGCGGCCGCGTAACACGAGCCCAGGGGGCCCAGGATGAGCGGATTATTGTCGGAAAGTTCGCGAGCCTGTTCGAGTTCGCGGATGGCGTCCTTATACATCCCCTTCTGCTCGTAGTTTAGGGCGAGCACGATATGTAGTTCGATGTCCTTGGGATCGAGTTCGAGAGCACGGCCACATTGTTCGAGCGAGCGGTCGTACTCGCGGCGGTAGTGGAAGAGCCCAGCGAGGTAGCTGTTGATGCGAATCGATAAGGGATCGGTAGCCAGGGCGGTGCGGATTTCGCGCTCGGCTTCGCCGAACCTACCGGTCTGCAGAAAGAGAAGATTGTACTGAACATGGGCGTTGGGATGGCCTGGGTTGAGGTCGATCGCCCGACGGAAGTCCTGCTCGGCCGCGCTCCAGTTCCATTCGTACCACATGTGAATCGTTCCCATGGAGGCGTGGGCCTCAGCCAGGGTGTCGTCAATCGCCAGCGCGCGTTCTGCGGCTTCCTTCGCCTTGGGCCAGGCATCGGTGGGCGTGGCCAGTCCCCAAGAGGCGACAGCAATGTGGTAGTCAGCGATGCCGGAATAGGCGGGAGCATAGCCGGGATCCTGGGCCAGCGCTAACTCAAAGTACTCCAGAGACCGTTGCAGTCCCTCCCCGCTCCGTTTGTTCCACTGAAAACGTCCGCGGAGATAGAGATCGTAGGCCTCCACGTTCTCGGTGCGGCGCTTGAGCAGAATGGGCTGCGCATCCTGGCTCAGCCTCGTCTTGAGGGCCTCCGTGATCTGGTTGGCGATCTCATCCTGGATTTCAAAGACGTCCTTGATCTCGCGATCGAAACGCTGGGACCAGAGGCAATATCCATCGGAGGTGCTAACTAGCTGGGCGCTAACCCGGAGTCTCTGTCCGAGCTTGCGCACGCTTCCCTCTACGACTTTGGTGACCTTGAGCTGTGCGCCAATTCGGCGCACGCTTTGCGGCTTGGCTTTGAACTCGAAAGCGGAGGTTCGCGAGACGACCCGCAGGTTGTGCAGCTGGGAGAGTGCGTGGATCAACTCTTCCGTCAATCCGTCGCTGAAATACTCGCTGTCCGGCTCCGGGCTGAGGTTGACGAATGGTAAGACGGCGATGGAAGGTGTCTGGACCACGCTTTCCGCCGTGGCAGCCGCGGTACCTGAACCGAGCGTCAGCGGACGCATCGCTTGCACCAGTTCCTGCGCCGTCTGAGGGCGATCTTCTGGGCGCTTTTGGAGGGATCGCATGATGATGGCGTCCAGATCTTCAGGGATGTCCGGCCGAAAATGGGTTAGCGGAAGGGGCTCCTGCTTCAAAATCAATTCCGCAGTGGAGAGTTCGGACTCACCCTGGAAGGGCTGCCGGCCGGCCAGCATCTCGTAGGCCACCGCGCCCCATGACCAGATGTCGGTGCGCGCATCGACGGGCTTGGCGTTTAGCTGCTCGGGCGACATGTAGGGAATGGTGCCAAGAATAGCTCCCGCGTCGGTTCGATCCTTACCCGCAAGTAGTTTGGCGACGCCAAAGTCGACGATCTTGACACCGTTGGGCGTAAGCATGAGGTTGGCAGGCTTGACGTCACGATGCAGTACACCCATGCTGTGCGCCATGACCAGGCCTTGGGCCACCTGAAAGGCAATGCTGATAGCCTCCTCCAGCGGAAGCGTCCCGCCTTTCAACCGGGCGCGCAGGTTTTCCCCGGGGCAGTAGGCCATGACGATAAACATCTCCCCGTCCGGGGTCTCGTCGAACTCGTAGATTGTGCAGATATTAGTGTGGTCGAGAGCCGAGGCGGCCTTGGCCTCGCCCGCGAAGCGAGCTTTGAGATCGGAAGTGAAGCCTGGAGTCAGGAACTTGATGGCCACCGGCCGATCCAGCTTCAAATCGAGTGCCTTGTACACGGCGCCCATCGCTCCCTGGCCGAGTTTCTCCAGGACACGATAATGCGAGATTGTCTTGCCAATCATGGGAGAGCTTCTAACGGGCGTGAACTTCGCTTCGGGGCCGATTCCAAAATCTCTTCGACAACCCGCGTGAGCAAGTGAATGGTCTGGAAGCTGCTGACGCCGAGCAAGGAATGGTGGTCATCTGTCAACGGGAGCTCGTCCAGGGCACGGTCGAGATCGTCGCGGTGGCGGGGATCGAGCCGGCCGTGACGCAGCAGATTGCTGAAGGCCTCCCGCGGAATGCCGGCGCGGTCGGCGACGCGCTCAAAATAGTCCACATCCGGCGGGGTACCTTCCAACACAGCAATGAATCCCAGCAAGGCCACGGGTTGATAGTGCCGAATCCAGTAGTACTGCGCTCCCACCAACGCTGCCACCGCGGGAGGCGGAATGCGGAGCAGGACCTCCGAGCGCGAAATGTTCAGGACTTCCAGGTCCTCGAGGATCCAGTCGTCATGGTGCATCTCCTCGGGAATGTGATGGGTGAGATAAGAAAAGATGCCCGCGGCCAGGGGATCGGAGGCAACCTGGGGCTCATAGGCCGCCGCGGCGGCTTGCATCAGGGGAACGCTGGCACGAATGACGGCGTGGTTTCGAAACAGGAACTCGGGATAAATCTCCGCCAAGCGGGCATGGGTCCAAAGCGCCGTGGCGGCGGCATCCAGGCCGCGTCGGGCAATATGGATTTTGTCCCGCAAGCGACGACTATGACTGGCGCTGTTCATGACAGCAATTCAACGACGCGTCATACAAGCCCTGGCGCGCGAGTCGGAAAGTGCGTCCGCTGAGCCAGACGAAAACTAGAAGACGATTCCCACGGGCGGGTAGGCAAGGACCGTATTCCGATTGAAGAAGTCCTCCCCGAGTTTCGTCTTAACGCTGATGAGGGCCTCGACCTCATCTTCAGATAAGCTCTCTAGCAACTGCCGGTCTTGATCGGAGAACTGGTGACCGGCACGGATCAAACCCGCATCCACTAGGCGTTGTATCCTGCTTGGATTCCCCATAAGTCCCTCCTCGAGAGCATGCAGTCCTCTCAATCATGTCATTTGTGGATCGCCTCAATACAAACGCGAGCAGGACCCGAGAGTGCACCAGCGGATCCAAATGGAGGCGAATAGTACTACACCGCTAGGGGGCGTGCAACCAACCCACGACAACGGCACGGCGCCTGTCAGCAAATCCTCGAGCGCAGTAGTCCGAGTGCCGGCGTGGAGCGTGGGGCCAGTTTGGGCTAGCGTCTGCGATCTTTGTCGTACAACGAAGATCAATCGCTCATCCGCACCAAACTGGCTTTGTATGCTTCTGCTGCCATGCTCTGTGAATCGATTAGGATTTTGTACAAACATCGACATCGATACTCCAAAACGCAGAGTCGCCCGAAAGTACCCCCAGAAGGGGAAGAACGGGATTGACGCAAAGGGCCGTTCGGACGTACCATCGCGCGAGATCATGCTCGAAGGGCGGAAGTGTGCGCAATGATGAGGACTCTGTACGTTAGGATCCTGAGTTGCCTGATGCTGGTGATTTTTCCGGGTGCCTTGTTTGCAGCGGACCAGCCTCCAGCCATGCTCTACAGCCACGGAAGCGCGCTACTCAATGGCCACACCATTCCAAGGACTTCGGCGATTTTTCCAGGCGACTTGGTACAGACGAACGCAGACTCCGTTGCCAATATCAACGCTACCGGTTCCACCGTGCTTGTTCTGAATGACTCGATCCTTCAGTACGAGGGGAGCACTGTCAAGCTCGAGCACGGGGGCGTACGTGTATCGACCTCAAAATCGCTCACGACTAGCGCTGGTGGGGTCATGGTGTCTCCGGCTGCTAGCGGTTGGACCGAGTTTGAAGTCAGAGACGTCGACGGTAGGGTACAGATCGTGGCACGCAAGGGCGAGCTGTCCATCAGCGATGACACCGGCACGACCACACTGGCACAAGGTCAGGAAACGACACGAGACGAGAAGAACAAAAAGAGTAAGAAGCGAGAACCTGGAGCTGTCCCCGCCGCAGGCGGCGGGCTCCTCAACAATCCTGTGGCGGTCGGAATTGGTGCTGGCGCTATTGTTGGGGTGACGGCGTGGGTGCTGAGCCGGAGTGACACTCCGGCGAGTCCAACCAACCCCAACCCCTAGGACTCCACCGATGCATTCCGCTTGCTCTTCCTTCTTCCGGTAACAAGATCCCGCCTACGCGTTCTCGCATGGCCAGTCTGCCCAGATATGCTTTGCACCAAAACCAGCCAGCAGAAACTTCGACGCCGTTCGGTGCAGCCGATATTTCCGCCTCAGAAGTGCCAGACTAGACCCCCGCCAACGAAGAGATTGGTTTGGTGGCTGCTGGTGGTGTTCACATTCAGGTGTGGCGTACCCGACCAGAAATCTCTTACTTCACCGCGCAAGCTGAAGTTCCCTATGAGCCTCACATCCAGTCCCCCGCCAACCTGGAACACACCGGTGGTGGTTCCGGTATCGCCCGGGGTCTTCCCTCCGAAAAGTAAGTTGGAGCTCGCGCTGAAATGCCCGAATCCGCCGCCAACGCTGACCCAAGGAGAAACGGCCA
>JBKPEB010000009.1:0-19530 GCA_046728215.1 Acidobacteriota bacterium | reverse complement strand
GAGCGCCGCTACACATATTTCTTGCCGATTACACCTTTAATAGAAGAGTGCCTGCTGGTTCCATTTTACGTTGGAGGCAAAGCAGTCGGGACGATATGGGCGATCATGCACAGCGATCGCCGCAAGTTCGACCTCGAAGATGAGAGGCTCATGAGTGTGCTGGGGCAATTCGCTTCATTGGCCTATCAAACCCTGGCGTCCATTGAGGACCTCAAGCTGCAAATGGCCGCGCGCGAAAAAGCGGAAGCAGCGGTACGCGAACTGGCAAACGGGTTAGAAACGCAAGTTCGAGTTCGGACTCAAGACTTGGAACGTAGCACCCGGGATTTGTTGGCTACCAACGAGGCGCTAGAAAGGGAAATCGCGGAGCGCAAGAGAGCCAAGGAGGCGCTCCAGGTTCGCGAGCTTAATCTCCGTTTGTTAGTTGACAGCATTCCGGCACCTGTTGCGGTCATGACCCCATCTGGGGAAGTCGAGACCGTTAATAAACCGGATCTTGAGTACTTTGGCAAGACGCTCGAGGATTTAAAAAAGTGGGGTACCAGCGATGTCGTTCATCCAGACGACCTTCCCCACGCAATCGAGATCTGGATGGAGGCAATTCGAACCGGCCAGCCCTACCACGTTAAGGAGCGCTTGCGACGCTTCGATGGTGTCTACCGTTGGTTCGAAGTGCGCGGCTTTCCCTTGCGAGCTCCCGATGGGCGAATCCTGAACTGGTGCGTTTTGCTTACGGACATTGAGGACCGCCAACGAGCGGAAGGCATGTTGGGGGGAGAAAAGCGGATCCTCGAGAAGGTAGCCCGGGGCGATTCGCTGCCCCAGATCCTTGAGAGCTTGTGCCGACTCGTGGAAGAGCAGGATCAGGATGTACTGGCGTCTGTGTCACTGGTGGACGGCAACCGCCTGCGGCATGGTGCCGCGCCCAACTTGCCAAAAACCTATAGGAATGTGATCGATGGGATTGCCATTGGACCGTGCGCAGGTTCCTGCGGGACAGCCGCATTTCGCGGCGAACAAGTAATCGTCTCCGACATTACCACGGATCCGTTGTGGGCAGACTATCGTGACGCAGCTTTGCCTCATTCTCTACGCGCTTGTTGGTCCACGCCCGTCTTCTCATCGGAAGGAAATGTAATCGCCACGTTTGCGATGTACTACCGCGAGCAACGGAGCCCCAGCACGCGGCACAAGGAGATCATCGAACAGATCTCCCACCTGGCAGGAGTCGCTATTCAACGTTCGCTGGCAGAAGAAAAATTACGACGCAGCGAAGCTTATTCGGCGGAAGCACAGAGACTCAGCCATACCGGAAGTTGGCATTGGAACGTAAGCACCGGAGAGGTGGCCTGGTCGCGGGAGTATTGTGCCATTTTTGGTTTTGATTTTGAAAAAGAAAAGCCATCTTATCAGTTGTTTATCGAGCGCGTCCATCCGGAGGATCGTGCTAACGTTGAGCGAGTTTTGTGGGCAGATGTAAGAGAGAAGAAAGATTTTGACGGTGAGTACCGGCTACTTCTTCCGGACGGTTCAATCAAATATTTACATAGCCTGGGCAAATGTTCAGTAGATCAATCCGGCGATGTTGAATACATCGGTGCAGTAGTGGATATCACAGAGCACAAGCGGGCTGAGCAAGAACTTAGGGACAGCGAAGAGAGGCATCGGGTCGTTGTCGAAGCAGCCAGCGATGCTGTTATCAGCATGGATGAAAATGGTGCCATCCTGCTGGCGAATGCTGCCGCACTGAGAATCTTCGGGTATGAGCCGACCGAGTTGATCGGCCAACCATTGACTTTACTAATGCCGGAGTACATGCGGAAGCTGCACGAGAAGGGATTCAAAAGCTACTTGGCTACCGGCGAGCGACATATCAACTGGCAAGGTGCCGAACTTACTGGCCTCCGCAAGAATGGGCAAGAGTTCCCGGTGGAGATCTCCTTCGGGGAACTGGTCAAGGACGGGCGACGAATGTTTACTGGTTTTATTCGTGACATCAGTGAACGAAAGCGAGCCGAAGAGGCCCTCCGGCGCAGCGAATCTTATTTGGCGGAGGCGCAACGGCTTACACACATAGGAAGCTGGGCCGGTAATATTCTCACTAGAGAGATCTTTCACTCGTCCGACGAACATTCTCGCCTATATGGCCTAGACCCTGAGAACGGCATACCTTCCTTCGAAGACTTGTACCAACGTGTCCACCCAGAGGATCGGGCGGAACTTGTCAAAACATTCGAGCGTGCGAGCCATAACCGGATAGATGTCAATATCCACTACCGAATCGTTCTTCCAGATGGTACGACGAAACATGTGGAGGCGGTCGGGCATCCTGTCTTAAAACCATCCGGTGAAGCCGGTGAGTTTATGGGCTTCCTGATGGACGTGACTGAACGCAAGCGGGCGGAGCAGGAGCGCGAAAGATTACGCCAGGCTCAGGCCGATCTGGCTCACATAAACCGAGTAA
The DNA here is from genome assembly GCA_046728215.1 of Acidobacteriota bacterium. GTDB lineage: Bacteria > Acidobacteriota > Terriglobia > Terriglobales > Acidobacteriaceae > Gp1-AA133. The sequence continues at coordinate 17,066 of JBKPEB010000009.1, read as the reverse complement.
GCACGATGGGAGAGCTTACGGCTTCTCTCGCACACGAAATTAAGCAGCCGATTGCCGCGGCGACAACAGATGCTAAAACCTGCTTACGATGGCTGGGTCGAGACGACCCGGACGTGGGAGAGGCACGCGAAGCGGCCTCAAGACTTATCAAAGACGTCAGTCGTGCGTCTGACATCATCGGGCGGATCGGCTCGCTGTTCAAGAAGAATGTTCCTAACCGAGAGTTGGTCGACGTAAATGACGTCAATCAAGAGATGATCGCCCTTCTGCGCGGTGAGGCGGTCAGACATTCGATTTCGATCCATGGCGATCTCGCCAGCGACCTGCCAAAGACCATGGCGGACCGCGTACAGTTAGGTCCTTATGAATCTTATGCTTAATGGTATCGAGGCCATGAAGGATATGGGCACACCAGGGGAACTCACAATTAAGTCAGAGCAGGATGAGAATCGTCGAATCATCGTTGCGATTGCCGATACGGGGGTGGGACTACGGCCAGGCCAAACTGAGCAAGTCTTTAATGCCTTTTTTACGTCCAAACCTCAGGGCACTGGTATGGGACTGACAATTAGCCGGTCGATAGTCGAATCGCACGGCGGCCGTCTGTGGGCAAGCCCGAACTCAGGGTCGGGTGCAACGTTTCAATTCACGCTTCCGATCGAAGTGGCCGCACATGAGGCTGCATAGCTCCAGAATATGGCTCGTCTGACGGGGAGTGAATTGTGCTCCGCCACGCCTATGCTCTTGTCTCAGTCGGATACCTCAACGGCGCCCATGATTCTTTGAACTACAATCGCTGAGATCGATGTCGGGAGACAAACTGTGGTCAGTTTGGCGTGCCTTCACTCGTTGACGGTCGCAACCACTGCTCACTGTCACTGAGCTGCTCATCGTTTTGGGGCACGGGTCGTGTGATCCCGAGCTTCTTCATTTTGGCAAGTAGAGTAGTCCGCTTAAGTCCTAAACGAGCAGCAGCGCCGCCTGAGCCACCTACTACCCAACCTGCCGCCCGTAATGCCTGCAAGATAGCTACTCGAGTGGAGTCCATCAACGTGTTCTGTGAACGAACCGCTGCCCCCGGAATCTTCGTCGATATCGATAAGGGATTTTGCAGCTTCGACATTGGCAAGGGATTTTGTAGCACGCCACCATTCGACCGGATTACAGCTCGTTCGATCAGATTCTGAAGTTCGCGTACGTTCCCGGGCCAGGAATACGAACTTAAGGCCCGTAGCGTTTCTTCCGGTATGCAATCAATCTGCTTATCCATGCGCCGAGCGAAGATCTCAACAAAACGCGAGACCAATTGTGGGATGTCTTCCCGGCGCTCACACAACGGTGGCAGCACAATTGGAAATACATTAAGGCGATAATAGAGATCGCTCCGAAATTCCTTTCGCTCCACCATCTCTTCTAGATTTCTATGTGTCGCCGCAACCAGACGGACATTGATGCGATGCGTCCGGCCACTACCCAAACGCTCAAACTCCTGCTCTTGCAGGACGCGCAGCAGCTTAGGCTGCAACGCCAACGGCAGGTCCCCGATTTCATCCAAGAACAGAGTCCCGCTGTCGGCCATTTCGAAACGGCCCAGCTTTTGTGCGATAGCACCCGTAAAGGCCCCCTTCTCGTGGCCAAAAAGTTCGCTTTCTAGCAGGTCAAAGGGAATGGCGGAACAATTCACTCTCACGAATGGACGTCCACAACGTGTACTGAGATTGTGAATAGCACGGGCGATCAACTCTTTTCCTGTGCCCGTTTCTCCAAGAACCAGAACGGTGGAATCGGTGGGTGCGACTTGTTCCACCTCGGCGAGCACGGATTCCAGAGCAGGGCTGCTGCCAATAATCTGGTCAAATCTGCTTTCAGCTTGGCCCTGTTCAAACGACCGACCTCTGCTGGCGTCTTCCAAAGGTGACCCCACATAGAGACTTCCGGTAAAAAGTGGGAAGCTTAACTGTTCAGTGCTGCTCGCACACTATCGAGGAGCACTTCGTCGTCAAAGGGTTTGGTCAAGAACTCCACCGCTCCTGCCCTTAGAGCTTGCATCCGCATTTTCTCGTCACCTTGCGCAGTGATGAAGATGATCGGGATTCTGTGACGTTCTTTGTTTAGCCTCGATTGGAGTTCTAAACCGGACATTCCCGGCATGCGGATGTCGGCGATCAGGCAGGCAGTGTGTTGCTGTTCGCCGGAGTTCAGGAACTCTTCCGCAGATGGGAACGATAATGCATGAAAGCCGGCCGCCTTCATCAGTCCATGAAGTGCGTCGCGGATCAACTCGTCATCGTCGACAATCGCAACCACGTTCGGCTTCTCCTTAGTAGCCACGTTGCCTAAGAAATAGTCTTATGCGAGAAAAACCGCAATTATGCTTTGGTATAAGGAGAAGCGGGAACAATTGTGCGAGATTGTGGCGGAGATTACAGGGCCGACGTCGCTACGTTGATGGGAAAAGCTTGAGCTTCTCCGCCATCCGGACCAGTTCGGCTAGAGATCCAGCCTGCATCTTGTGCATGACCTGTGCACGATGAACCTTGATCGTGATTTCGCTAGTCCCGAGTTCTGATGCGATCTGTTTGTTCAACATCCCCGATACAACCAGTCCCATGACTTCGCGTTCCCGCGGAGTCAACTTATCGTAGCGCTCTCGCAAAGCGGCGAGGTCGGCACGCTCCCGACGCGTTGCGGAATCGCGAGCGAGAGCTTGCTGCACAGCGTCCAGCAGGTCTTGATCCTCAAAAGGCTTGGTGAGAAATTCCACGGCGCCCGACTTCATAGCCTTCACCGTCATCGGAATATCGCCATAGCCCGTAACGAAAACAATGGGAATCTGGAGGCCTGCGTTTCTCAACTTCTGTTGAAAATCCAGACCGCTCATTCCAGGAAGACTTACATCCAATATCAGACAACTCGGACCCTTCGAAGGCTTTTTCTGCAGAAACTGTTCCGCCGTCTCGAAGCATTCGGAGCGCAAGCCAGCAGATTTCAGTAGGCCTTGTATTGACGTACGTACGTTGGCGTCATCATCGACGACGAACACAGTGGGAATTTCCGCGGACGCCATTTCAGTTTCATTGTAAATGCCTTGGGTTCATTGGAATGCCTCGAACTCGAAGGCCAGCTTTATTGGGATTGTTCTCCTATGAATTCAATCCCGGTCGACTCAGGAACATCGAGAAGAGATTGTGAAACACGAGAACGTACGCATGCAATCTTCCGATCTCCGTTACTTAGCGATGCTTCGGAGAAGCATGCCCGCCAGCCCGCCTCCGATGATTGGCCCAAGCACCGGTACTATCGCGTAGCCCCAGTCAGAAGTACCCTTGCCAGCGACGGGCAGCATGGCGTGGGCGAGGCGTGGCCCGAAGTCGCGAGCAGGATTGATCGCATAACCGGTGGTGCCACCCAGCGAAAGTCCGATGCCCCAAACCAAAGCCGCAACCAAATAGGCGCCCAGGCCTCCTACCAAACCAGACCCAGCAACCGCTTTGGAGAAAATGGCGCCCACCACAAAAACCAGAACCAAAGTTCCAATAATCTCGCTGATCAGATTCGCAACGAAATTGCGCATCGCAGGCGTGGTGCAGAAACACAGCAATTTGAAGTCCTGACTCTCCGTTTCTTTCCAATGTGGCAGGAAGTGCAGCCAGACGAGAATGGCGCCCAGGAACGCGCCGGCCACTTGCGAGACAACGTACGGAGCCAGCTTTGCAAACTCTCCTGACTCTATTGCGAAGCCGAAGGTCACCGCCGGATTAATGTGCGCGTCAGGACTTCCGCACGCTATTGCGACGAACACGCCCGCCATAACCGCAAATGCCCAACCGCTCGCGATGACCATCCAACCGGCGCCTTCGGCTTTCGAGCGCTTGAGTAAAACGTTCGCGACCACTCGGTCGCCCAACAGTATCAATACAAGCGTCCCCATGAACTCGCCAAAACACTTTGCCAGCACGTAAATACCTCCTTCCCCAATTCAGACTCGCAAATTAGTCGACCCAATCGAACGAGCGGCTCACGGCCCGCTGCCAGAGGTGGTAGAGTTCATCGCGCTTTCCGTTCGTCAGGTTGGGTTTCCAGGTGTGGTCGACCGCCCAGTTCGCACGCAGATCTTTTAGATCTTTGAAGTAGCCAACTGCCAACCCCGCGGCATAGGCTGCGCCCAGAGCGGTGGTCGCGTCCCGTGTCACTGAGCGAACCACTGGCCTGTCGAGGATGTCGGCCTGGAATTGCATCAACAGATCATCGGCTACCATTCCGCCGTCTGCTCGGAGCACGTCCAGCCTGATTCCGGAATCCTTTTCCATGGCTTCGAGGACGTCTCGGGTTTGAAAGGCGGTTGCCTCCAAGGCTGCGCGCGCAATGTGTCCCTTGTTCGCATAGCGGGTCAAGCCGGTGATCACGCCACGCGCACTGTCTCTCCAATAAGGAGCGTATAAGCCAGAAAACGCGGGAACAAAATAAACGCCTCCGTTATCTTTCACCGTTCGCGCAAGCGCTTCGATATCAGGACTCTTTTCAATCAAGCCGAGGTTATCTCGAACCCACTGCACCAAAGCTCCCGTAATTGCGATACTCCCTTCCAAAGCGTAGTGCGCCGACTGGTTGCCGAACTTGTACCCGACGGTTGTCAGCAAACCGGAGCGGGAATCAACTTTTCGGGTGCCAGTGTTCATCAACAGAAAGCAACCAGTACCGTAGGTGTTCTTGGCTTCCCCTGGTTCAAAGCAGGTCTGGCCAACCAGAGCCGCCTGCTGGTCTCCCAGGATGCCCGCAATCGCTACGTTTTTCACCGCCTGTTCCTTGGCGAGACCGTAGTTTTCGCTGCTGGAACGAATTTCGGGCAGCATTGCCTGAGGAATTCCGAACTCGTCGAGGATCTCCTTATCCCAGGAGAGGGTCTGGAGATTCATCAACTGAGTACGGCTGGCATTGGTGACATCAGTAATATGAATGCCATCCCTGCAACCGCCGGTCAATTGCCAGATCAGAAACGTATCGATGTTGCCGAAGATCACCTCGCCTGTCTTCGCCAGTTCACGGACGCCTTTTACGTGTTCGAGAATCCATCGGATTTTCAGGCCGCTGAAATAAGTGGTGAGTGGCAAGCCAGTTTTGCCGCGAAAACGATCCTGCCCACCGGTTTTCGCTAGCTCGGTGACGTAGTCCGCAACTCGAGTATCCTGCCACACCAGCGCGTTAAATACTGGCTTACCGGTTTTACGGTTCCATACGACGGTGGTCTCACGCTGGTTCGTGATTCCAATGGCCGCTAGGTCCTCAGGCTGAAGGCGTCCTTTGGCCATCGCCTCCCAAATCACCTCGCGAGTGTGCTGCCAGATTTTGTCTGCGTTGTGTTCGACCCATCCAGGTTCGGGATAGATCTGTTCGTGTTCTTTCTGTGCGATCGCGGCAACATGCCCTGAACGATCAAACACGATGAATCGTGTACTGGTCGTCCCTTGATCAATCGAGCCGATATAGTCTGCCACTGTTTTCCTCCCAGAACTTCCAGGGCACTTAACTCCCATCAAAGTTCAACATCCGGTTCGCCAGAGGCTGACTGCTGATCAAGGAGGCAGAAGGGTTAGTAGACAAGCCCGCTGAGTCCAGTAAGTGGTTGATCTTTTCCACGTAGCTCGTGACTGCTTCGCGGGCGACCGAACTAGTCCATCGCAACTCCTCTGCCATGAGGGAACCGACTACCGGGGCGGCGTCAATTGCATCCCGCCATGAATAGAACTGCATTCCGAGCCTGCGGGCAAGAACGTCCTCTATCGTGCATGCCATTTCGCGACGAACCGAATAAATCACTTCCGCTCGTATAGCACTGCCTCCCTCAAGAATCAGCTCCATAAGGGTGGGGCTGCCTTCTCCTAATGCGAGAACCTCCACAGCCGCAGTCCCAAATTTTCCAGCCAGGTGTCGCGCGGTCTTTTCCGAAATAGGAGCCCGGCGGCATAGCTGCTTCCAGAAATCGTCGGTAAAGCCCTGGCCGCCGTACAGGACATAATTGCGAGTCCGAGAATCGGTTTGTGTTGCACCGAGGGCTTGTTGCACGCGATGGATCGTATCTTCCGCCATCGCGCGATGCGTGGTCCACTTCCCACCCATGATGCTGATGAGACCGCTGGCGGAATCGACCTCAATGACATCGTCGCGAGCCAGCTTCTTTGTATCGACGTTGTCCCCCGACGCCACGAGTGGGCGTGCGCCAGCGAAACCACTGACGATATCGCCTGGGGCAACGGGGTTAGCTAAGTACTGATTGAGATGTCGAAGCAGATAATCTATGTCTTCCTTCGTTACAACCAATTCTGTTCCCGGAGAAATCTCTTCGTCTGTGGTTCCAACCAGGAGCCTGCGCTGCCAAGGGATCGCAAACACAACACGCCCATCTTCGGTTTTCGGTATGAGTAGTGCGTCTTCGGTTGGGAAAGCAGCGAGTGGCAGCAGGATGTGTGCACCTTTGCTCGGCCGTATGCGCTTGCGTAATGAAGGATTCGCGAGTTGGCGTATGGAGTCCGCGAAGATCCCCGTGGCGTTAACGATGGCCTTTGCGTTGACTGTGAACGCAATCCTGCTTTCCTGGTCCTCAACTCGAGCGCCTGAAATCCTCCCATTCGCATCACGCAGAAAATCTGTGACCTTTGCGTAGTTCAACGCGTTTCCGCCAGCGGCAGTGAAGGTTTGAACCAGTGTGACGTTGTATCTGGCGTCGTCGAACTGGCCGTCGGCATATGCGACCGAACCTTTCAATCCCGCGTCGTTCAAGTTCGGCATCCGTTCCAGCGTTTCTTCTCGCGATAGAAACTTGCTGGGCGAGATGCGGCCTGGTCCCGCGAGCCAGTCGTAAATCTTCAGGCCAATGTCGAGGTAGGCGACATCAATCCAGCTGTAACTGGGCACTATGAATTGCAACGTCCTAGTGAGATGCGGGGCGTTCTCCAGCATCCGCACACGTTCGTGCAGTGCCCGCACCAGGACGTGGTACTCCTGAATATCAGCCCCCTTAACAGCTTCTTCGAGGTACCGGACTCCGCCATGGATGACCTTCGTCGCCGCACTGGACGTCGCGCCCGCAAAATCAACCGCCTCCAAAAGCACCGTTCGAATTCCGCGCAACTGGGCATCCAATGCACACGCAGAGCCAGTCGCCCCACCGCCAATCACACACAAATCGAATTGTTCGCCGGCAATGTTTTTGAATTCTTCGGCTCTACCCTTCACAGCGGCCTCCATGCTTAGAACGTGACTTTAGTCCTGAACCCAAATACAGGCGCATTCGGCAATGTGGGATTGCCGCCCACATGAACGTAGTATTGAACTGTCGGCTGCAGGAGAAAGTACGGAGTCACCTGCAGGGAATAGTTCACTTCGAATGCTTTTTCGGAACCCAGTGACGACCCGCCCAGCAATTCACCAAAATCTTGGAACGGATCGCTGATCTTGCTGTAAACGAACCCACACACGACTCGGTCCATTTTGCGACTGGCAAATGGAGCATTGAAACGCGCTCCCGTCGTGATCTGAACGTTTTCGCGGCTGACGTCTCCCGGGGTCCAGTCAAAACCGAATGTTGCATCTAGTCCTCGGTTCGATCCGGCGTCCGAGCGAAATACTGCTTGGCTCGCCATCCCGTAGATCAGGTAGTTGCTATTGCTCATGTGGCCGGCAGGGTCAGAGAACTTACCGCCGTTATAAACACCACCAAATTAGTAAGCTCCCGGGTAGGCTTTACCACTCGCCGAGCCTGCTGAGCGTGTGGCATGCCCGTCTAACGGATGTACCAGGTAGCCCGTTTCGAAGAGGAAATTGGGAGTATCGCGAATCTGGAAATGAAAGCCAGTAGGGTCCTGATTGTATGGATCCCGGTTGCCGGCCATGACTGCACTTTTGACGTAGAAGCTGCGGTTCGGCGCGAAGCGAAGTTCGGCTCCAGGGGTGCCTGCGGGATTGAACGATTCATATATGGAACCGAAGAGGTTGCCGAAGGCGTAGCCCATTGGCTCGATAAGCCAGGAACCTCCATATTCTTGATTGCCGTAAAAGTCCAAACCAGCCAACTGTCCCGCTCTTACCCTCAGTTTGTTGTTCAGGAAAAATTGCTGCACCCAGAAGGAATCCAGGCGCGTCGTGTGGGCGCTTACCAAGTCGCTCGGGTTCGCGAGTGTGCCGATCTTTGCGCCTAGATTGACGCCAGTTTGCCAGAGCCCGGTAGCGTGAAAACTGAGCCCTTGCCATTGAATGAGCCGATCAAAGTCAATGTCGATGGTTCCGCGAGCTCTTTCCCAGCCGCCTTGAGTCTGCTGCCTCCCCCCGCTGGGATTGGCCTGCATATCGGAGATATAGAAGAAGTCAAAGGTAATGCCCTTTTCTGCGAGCGCTGTTCTCTTACCTCCCCAGTCCCCGAAGAGATAACGTCGTGGCCGAGTGTCAGAAAGCAGCGTGCCACGATCGGTGTTGGATGCAGTCCTTTGTGCGAATACCGGTACCACCAAGATCAGAGGCAGAATTGTGAGCAAAAGATTCCTTCGCTCGCGCGCCCACAGGCCGGCACAACGTCGTTGACAAGCCGTCGCAAGGGCACACCGTAGCGTTACTGAATCGGAATACTGAGATATCGAAACGTTGGTGCTCATGCTGTTCCACCCCACTGCATAACGAGGGTGAGTAAAGCACTCCCTGTGCCAAACCAGCAGAAAGGCTCTGCATTGCAGGAACACGTGATGCTGAGGGCTGTTGTACGCGTGCAGTTGATGAAGGAATGGCGTTAACTTCCAATGCGGCGTGACAGTCTAGCGTCATGATCTTGACAATTGTCGGTGGAACGACGGCTACTGCAGTCGCTCTCTCGACGACATTCCTGCTTCGTGGCAAAGTCGGAGCCGTCAGCGCAAATAGAGCACATTCTGTTCGCCGCCCTCCTTTATCGAAGCATCCAGAAAAGATGGAGATCGGTTGATGGCATTTCCATTGCTCTTGAGTTCGTATCCGACCTAGATGCCGAGATCGCACTCGGTCGACGCGGGAGGAATGAATCATGGCGAAACTCACCATTGTCTGGCGGAATCCACAAACTATTAACCACACTCCGCGAAAGAAGACTCTAGACGAACACAGCGACCACGACGTGTACATTCTGCAGGAATTCGTACAAGACGGATGTCTCGGTTTCTGGATCAGGATCTGCGATTTCGAAGTTCTCGCAGGCGGCCATCGCGCCGCCTAATCCAGATCAAGCGAGTCGAGTTCTCCTACAGCGGAAAAAGAGGTATGCCAATTGACCGAGTTCTGACGAAACAACCCTATGGAACACGCTTCACGATCAGCGAGGGACAGAAAGACGCAGGACGAATTCGTGGTCGCAGATGTAGCAGGATCAATCTTTACCCGAATGACTTTGGAATTCGATTTGCTGTACCCAACTCAGTGAAGTCAGCATTCAGGGTGAAATTATGAGCAGGCTAATTGACTCTTCAGGCGTGCACTACGCAGTGATAAAGGACTATTGTTCACAGGGCTCTCCGGAACCATTGGTCATCGCCTATGCCGACGAGAAATCTCTGCGCGAGTTGATTGCGGCGCCGAGCATTCTGGGTCTCCGTTTCGAATCCCGCGCCTCGGCCGTCAAAAGTGCGCGAAACGATTCCCCGGCAATTGCTTTTTCTAACCAGATGTGCGAAAGCGCTGGGATGACCGACAGGGTTCAGAAATGCGAGCTTGAAGTACATTCAGCGAGGCGAGGATTGGCCGGCAGATTCTGTTTTCGGAGGGACCGTAGAATGATTCACCGCGTTCTAGAACAGGCTGCAGTCATGATCGCTCTGATGTTTTACTCCCGGAGCCTTGTGTCTGCCGTGATCCGAACAATCCTCGGTTTTCCATACTAGTCCTTCAAGCATGAACTGATTTGCACGGCAATTATAGAAGTGAGAATCGGTGGTACTAGATCACGCGGGTGGCTGATATTGAGGAGGGAGAAAGATGATCAAGCCCCAAAGAAGCCGCGACAAGAACGTCGAGAAAACTGTCATCTCCAAGAAACCAACTTCCAAAACGCTGTCAAAAGGCGGGAGAGAAAATGCCCGCACGAGGGAGGAAATCGCGGGCATCAGGAACAGGACAACATCAACTCGGACTCCTGGGCAGGGAGAGGCTGCTGCATTTACAGGACAAAGGACGAAAAACCATTCTGGCGAACTGTCGGGAGACTTGCAGGGACTTCCGGAGATCGAACATCTTGATTCCGAGAACCTCCGTGAGTTGATCGAAGAAGGGAACGCCTTTGAAGCCAATGTGCTCACTGGTGTTCAAGATGCGGAAGACAATGAGGGCAAGGAAGTCCACACACACGAGGTACCGGAGGATGATGTCCCTGGTGAGTACCTCGATCAAGACTGAGGAGGACGGACAGGTTGATGAACGGCCCGTCCGCACAATAAAGCAGTAATGTTGGCATTTCGCAATGCGGCTTCCTAACGCATTGTTTTGGCTAGATCGCATAACCACATTTTCTTCATAGACGTTAATTTCAGATCACTTGCACACTGTCCCTTGAAGCCGAGATGCAGACTGGGAGTCTGAAATCAATCCCTACACTCACAGGTGTTCTCACGGCCGCCCCGGAGAAAGAACGCGCTCAGTAGCGACGTACTGTGCCAAGGGTAGTTCCAGGGCTGCCAGTATGCGTCGACCCAAGATTTTTCCGATCCTCAGTTCTTCTGTCGAGGTGACCTTCAATACCACAACGATGGAGGCCCTCTTGGCACAAAAAGGAGATCTCGTATCAGCGTCTGGAAAGAGGTCTTGTGCGCCTGCTCCAGGGAGGCACAGCGCGAAATCATTTGGGATCGCAACAGTGAGCTGTTGTGTCCATATATCGCCAGTAAGACATCTGCCAGACACAGCTTTGACATGTCCTCCACCCTCCCGCAAATAGACGGCGTCTGAACCGGCGAAAATAAGCTTTCGATGTTGGCCCAGCACGTGCAACTCACCGGAATGAGTGAAGGCAACACGCACATTCAAAGGAGAGGAGTGGTTTATGAGGTTCCGCATCGCATCTCGATGTTGATTCTCACAAGCGTGGTATTAGGCGGCTATCAGTTCGCAATCGCACAAGCCAACCACAAGTTCGCAGGCTATGAACTAGTCGACAAAACGGGCAATCTTCGCAACAAGCCGGTCGACTATCGGGATCTTTACCAACTGCTTGGAACATTCATGGTGCTCGATCCGAAGGGAAACCAAATGCATGTGACCTATGCGTCACCCGGTACGGCTGAGTATTACCGTAAGACTGGAAAGTTTCCCGATGGCGCGGTGTTAGTGAAAGAGATATTTGGAACGGATCACGCTCAACTGACGACAGGTGATGCCCACTGGGCTTCGGGAACAAAAGTCTGGTTTATCAAGATCAAGGATGAAAAACACCGCTTTCCACAAAATGCATTATGGGGTGACGGATGGGGATGGTTTCTTTACAAATCCGATGCACCTGATAAGCAGGTAGCCACCGATTACAAGAAAGATTGCCTCTCCTGTCACGTCCCGGCCCAGTCAACGGACTGGACTTACGTGCAAGGTTTTCCCGTACTAAAGTCAAAATAAGCCAACAATCAACTCAGTGAATTGCGAGAGTGGTCCTCAAAGGAGAATACAGAATGCCTCAGATTGCATTGTGTTCCATCGTGGCCGCGCCCAAAACGGTCGTGATGTCGGTGCAGTTCTATCCGACGCCCGACGGCCACGAAAGGTAGGGATCATATGCGATCGCGAATTGTGTGGATGATCCTCACGCTTGCTGTGTTGGTGGTTCTGGCTGCGCTAATGCGCTTCAATTTGACAGCACTCCCGGAACCTGGCCATCTTGAAACTCGTGTCGCCAATCGGGCCAGACGCTTCCTTATTCATCGAGCGAGCCGTAAGGGAATTCCTCCCCGCCCGCTCGACGCAAAAGCAAGTGTCGAGAATAGGGGAACACACTACGGCCTAGATTGCAGCATTTGTCATGGTACGGATGGCCATGCTCAAGCACCGCTGGGCAGATGGATGTATCCACGCCCAGCGGATCTTACCAGCAAGCAAGTACAGAGCTACTCCGACCAGGAGTTGTTTTGGATTGTCCAGAACGGAATTCGGTTCACCGGAATGCCGGCCTTCGGTAAGGTCGAGACCCCGGATCACATTTGGGATATGGTGAATTATGTGCGCACCCTCCCCAACAGTTCGCAAACTGGGAATTTGACCAGCGAGCCCGATTCGTCTCGACAGGGGCGCGATGAACTAGCTCAAATGCGTGGGTTGGCTCGACGCTAACTTCCTCCAGTGCGCGAATGTGCATTGAAGTGCGGTCACACCGTCGCAGACGAAACAGGCTCTTGATCAACAGTCCGGACAACCTCGGCGGCCTAAGGACGGGTTGCCTTGAACCGATACTTCGGCAACCAGGAGACCGCGGAATGTCTCGCAGGTAACAATGGCAATAAAGCAGATGCAAAAATCGAGGGTCACCACCGTGAGCACTTCGTCCGAAAAAACGCCAGTACCCCAGAGTGGCACATTTCACATCGGAGGCGACCTTCCCGTCCATCGACTTGGGTTCGGTGCCATGAGAATCACGGGTGATGGAATCTGGGGAGAACCGCGAAATCATGACGAAGTCATTCGTGTGTTGCGTCGCGCACTTGAACTGGGAATCAACTTCATCGACACCGCTGATTCCTACGGACCAGAAGTCAGCGAGCGACTTATTGCGGAGGCTCTGTACCCGTATCCGAAAGGATTGGTCATTGCCACCAAAGCAGGTTTTGATCGCAACGGCCCCAATCAGTGGACCATGAATGGCAGGCCAGAGCACTTACGTGCCGCGTGCGAAGGGAGCCTACGGCGGCTCCGCCTCGACTGTATTGACCTCTATCAATTGCACCGAATCGACCCCGCGGTGCCAGCCGAAGATCAGCTGGGCGTGTTCAAAGATCTTCAAGTTCAAGGCAAGATTCGGTACTTCGGGCTTTCGGAGGTGACAATTTCTCAGATTGAGCCCGCGCGAACAATCGTTCGTGTTGTGACAGTGCAAAACCGATACAGCTTGGCCGACAGAAAATACGAAGATGTACTCGCATACTGCGAGCGCGAGAAAATCGGCTTTATTCCTTGGAACCCTATCAACGCCGGCAACCTTAGGCCTCTAGACACAAAACTTAAGGATGTTGCCAAGCGTCACGGCGTCACTACTGCTCAACTTGCGTTGGCGTGGCTTTTGTGGCGTTCGCCGGTGATGCTCCCCATCCCTGGAACTTCACAGGTCACCCACCTCGAGGAAAATGTGGCTGCCGCCACCATAAAGGTGGATGGCAAAGAACTACAAGGTTTGGATCGAACGGCATAGAGCGACAGGAACGTGCGCTATTCACGAGCCGAACTCGGATCGATTTCCTAAGGCAAGCCGAGGAACTGGCAGCCAACGATGAGGGGGCGGCAACTTCGCCATATCATGGCGGGTGGCCGCGAACTAAGGGCGGATGAGACTCAACGCCGGTGCCCGCTGGGTTTATAGACCTCGCGGCATCGACGAGCCTAAGCGGATTTGCTGAAATGAGGGGTAACAACGGTATCAAGCTGCGCAACAATTTCACAGGTTGGCGCTGTGATTCGTGCGGCGACGTCATCACTAACATCCAAGCTGGCTGGATCGAGTGGCTGGCATCCGAGGACAAACACGGGAACGATATCCTAAGCGGCCTCCGACTGGTCCATCGTGGACGCCAGAAAAAAGTGCGAAATCACAACTGCCGTTACGACCCACTGGAGGAATTCCGAAGTAGCAAGACCATCGTGGAGGGGTTGCCTCTTGATCGGTTAGTTGGTCCGGACGGACTGATGGTCCTGCTGTCACTCCTCGCTGAGGGAGAGCTGCCCCACACGGAAATTCTTGAACTCGTAAGACGTGTACAAATTCCCGGTTACGAACTAGTCCGGAGTCTCTCTCGGACGCGGAAACGCTCGAAACTCCCAGCGCCGATCTTGGGTCACAGATGTTATCTGCAATCAGAGATACAGGAAGTGCTCGCCCGGGCCACTGGAAGACAGTTTTACTCTCGACGGAAGGTCAAAAGGATCCCCCGGTAGCGCTGGTTGCGAATTGGCTTGACTGCCTGCGGGATCCAATTGGCCCCTATACAGCTGCTTGGATTCCTGCTGGTTCCTGGTGGAAAACTAGTAGGATCACTTAATTTCTAGGCGGTCCCCTGAGGAGCTTGGTTCGAAAACGAGCCAATCCAATGACGAACGTATCGACTAACATGGACAAAACCTCTGCTGGCGACCCGATTCTTCCCAAGTGTTCCGTAATTGAGGTGCACGTGGGCGAACTGAAGCAGTTGTTTGATGCCATCGATCCCTCCCCGTTCCGCGATAGAGACCTGGATCCGAAAGCGGCGGAATTCATCGTAGGTTGGGCCAAGGACCTACCCCGCGATGCGCAACTTGCTTTGTTAGTGGATCTGGATCGAGAAGCTGGTTTGCCAGACGAGCCTGCGGTTCTGCGGGACGCGATTCACGAGTTCTTCAAGCATCGCGCCGAAGCATATCGACAACGGCTACGAGAATTATTCCGGGTGGGCCGGACCAGTTTGGTGATAGGTCTGCTCGCTTTGGCGGGCGCGATTGCGTTGGGCGATTTTCTTGCCACGCTGCTGAAGGGCAGCCGTATTGGGGAGATCCTGCGCGAGAGCCTCACGATCGGCGGGTGGGTCTCCATGTGGCGCCCTCTAGAGGTGTTCTTGTACGACTGGTTGCCGATTCGCAACGAAGCGAAGCTCTCGGATCGGTTGGCTGCCATGCCGGTACGCATCATGTACGCGAACGCCACCAGTCCTGATGCGTGGAAAGCGGACTGGCCGGCTGTGTCACCGAGAGGTGAACGGATGACGACTGAGGCCTAACTACGTTCTCTAAATCAGGCAAGTGATGCCGGGAGCGGCGGGATTCGAACTACCGCTTGTTCCAAGAATCAACTGCGTGAGGAACGGATTTACCATGGCTCGTTCGGCGAGGTAACGCGCGTGTGAAGAATTGGTGGTCGACATTCACGATGCGTGCGTCTGCAGCCGAGTATCGGGCTTTGCCTCTTCGTGCCCACGAAGTTCTTCGTGACGTTCCGCTCTATGATGTATCGTCTGTCGATCTTCCTGGAGGCGGCAGCGGGCGGACTGTCGCGGACATTCGTGCGCTCGAGTCCGCGACGGCACCGAGCAACATCGCGACTCTGCTCTACGGCCTTCGATATTTTCTCGGCCGGGTGTTCGGTTGGGATCGAGAACCGATGCGGCCGGAAGACTCATTTCTGGAACGGCTGTCAGAACGCGACCGACGAGACTCCGAAATAACGCCAGGTACTCCGGATGGCCACTTTTGGGTCTTGTATCAATTTCCCGGAGAAGCTCTTCGTGAAACCCGCAACAGGACTGTCCACGGCTTCATCTGCACTGCCTTGGTGAGCTGCCCGAACAGGTACTGTTTGTACTGAGGAGTCTACGTCCGCCGGGCGTCGTGGCTCACGCGACCGTACCTCGTCGCGATCGAACCATTTCGTCGCCTTCTGTATCCAGCCATGCTCCACCGCATTCGTCGTGCATGGCTTGTTGATTACGGGGACATGAACCGAGTCGATACCGCCTGATGGACGATTCCGCGGCTAACAAGCATCCTTCAAACACGCAGCGTGCCGCCGGATGGCGTAAATACCGAACTAAGCAACCAGGATTAGCAACAATCTCGATGCAGCCAGATTTGCAGGAATGACAGTTCCAGGCCGGTCAGTCAGTAGTGCTGGCTCGGGCAGCCCGTCGATTTTCCTAGAAAGGTCAGAGGGGACCCATTTGTGGTTCGACCCAAATAAGAATGAGTGGCCCTCACGTAGAGCAGCCGCACCATTCTCACCCCTCCGCGAGCAGGCGGCTAAACCCTATAACCTCCATTAAGCTGCTCTTCCCACCATCGGATTCAGTTTGCTCAACGTAGACTGTTCCAGAGTACCCGACCTAGCCCATGGGCCGCAGACATCTTCGGCGTCGTTATGACGTCTCGAATGACCATACATTGACTGCAGTTGACTCCCTCGTGGTCTAGATCTCGATAATCTGCACAATCAGACCAGCGAACTACCTTCCTTTCTTGCTCTCGCTGGCTCTGAATCGGAAATTGGTATGGCGATGTCCGTGCAGTTACTCGGAGATGAAGCGACCTGACGCGACACTCACTGGGACCGAAGCCCAAGATGCCGGAACGAATCGCTCAATCAGCTGGGAAGATAACTTACGTTTCCAGTAAAGAGAGACATTACCGAGGAGACAATTCCTATGAAACAGACATGGCACAGCCATTCCGCATTTCGCATCGGGGCGGGCGAGGCCAAGATTTTGATGGATCCGTTTCTGTCCGATAACCCGTCCAGGAACAAGGGATGGAGCGGCCACCTTATAGGCAAGAACTCGACACGGGGAGGTGCCCGATGAAGGCGATCGTGGTGACGGATCAGGCTGCGGGAACGGCCGGGATGAAGCTGGTGGAGCGGCCCAAGCCGCAGGACGGGAGCGCGCTGTCGGGCGCGAACTACGGCGATGTCGTTGTTCAGGTTCATGCGTCGGGATTCACCGGAGATGAGCTGTCGTGGCCCTCGACCTGGATCGACCGCCTCGGCCGTGACCGGACGCCTTCGATCCCCGGCCACGAGTTGGCCGGAGTGGTCACCGCCCTCAGCTATGGAACGACGGGGCTGTCGGTGGGACAGCGAGTGTTCGGCCTCACAGACTGGACCCGCGACGGCACGCTGGCGGAGTATGTAGCCGTCGAGGCACGCAACCTCGCACCGCTGCCGGGTGACGTTGACTTTACCGTGGGTGCGGCGCTCGTGATGCCGGGTCTGACCGCGTGGCAGGGGTTGTTCGAGCACGGCCGCCTTCGTGCGGGGCAGCGCGTCCTCGTGCACGGTGCGGCCGGCGTAGTCGGTTCGATGGCGACCCAGCTCGCACGTGAGGCCGGCGCGTACGTCATCGGCA
>JBKPEB010000008.1:0-373080 GCA_046728215.1 Acidobacteriota bacterium | reverse complement strand
CCAGCAATACGATCAATCTCGTCACGACCCCGATATATACCGCCGTTGGGGTCATAGAACACTGCGTCTTCGTGAAAGATCTCGTCGATTGCATGCGACGGCGCACAGGGTCATTCTCGCCAAATACATCGCTCAGATTACGAAGCAGCAAGGTCGATGTGCTGTTGGACATCGTGTTCTCCGTTTCAGATCGTATGCCGCGGGGCGCTCGTCCTTGGCCAATTTTATGACTCTTGTGGACACCACAATGGCGTTTCTTAACCTTTAATTGAAATAAAAAATAGTTCAGTTCTGCTGTCGATTTTTTCTACGCGCGACGACTATTACGATGAACGATCCAGCGCGCAAGGCTGTGCTGTTGGTTCCCACCAGGAGAGAAGACCCTTGTAGGAGAAGTCATGACTCAATATTTGGTTGCGATTCACCACCCCGACGACTATGACCCGTCCCGCGAGGACGAAGCGGTGCACCGCGATATCGACGTGCTCAACGAGGAGATGGTTGCCGCGGGTGTCAGGATCTTCGTTGGCGGCCTGCGCCCGGCAAGCAGCGCGAAGTCGGTGCGAGCGCAGCCAGGTGGCAAGGTGCTCATCACTGACGGGCCGTACCTGGAGACCAAGGAGCACATCGGCGGTTTTTGGGTGCTGGAAGCTGCTGACCTGGTCGAAGCGCTGGCATGGGGGCGTAAGGCCGCCGTTGCCTGTCGGGCGCCGGTCGAGGTGCGCCCGTTTCACTGAATCTTCGGAGAACTCTTGGCAAATCTTGAACCCACTCAATCGCACAGAACGAACGCAATTCAATGGGGCACCCGCCGCAAGGCTGTGCTCTCCAGGGGAAATAACGAGGAGAAGAACAATGAAATACATCTGTTTGGGATACATCAAGCCAGGAACATTCGAAGGTATGACCGAGGACGAGCGACACGCAGTGCTCGACGAATGCTTCGAGCACAACGACCATCTACGCGCCAACGGACATGTTGTTGCCGAACTACCTCTTCAGCCTCCGGAGACCGCGTTGACCCTGTACTGGAAAAACGGCAAAGTCGCGACGACCGACGGCCCCTATGTGGAAACCAAGGAACAGCTCGGCGGCATACTCATCCTTGAGGCGCGAGACCTGAATCACGCCATTCAGTTTGTCTCACAGCTTCCAGGTTTTAAGTATGGACTCGGACCGATTGAGCTTAGGCCGGCGGCGGACTTGAACGAAATGCTGAAGGCAAGTGAGCAGCGACGGCGACAGAAGATTGCACGCTGAAGACCCCGGCGGAACGGTAACTTCTGTTCTTAGAAAACTGTCGGTCACTGGTACGCTCCGAACCGTTCTCTCCATTCCAATCGAAAGTTGTACAATCCCCGCATGCAAGGCATACCCTGCCTCACAATTGCGCTCGGCTCGCTGTTGCTCATCTCGATCGGCTCAAAAGGAGGACAGGAAGTGCAATCGCCGCAAGCTGAAAAGTCGAAGCCGCCCGTCAAGATGGAGCAGCGCGGGCGCATCCTTGGAATCGGCGGTATCTTCTTCAAATCCGCTAATCGTGATCAGATGCGCGAGTGGTATTCGAAGCATCTTGGACTCGCTGACAAAGGGGAAGGCGCGATGCTTCCGTGGCGCGAACACGACGACGCACAAAAGGAACACGTTACAGTTTGGAGTGTTTTTCCCGCCTCCACTGACTATTTCGCTCCCAGCCAACCGTTCATGGTCAACTACATCGTCGACGATCTGGATGCTTTGCTCGACCGCTTGAAACAAGAGGGAGTAAAGATAGATCCCAAACGAATGGATGAATCCTACGGTCGCTTTGCCTGGATCTATGATCTGGATGGGAATAAAATTGAGCTCTGGCAGCCGTCCGCAGAGCCCTAAGTGCCTTCTGCTGCACTCACTCAACCTAGTACTCGAACTGCCCTTGTATCACTTGCTTGGCAAGTTACTTGAGCCGGTGTCAACCTACGATTTCTTCTGACGAGTCAATAAAAATATTTCGCCTCTGCTGTCGATTTTTTCTGCGCGCGACGACTATAGGATGAACGATCCAGCGCGCAAGGTTGTGCTGCTGGTTCCCACCAGGAGGAGAAAAACAATGAAATACATCTGCTTCGGATACTACGAAAAAAGCAAATTCGACAGCATGACCGAGGGCGAGCAACACGCGATGTTCGACACCTGCTTTGAATACGACGACCATCTTCGCGCCAACGGGCACTGGGCTGGTGGAGAAGCGCTTCAGGCTCCGGAAACCGCCTTGACCCTGTATTGGAAGAACGGCAAAGTTGCAACTACTGACGGTCCCTATGCGGAAACCAAGGAACAACTCGGCGGCATTCTCGTCCTTGAGGCGCGGGACATGAACCATGCCGTCCAACTCATGGCGCAGCATCCGGCGATGAAGTACGGCAACATTTTCGAGATTCGGCCAGCGGCGGACATGAACGAAATCATGAAGGCAAGTGAGCACCGGCGGCGACAGGCCACTGCACGCTGACGACGGACTGCCAGATTACGCATTGAGGGAAAAATGCTACACACCCGAGAGGCGCGGGGCAGGCTAATTGGATTTGCGGGTTTCGGGTGTGATGACCGAACGGGAGACGGGGAATCGCAAGGTGCATCGCTACCCCACTCAATCGCACAATGCGCGATTTGAATCGGGCACCCCCGACTTGTGTGGGCACCCGCCCGTTTCAAGGGCCCGCGTAGTACCCGTTTCTGGCCTGCACTTTGAGATCTTTCTGTTTTGTGGTGAGAGCAATTTTTCGGTAGCCGATGGCCTCGTTGTTTTTGGGCGGCGTATATCCGAGACTGTACTGGTTCCGCAGTTCGTCCTGAAGGTCGGCGTAGATTTTGTCGAGCGGCTGCTTCTTCGACACTTCGAACTGGCGTCCGCCGGTTTCCTGGCAGATGCGCTCCATGATCTTCTTGCCGTCCGGGCGCGACTCCTGCGGATAGCGGCGCCCACCGCCGTGTCCCATGCGCCCCATCCCACCAAATCCGCCGCCGGAATTCGAGTAGGCCTCATCGTCTTTGAACAAGATGGAATATACGACCGTGTCGGCGCGCTGGGCCGCTTCCATCGCAGCGTCGAGGGTTTCTTTGCTACCGCGATCCACTCCATCGGTCAAAACGATGAGCGCCTTGCGACCTTTTTGTGGCTTCATCAATTCGTCGGATGCAAGGTACGCGGCGTCGTAAGAACGGTGCCGGCGCCCCCGCCTCCGCCGTGGCCTCTTCCGCGACCTCCGCCGCCTCCGCTGGGCCCGGGCCATCCGCCGCCGGATCTTCCGGCGCCTCCCGCTCCGCCGCCACGCGACAGAGCCGGCCGCTGCGGCGTTTCGAGCTTGTCGAGCGCGGCCTGAAGCTTTTCTTTGGAGGATGTGAGGTCCTGCAGAAGTTCGGCCTCGTGGTCGAAGTGAATGACGAAAGCCTGATCTTTCGGACGCAGTATCTTGTCGAGGAAGGAGTAGCTGGCGCTGCGTTCCTCACCGAGAACACGACGCTGGCTCAGACTCGTATCGACAAGCAAGCCGAGGGTCAGCGGCAGGTCCGATTCCCGGCTGAAGTATTTGATGGTTTCCGCTCGCCCATCTTCCTGCAAAGTGAAGTCGTCTTTCGTCAGGCTATTGACGATTTGGCCATGCTTGTCGCGCACGGTGGCGAGCACATTCACAACTTTCACATCGACAGCAATGGTGGGTTCCTGGCCATGAACACGGTATTCGCCAACTAGAAGCGCCGTCAGCAATGTGATGACGAACGCCGCCAGCAGATGATGAAAGACGGGGAGCCTCAAAACAGACTTCTGCATAGGGAGTTACATCGAGCCTGTATGTGAGATTGCAGTCGTGAACGGATAGTTGCCCGAGGATGGTGCTGGAGTGCTTTTCATTTGCGCGAAGAGGCGTCGTGCGAGTCGTGCCGGGTGCTTCGACGATTTGTCGATCACCCTGCGTTTTCCTTTTTCTTTGGGCGCTTCCCAGGCAAGCTGGCGGGATTTTCGTGTGCGCGCTCGCCGAAGACTCCGCGCATGCCTCCCGCGAGGCCGTTTTCGTCTGTCCCCAGTTTTTTCGCGCTTCGCCAATTCGCCAAATCTGCTTTGTCGCCTTTTCCATGGCTAAGAGCACAAACTCTTGAGCCCAGTCCAGAGTCAACGCGAGGCTGTCGGTTGGCGGAAGAACGGAAGACGGTTTGTTTCCGAAAACGGCTGAAAATCGCCGTCTCATGAATCATAGAATGAGTGGGCAATGAAGGTTCCAGCGGTCAACATCTTCGGATTCAATATTCCCTCCGGCTCCCCTGTGTTCCTAACCGTGCTGGGTTTTCATGTGCTTGCCCAACTCGTCGGCGTTGTAACCGGAATCGTTGCTATGATGAGCCAGAAAAGCTTCGGTCGTCACCCAAAGTTCGGGATAATCTTCTACTGGTGCCTTGGCGCTTCTTCCTGACCGCCACTGCTTTGGCGACGATGAGATGGTCAGAGGACTCTTATCTATTCTTTTTGGGAGCAACTTCTTTTGGAGTTGCGGCCGTCGGACGCGCCGCGCGCCGAGGGCGCTGGCACCAGTGGGCACCGATACATATCTGTGCCATGGGATTGTCTTATACCGTTATGCTCATCGCATTTTACATGGACAACGGCAAGAATTTGGCGGGTGTGGAGAGATCTTCCCAGCGCCAGTTACTGGTTAGTGCCCAGTGCGATAGGAGTGCCTCTCATACTTCGAGCCGTCATTCGATACCGTGCATCTTGAGAATCAGCGTGCAGCCCAGATGAGAATCAACGCCAGCCAAGCCGAACTTCAGCCCAACTCCAACTCCAACTTCAGCTCAAAATCCAGCGCAGCTCAAGATCCAGAGCAAGGTCAGTTCACGCGAGCGTCAGCGAGCGTGCGTCGTCGTCTTTACAAAACTTTACTACTTAACTACTACGATGTGTCGTTTCAAAGTGCTCTATCTCCTAACCCCTCAACTGATTGACTCGCTCCCGCTTCACCCCTAACATGGTCCGACTTCATGATCGGCCAAACGGTCTCCCGCTATCACGTTCTCGAAAAGTTGGGCGGTGGCGGCATGGGGGTCGTGTACAAGGCCGGAGACACCGAACTCGGACGCTTCGTCGCGCTGAAGTTCTTGCCCGACGATCTGGCGAAGGATCCGCAGGCGCTGGAGCGTTTTCGTCGCGAGGCGCGGGCGGCGTCTGCTCTGAATCATCCGAACATCTGCACGATCTACGAAATCGGCCGGCACGACGGCCAGTCCTTCATCGCGATGGAGTTCCTTGAGGGCATGACCCTCAAGCATCGCATTGCAGGTCGCCCGCTCGACAGCGAGACGCTGTTCGCGTTGGCGATCGAGATTGCCGATGCGCTTGATGCGGCACACGCCAAGGGCATCGTTCACCGCGATATCAAGCCGGCGAATATCTTCGTGACCACGCGCGAGCACGCCAAGGTGCTGGACTTCGGACTGGCAAAGGTGGGCGGACCGGGCGCGTCTTCGGGCACTGCCGCGTCTGATCACGTCACGCGCACTCTCGATGAACAGCATCTGACCAGTCCGGGATCAACTCTTGGCACCGTGGCCTACATGTCGCCTGAGCAGGCGAGGGCCCGGGAACTCGATGGCCGCAGTGATTTGTTCTCGTTCGGGGCGGTTCTTTACGAGATGGCCACCGGCATGGTTCCGTTCCGCGGCGAGAGTTCGCCGGTGATCTTCAAAGCGATCCTCGATGAGATGCCAGTCTCGCCATTGCGGCTTAATCCGGATTTGCCCGCCGATTTCGATCGCATCATCGGCAAGGCTCTCGAGAAAGATCGCAATCTGCGCTATCAAACCGCTGCCGATCTGCGGAGTGATCTGGCGCGACTCAAACGTGACCTGGATTCCGGACGTTCCTCTGGTGTCGCAGCCGCGAGCAGCGCAGCAGTGTCCGCGGCGAGCGCAAGTGCGAGCGCACACGACCGGGCTACCGGCGGCTCGCACAAATATTTGTTTACGGGAATTGCCACGGTAGTTTTGCTGGCTGCGGTGGCTGCCGCCTACTTTCTGCGCGGGAAATCTGATTCCGGAACCGTCAGCTCCATCGCCGTCCTGCCGTTTGTCAATGCGACGGCCGATCCAGGGAACGAATACCTAAGCGACGGTCTGACCGAGAGCCTGATCGGAACGCTCTCACAACTGCCGGACCTGAAAGTGATGGCTCGCAGCACTGTCTTCCGATTCAAGGGTAGCTAGGAAGATCCCCGCAAGATTGGCGAGGATCTCAAAGTTGCCGCCGTGCTGGTCGGTCGTATTACGCAGCGCGGTGATGAGGTGGCTGTGCAGGCCGATCTGGTCAACACGAACGACGGATCGGAGATGTGGGGGTCGCACTACACTCGCAAGATGGCCGACATCACCCAGGTGCAAAGCGACATCACGCGCGATATCTCGAACCGCTTGCGTAGTCGCGTATCGGGCGCAGAACAGCAACACCTGGGGAGCGCGGGCACCACCAATGCCGAAGCCTACCAGCTTTATCTCGAAGGCCGTCAGCTCTGGTACGGACGCACACCCGAGGGTCTGAAGAAGAGTATCCAACTGTTCCAGCAGGCCATTGCCGCCGATCCCAACTACGCGCTCGCCTATACCGGCCTGGGGGAAACGTACACGGTCGCTCCGGCCTATGGGATTGGAATAACCTCGAGACAAGCGCGTGTGCTGGCGGACGACGCGACGCGCAAGGCGCTCGAACTCGATCCGTCGCTTACCGAGGCGCACACCGCGCGCGCCATGGCGTTGTGCCAGGCTTGGAAGTGGAAGGAAGCGGAGCAGGAATTTCAGCGCGCGCTGGAGTTGAATCCGAACAGCGCCAATGCGCACTACTTCTATGCTCTGGAATTCCTGGTGCCGCAGAAGCGTCTCGACCAGGCGCTGCAGGAACTGAACACTGCGAAGGCGCTCGATCCGTTATCTCCGATCGTCAACACGAATTACGCTGCCGTGCTCACCATGGCGCATCGCTATGAGGAGTCGCTCGCTCAATTTCAGAAGGCGTTGCAGGCCGACCCAGGGTTTAGGCCGGCGCATTACAAGCTGTCGTTGCTCTATGCCGCGACTGGTCATTTTAGTGAGGCCGTGAGTGAGTTGCAGAAGTTTGTTCCGACTCCCGGCTCCTTCAGTCCCGACGCCAAAGGGTACGTCGCGCTTTGCCTGGCGTCGGAACAGTTCGATAAGAACGAGTGGATGTCCGCCATCGCCGTTGCTTATGGGTTCGCGAACGATCGCGAAAAGACTCTGGAATATCTCGAGAAAGCCTATGCCCTGGCTGACGAAGAACTTCTGTTATCGATCCGCGTGCCGGCGCTTGATTTCATTCGCTCTGACCCGCGCTATAGGGATGTGATGGGCCGCCTGGGCTTGCCCGAGTAGACGCAGAGAATCCTTAACCTCAGAGGACACTGAGAAACATGGAGGGTTGGCTGTCCTCCGTGAGCCCTCATGTCCTTCGTCATCAAAGCCTTTTCATCCAGCGCCCGCTTGACAACTAGCTCGGAAGTCGATATAACGGTAAGCGAGCTATGAAAGAGAATCTGGACAACTTTCTCCCGCTTTCGCCCGCCACGCTTCACATTCTGCTTTCGCTGGCTGGAGAAGAACTACACGGGTACGCCATCATGCAGGAAGTGCAGCGGCAGTCGGAAGGGAAGTACAGGCTCGGCCCGGGCACGCTCTATGACAACCTGCAAAAGATGATTGAGCGCGGGCTGGTGGAGGAACTCGGCCAAAGGCCAGGGGACGAGGATCCCCGCCGTCGCTACTACCGGCTGAGCACGCTGGGCCGTGGAGTCCTGACCGCGGAGATCTCGCGGCTTGGCGATGTGGTGCGGGAGGGCAAAATGCGCCTGCAGGCGAAACCAAGGAGGGCCTGATGCTCCGCTTTCTGTATCGTGCGGCGCTGCATGCGCACCCGCTGTATTTCCGCAAGCGATTCGCGGAAGAGATGCTGGCGATTTTCGATCAGACCGAAAGTGACCTGGAGCGCACCGGATTGCTTGCGGACGCGGGGATTTCCCTGGTGCGACAATGGACCCTCCGTCCGCGTTTCTGGGAAGAACCGGCAACGGCGGCCGATGGCGGAGTTGTGTTGTTTTCTTCGCTTGGCGATTCGAAGCCGCGCATGGCGGCGCTACTCTCTGGCGCGGTTCTGTCTGCTATGGTTCTGAATGGCGTGTCGCTGACCATGGGGTACGCCTGGGAGCATCCGAGATTTCTGGAGTTTCGGCGGCCTACGATTGTCCCGCCTGCCTCGTGGACGCCGCCTTCTAAAGAGGTACCAGCAACGTCCACGTACGCGGCACCATATCTTTCCGCCGATCAGAGAAGGGTGTTGTTGATCTTCAATGCGCACGATAAGTCGACGTCGAAGGCCTCCTCCGGGGAGGGCGCGGGTGTGCCGGTGGCGGAGTTTGCTCCGCCGGCGTCAGATGCCGGTATCGGCGTTCCGGCGAGCATGCTTTCCTCGTATGCAGGAATCTATCTGAGCCACGATCCGAGCGTACAGCAAGTGAGAGTCGGCACTCAGGGAGATCGTTTGGAACTGGATGTGGTCGGACAGTTCCGCAGCCCACTCGCGCCGGTTCCCAATTCACAGTTGCTCGCCTGCGAAGTCGGAGACTGTTGGGTGGCTTTCCTGGTGGGCGAAAAGGGGACGGTGGATCGCATCGAAGTGCACCACCTGGGAAGACAAATCGTTGCCGTGCGCACGCAGAGCGGCATGGTGTTCTGAAGGCAAGTTCTCAGTTCCCAGTTCTCAACGGGGCGCACAACGGGATTTTGAATTGCGATGCGGTGCCGGGCGACCAGAATCCTCGCGTCAAAGTTAAGCGGGCGGCGCACTCTCTCAATTCAGCCAATATCATGTAAACTTGTAGTGGCGAGTAGAGACGCGCGCTTTTCGAAGCGCGACCATCCTGCCGGTAAGCACTCCGGAGTTACTCCCCAAACACCAGGTAGAACCGCGGCCTTTGGCTGGCGGCACATTCCTGTCAGGAGAAGAAGATGGCGAAGATCGCAAAGACGGCCGACCGTAAGAAGGTCATGGACACCAGCAAATCCACCGCTTGCCCGAAGTGTGGTAAGGACACGCGCATCGTGAAGCGGACCAAGGATCGCGAACGGGGTGTCCCGGGTGGGATTTATATTTCCTGCTCGGCGTGCGAATTTTACGAGAAGCTTTAGAGGCAGTTTCTCAGTTGTCGGTTATTAGTTTCTCAGTCGAAAAAGGCGCGACTCAGTCGCGCCTTTTCATTTTCGTCGCTGAGAACTGGAAACTGAGAACTGACACCCGCTGTTAAGCCAATTGCGCCAAAATCTCTCTGGCCTCCGCGCCCGGATCGGACGCTTCCGTGATGGGCCTTCCCACGACCACCAGGCTAGCTCCTGCCGCAATTGCTTCGGCGGGAGTGACCACGCGTGCCTGATCGCCGTGTCCACTGCCGGGAGGACGCACACCCGGGGTGACGATCAGGAAATCGTCGCCCAGTTCAGCCCGGAGGGCCGCCGCTTCCTGTGCGGAGGCGACCACGCCGTGGCACCCGCTGGAAATCGCTAGTGCGGCCAGCCGCGATACCTGGTCCACGACGCTCCCGCGCACTCCGGCATGTTCCAGATCACGACTGTCAAGGCTGGTGAGAACCGTCACTCCTAGAATCATCGGAGAGGCAATCGAGTTACGCGCGGAATCGACGGCTGCACGCAACATCGTGCCACCTCCGGCGGTGTGCACGGTGAGCATGCTGACTCGAAGCTTCGCTGCTTCTCGCACGGCGGCGCCGACAGTATTCGGAATGTCGTGGAACTTGAGATCGAGAAAAACTTGCCGGCCGGATGCGACCAGGTCGCGCACGATTTGCGGGCCTTCGGCGGTGTAAAGTTGCAGGCCGACTTTGTAATAGCGGGCGGAATCGCCCACGGCCGCCACGATCTTCTGGGCGGCGGCCGCGGACGAAACATCCAAAGCGACAATCAAGCGCTCGCGCGCATCACGCATCTAGAGGAGTGTAGAAGGATTACTGCAGACGCGCCACTGGCCGCAGCACGGCTACGGTTTGAGGCGGTGAAACCAGGTCCAAGCGGACCTGCTGGATGCCGCGATGCTCAAGGTTCAACACGCGGGCTGCACCGTAGGAGAGGTCGATGATTCGGCCGTCGACCACGGGGCCGCGATCGTTCACGCGCACAACCACAGTCCGACCGTTGCGCAAATTGGTGACCATCACGAAAGTCCCCAACGGCAGCGTCGGGTGCGCCGCGGTCAAGTCGTACATGTTATAAGGCTCGCCGCTTGCGGTTTCCTTGCCGTGGAAGTAGCTGCCATACCAGGAGGCTGTTCCAACCTGATACGGGTGGTTTTTCTTCTTTGCTAACGTCGACTTGGTGGCTGGTTTTGGCTTATTTGCCGGGCTACCACGGCCATGGTCCGAGCCCGAGTTGCCCTGAGCCGCTCCCAGTCCGGCGACGCACAAAAACACCGCCAGTCCATGAGCTATACGTCTTCGCATTCAGTTCACCCCGCATACAAAAGGTTCGGTCCCTACGTAGGTCGTTCAAAGTTTGGCCAAAGGTTTAGTCAGGCTAGCGGACCGATTGGGGCATGTCAACCAGGAATTAGCTGTAGAAAGATTACCAGCTAGTTAGTCATAGCAAACGTAACCTATTGCAAAAGTTGAGTAACAACCCATACAACACTGCAAACAAATGGTTTATGTATTTACTAAATAATAAACGTGACTAGGAGTGAGTACCGGAAATAATTACAAGTTATTTAAATACAATCACTTGCATCGAATAACGCAACAATTAATTCGTTATCAGCGACTTGCGGGCCGGTCGCGAGGCAGCTTCCGGAGAATTTCCCTTGAAACATCCACAGGGTGGAGCTTCTGCCTTTTGAGGTACATTGCGAGCGTATGTCTGAGATGCCGACTATCGTGCTCACCATCGCCGGGTTCGACCCATCGTCGGGAGCGGGTGTGACCGCTGATATCAAGACCATTGCCGCGCACGGGTGCTATGGAGTCGCCTGCATCACAGCGATGACGGTGCAATCGACCGCCGGGGTTCGTCGTGTGGACCCTATCGACCCATTGCTGGTCCGCGAGACCCTGGAAGAGCTGGCTTCGGACATGAAGATCGGGGCTGTGCACATAGGAATGCTGGGGTCGGGCAAGGTGGCGAAGGCGGTCGCAGAGTTCCTGGCGGGTCAGAAGCTTCCGAACGTGGTGCTCGATCCTATTCTGAATGCCTCCTCCGGAACAGCGTTGCTGGACAGGGAAGGATCGAAAGTGCTGGCAACGCAACTGTTGTCGCTTGCAGCGGTAGTCACGCCGAACGTTGAGGAAGCCGAGATTCTAACGGGCCTTCCTGTTACGAATCTGGATGAGATGCGAACGGCCGCCGTGAAGCTTCACGAGATGGGTGCGGCATCGGTGGTGATTACCGGGGGACATCTGGATAAAGCGATCGACTTGCTCAGCTTTCAGACGAAACGCGGAGTCGAGCAGGAGGTTTTCAAGTCCGAACGGCAGCGTTCAAATTCCACCCACGGGACGGGTTGTGCGTTTGCTACGGCAATGGCTTGTCATCTGGGGTTGGATCGAGGTCTGCCCGAGGCGGTGCTGTTAGCCAAGGCTTATGTGTCAGCGGCAATCTCAAAGGGGCAGGCAGTTGGTAAGGGCATCGGTCCAGTGCACCACCTTTACAGGATGCAGCAGCAGCGCCGATCGGGAGCCGTGGTAGCCGAGGCCGAACCGGTCCACTAGTGCGAGCAACAAAGAGAGGTTCAAAAGATTGGGGGAGAGTTTCAGGAGGGGTAGAGATTTGGAAACCGTGCGAGGGATCCAAACTCTTTTTGTGAACCTAGTCGACCGATTTCTTCAAAAGTATGCCGGCCACAAACGACGCCGTTGCGCCGAGCAGCCATTCGATTCTCCACACCTGAACTGCTTGCCAGTCAAGAGTTGTTTGCACGCTGAAAATCACGCCAACCAGCACGGCTCCGGCAAGACAGAAAATTCCGATCAAGAACGAGACCAGCGCCGCAGTTGGCAAACCGAGCCAGGTGCGAACTCTGACGATACCGCGCTCGACATTGTGGAATTCGAGCTGCCGAACCCATGAGAAGGCGAGACGCATCCATTTGGTGAATTCACGTTTTGCCGTGAGCTCGGTGCGGGGCGCGCCGCAGGCATGGCAAAAGCGCGACCCGGGGATGAATTCCGTTTCGCAACCATCGCAGACCTCGACGAGTCCAGTGGGGGCAGCCGGTTCGACCGAAACCGGAGGCGGGGTAACGGGCGGCTGCCAAAACTCCCGCTCCACGTTATGGGCAATTTCCGACATGCGGAGAAACCTCCTGCAACGTCTACAGCGCAAACCAGAGGCCAAATACAGGAATTCCGTAAGCCCAAGGGCACCAGCATGTTATGGGCGAATTCAACCGCTGAAAGTGGACTGCGACGAGCAAGATTTACCGAAAGCTGGGGGAAAGATGCACGACTGAGCGGCATTATAGGTGTATCCCGGTTGAGAGTCTGAGTGATCTTCCTGGTTCATGGAATCGGGTTACACTGGGTAGCAACGAGTGGGCTCACCAAACCAAGGTACGTTGTCCGATTGGCGCGCCAAGAGTGTGTTCTGGCGTGTGCTCATTTGGTTCGTCGTCGCATCCGTTCAGGCCGCGCATGCTCACCCGACCGCGCCAGACTCAGACTTGGAGAAGGGCAATATCTTCCGCCCGGCCGATCCTCTCAACGCCGCCGCCTTCGATCACTTCTACAACATGGACTACGACCGGTCGGTGCAGGAGTTCCAGAAAGTTCTCGACCGCCATCCGGATGACCCTTTTGCTGTAAACCACCTGCTGACTGCGGTGATGTTTCGCGAGCTCTATCGCATGGGCGGGATGAATACAGCGGACTACGCGAATGACAGCTTCATCGGCTCGCCGCATCGTCCCGCGAATGAAAAAGTCAAGGAACAGATCCGGCAGTTGGTCGATCGAGCGGAGAAGCTCGAAGAAGAGAAGCTGAAGTCCAATCCTAAAGATGTGGATGCGCTCTATGCGCGCGGCATTACGCGGGCGCAATTTGCGACCTACACGGCGTTGTTGGAGCGGGCTTGGTTTTCTGCCTTGCGAAATGCCGTCGGGGCGCGACATGATCACGAGCGCGTGCTTGAGCTGTCCCCGGGCTACGTGGACGCAAAGCTGGTGGTGGGTGCGCACAACTACGTGATGGGCAGCTTGCCTTGGGGCGTGAAGGCGGCGGTGTCCCTGGTGGGCTTGAGTGGCAGCAAAGACAAGGGCATCGACTATCTGTATGAGCTGGGGCATGCGAATGCGGAAAACAGCGTCGACGCCAAGATCGCTCTCCTCCTGTTTCTGCGCCGTGAACATCGCTACTACGATGCCTTGACCTTGTTGCGCGGGATGATTCAACAGTATCCAGGCAATGTGCTGATGGCGCTGGAGGAGGGAACGCTATTGCGTTTTCTGAACCAGCCGACGGAAGCTGCGGCTATCTACCGGAAAGTCTGGGAGGCAGGCAAGGCAGGGAAGTATCCTGGGCTTCATTACGAGCTGGCCGCGCAATACCTGGGCGATTTGCAGCGTAGCCAGAAAGACTACACGGGGGCGGCGGCCGCCTACGAACTGGTGGCTCAGGCGCCGCAACCCGATTCCGAAATCCTCCAAAAAGCCAATCTGGCCGCTGGGGAAATGTACGACCTGCAGCAGAAGCGCGATCTGGCGACTCGCAAATACCAAGCTGTTATTGCCGCCAATTCCACCACGCCACCCGCAGAGATTGCCCGCAAGAGACTCAAAGAGCCGTATCGGGTCGAGTAGGGAGTACCGGATTTAGGGGAGAGGAACTTTCTGGGCAGAACCGGCGTATCTTAGGACAAGAGGAGGCTGAGCTATGTATTGCAACTACTGTGGCAAAGTGATCCAGGACGACGCCAACCTCTGTGCGTATTGCGGCAAGCGAGTGGGCGCGGTGACGGCGCGAAAGAGGTTGATGCGGCCGCGTAACAACCGAAAGATTGCCGGCGTGTGCGCCGGTATCGCGGAATATTTCGATCTGGATGTGACGTTGGTTCGAGTTCTGTGGCTCGTGATCACGATCTTTTCTGCTGTGGTGTTCGGCATTGTGGCCTACATTGTGGCGTGGATCGTGATGCCTGAGGAGCCACCGTATCTGCCGGTCCCGCAAGGGCAGCAGGAGGCGACGAATACGTAGGCCTGACGCAAGAGCGAGCCTCAGCGGCTGAAGCCGCCTGGACGGCTGTGTTTTTCGGCCCGACTGAAGTCGGGCCCTTCTCTTTTCTGGCAATGCTTACACCAGGCCGTCTGATACTTGTTCACGGCTTAACCCGGTTGTCCCCGTAGCGGATCTCTCCGTTGCGGGGCGGGTTCCTTCCTGCTTTACAATCCGGCCATGAATAGAGTTCGCAGCAGCGACGCTGAGATTGCGTACGCGGTCTCCGGCGATGGGCCGCCGGTGGTTCTTCTTCATCCGTTCCCCGCGCATCATGAGTTCTGGTTGCCGGCCGCGCAGCAGTTGATATCCCGTTACCGAGTGATCTTTCCCGACTTGCGGGCACACGGGGAATCGGAAGCCGGGGAGGGGCCGGCAACCATGGAAAAGCATGCATCTGATCTCGTGCGCGTTATGGACGATGTGCACGTTGGGCGCGCAGTTTTTTGCGGGGTCTCGATTGGCGGATACATTCTGTTTGAGCTTCTAAGACGCTATCACGACCGGGTTAGCGGACTTGTACTGTGTTGCACGCGTCCGCAGGCAGACACGCCCGAGGCTCGCAATGCTCGCCTCAAAACGGCAGAGCAGGTGCTTGAATTGGGCACGGAATGGTTCGTCGATCTGATGATTCCAAAATTGCTGGGCAAGACTGTGCGCGAAACGCGACCCGACCTGGTCGATCAGGCCCGGCGCATGATGCTCCGCGTGTCGCCGCAGAACATCTCTCAGGTACAGCGTGGCATGGCCGAGCGTCCGGATTCCACGCCTACGCTGAAAACGATCAACGTCTCGACGCTGGTTATCATTGGCGAAGAAGATGGCATTGCGACCTTGGCTGACGGGGAGTTGATGCGGCAGCACATCTCAGGGAGCCGTCTGTCCGTGATTCCCAAGGCCGGACACTTTGCTGCGTGGGAGCAATCGGAAAGTGTGGGGAAGTTATTGCGCCAGTTTCTAGACTCTGGCCAATTGCGTTTCTAGTCTGCACGCTGCGTGGAGAAATCATGATTGCACGTTATTGGCGGGGTTGGACAAAAATCGAAGACGCAGATGCCTACGAATCACTGCTAAAACAGAAGGTGCTCCCTGGTCTGAAGGACATTGAGGGCTACAGGGGCGGGTACTTACTGCGCCACGACGGGCTGCGGGAAGTCGAGTTCGTGGTTCTGAATTTATTTGACTCGTTCGAGGCGGTGAAGCGCTTTGCCGGCGCCGACTACGACACCCCGGTGTTCGAGCCTGAAGCGAAGAGGTTGTTGTGCAGGATTGAGCCCGTCGCAATGCACTACCAGGTGCGAGCCAGCACGCTGTAGTGCAAACAGCTGCTTAGCTTGCTGCTACGAAGGACCAGTCGCTCCACAGCGTTATGGCGACGCTGGGCGTAAGCCGTAGTGCCGGTCGCAGAGTCTCATACTTGCACGGGACGCTTTGCTACAATTCCCCTGTCATGGTCGATACCTACCTGGTTCCGGAAAAGACGGTTATTAACGCTAAAGGCGATGGGCCCGCCGTGGATATAGGTGCGGCGAGCAATCGCGTGTTCCTCGCAACTCTGTCCATCACAAACATCATCGAGCAGGAATCGCTCGACATCAGCATCTACGGTTCAGCGGATGGCGCTACCTGGGCGCCCAAGCCGATCGCGTCGTTCCCACAGAAGTTCTATCGCGGCGAGCATCCATTGCTGCTGGACCTTACGAAGCACGGCGATGTGAAAGTGGTGCGCGCACATTGGGAAGCGAGCCGGTGGGGGCGCGGGACCGAGATCCCGATGTTCGAATTTCACGTCACGCTGAAAGAAATCCCGCCGCAGGTTCTGAAGGAAGCCACCGCCGAAGCGAAAACGCTTGCATAATTGTCATGTCTGAAGTCTGACGTGCTCCAGCGCCTGCCAACTTTCTTTGAGTCCTCCGTCTTCGCCTAGGGCTAGTCCCTGCTTCCCATCCGAGTGGCATCCCCTTTCTTCAGTTTTCTACGAGGCGGCAGTAAAACCCGTCCTCCGATTGCATGACTTGGAGACACAGTGGCGACAATTCGTTTACGGCATCGATTGGATTCCGTCTGCATCCGATATATTGAATAACACAATGAAACACGGTTCCAGCGTAACGGTGCGTCCGGCGCGACATGTGTCGGGGAGCTTGCGGCTCCCGGGTGACAAATCCATTTCGCATCGCTACGCCATGCTAGGAGCCATCGCTGAAGGACGATCACGCTTCGAAAATTATTCCACTGGAGCGGATTGTGCGAGCACGCTGGCATGCCTCCGCGATCTAGGCGTGCACTGGAGCCGCACCGGCGAGCATGCCAACACGATTGAGATCGAAGGGCGGGGGCGCTCGTTGTCGGCTCCGCGCGCTCCACTCGATTGCGGGAATTCCGGTTCCACCATGCGCATGTTGAGCGGCATCCTGGCGGGTCAGGAGTTCGAATCTGAACTGATCGGGGACGAATCGCTTTCCCGCCGTCCCATGGCGCGGATCATCAAGCCGCTGGGAGAGATGGGCGCGAAAATCGAAGCATCGGACGGAGATCGGCCCCCCTTGCGTATTATCGGCCGTCATCTGCACGCGATCCACTACCAAGTCCCCGTGGCCAGCGCGCAGGTGAAGTCGTGCTTGTTGTTTGCGAGTTTGTTTGCAGAAGGCGAAACCCGCGTAGAAGAGCCATTGCGCACGCGTGATCATGGCGAAGTAGCGCTGCGGGCGTTTGGCGTGGAGTTGAAGCGGAGCGGCAACTCGACCCAGATTTCCGGTGGGCAGAAGTTGCACGCCATCGAGGGGCGAATTCCCGGCGACCTTTCGAGTGCGGCTTTCTTTTTTTGTGCAGCTGCGCTATTTCCGGGTTCGGAGTTGGTGATCGATTCACTGCTGATGAATCCTACGCGCGCTCGATTGCTGGATATTTTGATTGGGCTGGGTGTGCGGATCTCCATCGTCGAACTGGAAGAGCAGCACGGCGAACTGATCGGAACTGTGCGGGTCGAAGGCCACAAGCTAACGTCGGCCGAGATTGCGGGTGCCGATTCGGCGGCGCTTATTGACGAGATACCGGTGCTTGCGGCCATCGCGCCCTTCACCGAAGAAGGGATACGGATTCGCGATGCGAAGGAATTGCGGGTGAAGGAGTCGGATCGCATTCACGCCATTGTGACGAATCTGCGCGCCATGGGGGCCCGCGTCGAGGAACACGAGGACGGACTGACCGTACCCGGCGGCCAGTCCTTGCACGGAGCTGAAATCGACTCGTTGGGGGATCATCGAATCGCGATGGCCTTCGCGGTGGCCGCGCTGCGGGCTGAGGGGGAAACCCAAATCAAGGGCGCGGATGCGGCGGTGATTTCGTTTCCGGCCTTTTTCGAAACGCTGGAAAGCCTTGTCCAGCACTGAGTCTGCTGTCCTTTCCGTCGGCCCCAGTCTGACAATTTTCCCTATTCGTTACTTCGGACGGTTACCGCCGTTATCTTCCTGCACAACCTCTTCCCGGAAAACAATGACACAGCCGTTGAGACACTGATTGCCTGCACGGGACGAGGGAACACTTCATGAAACTAAACCTGGCACTCGCGGTTCTGGGGCTTGGGTCGCTGGCGCAAGCGCAGGAGCCGAAGAAGTACCACACCGGGCAGTTGCTACAAATGGAATCGTTGCAGTGCACGGTGTTTGAACATACCGCGGGTACCGAAGATACAACCGATAAGACCCTGTGCCAGGAATACGTGCTCGAAGGGGACAACGTCTTATTCCACTTGCGAGCGAAGAATGACAAGCATCCGGTGTTGTTGCCGGTGGGGAAGAATGTGGACTACCGGATCGTAGAAGACCGGTTCTTCCTGCACCTTGCCGCGGGAGACAAAAAGGAACACGAATATCTGGTGGTATCGATGGAG
The DNA here is from genome assembly GCA_046728215.1 of Acidobacteriota bacterium. Classification (GTDB taxonomy): domain Bacteria; phylum Acidobacteriota; class Terriglobia; order Terriglobales; family Acidobacteriaceae; genus Gp1-AA133. The sequence goes on along the minus strand of JBKPEB010000008.1, from coordinate 354,888 downwards.
CCGCGCGACAAGCCGGCGGCCGCGGTGCAGACGGCGATGAAAGTGAATCACCTGCAGTAGGAAGTTGAAAATTCCGAATCGCGGCGCGGACGGCCAGGTCCGCGCCGTTTTGTTTTCGGATCATGTTGGCGGAGGCTTGAGCTCCCGGCACAGCGCCTGAAGGAGAGTGATCAAAGAACTGGTGCGGCTCGGCTAAAGCCGACCCCTGATATGAATCATTCGCGTTGGAGTCCGAGTTCGGGTACGAAACACTCAGGTTTGAAGCCGGGATGTGAATCGTTCAGCGTTTTAACCTTCACACATCCACTCGGTCGAGGGTCCGACAGTCCCCAATGTTCAGTTGCATTCTCTACGGGGAAGTCCGCACAGATTTCAAACCTTCAACGTAGAGATGTCATGCAGGCAAAAGCACAATCCGAAAAAAGTTGTACACAATAACGGGCAACGCTGCCAGTCCAACCTTGCCATTGGGGCGGGCATCACACCCGCAACGTCCACCCTTCCCAATTCTGCCTACCGCTGTGGCGCTCGGGGAGAAGTGTGGCCCAGCAAGTCAAACCAGCAGGAGAATGTTTTGTATGCGACGCAGTATCGTATTCGGGCTACTAACTGTTTTGTTGGCGGCGCCTGCTCTGATGGCGCAGGAGGGCTCTGGAGATCATGTCGAAGTTGGAGCCTTCGCGGATTACTTCAACCTCAGTCATACCAATCCTCACATCAACTTCGTCGGCGTGGGAGGACGGGCCGGGTTCAACGTGAGGAGGAGTGTTCAGATCGAAGCGGAAATGGCGTACGATTTCGAACGCAATTTCACCACCACGTTTGACAAGGGCGTGACGACACAATTTGTCTCGTCGAGACTGCGCACACTGCACGCGTTGTTTGGTCCGAAGTTCTCGACCGCGGCGGACCGGTGCGTTTGTTCGCGACCTTCAAGGTGGGGCTGATTAATTTCAGCGCCACCGGTTTGAGCGGCACGGCGGGGTTCCAGAACTCCCTGAGCGACGTCACCACGGGGAACACGTCCGCGGCCATTCTGCCGGGCGGAGGTGTGGAGGGATTTTTCGGTCCCATCGGCTTGCGGGCGGATGTGGGCGACGAGATCTATTTCAAGAACGGCACCCATAATAATCTGCGGGCTACGTTCGGTCCCACTCTGCGGTTCTGAGGTTGATGAATGTGCCAGTGGGCGGCCCTTGGCGGGCCGCCCGACTTATTTGTTCAGCGCGATGTTTTCGCAGGAGAACCCGGACTGTGTGATAAAGTACCTGTCCAACTTGGCCGCGCTCGAGCTTGCGCCGCCATCGATATTCTCTGGAACGCGTTGGGAGGGACTCCATGTCGACTGTTTACGATCTTGTAAAGGACCGGCGTATCTACTCGATCGATGCGGACAAGACGGTGCTCGAAGCGGCGCGCTTCATGATGGAGCACAGCATCGGCGCCCTGCCTGTGCTGCGCGAGGGACAACTGGTCGGCATCTTTTCCGAGCGCGATGTGATGAACCGGGTAGTCGCGGCCGGCCGCACGCCGGGAACGACCAAGGTGTCGGAAGTGATGACGCCGAATCCGCGGGGCGTGGACGCGAATGAGTCGGTGGAAGAGTGTTTATTCCTCATGAAGGAATTCGGATTTCGCCATCTGCCCATCTTGAGCGGGAAAGAGTTGAAGGGGCTGGTCTCGTTGCGGGATTTGCTGCTGAAGACATCGTCACAGAAAAGATCAGTCGCGTAACGCGAGTTAGTTGGAGCGCTGGCGCAAAATCAGATCGCCTTGCTGAGCGGGTAGGGCGAACGGAAATTCCACGATCTTGCCGTCAAGGGGAAGGCGTAGCACGAATTCCTCCGGCTTCTTCCAGTCCCCGATCCACTTGTTGCGCGTGCTGAACAGGACCCATCCGCTGACCTCCGGATGTTCGTGGTCGAGTTGGGTAGCGGGCAGTGTGCTGTGGCTGAGGAAGTCCTGCAGTTCGGTCACTTCTTTCTGCCAGACCTGTACGTATTTCTGGCGCTCTTCCTTGCGCTCGGGATGCTTTTCCACCTCGCGTTGTGTCTCATGTTCGATCTCATCCACATCGGATTGCGCCTTTTGTGCGAACTCCTCGGGATCGAGCGCGGGCTGGACGACCTTAGAATGTTTCATGAACTCGAGCGTAGCTTTCCCAGGGTCGACCACCAGCGGATTTGAGCCGCGATTGCGCAACGTGAGATGAACGCTGAAGAAGCGCTCGCCGCGCTTGCGAGTCAGTTGCAATTCCTGGGAATCAACGGCGAGGATCACGCCGAAATTCTCCGACCAGAGGGCGTAGCGATACTTGCCGTCGTTGTCGCGGGAGAAGGTGCAGCCGGGCTGGGACTCGGACCAGCGGAGAACCTGCGAGCCAGAGTCCTTCTTGTGAGCGAATGTTGATGCAGGCAGAAAAGCTAGCAAGACGAGACTGAAAGCGATCGTCCGTCTAATTAATCCCACTCGCGTTGAGGCTCGACTTTGAATCACGCGTTCTCAGGCTACTGCGAAGGGCACCGCGGGGCCAATTAAAAGCAGACGAAAATCGAAAGGACCGGCGGAGAGTGCCGGTCCTTGATTCTAGTCGCGCTATTGAACGCTGAAAGTTGCGGTGCCACTGGTATTGGTGCCGTTTGCAGCCCCTAAGACGTTTAGGGTGTATGACCCCGTGGTTGTGCCGCCGCCTCCTCCTCCGCCGCCCCCACCCCCGCCATTTCCGCTTCCGCATCCTGCCATCAGTAGCAGGCTTGCCAAGGCAACGCAGAGCGACAGAAACGTCAGGCGATAGGCCCCTTTCTTCTTCAGACCAAAATCACCCACGAGTGCCAGAGCCGGGAGGAAGAGCCAGAGTCCGGTTGTGGTGGACCTGGTCAATGAAGACTTCACGGTTGTGATCGTGACCGTGGCGGTCTGCGAGTCTGTGGCCGAACCCAAGGTCACGCTGGCGGGAGACATCGCGCATGTTGGCGGATTTGCTGTGATGGGAGTGATGCTGCAGGCAAGGTTCACTTTTCCGACAAAGCCGGTCGAGGTGACCGTAACGGTCGAGCTGCCACTCGATCCGCGGCTGATGGCCGATGGCGTGACGGCGCCTGCCGCAACCGTGAATTGCGCGGGAAGCGTTGTGGGGCTCAATTTGGCGACGAACGCATCGTGCGAGCCGCCAAAATTGGTTTGGAACGATCCGGGGATGAACGGGAAATTGTCGGCTGGTGACGATAGCGTTTGTCCAGCTATATAGATATTGCCTTGGCTGTCGACGCCAATACCGGCAAGCTTGCTGCCGTTGTCATCCTTGGCACCTCCAAAGTAAGTGGATAAAACCAGTGAGGACGCTCCGGAAGCATTCGGATCGAGCGCCGTGATGAAAGCATCGATACCGCCGCCAATCGCGGTCTGCGGTACGTTTAACGTTGTTGGCAGCGAGGTGGAATCGGTGTACCCCGTGATATATGCCTTCGGAGTGGCGCCTGAGCCGAAGGCGATGGCGATGCCAGCGGTGTTTTTATTCCCGCCGAAGTAGGTGGAGTAAGCAAGAGCCGAGCCCGCGGCATTCAGTTTTGTCACGAACGCGCTGCTGGTTGCGCCCGATGCGGGAGCGGACTGGTAGGCACTGGCAGTATGGGGAAAATCGGTGGATGCTGTCTGCCCGACGACGTAGGCGTTCGATGCAGAGTCAACAACGATGGATTGGGCTTCGTCGGCGTTACTGCCGGCAAGATATGTGAAGTACAGGTAGGTGCTCAGGTCTGCCTTGACCGCCGCCACGAAGGAATGATCGACGCTGCCCCCGCAACCGCCGCAGGCCGCCTGGAAGGCACCGGCAGTGGTGTGCAGGTTTGACGAAAACGTGATTCCGCTGATGTAGAAGTTATTCGCTGCGTCTACCGCAATTCCGGTCGCGCGATCGACCAGGCTGCCGCCGACGTAACTGGCAAAGGCGCGCGTGCCGTCGGCTCGAATCTTTTCTACGAACGCATCCTCGTCGCCGCCACCGCCACCCAAGGCCCCTTGCAGCGGGCTAACGGTAGGGAACAGGGCGGACTTGGTTGATCCTGTTGCATAAATCGCTCCGGTCGAATCCACGGCGACGCCCAAGCCGGTTTCGTCGCCTTCGCCGCCGATGTACGTCGAGTAGACCAGCGTACCGGTGGTATTGAACTTCGCGGCGAACGCGTCACTTACGCCGCCACCGAAGGTGGTCTGCGCGGAGGCACCGGCGAGTGGGAAGTCTGTACTTGAATCGGTAGAACCAACCACGTAGGCATTTCCAGTGCTGTCGACAACGATGGCGTTGCCGCTGTCTGTCTTGTTGGCACCGTTGCCACTACCTCCAAGGAAAGTCGACCAGACCAGAGCGTCCCCGGTTGCATTCAATTTCGTCACGAATGCGTTGATGGCACCGGAAGGTAAGGTGCTCTGGAAAGGATTCTTCTTGGGGAACGCGGGAGAGGCACTTTCGCCGGTTACGAACGCAGCACATTGTCCGGCCGAAGCGCAGTTCTGCTCGACGGCGATCGCGTATCCTTCGTCAAGTGCGCTACCACCGAGGTATGTGGAATACACAAGGCTCGGGTCAATTACCAGTTCGCGGCTGTGGTCGTATTCTCCCAACTCGAAGGCGACTCTATTTCCCGCAATCACGAAACTCGCGTCCACGGATTGGCGCGTATCGCCTTGCTGCTGGTATGCGACGGGCTTGTGCAAACGAAGATCGCCGGCTTGCGAGGTCAGCACCAGGTCTCCAGCTTCGTCGGTGCGAATTTTCTTTGCACCTTGAATTCCCAAGGCAATGGTTCGGGGATTGGCGTTGGGTTTCACAATGAAGTCGAATTCGAGCTGGCGCTGGTGGCCGTAGAAGGTCAGATCGACTCCCGGATAAATGCCGCGATAATTCACACGAGAGTACTGGCCGATGTCACGCACCCACTTGCTGGCGTCGCGACCGATCAGGTAGTTGGAGTGTCCTTCGAGCTGATTTCCGCCCGAAACTTCAGCGGCGGTATTCGCTCCCAATACCTTCATGCGCAGTACAGCCTGCGGGGTTGCATGCGGCTTGCGTGACCGCATCGAGCGCGGGAGAGATTTCTGTTGCGATGCGATCGGCATCGTGAAGACTGCCTCGTTCGGGGTCAGGAAGAGATTGTAGTGGGCGTTTCGGGAGAGGAACTTCACTTCGGGATCGGTCTGCCCTAAGTTCGGTTCAAAGGAAAGAGGCAGGTTGCCGTAGTTGGCTGCGATCCGCGCCTGTTGTGCCGGACTTGCGGCGTTCAGCTTCGCATTGACCGGGTTGGCGTCGTGCGCCGGTCGCGCGGCGGGAGCGGTGTTGTGCTGCTTCGCGGGACGCGCCAGAAAGCAAACGGCTCCAATGGCCACCAGCAAAGAAATGCTGGCAATCCAAGATTTCCATTTTCCGAGACGATCAATAACCTGCTTCCACAACATGTTTCCCTCCGGTGCAAGTCCACCAAAAATTTTGAGTGCAACACGACACACGTGAGCGCTGGGTCCACGTCAGATCAATCACTTAGAAATGGATCACGTAAGCGGAGTATCAGCTTGGGGTTTAGGGATGTCAACGATGCTGCCATTGCACTTTAGATACCACCGCGACCGTGTACTAACGGCCCGCCGAGCCCACGAAATGAGAGATGAGGACGAGGATCTGGACTGGGCGAGCGAAAGATTCGGGGTGGGGAAACGCTTGCAGAACCATGCACATACAGGGTGCGACCCAGGCGGAGAGCCGGAGTTTCTTCCGGGCTTCGATGGTGTCGTGTCTCTCGGGTGTAGGTAGCACGCTGCATTGTCGCGCAGAAGGGCAAACCGGAACGTGCCTCGTGTCTCACCAGGCTGCGTCCCGTTCTCACTTTGCGACAAATTCCTGCGAGTCGTTGCGCCAGTGTCGTCTGAACTTCAAAAGTTTCCACCGCGTTCTGATTTTGCCGCAGCCATGGCTGCCGTGTTCCGGTCAATCAGAACCCTGGCTCTCGCTCGAAGTTGCGCCCACTGCGTCGGATCAAAGAGCAGGTTGCCTTGGCCGATCTTCTTAAGCTCTTCCCGCTGCCATCGCGGCTGCATAAGTCCTCGTTCGGTATGGGAGTGTTGCCCGAGTAAGAGATGCCCAAGTTCATGAGCCACAACGGTGCCGAGCAATCTGCTGGAGGAAATTCTCGGGTCCAGGGCGTGAAGTCGCTGCACGCGATCGAGAAAGATATCAGCGTAAACGCCCCCGGAAGCATCCAGAAATGAAACGCCGAACGCGTCGTCGGAGAGGTTGCGCGAGTGGGGCAGGAGTTGAACGGAGAGGTCAGTGGGGGCGGGAGAGACATCTAGCGTGTTGGCATCACGATTCGCAGAGTTCATCCACCGGATGACGATGCCGGCTTTTTCAAACACTCGCGAAGCAGTCTTCTGGGCGTCGATAAGCTGAGAATCGGAGATCTGTGGGGAGCTTCGGACACTGACAGTGATCTGTGGATAAACAGGATTTTGGGCGAGAGAGGCCAAAGCCCATCCGAGAATGAGGCAAAGTAACAAGATTTTCGTTCTGGCCACGACCGATCTCCTTCCGACTGAGGGGAACGGTCGCGCCGGCTGGGACGTACCTCAAGGGTGGGGCAATCACGGGCGGGAAAAATCTGGGTAACGAGCTAAGCAATTGGCCGTCAAATAGTTGCAGGCCGAGGTAACGAGGAGAAACAGTGTCGCTAGGTGCTAGAATCCCGACCGGGGCTAGGTTTATGACCGTATCCGGTGCAGAGACTCCAACGATTCGCTTCGGCATTTTCGAGGTGGATCGGCGAAGCGGGGAACTGCGCCGCAATGGGGTCCGGGTCAAGCTGCAGGAACAGCCGTTCCAGATACTGCTAACGCTGCTCGAGCATCCCGGGGGAGTGGTGACGCGCGAGGAATTGCGCAGCCGTCTCTGGGCTGAAGATACTTATGTCGACTTCGATCACAGTCTGAATGCTGCCGTTCGGCGCCTGCGCGATGCGCTCGCCGACTCGGCAGAAAATCCACGGTTTGTAGAGACCGTTGCCCGGCGGGGCTATCGGTTCCTGGCGCCCGTAAACGGCGCAGCCACAATCGACACATCCCCGCCCGTTCCCGCTACCGGCACGCGGCGCTTTTGGATTCCCCTCACGATTGCAGTCCTTCTGGCCGGTGTGGTGCTGGGATTGATCATCGCCCGCACCCGCCGCCTATCCGGGCAGATCACATCTGCGCCGATCAAACAACGACGCCTTACGGCGAGTTCCGAGGAAAACCCCGTCCTCGGGGCCGCCATTTCTCCCGATGGCAAGTACCTGGCATTTGCTGACAAGACAGGTCTTTCCCTAAGGCTGATCGATAGCGGCGAGATCCACTCGCTGACCCTCCCGGCCGGCTTTGCCGCCATCCCGTCGGCGTGGTACCCCGACGGTACTCATTTAGTTGCGACGTGGGTAGAAGGACCGACCGCACCGCCGAGCTTGTGGCAGGTCTCTATCATTGGCGGTGCGCCGCGCAAGCTGATTGACGACGGCCAGCTTCCTGCCATTTCTCCCAACGGATCTCAGATCGCGTTCGTCAAGGGACCAAAGCACGCCGAAGAAATGTGGCTCATGGCAGGTGATGGGGAGAATGCACGGCGGCTCCTTGCCCCCTGTCATAACTGCACCGTCGGTGTGCCCGCTTGGTCGCCCGATGGAAGTGAAATCGCTTACGTTGTTAGCGAGTACACACCCCTCTGGCGAGCCAACACCAGCGTGGTCTCGTTCAATCTGCGCACCGGCCGCGAAGAAACGATCTTCTCTTCAGGCGGTCACCAGGCGGAAGTCGGCAGGGAGTTGGAACTTGGCCCGGCACTGATCTGGACGACTGACAATCATCTGATCTATTCCGTGTCTGAGCCTGCACCGAATCAGGATGACTCCAACGTCTGGTCAGTGCCACTGGATGCTCAGGGACACCTTGCCGGAAGTGCGGTCCGTCTGACCGCCGCACCCAATGAAGTATCCGGTCTTAGCGCCAGCGCCGACGGCAAGCGAATCATTTATACGAAGAACTACTCGAATCCAGGCGTGTATGTTTCAGAGTTGAACTCCGGAGGCACGCGACTCAGCGCGCCACAGCGGCTGACGCTCGATTACTGGAGGAACTACGCCTTCTCCTGGACAGCGGACAGCAAAGCAGTCTTATTCGCTTCGGATCGCGACGGCACGTTTCACATTTTTAAGCAACGCATCGATCAAAGCGCACCCGAGTTGCTGGTCGGAGGAAACGAGGAGACTTCCTTGCCTCGGCTGGCTCCGGATAACGCTACGGTGATTTTCGAAGTCTGGCCGAAGTTGGGTGCGCCGCCTGGTTCACCACGTCGCCTGATGCGGATATCGCTCGCCGGTGGTCCACCGCAGCAAATTTTAGAACGCGCCGATTTGGGCAACATGCAATGTGCCCGGCCCCCATCGAACCTGTGTCTGTATGACCTGCGCGGTCCGACGCAAGTGTCGTTTTTCCGTTTCGATCCTCTGACCGGCGACAGTGAAGAATTGCCGCAACTCAGAATTCAGGATGCAAGCTCCTACGCTTACAACTGGACCTTGTCACCTGATGGCAAAATCCTGGCCACGGGGAAGGGCAAGATTCTTCAAAGAGAACCGAGTATCACCTTTACTTCTGTGGAAGATGGTTCGAAGCACACTGTAACCGCGCAAGCCTGGGCCGGTATCAACAGCATTGATTTCGCTGCTGACGGCCGTAGCGTTTGGGCGTCCGCCTATACCAACACCGGAAAATGGGCTCTGCTGAGCATCGATTTGCAGGGACGAACCAGAACGATGCTCGAGGATGCGCAAATGGCGATCGGCTGGGCCATTCCGTCGCCCGATGGCAAACACCTCGCGCTTTGGAAAGCCAATGGTGGCTCCAACGTGTGGATGCTCGAAAATTTCTGAAAATTTGAAATCAGCGGGCGCGCGAAATCCCCCCGAGGATTCGCGCGCCCGGTTCACTCCGCTGCCACACCAGGGGGGATTACTCGGTGTCGGCAGCGGTTGAAGCGCTGTCTTCGGAATGGTCCCGTCGCTCACACCGCGCGAGGAATTGGCGCGCACGGAAGATGATCGGACCGCTCACAGTAGCTCCGGTCGTGACGCCATCTGCGTTGATGGTGAGCGAAACCGGATCGGGAATCTTCAACAGGTCGGCGCATCCCAGGATGTCGTAGCTGGCGACGAATCTCTGTGCCAGAAACGTGAAAAGGGAATCGGCCGCGGCGGGATCGGGCGACAGCCCACGCGTGGGATGAGTTGCATCAGGCATGAGAAACGACTGATCCTGGATCATGCGCGCCGGAGCGATGCGCAGCATGTTTCGGCAATAGCGCGCGGTGTCTACTTGGAAATTCCACGCTACCGGGGGCTGATCCACGCCGCGCCGATAGGCATTCAGTTTCACTAGGTCTTTCGATCCATTGGTTAACACCATGGGATCACCCGCGGGGACAAGAGCCACGGGAAATCCTTGCTTGGCTCGTGCTTGCAGTTCGTTCAGCGGCAGGACAGGCACCTTTTGGCCCGGGTCCGCAAGGTCAGGAGCCTTCCACGGAGTGCAACCGAGGGCGCCGTCCAGTGCCACGTCAACCAAACGATTGTCGCTGGGGTTGCCGAGCGTCACCGCGTCCGGATAGCGGGTCATATTCGCTTGTGTCTTCTGCGCCATACCAGTCGCTGGTTATCAGATAACTGGTGGGAAGGTTGTCGCTCTGATCCTGGTCTACGGCATAGAAGTCGCGCACCGAAGGGCAGGGGCGACCGTCTGCTGCTATGCCGAGCGGAGGAATCGAGAGCTGGCCGCGGCGAATCGCTCGATGCGCTGCCTTGAAGAAAGCCGGTGCGTTGCAGTAGGCAAACTGGCCGAAGTTCGCTCCGTTGGCGCCGTTCACGCAGGACGCGGCCGACAACACACCATCGGCAGCCTGCAGCGTCAGCGTGTCGCCGTTGTATCCGAACCACAGTGCAACAATCGCGTTGGCAGGAAGGGTGGGGATGACAGGAGGAACCCCCGGTGTCGCGAACTGGTCGACGACGAGCGGGCTGTAAATGGAGATCTGCCCGGTCACCGGGTCAAGAATCGCAGCTTCCACGAAAGCCGACTGATCCGTATTGGTCTCGTGGCAATCTCCGGCAGTGGGATCAGTAGCGACGAGTTGATAAGGAGTGGCGAGGCCCTCCGCGGAGAGTGGGTTGTTGGGAACGATCAACGAGCAATTGGGATTGGGGGCGGCGTCGCTTTGCGCGCGTGCGAATTGCGGGGCGACAATAAAGAGAATTGAGCACAAAGAACGGACAAACCAGCTGTGGTACTTCATGGCACACTCCTCCATCGGCGGAGAGACACTCCGTCTCACTAGGTCGATTGTTGGGAGTTGACGCGAACCCGTCCATCAAACAGACGATGCGACCTTGGGGGAGTGGCCGATCGCTGCGTGACAAAGAATGTCAAGCGTAGCAAGAGACCTCAGGTCGACGAATTCATCTACCACACTTACTAAGCGTGCATGCAACTTAGTCTCGAGGAACTTTGTGAGCAAGGTGCGAGTAGTACATTTTGTACGCGCAACGAATGCGAATGAGTAACCGATGCGAGATTCCCAGAAGTGCATGTCAAAAATAAGTTCGCTGGAAGAAAGCGTAGAAGAAAGCGAAAATAATTCATTCATTTTTCTGCAAGCGATGTTTCACCCGAGGACACTTGGTCAGATTACGAAAAGACGGTAACGGTCGAAGTGAGAAGGGGACCGGTTATGCATCACGCCGAGACAGATCGAAATGTGGACCGACGTGTTTTCGCCCGTTGATCGCGTCGATCACTTCACGTGATACCATTTCGCGGTGAGCGGTTCCGCCTGTCTCCCAAGTTCTGTCTCGGTTGCCCCCGCCACGACCACGCAGCGGCACTCCGCACTCGTCCGCGCGACTCACTGGATCACTACGCTGTGCTTCTTTGCCCTGCTTGTCAGCGGAATGGAAATTGTCATCTCTCATCCCCGCTTCTATTGGGGCGAAACCGGGAACGTGCTGACCACGCCGTTGTTCCAGATACCAATTCCTTCCTCGAGGAGATTGGTCCCGACTGGCTACGGCTACGTGCTGCCTGATCAGAACGGCTGGAGCCGCGCACTTCACTTTCAATCTGCGTGGATTGTGGTATTGACCGGCTTCCTGTACGTAATCTGGGGATTGGCGAGCGGACATTTCCGGAATGGCTTGCTCCCCGCGAAACGCGACCTTTCATGGCGCAGCTTCTCGACCGTAATCGCGAGCCACTTGCGTTTCAGGCGGCCGAGTGAGGAACAAGCCTGGTCGTACAATGTGCTCCAGCGGCTCACGTATCTGTTTGTGATTTTCATTCTGTTCCCGCTCGTCATCTGGACGGGCCTGGCGATGTCGCCGGCTTTTGTTTCCGCGTTTCCGGCGACGGTCACTCTGTTGGGCGGGCGGCAAACCGCGCGCACGCTTCACTTCTTGATCTCGCTGGCTCTTACGCTCTTCCTGCTTGTTCACGTCGGGCTGGTGGCTCTCGCCGGATTCAACAGTCGCATGCGAGCCATGATCACCGGACAGACCGCAACTCATACGGAGGGCACATGACTGACCTCTCGCGCCGAAAACTGATAAAGACTGGACTCGCGGCCGCGGCCGGTATGTCAGGCCTGGGGGTAGCCGCAAGCCTCGCGCACAAGTACGGATTGGTCCCGCCCGATCACGGCGGAATCTACGGTCTGGGCGAGACGCTGACCTATGCTTCACAGCACCTGCTGACGAGGCACTCGTTCGCCCGTGAATTCTCGCGAAGCCAGATCTCCGAGCGTCCGCTGGCAAACGAGATCGCGGCGTTCGGAGAAGAGTTCAAGCGCCTTCAGGCCGGAGGATTCGCAGACTGGCGTCTGTCCGTCGATGGCCTGGTCGATCGGCCGGGATCATTTTCACTGGACCAACTCAAGAGCTACCCATCACGCAGTCAGATTACAGAACTGTCGTGCGAAGAGGGCTGGACGTACATCGCCGAATGGATCGGCGTGCCTCTCTCCCATGTTTTGAATCTTGTGGGGACCCATCCCCAAGCCCGATATGTTGTCTACTTCTCGATCGAGCCCGACTGGTGGGAAAGCATCGATATGGCCGACGCCATGCACCCGCAGACCTTTCTCACCTACGGGATGAATGGCGATGTGCTTCCAGTGGGCAACGGCGGACCGCTTCGCATGCGCTTACCCCGCCAGCTCGGCTACAAGAGCGTGAAATTCATTACGCACTTGACAGTGACCGACAGCATGAAAAAGTTCGGTAAGGGACTTGGCTCCGCTTCTCCAGAAGCAGGCTATGCATGGTACGCGGGCATCTGAATGCGAAGTTTGATCAATGCCCTCTTAAAACACAGTCACACGTAATGTCAGAGAGTTAGCGGACGCATTCGGGAAGATTCAGACACGTACAGAGCACTCAAACCCCACATCCGTTCCCACTTTGTTCCCGCGCAGACTGCGAGATTGAGAGCTGCGGATCTTATCAATTCTGTACCCACTACTTATCATTCGCCCCGCACTTCTCCTGGTTGTCGAACCAGCTTTACTCCGTCCAGTGGTCCCGTAGGCACGAGTTGAGTCGTTCGAGGCAAAGTGAAAGATAAGAAGAAGCTACTGAATCGAACTAGCCGCCTGCGAAAAAACCGTGTTGGCGTTGGAGCCAACCAGTCGTATTGTGCCGACAACAAGTACAAGGATCACTGCCAGCATGACCGCGTATTCTGCGATGTCTTGACCTTTATCGTCTGACCATGCTTGGCGAAGAAGGTCGCGTGCTGCTGTCCGATAGGCGTCCACGACCTCTCTGTAGAACTGTCTTTCGTCCTCGTTCTTAAATCTTGGGATGAAGTCTTCCAGAAGTTTCGCCATAGACTCAAAGTCTGCGGCTTTGCTTAAGTTCTGTTTTTCAGCGTTGTGAGTAAACGCGGCAGGAAAACGCAGAGGCGAGTGGCTGGTAATCATCGCCTTGCCCTCCTTTATGCGGAATTGGAGGAACTGGTGCCCCAAATCATGCGCCTTTTTTGTGAAAAAGCAAGCGATTCGGGAAGCGTCGAGCATTTCGTCCCCGACATACCTCTGAACCGCGATCGTTGATAGAGCTTCTCGTCGGCCCACTTCGTTTGACATTACCTCTCCTTGGGTGTACAAGCGCACTCGTTGCGGGGGGGACGTATGAAGCGAACGATAATCGGAATGGCAACCGTTGCCTGTGTCCTGTTGATCCTGGTAGCGAGCGTGGCTCTTTCGCACCAGAATGCGGAGGGCGAGGCAGATTCGCAGTCGGGATCATGGTCGAAGCTCTCGGAGGGCGTAAACGTGGCCAGGGTGGCGAGGCCCCTCGCAAAAGGGCCTGAATTTGCGATCTTGCAACTGACTGATGACGCCAATCGCGAGTTTCAGAAAGACCCCAAGGCATTCGTCAACAAGTACAAGGTCTTCAGCAAACCGGTTAACGAACTGCCGGATTGCATTGGGCCGTCACCCGAAAAACAGAAACAGACAAGCGGCGACCCACAGTGGTACGTCATGATACCGCATTGGCCAGCGAGCAATGCAAGGTGTGTGATCTACTCAGGAATTGACCCTGCCGACTAGGTACGCGGAAAAGCTCGTGCAGCCGGCGTCTGGTCAGAGATGCATTTGACGCAATAGCGCCTGGAACCGTGGGTCCGTCCGTAACGGGTCAACCGCCGGATCGACTTTGATCCATGCTAAATAAAGGTCGTGTACAGCATAGGCCTCTGTGAGCCAAGTGAAAGCCTGCTCCTTATCGCCAAGTGCCACCTGTAGCGTGGCCATGAAATAGGGTGGGACATAGACCCGACTCGACTGGTCCTGGAGCCGTCTCAGCACTTTCAGGGCTTCGGCTCTGTCTCCCCCTTCAGCATACGCCCGACCAAGCCAAACCGATCGGACTGCATCTCCTCCAGAGAGCGACACCGCCTTGTTAGTCTCCTCGATCGCTCGCTTGTAAGATTGTCTCCCTAAATATCCGTAACCGAGACAAGCGTGAACAGAATCGGAATTAGGGTTTAGTTCAAGTGCAATCAGGCACTGCTCCTCCGAACGGTCGTATTCACGAGCACAGTAATATGTCCAACCGGCCGTAATGTTGTTCATCGCTGACAGGGGATCCAACCTCTGCGCTGCTTGGATCTCGACCTGAGCTTCTTTGAATCGAGCCATTGCCGAGAGGAACACCGAGTACATGCGGTGCGCTTCCGCATCGCTGGGGTTCATTTCCAACGCCCGCATATACTCTTGGTCCGCTCCGAGCCAATCCCAATCGCCATAGAACCGAACGGAGGCCAGAGCTGTATGGGCTGAAGCGAGGCCTTCGTCCAAGGACAGAGCTTTGAGGGCATACTCCTTCGCCTTGTGCATCGCCTGTTGAGCAGGTTGGTCGGGGGTCCCCCAGTAGGAGTCCGCCAGGCCAGCGTATGCGGGAGCGTAGTTTGGAGCTATCAGCACAGCTTGCTCGAAGTATTCACGAGCCTTTTTGCGCTGCTCGTACGTCCCCGTGTTCAAATAATTTGCCCTGAGATACGCCTCGCTAGCCGCTGGGTCAACCGTCTGTTGCTTTGTCAGTCTCTGTTGCTCTCGCAGCGTCAGCTTAATTCCAATCTCATTCGCGATAGTCAACGCCAGTTCGCGCTGTAGAGTCAGCAGATCCCGCAGCTGACGCCTATAATCTTTGGACCAAATCTCACTGTCTGTGGCGGCATTAATCAGTCGAGCTGTGACCGCCACGTTATCCCCGGAACGCAAGACTGAACCCTCAATGATCGCGTCCACATTCAACTGGCGAGCGATGTCTCGCAGCGGCTTACGTTCTGTTTTGTACCGCATGACGGAAGTGCGAGAGATAACTCGCTGTAGTCCACGGATCGACCCTAGATCGGTTATTAGAGCTTCGGTCATCCCGTCCGCCAAATAGTCTTGGTCCGGATCATGGGAAAGGTTTTCAAGTGGCAATACGGCGAGCGATCGGAACTGGGTTGTATCCCCCGCTATCGATCTCTCTCTCCACTTACCGAAGCCCCACACAAGCAGGACGAGAAGCAGGCCAGCCATGGCCGCCATCGAGATCGCCCCGCGCCGAGATAAGCGCCGAACACTCGGAGTACGGACTACTGGTAGCTCCATGGTGAGGCGTCGGAGGTCCACCACTAGCTCGCGGGCGGACTGATATCGGTTTTCGCAGTCCTTTTCCAGGCACTTAAGAATGATGTTTTGCAGTCCAGGGGAGATGTGACAACCGACAGAGCTCGGCGGCGGAGCGGGATGGTTGAGGATGGAGTCAATCAGGCGTGGGCTTTGAGTCTCCGGAAAAGGACGCGAGCCCGTGATCGTTTCATACAGTACTGCGCCCGCGGCCCAGATATCACATCGGCTATCAGCGTTCTCGCCACGCAGTTGCTCCGGGGCCATGTATGGGAGCGTTCCCGCTAAGCTTTTGGCGCCCGCAAGGCTTTCCGTGAGCGTTGTTTCAGTAAACTGCGGAGAAAGCCTAGCCAGACCGAAGTCGAGAATTTTCAAACGGCCGTCGGGCGTGATGCGCAGGTTGCCTGGCTTTAAGTCACAGTGCACAATGCTCTGCCTGTGCGCGGCGTCAAGGCCTTCCGCCAGTTGCATTCCCAGCTTTAGGGCTTGCTTCTCAGGCACGGCACCGCTCGATAACTTGGCGTCCAACGTCACACCAGGTATGAGTTCCGTAACCAGGAAGTCCATGCCATCCTTGCTACCAAACTCAAATATTGTCTCAATGTTGGGGTGATTCACCTTGGCCAGGATCAGAGCTTCTTTGCGAAAGCGCTTTCGATCAGCTTCGTCCGCGAGCGCTCCGTGGGGAAGGACCTTTATCGCAACGTCGCGATCCAGTTGTTCGTCATGGGCCCGGTAGACGATTCCCATACCGCCGGCTCCGATTTGCTCCTGAATTGTGTAATGCGACAACGTTTTGCCAACCATGAGGGGAACCGACTCGTGTGAGCATGTTACGCCCTACGATTGACGGAGCAAAGATGCAAGCGCGAAGGGTGAAGACACCTAGCCCTGGGACTCCATGAAGCTGCTCTTTCGAGCGCCCGGATTGCACAAAGCGCCGGAGATGGCGAGGAGCTAGAGAGCGCCTTACGGAGAAGGGATGACCGCCTATACCTGATTCGAGTACGCTTTCCGGGCTGTCGGAATTAGTTCCGGTTTGCCGAGTATCCGGGAGTAGCTGGCAACTCGCTAGAGCTTCTCACGAAGAAACACAGCACGGCATTTACGCCTAACAGTCCGAGGCAGTTAGCTGAGGAGATCGCTTATTCTCAGCCGTAATGGTACTGTTCGAAACAGATTGGGGATCACTCCCGATGTCATTGCGTTCCCGTTGGCACGAACCCTGCGCTTGCACGGAGGCGGGAAAAGAGCCTGTCCATCCATCTAGCTCTGATCCGACCTCAGTCATCGGGCCAGCCATTGCCTGGTTGAGCCTCTGCTGGTGCGTCCTTGTGCCTGCACCCTCACAGGCTCAAGCCGTATACGGAAGCATCTTCGGCACAATCACAGATCAATCCGGTGCTGCGGTGGTTGGCGCCGAGCTGACAGTGACCTCTGTTCAAAAGAACACCAAATTTGAAGCGACCAGCAACGAAGCCGGCAACTACAACGTGACTCACCTGATTCCGGATCACTATAACGTTCGCTTGGAAGCTCCTGGATTCAAAGTCGTCGAATCTACCAACATTCCCGTCTATGCCGACCAGGCAGCCCGGCTCGATGTAAGACTTCAGATTGGCGGAACCGAAGAAACGCTAACGGTATCGGCGGAAGATATACCCCTGATGAAGACTGACCGCTCTGACGTCGCCAACACATTCGACGAACGAGAAGTCGAAAGTCTGCCCCTACTTAATCGAAACTTCACCAGCCTGGAACTCCTCACCCCAGGCACGTCGCAGCTCGGGTGGCAGCACTCCTCGGCCGAAAATCCGCAGGGCGGAATCCAGATCATGGTAAACGGCCAGCATTTTGGTGGCACGTCGTATCAGTTGGACGGTACGGACAATCGTGATCCCGTCCTGGGAATCATCGTGATCAACCCTACCCTGGAGTCTGTTACTCAGACGAAAATAACAACGCAGAACTACGACGCAGAATTTGGGCAGGCGCTGGCCGGTGTGGTCACCGTCCAGACCAAATCAGGCACCAATGACTTACATGGCAGCGCCTTCGAGTTCCGGCGCACCGGCTGGGGTCAGGCTCGGAACCCTTTTACCCAGCCACCCGATCAACCTTTGCCGGCTACCAAGTGGAACCAGTTCGGCGGCTCGCTGGGCGGTCCGCTGATCAAGAACCACCTGTTCTTCTTCGGGGACTATCAGGGAACAAGGCGCTCCAACGGAGCGTCCGCACGCCTGAACGTGCCGACCGATCTGGTTCGTTCCACTTGTCTTGATCCAACGGTTCCGTTTTGCGATTTTAGCGAGTACGCACAGCCCATTTTTAACCCATCCACCGGCGCCCAGTTCACGAATAATCAGATTCCGCGGGACCGCGTTTCCTCCCAGGCCGTTAACCTCTTGACCTTGTTGCCGGGACCGAACGTCGCCGGAGCAGGACTTACGCAGAACTTCATCACATCCGGAACCGATCTGTTCAATGACGATGATTTCAATATTCGCGTTGATCACAATGCGTCGGAAAAACTGAACCTCTTTGGTCGCTATAGCTTTGCCGACTTCCGGCAGCATGCTTTGGGGGCATTTGGGGCCGTTGCAGGCGGACCCGGCTTGTCTCCCGACAACTTCGCAGGTCGGTCCCTGGCTCGGAATCAGAGCATCGCCGTGGGCGCCAACTACGTACTCAGACCCGACCTATTGATCGACTTCCGGTTTGGTTTCTTTCGCTACCACGTGAACGTCTTACCAAATGACTTGGGAACAACGCCCGCAAAGGATGCGGGGATCCCTGGTGTGAACTTGGGCGACCTCCTTACCTCCGGCATGCCGTTCGTTTTTGTTGACGGACAGCAAGGGGACCAGTTCTTTTTCGGCCATCTTTGCGGCTGCCCACTGCTGGAAAACGAGCAGCAGTTTCAATGGGTCGGCAACTGGACGAGGACGGCGGGGAACCATATCTTCAAGTGGGGAGCGGATTTTCGTTATGCGCAGAACCTTCGCGTGGCCAGCACCGACTCACGCACGGGCAGTTTCGCCTTTTTCAATTCAGGAACCCAGGGGCCGACAGGTGGCGGTTCGGGTTTAGCCACGTTCCTGCTTGGTGGGGTAAGCGCATTCAGCCGTTTTGTCAGCAGCATTGACGACGCGGAAGAACGTCAGAATCGATGGTTCTTCTATGGCCAGGACACTTATCGGGTTAACCGCAAACTGGTTCTTAATTATGGACTGCGGTGGGATATTTTTTTCCGCAATCAGTGACGAGGAAGCGCGCCGGAGGATGGGTGGACCTCAACACTGGACTGGTCAACGTGGCCGGTTTAGGCAACATCAACCTGCAAGGAAACGTACAGCATAATTTCACCAACCTTGCCCCACGCCTGGGAATTGCTTACCAGGCAACGTCCAAGACAGTGGTCCGATTGGGTTACGGCCGCACCTTCGACCTCGGAGTATTTGGTTCGAACTTTGGGCATACTGCCACACAGAATCTGCCGGTACTGGTAGCCCAGCAGATCCATCCCTCGTCGAATACCGCGAGCGTATTCGATCTCTCCCAAGGACCGCCCGTAGCCACTTTTCCTAAGGTCCCGGATTCGGGGCAATTCCTGCTTCCTGACCAGGTAGGCGCCTTTGTGTTGCCGCGCAGGATGCGTCTTCCTACACTTGACGCTTGGAACCTGACCATCCAGCAGGAGATCACGCCAACGCTATCGCTATCAGTTGGCTACGTCGCTAACAAAGGCACCCACGTTTTCACGGGTGATTCACCCCAGTATGACCCCAATCAGGCAACTATCGTTGGATTCGGAAGCCTCGATTCCAACCAGCGAAAACCTTTCTTCAAGAAATTCGGATGGACGCAGCCACTCCAATATTTTGGCAATGACGCTTCGGACAGCTACCACTCGCTACAAGTGGTGGCGGAGAAGCGCTTCAACAGGGGATATCAGCTTCTCGCTCACTACACCTGGTCCAAGGCTATGGGTTACGACGCCGATTACTACGCGATCGATCCAAAGCTTAACTACGGGGTTTCCAGCACGGATCGCAAGCATGTTTTTGTCTTGAGCAATCTGGTGGAGCTGCCCGTCGGAAAGGGTAAGGCTCTTCTCGGAGGCGTCGGCGGAATCGCCAACCGCATTGTCGGGGGTTGGTCTCTAAGTGGGACCATGACCTGGGAGAGCGGCTTGGCTTTTTCACCGTCATACGCAAACTGTGGCGCCGATCGAGACACAGGTCCCTGTCGGCCGAATCTTGTCGGATCCGTTCACGTCACAGGAAGTCGGAATGGCTACTTTACGACCACAGGGGGCTTGCCTCTTCAACCTAATGGCATACCCGGAGACACGATTGGGCCATGGCAGCGACCTGCCGTTGGCACTTTTGGAAGCGCCGCAAGGAATTCCATCCGCGGGCCTGGTTTCTTCCAGAGCGACGTCTCTGTGGCAAAGAGCATCCCGCTGCAGGAGAGTGTCGCCCTGCAATTTCGTGCCGACATCTTCAACCTCTTCAACAACGTAAATCTCGATAATCCGATACCGTGCGTAGATTGTCCGGTCGGTGGGATCATTATCAATACAGCATTTAATGGCGCCGCCTTGCAACGGCAGATCATGTTTTCACTGAGGCTGAATTTCTGACCTGCAGACGGTCGCGCTTGCTCATTGAGAAGGAATACAAGAATCCAAGACTCATTCTTCGCAGATCTCATATAGAAGACCGTGTGTTCGAACCAGACGCGAACAGTGTTAAACTTCGGGCGCGTGGGCGTTCGTGCTAGCCGATCCCTCATCCCGAATTATCCGTTTCAGTACGTTCGAGGTGAATCTCCACACCGGGGAACTGCGCCAGCGGGGACAAAAGGTAAAGCTCCAAGAACAGCCCTTTCAAGTGTTGGCAGCGCTGCTTGAACGACCGGGAGAACTGGTTACCCGGGAAGAATTGCGTAGCAAGCTCTGGCCGGCGGACACCTTCGTCGACTTCGATCACAGCCTAAATGCGGCCATCAAGAGGTTGCGGGACGCTTTCGGCGAATCCGCGGAAACGCCCATCTTCGTTGAAACAGTTCCTCGACGAGGGTATCGCTTCATTGCACCGGTTAATGGTGCTGCAAGCGAAGTCGGAGTCGTCGTCGCCCCGGAGCTAAGCAAACCATCATTGTTGCGTCCCTGGATGACAATCGCCTTCCTCTCAATGGCTGCCATCGCCATTCTAGTGTGGGCTCTGTGGCGCCATCCGTCGCGAACCTCAGAGGTCGTTGAACACAAACTGACTGCGAATTCATCGGAGAACGGCGTGAAGTCCGCGGCAGTCTCTCCGGACGGCAAGTTCCTCGCTTATTCAGACAATACCGGCCTCTACGTGAAGGAGATTCGCACGGGAGAAACTCACCGTGTGACCCTGCCACAAAATTTCTCGGCAGATGTAAATGACTGGTTTCCGGACGGCGCTCATTTACTTGTCTCTCAACAGGAACAGCCTGGAAAACTGAGTTTGTGGAGCGTTTCGGTCTTCGGGGGCACGCCCCGTCAGCTTACAAATAACGGTGCGGGAGGCTCAGTGTCTCCGGATGGAGCGCACATCGCCTTCCAGAGCCATGGCTATGGTCAAGAAGAGTGGGTCATGCGTTCAGAGGGAACCGATCCAGTTAAGGTTGCGAGCGACAAGTCTTCTTGGGTAGGACAGCCGAGGTGGTCTCCGGATGGCAATCGTATCGCCTACATCAGAGCCACTGAGGCGTACAACGCGCGTGTGGGTGCCGTGGAGATCAATGAGTGGCGGAATGGAAGTGCCCAAACCTTCTTTTCTGACAATCGTTTAGGCCCTTCGCTGCACTGGCTGCCGGATGGCCGCCTGGTTTATGTCATTGGGGATGATATTGATCACCATGGCGCCAGTATCTGGACGGTACCGTTCCCACCATCTGGAAAACCTGCTGAGCCCCCGAAACGCGTAACCCGAGGGGTGGGTTGGATTTGGCAACTGAGTGCGAGCCACGATGGTAAGGTACTGACGTTTCTTAGAGAGAATTCAGTCTAGCGCGTACCTTGCCGGTCTGGCGCCAGACGGCACGCAATTGCTGAAGCACCGCAGGCTGACCCTCGATGAGAATGAAAACAACCCGTTTGCCTGGACGCCCGACGGCAAGGCAGTCCTGTTTAATTCCGATCGAAACGGCATTTCAGCGATATTCAGACAATTCACCGATCAGCCCCTGGCCGAACGCCTCACGACCAGCGCGGAGCAGCTCAAACAACCCAGAGTGACCCCCGACGGTTCCGAGATCCTATATATTTCGACTCCCAAGTCCGCCACCCTAGAAACGCCGTCCTCTCTTTTCGCCATGCCGGTAGGCGGCGGAGCTCCTCGCCTGGTCCTGAAAGACGTCGGTATCTTGAACGTGCAGTGTGCGACCCTGCCATTGAATTTTTGCCTGTACAGCGTGGCAAAGGGCGATTCCATGGAAACGTTCCGGTTTGACGTGAGGAACGGCAAGAGTTCAGTCCCGCCGCAAGTCGATCCCCTATGCAATTGGAGCTTGTCTCCCGATGGTTCGCAACGTGCCATGGTTTGCCCCAGCCCTAGGGAAACGATCCGCTTCCGATCCGCTCTTACCGGCAAAACACGTGATGTACGCGTAACCGGTCGAAACGAATTGGGCAGCATCGTGTGGGCCGCGGATGGAAGGAGCCTCATCGTTGCTGGAAGGACTCCCGAAGGAGAGAGTGTGCTGCTAAGGGTCACGCTCGATGGCAAAGCCTCAGTCCTGCTTCGTGCCACCACGGCGGAAATATTGGGCGCGATCCCGTCACCGGACGGGAGATCGCTGGTCATAGCCGAAAAAAGCGCCTACAACAACGTATGGCAGATAGAGAATTTCTGACAGTTCGGATTTTCCGTTGATTGGGGGTGGATGACCGGCTACTCGGAAGTAACTGTTGAAAACGGTTCGACTTTAATCAAGCCGAGCAGCTTCTCAACAGCGACTACCAACCCTTAATAAAGTAAAGAGGTCGTCTAAGCGGAATCCACCGAACCACCTGTCTCTGATCGGGGATGTCCGCCAGTCCAGTACTCGCCCCAATTTCATCCACATGCCCGCGGATATGCACATTTAAGCAAGAGCCTGCCGGAGATATCCAGCCACGTCGCTGACGAAGCGATGCACCGACACCTCTGCGATGCGGTGGCCGACGATCGCGTTCATGGTTCTTCCCACGGCGCCGAAGGGTGGTTCATAAAACCCGGAGAAATCCAATTGCGTTTCGGTCGAGGTCAGCGGGTACACGGAAAGCTCGCCCTTCATGAGCGGAAACAATCCCGGCACGGTCGCGGCCTCCCATTCCAGCAGCAACCGCGTGGTGGGAGTTGAGGTGGCATCGACAATCTTTTCCTCAATCTTCTTTACAGAAATACTGATGTCGGTCTTCACCCCAATACCGCCAAAGTCAACGTGCCAGCGGCGATCGATTGCGCCCGGGAAGCGGCCGCCTTCGTAGCGGACTGGAAGACTGTGAGTGCGTTCTGCCTCAACGCATCGCGGACGCGCTCGTAGGGACGGTTCACATAGTCGTAGCTGGGAATTTCACGTCCTGTACTCATTGCTCCGTCCGGCGCGACGGCCATTCTTCAAACTGGAGATCACGAAAACTGTACCATAGCGCGCTCGTACCGATTCGATAGCGTGCGGCGTCCTTGCTCGGGTCCATTGTTGCTCCACCGTTGACTTGAGGCATCATTTCCTAAAACAATGACAATGAATTTGCCTGTATCATGGCTACCGCTCGTACTCAGTCGCAATCAGGCTAGCGCTTGATGGCGCAGCACGAACGCGTCAGGAGGCTCGATGTCTCAGATTGACGTCCCATTATCGCGTGGGAGTTTCGGGCAGACGCAGCGAGCCGACAATTGGTGGGTACAACCGATCGTTGTGTTTCTTGGTTTGTCGGCATTCATCATTTACTCCACGTGGGCGGCTCTGCAGGGCCAGCATTTCAGGTTCGGCCCATATCTCTCGCCGTTTTATTCGCCCGAATTGTTCGGCCCCGCCCATGAGGGTTTGCTCGGTTCAAACCCAAGCTGGATGCCTGCCTGGGTTACAGGCGCGCTGCTCATTCTGTGGGCGCCGGGCGGCTTTCGAGTGACGTGCTACTACTATCGGGGGGCGTATTACAAGGCTTTTTGGGCCGATCCGCCTTCCTGCACCGTGGGCGAGCCGCGGAAGACATATCTCGGGGAACGATCGTTCCCTTTAATCCTGCAAAACCTCCACCGGTATTTTCTTTATCTAGCCCTGGTGTTTCTCGTAATTCTGGGGCGGGACGTGTGGGACGCGCTCTGGTTCGACGGCCGGTTTGGCATCGGCGTCGGCACTCTCGTGTTGTTGACGAACCTGCTGCTGCTGAGCTCCTACACTTTCGGATGCCACTCCTTGCGTCATCTGGTCGGCGGTTTTCGCGATCGGTTGGCAGGGGCGCCGGTCCGCAAGCGAGTTTACGATTGCGTGAGTTGCATGAACCGACGCCACATGCTGTTTGCGTGGTGCAGTCTCTTCTCGGTAGCGTTTTCTGATTTGTATGTGCGGATGTGCTCGATGGGTATCTGGACGGATTGGAGGATCGTCTAGTGAGCGAGTACATCACGCATGAGCATGACGTTCTGATCATTGGAGCCGGGGGAGCCGGTCTGCGGGCTGCCATCGAGGTCTCGGCCGCCGGTGTGAAGGCCGCGGTCATTACGAAATCTCTTCTCGGCAAAGCACACACCGTCATGGCCGAGGGTGGCGTAGCCGCGGCAATGGGCAATGTGGACGACCGGGACAGCTGGCGTGTTCACTTTGCCGACACCATGCGCGGCGGTCAGTACCTGAATGACTGGCGAATGGCGGAGCTGCATGCCAAGGAGGCTCCAGCGCGCGTGCGTGAACTGGAGGCCTGGGGCGCGCTTTTTGATCGCACCAGCGATGGTCGAATTCTGCAGCGGAATTTCGGCGGCCATCGGTATCCTCGGCTCGCGCATGTGGGCGACCGCACCGGTCTGGAGATGATCCGCACCCTTCAAGACCATGGAATCCATCTGGGTCTCGACGTATTCATGGAATACACGGTAGTCACGCTGCTGAAGGACGGCGGTCGCATCGCAGGCGCGTTTGCATATGATCGCGAGCGCGGCCGATTTCACGTCTTCCGCGCCAAAGCCGTGGTGCTGGCGACGGGAGGAATTGGAAGGGCTTACAAGATCACCAGCAACAGTTGGGAATATACGGGCGACGGCCACTCGCTCGCCTACCATGCCGGTGCGGCACTGATGGACATGGAATTTGTGCAGTTCCATCCTACGGGAATGATTTGGCCCCCAAGCGTGCGCGGCATTCTGGTCACGGAGGGAGTGCGCGGCGAGGGAGGGGTGCTCCGCAATCGGAATGGCGAGAGATTCATGTTCAAAGATATTCCGCCACTGTACGCCAACTCGACCGCCGATACCGAAGAAGAAGGCTGGCGGTACACGCAGGGAGATAAGAACGCGAAGCGCCCGCCCGAGCTGCTGACCCGCGATCACGTGGCCCGCTGTATCCGGCGGGAGGTGCGAGATGGGCGAGGCAGCCCTCACGGCGGGGTGTTCCTGGACATTGCCTGGATCAAGGAGAGAATTCCGAACGCGGCGGAGCATATAAAGAAGAAGCTGCCCAGCATGTATCACCAGTTCAAGCAGCTTGCCGACATCGACATTACCCAGGAGCCGATGGAAGTTGGTCCCACAACCCACTATATGATGGGAGGCGTCAAGGTGGACGCTGATTCCCAAATGTCTGACGTGGCTGGCCTGTTTGCGGCGGGAGAGTGTACGGCAGGCCTGCATGGCGCCAACCGGCTCGGCGGGAATTCACTTTCCGACTTATTAGTCTTCGGCAAGCGCGCTGGAGAGTATGCCGCAGCCTATGCAAAAGAGAACTCACTGGGCGCGGTCAATATGGATGAACTCGGGTCAGCGGAAAAATGGGCGTTGCAGCCCTTCGAGCGCAAGGGTTCCGACAATCCATACGCTGTGCAACATAGGTTGCAGGACCTGATGCAGGAACTGGTGGGGATCGTACGTCAGGAACAGGAGATGTTGCAGGCACTCGAGCGCATTCGAGAGTTGAAAGCTGCCAGCGACCGGGTCAGCGTGGATGGAAATCGGGAATACAATGCGGGCTGGCACACGGCGCTTGACTTGCACAGCCTGCTGACCGTATCGGAAATTGTTACCCTGGCGGCGCTGGAGCGAAAAGAGAGCCGTGGGGCACACTTCCGCGATGATTTTCCCGCCAAGGACAAGCAGTACGACGGCTTCAACATCGTGGCGCGAAAGGGCGCCGGTGGAGAAATGCAGCTCACGCGCGAGCGAATTCCCCCAACGCGAGAGGATCTGCAGCAAATCATCCAGGAGATGAAGTAATGGCGTCGGCCACGTTTCGAATCTGGCGCGGGGAAAAAGGCCTGGGGAAATTCCAGGACTACACTGCCGAAGTCTCCGGGGGCATGGTGGTCCTCGATGCCGTGCATCAAATACAGGCGGAAAAGGCCGGCGATCTCGCGGTTCGATGGAACTGTAAGGCGGGGAAATGCGGCTCGTGCTCGGCCGAAATCAATGGCATACCGAAATTGCTGTGCATGACGCGGCTGAACACTCTCCCGCTGGATAAGCCCGTAACCGTCGAACCCATGAAGGCATTTCCGCATATGAAGGACCTGGTCACGGACCTATCGTGGAATTACGTCGTAAAAAAGCGCATCCCGAAGTTCCAGCCGCGGCAGCCCGACGCGCCAGATGGGACTTGGCGCATTGCCCAGGAGGACGTCGAGCGGGTGCAGGAGTTTCGCAAGTGCATCGAATGCTACCTCTGTCAGGATGTATGCCACGTCTTGCGCGATCATCAGATGCACGAACAATTCATCGGCCCGCGATTTCTGGTGTATGCGGCCGCGCTCGAGATGCATCCGTTGGACGTAGGCGATCGCGTTGAAGATATGAGAAAGAAATTCGGTATAGGTCTCTGCAATATCACCAAGTGCTGTACCAAGGTTTGTCCTGAAAACATCACGATCACCGACAACGCGATCATCCCGCTCAAGGAGCGCGTTGTGGATCAATTCTTCGATCCGCTGTCGAAACTGTTCCGGATATTCAGCAATTCGACAAGATAGGAGATGTTTATGCATTTCGAACTGAAATCCATTTCCGAGCAGAGTATTCCCGAAGCGCTAGCGAAGGTGGAGCGCTACAGACTGTTGAATGAACCCAGCCTCGCGGAGAGCATTTGCCTCGATATTCTGGCGATCGTGCCCGACCATCAACAGGCGCTGATTTCGCTTCTTCTCGCACGAACCGACCAATTCCCGTCGCACATGGATGCGAAAGCCGCCCAGGAGGTTCTCGCACAAATTGAGGGCGACTACGAGCGGGCTTACTACGAGGGCATCATCTGGGAGCGTCTGGGGAACGCGCGTATCCGCCACGGCGGCGCTGGAGCCGGCGCATCCGCATATCACGCGCTGCGGGAAGCGATGGATCGTTATGAGAAAGCCATGATTTCTGCGATACCCAGAAACGACGATGCCATTCTGCGATGGAACACCTGCGCGCGCGTGATCATGCAGGATCCCCAGATCCGACCGGCGCCCGAGAATGAACCTTCACAGGCGTGGGAGTACGACGAAGCCGGTTCCAAAATCGCAGACGCCTAGCGTTCGTCCAGTAGCTGTCGAGGACTGGCTTGGCTCCCTCTCACTTGCTAACGGTACGAAGGCGAACTTGAGGAACATCATGCATACCCTTGCTCAAGCTTTGGGCACCGACAAACGGGCAGCGCAGTCGAAAATCGTGAACTGTTCCCATCCGTTCCCACGCTGCAGAAGGCAGCAATGGTAAACTAAAGAAAACACTGGTGAGGGCGCGTAGCTCAGTTGGTAGAGCAATGCCCTTTTAAGGCATGGGTCGAAGGTTCGAGTCCTTCCGCGCTCACCATTTCTCTCGTTTGGCTTGAATCCACAGACGACTTCGGAGTGGAGTGGACCGTAAGTCGAAGGTTCGGCATGGCCTGCTAATCGGATACAGCTCTCGTCCAGTACAGCATTGTCTCAGTGCTGATCGCTGAATCAGGTTTGAAACATTCTTCTTCGTAAATTTCACTTAGGCAAGCAAGAAAGGCTTTCGCCTCTAACAGCAAGCCGAGAATACTCAAAGACTTGAGAACTCGTGTGATCCGCAAATGGTTGTGATTGCCTTCCGTCAGCCACCGCCCCGACTTCGCTGAAAAATCACGACGCCGTTTCACTTCGACAGGACCGGACAGACTCATTTCGAATCCGAAGAATTCCAGCATGCGACAGAAGGAGGCTCGCAGGTTTCTTTGCAATTGAGGGTCACTTCGGAAGTGATCCATGTGTGCCGGACTGAGGACGGGTGCGGAGACGTTAAAGGCGCTCGGTTCCGATAGAGGGAACAGCCATTGGATGTAATCGTGAACCGCTTCCAATTGATCGTCCGGCCACGAATGAATCTCTCGGAGGTAACGGCCACGATGGTCGGGCGCCTCTGCCCGGTAGAACGCGATGATCCGAGAGTCCGCTGTCATATCGAACTACCCATTGGCCGTGGAGCATTTGTTAGTGACTCGCGACTAGTCGGCGCACTCGATGATCTCAAATTCACCGAATGGGCAGATCTTCGCGGTGGGCAGAATCTTCGCCATTACCTCAGCCTGATCGCTCTTAGAATGGATCACGGTGAGGCCTGCGAATTGATGGCTGGCCATGTAGCGGGTGACTTCCTTGCCGTTGCCGTGCTGGCGATCGGGAAAGCCTACGTCCATCTAATGCGGGTCGTGGTCGAGAAAGGCCACCTTGAATGAATGAGTAGACAGAAGCTCCAGGGCGGTGGCACTGGTCTTGGCGAACTTGACATTGTGCAAGCGCTGCCGGAACCAGTTGATCCGCCCTTCGTCGTCTTCGAGCACGAGTACGGGCCACGATCGTGAGATGTTGAAGGTCATTTCGTCCATCTAAGCGATAGATGAGGTGCGAGGCCTTCACAAGGGCACCACCGTAATCCAGATTTGCAATCCTCAGTGCTAGGCGGCCGAGTTGATCGGAAACGCCGGCCAGATGGATGCATTGGATTTGGACTCGACATCCGCCTCGATTATTTCGAAAACTGAGTCCATGCCCGTCACATGTAAGAGCTCGCGCACGGCAGGGGTAGGATTTTCGAGCTTGAGGTATACTCCCGCCGTTTGTAGAGCGATGAGAGCTCCAATACCGGCCGCGTCCATAATGTGTACATCACGGAGATCGAGGATTACGACGCGCCCGTGATATCCGACGGCTGCGCACAAGACGCGGGTTTCTTCTCCGCGTACAATCGAACCTTTGCAATGTAGGGTGACCACTTGCCCCAGGTCTTCCACCGCAACGTTTAACATTCGGCTATCTCCTTAGCAACCGCGTCGTTGAAGGCAATTATATTAGGCGAATAAAAAGCGAATTCAAGCGAAAAATTACTTCCTTTTTGTTGTTAGATTTAGGCGCGCGTTTCTGCCGTCGATTCTGTTTTTGGCGTAACAAAAGAGCCGCAGCGTCCCCGCATACCCTGCCGGAATTTTTCACGCTCTTCGGGTGTCATCCGCTCCCACCGCTCCATCATGCGGCGGCGCCAGTATGGGTTCCACCCAGGGCGACCGCGAAATCCGCCGAGCAGAAGCTTGCTGAGGATCAGCAGGCCGACGGCCTGCCAGAACGTTATGACATGCCAACCGAACAGAGGCGGCGTCAGCCAGTTCCAGAGGCGCATCACCACCAGGCCCGAGATCGCCACGAACAGCATAGCGAACAACACAAATTTGATTCCTCTTAAAAACCAGTGTCTTCTCATAGTGAAACCTCATTGGCGCGTAAAGTCGTCGTAGACGGACTGAAGCCGGTCGCGCAGGTAAAGCACCGCATAGTGTTTCCGCGAGAGCAGCGTATTCACGCTGGTGCCTGTGCGTTCGGCCAGTTCCTTGAAGCTGTAGCCCATCAGTTCGTGGGCGACGAATACGTCGCGTTGTTCTTCCGGCAATTCATCGAGCGCCTCATCCAAGGCTTCCAACAGCAGGTTGCGCGCATACACCGCATCTGGACCTGAGTCGGGCGAGGGAAGCAGTTCGTCCAGCAGCAGTTCTTCGCCTTCCTCGTTGAACTTCGCAGGCTCGGTCACAAGAGCTTCCCGCTGCCTGCGACGAAACCGGTCGGTAATGCGGTTTCGGGCGACACGAAACAGCCATGCGGTGACTTGTTCAACCGGCTTCACCATGCGGTAGGCTTCCACGAGCTCGTAGAAGACTTCCTGCAGGATGTCCTCGGCATCGCTCTGGTCGGCGACCCGCTTGCGGATGAAGGCTCGCAAGGTCGAATAATTCCGCTTTACTGCTTCCGCAACAGAAACATCGGTCTGCGGCACTCGCCCGTTTCTGAGGGCTTCGTCCATCTCTGTACGTGTAGACGCAGAGACCACGAAAATATTGTATGGGGATGATTGCACAGCGCGTGCGAGGGCTGTTGGAATGGATGAGGGCTGAACGGTAACTCATAGAATTCAGGCCGCGAACTCGAATAAAGACGCGGCGGGGAGAAAATTATGCGCAGTGCCAAGTTTCTTGGGATGGCAATTTTGATCGGGATCCTGGTGCTGACAGGTTGTACCAGGTCGCCAGCTCCCACTAAAAACAGTGAAACTGGGCAAGCCACGGCGAACACCGAGGCCCAGGCATCGGACATTAATCCCCTGTTCAGCCGGATCTGGAGGGTGACGAAGGCTCCTACGCCGCCGCCTTCAGGGAGCATCTACATTTTTCTCCCGAGTGGCATGCTGCTGGAAACATCATGCGTAGAAACGTACCGCATCGCCACGTGGTCGCTTGAAAAGGATGCGCCTCGCGAGCTGCGTGTGATGGAAGATCGCCAGCTGGCGTTCACGGCAAGAATAGAGGAACTGACGAATACGAGCCTGCGACTCCAGCGACAGCTTGCGCGAGGGAACACCACAGAGGAATTGAGTCTTACGGCGGTGGAAGGCGAATTTGTTTGTCCGGATATGCCGAAGTGAAGGTCGGCGTGCCGCGCGCAAAATGCAGACAACGGTGGCTGCGAGCTGGGACTAACCCGGCGGTGAGCCCAATTTCAGGATCGCCTCTCGTAATCGGTCATGCTTCTGTAGAAGATGAAGGTAACGCATCTCGTTCGGCGCGGATTTCGCTGCGATGATCCGGCGAAGAGCGTCCTTTTCCGATTCGTTCCACTTGGCCAGGTCGGGAATCAATGAAGCGACCAGCGCAAAGTCACAAAAGGGAGAATACGTACGATTCGATTTCTCTGGCACTTTCGTCCGCAGAAGATGAGCGAGGCTTCGGGTGGCCGCAGTCTTGAAGCGCTCGGCATCTCCATCGTGTTGAACCGCCATTTTGTGATTGACTCGCAGGCCGATATTGCGCGTTGAAAATCGATCCCATCGACCGACTTCGCCGCCCGGCAACTCGTAGAAGGCATGCCCCTCCGCAATTCTCTTCAGCGTGCGTGCGGGCGTACGGTATTCGGAGTCGTGCGCGATCCGTTTCTCGTCCCGCTCGACCAGGCGGAGGAGGTCTGGGCGTCCGGGACGGAAGCCCAGCTTGCGATAGAACCAGAACGCGCCCGACTCAATCGCTTCGTCGTTGTGGTACCCGAGTTGATAGGGATACATCGAGATGCAAGTGGTTCCCATGTGATGGCAGAGGCAGCGCAGAACCTGAGCGAAGATCCAGGCCACCTCGCCGCCGCGGAATGTGTAGAACGTGTTGAAGCCGATTTCCATCCACTCAAAGAGTCCGATCGCTTCGATGTAATTGATGGGAACGCCGTTCTTCAGCGTGAGTCCGGCGATGTAGGCGCGCAGCGGCAGGCGACGGTCCGGCGGAAGTCCCCAGAGATAGATCGAGATGCCGCGGCCAACGTTGGCGCGCACAACGGTTGCTGGATCGCCCAGCGTCGTCCCGTACAGCTCACGGTAGCGGACGAGCATGACCTCGCGAATCAAATCGATGATAGATATTCCCTGCGCTCGCGATAAGGGAGTGAGGGTTGGCGGCTTTCGGCTTAGCTCGTCGACAAGGGAGACATCCTTACGAGTGAGCAACGGCGAATCATGGTAGAAGACATTTTGCACGGCCTGTGAGTTGCGCGTACGCGACACTCGGGAATTTTCAAGGCGCCAGCGGATCGGCATCTGCAACGATTCGTAGAGGCGAGCTTTCTCAACGGGCGAGCAGGGAAGCTTGGAGAATTGCTGGATCAGCCAGGCCGGATCGGACTTCTTGTTTCCTTGTGCGCTCTCGAGCCACTTGCTCCACGGCGTATCGGCTTCGACGGTCGCGTCTTCGTTTAAGAGGGGCAGGAAATGTGGCAACACGGCGCCCATCGCGCGTTCATTGTCGAAATCGTCCCAGGCAGTCTCCACTTTGCCCGGCATGCGCTGCACGAGCCAGCGTGCGAGATCGAAGCCCAGCGCATCCTGCATGACCGTTCCGGCGATGCCGGACACCTCGAGCGGATCGAGATCATCCAGGTCGGCACCTATGTCGCGCAAACGCTGAACTCTTTTATGGAAGGTGTCGAGAATCTGCGTGGTTTTCCGGAGCACGGCGCCGCTGGCAGGGAAGGCGCGCAGTACCAGCAGGACCTCGTGTAGACGAATGAGGGAAGCTGTCGTATCGAAGTGTGCGACAGGCACACGGTCGAGCAGTTTGCCGATGCGTGCCGCTTCGTTTCGGCCAAAGCGGTAGCTGCTGTCTTCCAGAGCGGAAAGCAGTCGATCAGTCGTGGGCATCAGCGGCTGGCGTACTGGATTTTCACTTCTTGCACTGCCGTCGTCCAGGGCACGCCCGGAACGACAATCGTGTTCTTTTCCGTTCTCCAGCCTTTGATGGGCTTGCCGTCCACTTGCACGTCGCGGACCTGGCCCGCCCCATAGATAGTCAGGCTCATGTCCTTGAACCACGGGTGATAGGTGCCTTCGGGTGCCGCGATTTGCACGCTGACCTGACTTGCATCCGCCGTGCAGGTGAAATGAGCGCGAAGGAACTCGCCTTTCTGATAAGCGAATGTGTTTCCGTCGTCCACGTAGAGGTTGCCGGCGCAGTTGGGGCCGGGATAGACCTTCAGTTCGAGAGAACCTCTTGGCGTCTCGTCGATGTTCTGGACGACAGGCTGTTGAGGGATGATCGTGCCCGCGCGAACGTATACCGGAAGAGTGTCGAGTGGAGGATCAACTTTGATGGTCTGCCCTCCAGCCAGTTTTTCTCCAGTCCAGTAGTTGAACCAGTCTCCCTTCGGAAAAATCACTTCGTACGGATCGAGGAAAGGCCACACTTTGGGTGCGATCAGCAATCCGCTGCCAAACATGTACTGCTCTCCACTCACTGCAACCGTCGGCTCGGAAGGAAACTCCATGTACATGGGGCGCATCAGGGGGACGCCGGTACGGCTAGCCTCTTCCATTCCGGTATAGATGTAAGGCAGGAGGCGGTAGCGCGTTTCGATATAGCGCTTGCGAATGGCTTCGTGCTGCGGACCATCGACCCATGGCTCGCGATTGCGCGTGCCTTTTGCGGCATGGTTCCGATAGATGGGATGGAAGACTCCGAGTTCCATCCAGCGCGTGAGCAATTCCGGGGTCGGGCTGCCGTTGAAGCCGCCGATGTCATCGCCCGAGAACGCATACCCTGAGGCTCCCAGGTTCAACAGTTGGGTCAGCGACATGCGCATGTGATTCCACGAGGCCGTGTTGTCGCCCGTCCAGGTGGCAGCATAGCGCTGGGTCCCGGCATACGCGGCGCGGGTCAGAACGAACGGGCGCACGTCGGGTTGCAATTTCAGCAGGCCGTCGTAGGTGCCGCGGACATTCTGCATACCGAAGACGTTGTGAATCTCGCGATGATCGGTCTTGCGATCTTCGACGTGGTGGACTGTATCGAGCGGCATGGTTTTGGTTGGATTGACGAAGACGGCCGGCTCGTTCATATCGTTCCAGAAACCACGGACGCCCATCTTCACGAAATCCGTGTAGAGAGTTCCCCACCAATCCCGCACTGCGGAGCGGGTGAAGTCTGGAAAGACGCTTGGCCCTGGCCAGACTGGTCCGACGTAAACGGAGCCGTCGGGATTCTTCACGAAGGCATCCCGCTTCATGCCCTCCTCGTAAGGTTTGTAGCCCTCGACCTTCGCGATGTGCAGATCGGTAATGGTGATCAACTTGAAGCCTTGCTGGCGGAAGTTTTTCACCATGTCTTCGAAGTGAGGGAAGCGCTCGCGATCGATGGTGAAGGGACGATTATTTTCCTGGTAATCGATATCGAGATAGATCACGTCGGCGGGAATATGGCGCTTGCGGAACTCTCCGACGACTTCGCGCACACGCGCTTCCGGGTAGTAACTGTAGCGGCACTGCTGATACCCCAAGGAGAAGAGCGGCGGCAAAGGTGTGCGACCCACCAGCGCAGTGAAGTCGCTCACGACGCGTTTGGGATCGGGGCCATAGAAGAAGTAGTAGTCCAACTCTCCGTCTTCGCTGCCGAAGGAGTACGCATCACGAAATTCCTTGCCGAAGTCGAAGCTCGAGCGGTACGTGTTGTCGAGAAAAATTCCGTAGGCAACGCCGGCCTGCATGCCCAGGAAAAAGGGGATCGACTTGTAGATCGGATCAGTCGACTCCTGGTAGCCGAACATGTCCATGTTCCACAGGCTGTAGGCGAGGTCACGATGGTCGAGCGGCCCCATCTTGTCGCCGAGACCGAAGTAGTGTTCTTCCAAAGGCATCGATTTCCAGACGCGAAACGCATGCCCGTTGAAGGAGACGGGATAGTCCGGTTTATCTTCGGAAATTGTTTTTCCCTTTGCGTCCAGGAACATTACCCGTAGCGGGCTTTTGGCAATCTTCGCTTGCATCGCGCCTGTATCCATCACCACAGCATCCGCTGTTTCTTTGATCTGGACCTTGGGCGCGTCCGGGAAGGCGTTCGGGAGGACCGCGAAGGAATGCTCGGGCGGAAAAGTGCCTTGTGGAGCATAGCGCACCCGAACGACGTTGGATGAAAGCGCGGTGATTCTCACCCGCGCCGTTTCCCCGATCAGTTCAACGCCGTTCGGTCGTTGTTGCACCGAGCTGACGTTACCGAGTGAACGCCACTGAGCATTGGCAATCAGACCAGAAAGAATCAGAAGGGTAACGACAGAAAGTTTGATAGCAAGTCTCATTGAATTTTCCAGGAACGGGGAAAATCATAACCTGAGTGGAGACGACTGCGAAGAGGAAGTCACAGAAATTTGTCGTCGCAAATCGATTTAGCTG
Organism: Acidobacteriota bacterium; assembly: GCA_046728215.1. GTDB lineage: Bacteria > Acidobacteriota > Terriglobia > Terriglobales > Acidobacteriaceae > Gp1-AA133. The sequence continues at coordinate 320,244 of JBKPEB010000008.1, read as the reverse complement.
ACTGTCGGTTCCGAAGACTGTGGCCAGGCGCGTGAGCGAATCCCAAAGTAGAACAGGTTATCGGTTGCGAAGAGCCACGAGTTTGGTCTCCACGGGGACCCCGCGGGCCACTTTCACGTGGATGACCGCCTCGAATGGTCGGAGCTTTCCGTGGGGGGATCCGGTGATCCGGCTGAGGAGTTCTTCCAAAGAATTTGCGCGACTCACGTACTCCGCCGCTGCTTGCGTGCCAAAGGTAGTGGTCCCTGCAAGAATGAGCACGGATCGTTCCGACGAAAGACCGGGTACCAGCCCGATGAGAGCATAGTCCTCGATCAAAGGAGAGGCCGGGCTGGCAAGGAACACTTTGGTCTCTCCGGGTTGGGGATGGAGGCTCACGATGGCGAGATCGCCTTTGCGCGGCCCCGCTGTCAAACGCTGAAAAACGAATTCCCTGGTGGTGGGTAGCTCTCCCAGCGATAGATTCTCGGAGGGAGAGCCGAGAAAGATGAGATTGTTGTTCTTCGCGTCGTCGAGTGAGAACAGGCTTCCGCGCTTGACACGCAACTGGCGACGGAACATCCCGAAGACCTGATCCAAGCTGTGTACGGCGAGCACCTCACCGACTCCCGTGTAGTGGTCCCAAATGGAATCCTGCGGATCGCGGCTGGCGCTGTAATAGCGCATGCCGGTTTCCGGACGACCGACGAAGGCGGCGTTGCTGAAGATCAACCAGGGCTCGTCCGGCGCAGACACGAAGGGCTTCCAAAAAGACTGGAAGGCAGCCGAATACGATTCGTTGTTGCCGGCATGAGCCGTCGGAAGCGCCTGCCGAGAAGTCATCAGCAAGCCTATCGCGGCTACGGCGACGAGGAGAAGGATAGAGAGTGCCGCGATCGCGGCAAGCCAGATCCGCGTCTGCCCGTTGATGTTCGCACCATTCGGTCGAGTACCCGGATTGGGTCCGTCCAGCGGATTGGCAGACGCACGAGGGCGAAACGAAAGAATGTACGTGCCCTTAGGTAGTTCGACGATGACCGGATCCTGGGCACCTGCGGAGTTGTAGTACTCGGCGAGCTTCAATCGAAGGCGACCCGCCTGCACGCGAATGGTCGAATCTGATTGCGGATCGAAATCACTTCGTCGTCCGAACACCTCCGTGGCCAACTGGTATTCCTTCAACGGTGTATTTGGATGCTCGAGCGCATGCTTGGCCAGATATTGCAAGAGCCTGCAAAGAGACTCCGAGTGGTGAAGCACCGAACTTGCTACGATTCGGGCGATCTGATTGGAATATTGCTCCTCTAACATGGTGGCGCACTGTTCGATGTTGAAAGCAGGATATCGTAACCGATGTAACATTAAAGTAACAGTCTTTCAAACTCTCTGCATTGCAATGGCTTGCGGTGTAACGGGTGTTGAACAGCGCAAGCGCGAGAAAATTCTTGCACGGGTGCGACTGACGCGGCCGGAACCGAAAACGGCAGACAAGGGCGGTGGCGGTCGCTCGATAATGTGCAGAACTCGAGGGGTGGCAGATCGAGAAGAGGCACTCGTAATGACCCGAGTTACGATGCCAGCCCAAGCCATGCTGCGCGTTGACGATCGGTCATTCGGAAGGATCGCGGTCAACACCTGAGTTCGTTGTCCATCGATCTCTTGATTCCGGCCAGCGAAGAAGCATTCTTATGGACGCGAGAGCTCCAAAATACGAAGTTGACAGTTGCGAGTGCTACTCATACTGTGTCCATCTGCTTGTTGAACTAAACAAGGGAATATCGATCCAGCGGCAGAAAAAGAATTCGCGAACGGAGGGAAATCGGAGAATTCATGAACACAACCGCAGCGATCACCCATCGGGCTCTGGCCCCGCTCGACATGGCCATTATCGGCGTCTATTTCCTAATTGTTTTCTGCATCGGGTTCTATTTCGCGCGCAAGGAACGTACCTCCACCGATTACTTCCTTGCCAGCCGCGATGTCGGTTGGTTCTTTATCGGGGCTTCGTTATTCGTATCGAACATTTCAACCGAACACTTCATCGGTCTCTCGGGAACCGGCGCCTCCTCCGGCCTGGCGGTGGGACACTTCGAGTGGCTAGCGTGTTTGATTCTGCTGGTGCTCGGGTGGGTGTTCGTGCCGTTCTACTTGCGCAGCAACGTCTTCACCATGCCTGAGTTTCTGGAGCGCCGCTTCAGCCGGCACTGCGCGGTGTACCTTGCGGGGATCTCCATCATTGCGTACATCTTCACCAAAATCTCGGTGCAGTTGTATGCCGCGAGTGTGGTTCTGGAGAGAATTGCCGGATGGTCACTGGTGAAGACAGCCATCGTTTTGGTGATTGCCACTGGTATTTACACCATCGCCGGCGGACTTGCTGCGGTGATCTACACCGACACCGTGCAAACGTTAATCCTGATCGTCGGCGCAGTGGCGCTGACAGTAATCGGTCTGAACCGGGTGGGTGGCTTCGAACATTTGCGTACGATGGTACCTCCCGACTATTTCCACATGATCAAGCCTGCCTCGAATGCCTCTTTTCCCTGGACGGGCATCTTTTTCGGTGCGCCCATCCTTGGCATCTGGTACTGGTGCACGGACCAGGTCATTGTGCAACGAGTGCTCTCCGCACGAGATGAAGGCCATGCGAAGGCAGGAACCATCTTTGCGGGATTCCTGAAGATCCTGCCGGTCTTTATGCTGGTGCTGCCCGGCATCATTGCCTATGCATTGTTTCCGGAGCAGATGAGGGAGAAGCCGGACTCAGCCTATCCCACGCTGGTGTTGAGCCTGCTGCCGGTCGGGATGGTCGGACTCGTGATGGCGGCGTTGTTGGCCGCAGTCATGGGCGCGATGAGTTCTGTCTTTAACTCCGCGTCGACCTTAGTCACGCTCGACTTCTACAAAAAGATTCGCCCAGATGCGTCGGAGAATCAACTTGTCAATTTTGGGCGGGTGGCCACGGGCTTCATGGTGCTGCTGGGACTGCTGTGGGTACCGTTTATTCACTTGATCAGCAGCCAACTCTATATCTACCTGCAGAGTGTGCAGGCTTACATCAGCCCGCCCATCGCGGCCTGCTTTGTTTTAGGGATTTTGTGGCCGCGGTTGAATGGTCAGGGTGCCATTAGTTCGCTTCTGACCGGCTTTGTGCTGGGTGCCGTGCGCTTCATCGCCGAATTGGCCGCTGCCCAGGGCACGCAGTTCAGCGGACTGATGGAATGGCTTGTGAAAATGAATTTCCTCCACTACGCCATCTTCATGTTCATCGTCTGTTCGGTCGTGCTGGTTGGGGTGAGCCTGATGACACCTGCGCCTGAGCGCCGCAAGCTGGCTGGGCTAACCTTCGCCACGGTGGACGAGAAAATGGATACGGTGCCGCTCGGAATGCCCGTGCGCAAACCCGCGCAGGAAACTCCACTCGAGCACCGACTCAACGTGATTTTCAGCTTGCTTCTTGTAGCTACCGTGGTCGGTTTGTGGATCTATTTCCGCTAGTCGAGGCTCGCATCGCGGCCGGGAAGAAAGCCTTCTCGGCCTTTTCCATTATCGGAAGAAGCGTCGCACAGAATCTCGTAACGAACGCTAATTAATTTGCCAAATGCGGAAATTGAGATAGGACGCGAACCCAATCCAGAGCAGGTATGGTAAGAGCAGCCACGCGGCGAGGCGGGACAGCGGAAGAAAGGAGACTACTGTGGCTACGACCATCATCCACAGGAGCATGATTTCTACGAATGCCAGTCGTACCTCGCGTAGGCCGAAGAAAAGCAGTGACCACAGCGTGTTCAGCGCCAGTTGAATGCCGAACAAGACCAAGCCAGATTTGGCTACGCTCCATTCCGTACTGCGCCACACCAGCCACGCGCTAACCGCCATCAACACATATTGCGTGGTCCAGACAGGCCCGAAGATCCAGTTTGGAGGCGTCCAGTCTGGTTTACGCAGCTGCGCGTACCAGGTGTTGACCGAGGTGTTGGTAATAAAAGAACCGACACTGGCAGCTGCGAAGCAGACGACGATGAAGGGCATCAGAGAGATCCAGGATTCGCGATCGAACATCTCCACGCCTCTTCAGATTTGCGGCCCTCAGGGCAGCGTGACGGTGACCGGCTCGCAAGGCCGTTGGCCGACGCGCCGCTAAACTGTGCTGCACGGCGGAATCGAAATGAATCGCGTCCCCGGCCTGGAGGGTGAAATCCTCGTTCCCTACCTTTATATCCAAACTTCCGGACAACAAGTAAACGAACTCGACGGCGGCATATTGAGGTGCTTGCTTTTTTTCGGCAGGCAGTACCTGGAACGCAGCAAGAAATCGTTGAATTTGCGCTCGGCCGCAGGGTAATCCAAACATTCAAAGAAATAAGAGACATCACCAGAACCGGGGCTTTTCGGAAAAACGTATACGGTCTCTCGGGCGAACGACCGCGACGCTTTCGCTAGTCGGTAAGGGAGAATTCTATGCCCACACCGAAAACGAGCCCGGTTGTGGACAGTGACGTGTGCTTCCCCAGTTCGATCAGTCCTATACTCTTCTTAAGACGCAGCGCGCTGATGTTTTTCGTCGAACTGCGTAAGGTTTGAGCTCTTTGAACCTATTTTGGTTTTTTCTTTCCTAACAGGCCGCCGAGAGCGTCTACATTAGATCCGGTCTTTGCTCCTCCCAGCTTTCCTCCACTCAGGGCGCCTTGCAATGCGTTGCCGGCGAGGTCACCCGCCATGCCTTTCAAATCCGGGACAAATTCGGGTTTGGAAGTCGTACCCGCGATTGAGAACGGGATCCCCTTTCCGCTGCCCATACCAGCGACCTGGGCCAATCCACCCGCCATACCGCCTTGCAAGTTTGCAAGCATCTTGAAGCTCAGAGCGCCTGCCGGACTGACTGTTCCGGCGCCCGTGATCACGCCGATCGCGGGCACCGTGAGATTGAGATTGTCGGCACGCGTTCCCTCCGGCGCGACGCGAGCATTGGTGCTGAAGTTTTGAATGCTCGTGTCAGGATTCGATGCTGCTTTCCCGGCGAAGGTGGACAAAGCTCCCAGCTTCGAACCTAGATCGAAGCCAGCCAGTTTAGTGTCCGATAGCTTTACCGGGCCCGTTATCACGAGTTTGTCAATGGGGCCGACGATACTCAAATCGGCGGAAAGCGTTCCACCTTTCAGCTGGGATCCGGAGGGAAGGACAACCCCCAGCGCCGGCAACATGGCTTGGAGTTCTTCGACTGGCATATTGGGGCCATTCAGTTTCATGTCGACAAGCTGCGCTTCCCCCTGGGACTTGAAGGTGCCGGTAAGATGCGCGACAGCCTTCCCGATCTCGACATCTCCTTGCGTGATCCTGCCGGCCTGCTTATCCAGGTCGACGTCCACCGCGTGCTTGATAACCACTGTTTTCGAGGCAGGTGATCCCTTCGGAGAAAACTGAAGTTTGTTGCCGGTAAACGTGCCCACGGCTTTGGCCATGCTGCCGTTCGAATTCAGGGTGCCGTCGAAGTTCGCGAGGCCGCCAATGCCACTGGCGGGGTCGATGAAGCCGGAAGCCACGATATCCATGTTGTTGACCTTCACTTTGGCTTCGAATGGGGTTTTTGCGGCGTCGATGCCATTGATGGGACCGGCTTGGCCGGAGATGTCAGCGGATCCTCCGGCGGGTAATTTTGCGGTCAGGCGGAAAGGGAACTGAGAAGTCTGGGAGAAATTCGTGACCGTGATGTTCACCTGGTCGTAGACGTGAGGCTTCGCGGACGAGTTGGCTTTGCCCACGATAAGCTTTCCATCGGAAACGTTCAGTTTCGCTACCGACAGATTGGAAGGCGCTGACGACCCGGAACTGGGTGCGGAAGACTTCTCCGCCGCCTTGCCTCCGAGACTGGAGAAATTCCATTTTCCATCGGTGGTCTTGAGCAAAGTAATCTGAGGCTGTTCTAGCGTGATGCCCGTCACGCGCAGTTCCTTCGACGTAATCAGCGGCATGAGCTCAACGCCGATCTTCAGAGATTTAGCGGTAATAAAAGGCGTCTTGCCGAAGGCAGGATCTTCCGCAATGGAGATGTCATCAGCGCTGACGGTACCGGAGAGGATCGAGAGACTAAGATTGCCCACCTTGACTTGGCGTCCAAGAGCCTCACTGGCCGTCGCCTCCACCTTTGGACGGAAGCTGTTCACATTGATCACGAAGGGAAGAGCAATGATGATCACGAGCAGTATGGCAACGACGATGCCGACGATCTTTAGACTGCGGTTCATTTGGTTCCCTGCCTTCCAGGTGGTTCGAGGTTAATGAGGGTGGACGGAAGTCAGCCGGGCCCGGAACAAGATCGATAGGCTGATAAGTCTATCAAAAAAGGTTGCGCTATTTGGGGTCTCGGGTGAGTTCAGGACTGGGAACGGGGTCGGCTTCCAGTTCCTTTTGCCGTTTATCACGGCGCGCGCTGCTCATGCGAACGGACGCCTCAATTTCCTTCTTGCCCTCAATCTTTTTCCCCATGCGCAACAGGATTTGCCCTCGCAGGTAGTGGATGCGCGAGGATTCTGGATCGAGTTTGGCGGCGGCATCGAGTGCGGCCAAGGCCTTCGTATACTGTTCCTGGGTCTGGTAGATCTTCGCCAATCCCAGGTGCGAATTAAGCATGCGGGGATCTAGGCGCAAGGCTTGCCCGTAGTTCTTCTGTGCTTCGGTATTTTCATTCAAGAGGACGTATGCGTTCCCGAGTTCTTCGTAGTTGAAGGGCAAGTCCGGTTCAAGCGCAATATCCTTGAGGAACTCCGCCTTCGCGCGCTCGTAGTCTCCCTTTTTTGAGTAGAGCAAACCAAGATTGAAATGCACGAGGGGCAGCTTGGGATCGGCTTGCTCGGCCGCCGAGAGTTCTTTGGCCGCGTCATCGTAGGCTTCCAGGTTCAGCATGGCCTTTCCGATCAGCATGTGCACCATGGGCGAATCGCCCCCAACCTCGGCCATGCGTGCCAGGGCGCGATCGCTTAGATCCTTACGCTCTGCCTTGTCGGCCGCTGAGCTCAAAACGTAAAGATAGTTAAGATCGGTCGACTGCTGAGGCCAAATTGGTGCGAGCACGTCCACCGCCTCGACGTAGCGGTCCGTGAAAAAGTAACACTGCCCGAGCAGGTAGCGAGCCTGAAGAGAGTCAGGGGCATCTCTGACCACCGACTCAAAAGCCTGGATGGCATGGCGGTAGTCGCCCTTGCGGTAGTTGGCGAGTCCGATGTTGAGACGGATTCCCGCGAGTTGAGGAGCCAGCTTTTCGGCGGAATGCAGACTCGCGAGTGCAGCATCCCAGTGCTTGCGGCGCATGTGGATAACGCCGAGGTTGGCATAGGCCGGAGCGGCTTGAGGATCGAGTGCAAGCACACGCTTGAAGTCGAGTTCGGCTTCGTCGAGTCTCCCAGCGGCGAGTGCTTTCTCGGCGCGAGCGAAAATCCCGGCGGGGTCATGGTCGGACCCGGTGGACGTTTTCTGTGGATGGGGCGTAGCAGCTTGTGCTCGAAGTGGGGTAACGCCAGCCAAGGACGCAGCGATGACAAGCAGGGTTCGGATTCTTGACAGCGTGAGCACTCTGCTGTAGTGTCCGCCAACGTTGAAGTGTTCGCAAGCTAGAGCCTTCAGCGACATTCGGGGGAGCGGAAGGATTGAATGGTCACTATCCGTGACGTTGCCAAGGAGAGCGGGTTTTCCTCGACTACGGTTTCCATTGTTCTGAATAACGCACCGCTGGCCCGGTACATCCCACCGGCAACGAAGAAGCGGATCGAGCGGGCTGCGAAAAAACTAGGATATCGTCCCAACTTGTTTGCGCGTTCTTTGCGCAGCAAGCGCAGCCACACGGTGGGCGTCATGGTTTTCGACATGACAGACCCATTTTGCACGCTGGTTCTGCGAGGCATTGAAAATTCCCTCTACCAGTCATCTTTCCTGCCCATTCTTACGGACGTACACAACGAGCGTGGGCGCTTCGAACGGTACCTCGAGATGCTGCTCGACCGGCGAGTCGAAGGTTTGGTCCTGGTGGCCAACTGGCTGTTTCTGGATATTAATCTGCTTGCCGATCTCGAAAAGAGCAGCGTGCCGACGGCGATCATCGGTTGCGAACTGAAGACGGATCAGATCAGCTCGGTGATCGTTGACAACGAACTGGGCGCTCACCTCGCGGTTGAACATCTTTACGCGCTTGGCCATCGCAAAATCGCGTTCATCCGCGGTCCAAAGGGCCTTACCGATAGCGGGCCTCGCTGGAAGGGAATCCGGATTTTTTCGAAATCCAACGGACTCGACCTGGACCAAAGATTAATCCTCGATATACCCGAGTCGCGCGACCCCATTTCCAGTTTCGAGGCGGGATTTAAGCTGACGGAAGATCTGGTGAAACAGAAGCGACCGTTCTCGGCGATTCTGGCCTTTGACGATATGACGGCATTCGGCGCCATAAGGGCCCTGACGAAAGCGGGAATTCGCGTGCCGGAGCAGTGTTCGGTGATTGGCTTTGACGACGTGGCCACCTCCGGAATCTATACACCTGCCTTAACCACGATCCGCCAGCCCCTTGAAACCATGGGTGGAATGGCGGTCAGCATCGTGGTGGATGGTATAAGTGCCGTTCTCGAGAAGCGCGAAACCCCTGCGATGCACCGCAAGGTAGCTCCGGAGTTGGTCGTAAGGGAATCTACGCATGCGCCTTCCTAGGTAGCCTACCGACCTATAGCACTTTTTCTGCTTGACAGTGGATTCGCAAGTATCGCACTATTCACACGTTTTAATAAAATGTTTCATTCACGTTTAATAAATGGTTTCATTTATTTGGCCTGTTGCAGTTGCCTATGAAGCGAGTCGATCCCAGGGGTGGTTTCGCTCGCGGCCGGTCTGCCTCTTGTTCCGCAATTCAGTGGGTTGAAACGGAGCGCCTATGAAATCGCGTCTTATTTTGTTCGCCTGTTTGCTTGCCTTCGCGTTTGCGGGAGTGCCCGCATTTTGCCAGACTTCTGCCTCCCTCGTCGGGTCAGTGAAGGATCCTACGGGAGCCACCGTGGCCAATGCGCAGGTGACGGTCGTTAGCTCCGATCGCGGAATTACCCGCAATACAACCAGTAATGCAGAAGGGGAGTGGGCCGTGCCGGCACTTTCTCCGGGAAGGTACGACCTCGCCGTGGTCGCCCCCGGGTTTAAGAAATTCGAGGCTAAGAACGTTGTGCTCGAGGTGGGACAGAAGGCGCGCGTCGAAGTCGCGATGCAGGTGGGCGCAGCCTCGACCGAAGTTACGGTGGAGGGGAGCGCGATCGCGCAAGTCGAGACCCAATCCTCCGAACTGGCGGGAACAGTCAACGGGAAAGAGATCAGCCAGCTCCAGCTCAATGGGCGGAATTTCACGCAACTGGTGACTCTAGTGCCGGGTGTTAGCAATCAGACCGGACAGGACGAAGGCACCGTGGGCGTAGCGGGCAATGTCGGATACAGCATCAACGGCGGCCGCCTCGAATATAACAATTGGGAACTGGACGGCGGCGACAACATGGACAACGGCAGCAACACCACGCTGAACGTTTATCCCAGTCTCGACGCGATCGCTGAGTTCAAGGTGTTGACCTCGAACTACGGCGCGCAATACGGACGCAACGGTTCGGGAACGATCGAGGTGGAGACCAAGTCGGGCACCAGTTCGTTCCACGGCAGTGCTTACGAGTTCGTACGCAACGATGCTTTCAACGCCAATAACTATTTCAACGGGGGCAATCCGGTTCCGTCTTATAAGAAGAATGACTTTGGCTACACCATCGGGGGGCCGATTTTTATCCCCAAGGTTTACAACACGGACAAACATAAGACATTTTTCTTCTGGTCGCAGGAATGGCGTCGCGACCGCGTGCCGGGGCAGGTGTTCAACGTTCCGGTTCCGGGCGCAGCGCAGCGTACGGGGGATTTCAGTGATTTATGTCCGAATCCAACCTCGGATCCAAGTGCAAACCCGCCCCAGGACCCATTTGCTGATTGTCCGAAAGTCGCGGGATTTCTGGACGGGACGGGCCACACCCCGAACCTCAACGTCATCCCAGGGTTTAATGCCAATGGTCCGAACGTCCAAGGGCTGTTGAGTCTGATTCCATCGCCAAACGCCGGCAGCGCAGGCGCTTGGGTCTTCAACTCAGCGCCAATTCAGCCCACGAACTGGCGCGAGGAATTGTTCCGCATCGATCACAATGTGACTGACAAAGTCCGAGCGTCATTCCGATACATTCACGATTCGTGGGACACGCTAAACCCGACTCCCTTGTGGACAAACATCGGCAGCTTCCCGACTGTGCAGACCAACTTCAAAGGACCAGGCATCAGCATGGTGGCGCGGCTGACGGCTACGATTTCACCGACTTTGCTGAATGAATTTGTTGCCAGCTACACCGCTGACCACATCGTTCTGAATAACGTGGGCGCCGTGAACGGCCCCAGCGGTTCCGCGTACCGAAATCTTTTCAACAACAGTACGACGACCGTGCTGCCGGGCATCAACCTGGTTGGCGGCCAATCGTACAATCAGGGATTTGGTGAGGATGCCGGGTACATTCCCAACGGTCCTTACAACTCGAACCCGACGTACACCTATCGCGACAATGTGAGCAAAATTGTGGGTCGCCACAATCTGCAATTCGGCGCCTATTTCGTTGCCGCCCAGAAGAATGAGTTCGGCGGCGAACTGGCGGCCGGTTCTATTCCTGGGTACCTCACCTTCGATCCATCGACGTCTTCCACCACTTCCGGCAACCCTTTTGCTGATCTGCTGCTGGGCTACATCCAGAGCTTCGGGCAGCAAGATCGCTTCGTGAAGTACTACAACCGCTACAAGATTTTTGAGCCGTATTTCCAGGATGATTTCCACGTCACCAGCCGGCTCACACTGAACCTGGGGCTGCGTGTCAGTCTTTTTGGCACTTATCGAGAACGCTACCATCAGGCTTTCAATTTCGATCCCGCACGCTACATTGCGAATCAGACCACGATTGATCCCACCACGGGGATCGTGACTGGGTTAGGGACGGATCCGAATCAGCAGGTGAGCCTTACCAACCTGCCCAATGGGATCGTGCAGTGCGGCGTGACCCAGGGCGTGCCTGCGGGCTGTATGCAGGGCCACTTATTCAATCCCGCGCCACGCATTGGTTTCGCGTTCGATCCTACGGGGACGGGTAAGACGGCGATACGCGGCGGCTATGGCATCTTCTTTGAGCACACAAATGGAAACGAAGGGAACACGGAGTCGCTGGAGAACTCGCCGCCACTGGCCACCACGTCGCAACAGTTGAATATTGTCGGTTACAACAACATCGGTTCGGCAGGGGCTGAGACCGCGCCCACATTCCCCCTGGGCGTGACCGCGATTCCCACCAAGGCGGTGTGGCCGTACATGCAGCAGTGGCACCTGGATGTGCAACATGAACTTCCACAGCACATCGTGGCGATGGTCTCATACGTGGGCAGCAAGGGAACGAACCTGACGCGCACGAGCGACTACAACCAATTGCATCCGGTATCCGCCGCAGAGAACCCGTTCCTGGTGAACAGGGAGCCGATGGGCGGAGAGTGCGGCAATCTGGATGGGTTCAATGTCCCGATCGATGGCACCACGGGCTCCGGTGTACCCGTACCGTATGCCGGAGAAGGAGTGCTGAGTCCGGCGGTCAATTTCGGTATCGCAAACGGTTGCGGCACTCTGGCCGATGCATTTCGCAAGTTCACCGGCTATACATCGATCAATCACATTGAGAACAAATCGTCGTCGGTATACCACGCACTGCAGACGGCAGTGCGCCGAAACTTCCGCGGACTGGACTTGAGTTTCTCGTACACCTATAGCCACTCGATCGATGATTCGTCCAGCCGGCAGGACGGGACGCTGGTGAACAGTTACGATTTCGCGGCCAACCGCGCGGACTCGAATTTCGACCAACGCCACAACCTTACCTTGAGCTACGTATGGGACCTGCCGTTCTTCAAGGAGAAAGGGTGGAAGAACATCGCTCTTGGTGGCTGGCAGTATTCGGGGATTTTCTCCTTCTCGACAGGGTCCCCGTTTAGCGTGACCGCGAACGGGGATGTTGCGGGCGTGGGTAACGGGATCGCGACCGCCGCCGCCTTTGCCGACCGTGTCGGCAATCCCAATGGGGCGGGATCCCACACACTTATCGAAAATGGAGACGGAACGCACGCGTACCAACTCTACAGTCCTTCGGCCTTCCAGGATCCGATCGGGTTGACCTTCGGCAGCGCACCACGGAACACCTTACGAAATCCGAACCGCACGAACTTCGATATGGCTGTGTTCAAGCACTTCGCGATTAAGGAGAGCATGGGATTCGAATTCCGGGCGGAGGCGTTCAATATCTTCAATCACACGCAGTGGGGCTTCATCAACGGCGACGGTGGATCGGCAGCATCGAACAGCTCAAACCTGAACTCGGGCACAGGAACCGTTGGGTCGGACACCTTCCTGCAGGTCCTGACCGCTCATAACCCTCGCCTTCTGCAACTGGGTGCGAAGTTTATCTTCTAAGGGAGCTTTCGCCCTGGGTATTGGCAACCCCTACTCAATCAAAGTGCGCGATTGAGTGGGGGCCGCCGCACTAGTCCAAGGTCGCGTGTCGTGCTTCGCGCGGGAAAAAGCCGGTTCTTGGCTTCGCTCAGAATGACAAATCTTTTGATCACCTATCTTTTGTGGTGATGATGGTGATGATGCGGGTTGTGACAGCGGCTAGCGCGCTGCTACCTGTTCGGCAACCCCGCTACGCAAAGCGGCGAAGCCGCGCTCTAAATCTGCGATCAGGTCGTCGACGTGTTCGATTCCGACTGATAAGCGCACCATCTGCTCGGTCACGCCCATCTTGGCGCGTTCTTCGGCACGAATCATTGAATGGGATGTGATGACCGGGATAGTGACGAGGGACTCCACTCCGCCCAGGCTTGGCGCGAGCGTGAATAGTTCCAGAGCTTCGGCGAAGCGGCAGGCATCCTCGCCCGTGCCGTTGACTTCAAAGCTCAGCACGCCGCCGCCACCTCGCATCTGTTTCATGGCAAGGGCGCGCTGCGGATGCCCTTCGAGGAAGGGGTAGCTCACGCTTCGCACCTTGGGGTGATCTTTCAAGAATTGCGCGACACGAAGGGCGTTCTCATTCTGTCGCTGTACCCGTACAGCGAGCGTCTTAATTCCCCGCAACAACAACCAGGCGGCGTGTGGATCCATATTGCAGCCGAGTGTGGTGCGGGTGGAATGGATGTTCTTGATCAAGTCGCGGCGGCCCGCGAGGATTCCGCAGATCAGATCCGCGTGTCCGCCGAAGTACTTTGTCCCGGAGTGCATGACCAGATCGATTCCATGTTCAATGGGACGGCAGTTGATGGGCGTCGAGAAGGTGCTATCGATTAGGGTCGTGATGACATGTTCTTTGGCCAGCTTCGACACTCGCTCAAGGTCGACGACCCGAAGCGTCGGGTTTGTCGGCGACTCCAGGTACAAGAGTTTTGTGTTGGGACGAATCGCGGATTCATGCTGCTGGTACTCGGTGGTATCGACCAGCGTCACTTCAACGCCAAATTTGGGAAGCCACTGAGTCAGGAACTTGGTGGCGCCGCCGTAGACGTCCCGCTGGGCGATGATGTGATCGCCATTCTTTACCAGGGACATCACAGCGGTCGTGATCGCGGACATGCCGGAGGCAAACAGCAAAGCCGCGTCGGCACCTTCCAGTTTCGCGATGGCCTTTTCTGCCACTGTGTGCGTGGGATTGCCATAGCGCGTATAAAAGCGATCGGTTGTGATGGTGCGGATCTGCTCGTCAAGATCCGTTACTTCAAAAGTGGAAGTCTGGTAAATCGGAGTGCTGAGAGGGCCATTCTTTTTTTGCAAATCCGAACCGCCGCGTGCGGCTTCGGTCTCAGCATGACGCGGCTGCTTGCTCATAGGATCATCTCCACTTAGGCCTTGACCATCGCCGGGTCGAAGGCAGGGACTAACGAGAACCATTGCGCGGCGCGGGCATGCCGTCCGCTGGTCAATTCATCGAATGCCTTCTGCAGCTTCCGGGTGACCGGGCCGGTTTTTCCGTTGCCGATGGTGCGGAAATCGATTTCGCGCAGGCCGATGACTTCGGCCGCAGTGCCGCACACGAAGACTTCGTCAGCAATGTAGAGTTGGTCCCGCGAAATGGGCTCTTCGATAACGTTGTAGCCGAGGTCGCCCGCCAGTGTAATCAGGCTGTCGCGAGTGATGCCCTCGAGTATCGAGCCGCGGGGCACCGTGTAAATCACACCATTGCGCACGACGAAGATATTTTCGCCGGTGCATTCGGCAACGTAGCCGGAGGGATCGAGCATGATGGCTTCGTCAAATCCGAGCCGCTGCGATTCGGTCTTCGCGAGAATGGATCCGACGTAATTACCGGAGACCTTCGCCTTCGTCATCATGATGTTGGGGTGCAGGCGAGTGAACGACGAGATGTTGGCCCGAATGCCGTGTTCCTTGGCTTGTTCCCCAAGGAAAGCCTTCCACTCCCATACCGCAATCATCAGCCGGGGCGTGCCAGCATCGACCACCATGCTCATGGCTCCGTCCAGATAAATCAGCGGGCGTATGTAGCAAGACGAAAAGCCGTTGGCGGCGATGACCTGGTGGATCGCGGTGCAGATCTGCTCTTTCGAATAGGCAAAATTGCGGAAGCCCACGACGAGGGCAGAATCGAGCAACCGCTCGACGTGCTCATCGAGACGGAAAACTGCCGGTCCCCGTTCCGTGGCGTAACAACGGATGCCTTCGAACACGCTGTATCCGTAGTGCAAACCCGCATTGACGAACGGGACAACGCCTTCCGCCGACGGGCGCAGTTCGCCCTCGATCCAGATGTATTGTGGGGTCCCCGACATAGGTCTCCTGCAAGACGATAGAGTTCCCGAACGCGAAGCGCGTCCTCACCAGATTAGCTGTGCCTCGCGGACGGGGCAAGCGAAACTCGTGCCCGGGATGACGAAAGCTGGTTGCTATAATCCGTCGCTTATGGAGACTGGTCTGAAGGGTCGTGTTGCGATTGTGGCCGCGTCGAGCCAAGGCATCGGGCGCGCGACGGCCGAGGCATTTGCGGCGGAAGGCTGCCGGGTCGCCATGTGCGCGAGGAACGCAACTGCGTTGCATGCCGCCGCCACTCAAATCCAGCAACAGTACAATGCCGAGGTGTTAAGGGAGGCGCTGGATGTCACCGATCCGGCTGCCGTTCATCATTTCGTCGACTCGGTCGTCTCCAGATTCGGTTCGGCCGACATCTGCGTGACCAATGCCGGAGGCCCACCCGCGAAAGGATTTCTTTCAGCGTCGCTGGACGAGTGGCGCAAGGCAATCGACGCCAACTTTCTGAGCACAGTGTACTTCGCGCGGGAAGTCATCCCTCATATGCAGAAAAAGCGTTGGGGCCGCATCATCACGATCACGTCGATTACCACCAAGCAGCCGGTTTCGGATCTGGTTCTCTCGAATGCGGTGCGGGCCGGCGTAGTTGGCCTGGTGAAAAGCCTTGCCAATGAATTCGGGAAGGACGGCATCCTGGTCAACAATGTTGGCCCTGGTTTTACGGCGACGGATCGTCTTAAGGATCTAGCGACGGTCAGGTCCGCCGCGTCCGGCAAATCGCAGCAGGAGATTTTTGATACATGGGCGGCGGATGCGGCGCAGAAGCGTATTGGAGAGCCCAGCGAAGTGGCTGATACCATCGTTTGGCTCGCTTCCGAACGAGCGTCATTTGTCACGGGCCAGACGATCCTGGTTGACGGGGGCGCGTACAAGGGCTTGTGACCGGCTTTGTCGCTTGTCAGACGTTCGAGCATTCGGCTGATGGACTTCTGTGGTTCTTGTCACGCAACTTTTCTTGCGAACCTTCTCGAGTTCTAGTAACCTAGCGCGCAACTCCCAAGCCAGTCCGTTTTGACCCGGGATCATTATCTACTCCGGTACGTGGGGCGGGAGAGTTGTCCGTGGGGGACGACCATGAAAGTGCTGGTCCGCTTGACTTTGCGCAGCAAGCCCGTGGAACTTGCGTGCGAGACGGCCCGCTGTCGTTCCGACCAAACCCTGACTTCCAACTGTTAGTGCATTTCAACCGTCGCCCCAAAATTGGGGGGAGGAGTGTATGTCCAAGTCTCTGCGCAGCCGTGTATGGTGGCTAGTCCTTGGTGTGTCGTTGCTTGGTCGGACTTACGGGCAGGGCGGTGCGACCGGAGCCATCTCGGGAAATGTGGAGGACTCGTCGGGAGCGGTGGTCGCCAACGCTGATGTGAAAATCATCAATCAGGACACCGGTACCGTTGCCCGCGTCGCCAAAACAGACGCCACTGGATCCTTTACTGCTCCGCTGCTGCCGGTTGCTACCTATACCGTGAACATCAACAGCGGCGGATTCCGTGAAGCGAAGATTCCCGACATCGTGGTGCGCGTCACCGAGACTACGCGCCTGACGGCGAAAATGGTGCCGTTGCAGGTCCTGGAGAAGGTCGAAGTTCAGGCACTCGTGCAGTCTGTCGAAACCACCACTGCGACGACCGGGCAGGCGATCGAAGCGAAGACCATTCGCGATCTGCCCTTGGCGACGCAAAACTTCCAGCAGTTACTTACTCTGTCATCCGGTGCGCAGAGCGAACTGAACGCGTCGGCGCAATTGGGACGCGGAAACGTCCGCGTGATCGTCAATGGTCAGCGTGAGGACAACAATAATTACCTGATTGAAGGCATCAGCGCCACAGACTACAACGTCGCGCAGGCGACGAACATCCCGCTGCCCAACCCGGATGTGATCCAGGAATTCAAGGTTCAGACATCGCTATACGATGCGTCTCAGGGACGCAACGGCGGGGGTAACGTCAACGCCATCATGAAGACGGGCACGAGGAACTTCCATGGCGATGTTTATGAGTTCTTCCGCAACGATAAATTGAACGCCAATGAATACTTTCTGAACCGCGCCGGCCAGAAGAGGCCGCCGGTGAAACAGAACATCTTCGGGGGAAGCTTCGGCGGGCCGATCGGGAATGACGCGCAGGCGGGTTACTTCTTCGTGAACTACCAGGGCACGCGTCAGCGGAGCGGACTTTCGCCGGGCACGTTGATCAGCAGCTCCAACCTGCCAGTGTTACCGACGGATCGTTCGGACGCTGCTATCGAAGCCGCGTTCCTTGTGCCCAACGTAGATCCTGTCATTCACAACCTTCTCAACCTGCAGAGCGATCAGTTCGGGCCTTCGAACGGCGGATTTCTGATTCCTTCGATCGCAGGCACAACCGGGGGCACCGGATCGTTTGTGGTGAGCAAGCCTGGAAAATTCACAGAAGATCAGTTCACAGCAAATTGGGATCGCGAATTCCGTAATGGAAACGACAAAATTTCAGCTCGGTTCTTCTTCTCTAACGGCGAGCAATTGTTGCCCTTCGGCGCCGGTGGACTACAGGCTTCTCTCGGCGGCACTCTAGCAAGCAGCATCAGCGCAACCGATCTGAATTTCCCTTATGACCTGCCGGTCAACGCGCGATTTTTCTCCATCAACGAGACACATCTGTTCTCTCCCGCGGTCGTGAATGATTTTCGCTTCGGCTACGTGCGCATCAACAACAGTCTGGTCAACCAACCTCCGGCGGGAGTTACCGCGGATGCAGTGGGTATCGACCGCCCCAGCAACAACATTACTCAGTCAATCTACAAATTCAGCTTTGGCAGTTCCGGATTTCAGATTGGTCCGACCCCTCCCGCAGACCAGTTTCAGACACAGAACAATTACAACTTTGTGGACACTCTGAGCTGGGTGAAGGGCGCGCATAGCATTCGCGTCGGCGGCGAATACACGCGCGTTAACCTGGATAAACTTTTCCCCCAAACTTTTAATGGGCAGCTCTTCTTCGTAAACGGTCAGCTCACCACCGACCCTACGAGTCCCGTGTATTCCGATTTTCAGAAGTGGCTGATGGGTGCACCTGACTTCAGCTTCGGTGGCGGCGGTGTCTACAATCACCAATACCGCAACAATAACTTTGGATTTTTTGTGCAGGACGACTGGAAAGCTCAGAACCTGACCCTCAATGTTGGACTGCGCACCGAGTTTATGGGCGCTTTCAAAGATAACCTCTGCCACATTGGAAACTTTGATTTAGGTCTTGCGAACGCAGGCCAGTACCCGCTGATTTACGGGAAGTGCGCTGACAAACTCGGCGTCCCGGGAATGACTGGTTCGGGCAGCAGTTCGACGATGAAGAACGACATCTCGACTGGGCTCGGTCCGCGAATTGGATTTGCGTGGGATGTGTTCGGCCATCACAACACCACCATCCGTGCTGGTTACGGCATCTATTTCGTGCGTGAAGATGTGGGGACTGCCGATCAGCTCTCATTTCAGGCTCCGATCCTGCCCATTGCGTTCGGACCCGGCGTGCCAGGTTGTCTCAGCACGTTTTTCTCGTTGACTCCAGCGGCTGGTTGCCCAACTCCTAATGGGAACGGCTTGCCCAAGGCGGGTGTGCTCGACGGCAACTTCTTGCCTTGCCTGGGGGCTATCAAAGGATTCTCCAACGGCACAAACGCGTCGCCGGACATCGGTTGCGCGACTGGCAGCCCGGGAGTCGTACCCTCTCAATTCTTATTTGCGCTGGCCGTTCCGCGTGATTTCGTTTCGCCGAACACCCAACAATGGAACTTCACGATCCAGCGCGATTTGGGAAAGCAATGGGTGCTGGAATTGGGTTATGTGGGTACCCATGCGGTCCATCTACGCGAAACGCGGACGAATGTTCAGGCGCAACTGGCGACCCCAACAAACCCGCTTACGGTCACTGCCGAAGATGGCACCCCCTTTCAGATCACGGAAAGCACGGTCGCCAACGGAATTGCACGTTCGACGCTCAAAGGCGTCAACGGGTACAGCGGCATGCAGCTGTTTGCAGATGATGCTTACGCGCACTATCACTCCTTCCAGACCACACTCTCGCGTCGATGGTCGAGGGGGTACTTCCAGGGCGCCTACACCTACTCGAAATCCACCGACGCGACTTCGAGTGGCAACACTGCGTTGAACACGGCGTTCAACGATGAAAGCGATCTGAGGTTTTCCCGCGGCCTTTCCGATTATGACCGCACGCATCGCCTGACCGTGAGCTACAACTACGATCTACCATTTTTCGCGGGCGAATCGGGATGGAAACGCACGGCGCTGGCAAACTGGAGTGTTAGCGGCATCACCATCTTCCAGTCCGGCACACCGTTTTCGATTACTGACTCAGGGGCGGGTACAGCCTACCTGGGACCTGGCGTAGCGTCCGCGACGCTGGGCGCGCAATTGGCGGACGGCGGATCGATCGGCGCAGGTACGACCTCGGGTGATATTCACTCCCGCATCAACGGGTACCTGAACATCAACAACTTCGTTCCCGCCCCGCCAGCCTACTCAGGAGCCAGTGTCACCGCGTTCGGGGACCTACGCCGCAACCTTTATCGAGGGCCGTTCCAGCAAAATTGGGACTTCTCGCTGATCAAGCATTTCCGGATAACGGAGCGTCAGGATCTCCGGTTTACCGCCGACTTCTTCAATATCTGGAACCACGCGAATTTCGGAAATCCGGGCCTGAACGACGTCGAAACAACGTTGTGCAGTACACCCGGAGTGGGAGGTTGCTCGGTCGATGGTCGTCTTCCGCAGGATCAGACTCCTTTCGGAAAGATTACCTCCACCGTGGGCACGCCGCGTCTGATCCAACTCTCGCTGCGCTATGCCTTCTAACATGAGCGACAACACGGTCGCGCCTCGCATCCCGCTTCTCGAGCGCGACCAGGTTTCTCCGGAAATCGCCTCGGTGTATGACGCCCTGCTGCAGCAGCGGGGCGTCGTGCCCAACATGTTCAAGACCGTAGCGCACACTCCAGCACTGGCGCTGGGCATCGCCGGATTTCTGAAGTCTCTGCTCAGTGACAGCGCATTGCCCGGCTGGTATAAGGAGTTGGTGGCAACGCGGCTTTCGGTTTTGCATAAATCCAGCTACGCCGTTGCGGGGCACGCGCTCTCGGCGAAACAGAAGGGGGCAAGCGATGCGCAGATCTCGGCCGTGCAAGCTGATTTCGAGTCCGGTCCATTTACCGAATCGGAGAAACTGGGTTTTCGCTGCGCGGAGCGCCTGCATGGTTCTGCGCAAGGACTCGACAACGAGTTTTTCGCGCAATTGAAAAGCGCGTATACAGATGCGCAGATCGTCGAACTGGTAGCCACTGCTGCTGCCTTCGAATTGTTTCCACGCCTGGTGGATGGGTTGCAGATTCCGATCACGCCCATTCCCAAATCTCTAACAGGAAAGAAGGCCTGATGCGCTCCCTGGCTAAACGGCTCTCGGTCATGAGCGGCGAAGGCGCGCTCTCCGTCTTTGCGCGCGCGAAGGAACTGGAGCGTCAAGGACGCTCCATCATTCATCTGGAGCTCGGCGAACCGGACTTCCATCCATCCAGCCCTGTTCTGGACGCGCTTGAGCAAGCGCTGCGCGCGGGTAAGGATCGCTACTGCACCGTTGTCGGTGTTCCCGCCCTGCGGGAAGAGCTCGCTCGCTATCTTCTGCGCACGCGCCGTGTCGAGATCGAAGCGAAAGACATCGTGATTGCTCCGGGATGCAAGGTCGCCCTGTTTCTTACGCTCATGGCGATCGTCAACCCGGGCGACGAGGTGCTCTATCCCGATCCCGGGTTTCCCGGTTACGCGTCGATCACCGCGGGCTTCGACGGAGTGCCTGTGGCTTATGAGCTTGTGGAGCGCAATGGGTTTCAACCAGATCCGCAGGAGATTGCAGCAAAGATCACATCACGCACGAAGGCCATCCTGACGTGCTCGCCCAACAATCCGACAGGAACTGTATACAGCGACGCAGTTCAACGACGAATCGCCGAACTGGCCGTGGAGCATGATCTCTACGTTCTGTCTGACGAGATCTACGCGCGCATCATTTATGCCGATGATTACATCTCGATGCGCAACTATCCTGGTATGCCGGAACGGACGGTGATCATCGACGGTTTTTCGAAGAGTTTTGCGATGACCGGCTGGCGTCTGGGATATGCCGTGGCGCCGGCCGAGATCGGCGAGCAGCTCGACCTGCTCGCCATCAACACGTACACCTGTGTCGCGGAGTTTACGCAGTACGCGGCCATCGAAGCTCTTCGCGACAGCACGGGCTCAACTGCGAAGATGGTAAAAGAATTTGCCGAACGACGCGAGCAGTTCGCCCGTGAACTAAATCAGATTCCCGGCTTTCGATGTCCTGCTCCCGACGGCGCGTTTTACGCCTGGGTCAATATCTCCGGCACTGGGATGCCCGCGGAAGAGGTTTGCCGAATCATGCTGGAGGAAGCCGGAGTCGCCGCCATCCCCGGAGCAGCCTTTGGCTCCTCGGGGTGTGACTTCGTTCGTTTCTCGTTTGCTTCATCGAATGCGACCTTGCACGAGGCCGTGGAACGAATTCAGAAAGTCTCCACCGCCTGGCAAGGAGCCACCGCAGTAAGGTAGCGATGCGGAAAGGTTTTACCGCAAAGATCGCGAAGGGTTGCGAGCGATGCGAAAGGGGGCAGATAGAATCTGCTTGCGCCAATAGATTTCCACCTCGCTATTCGCCCGCTTGGGGGCTTCGATCCTCATTCGTGTCGTTGAAATGAACTTAGGGAGCACTCCAACAATGAAATTGCGCCTGGCACTGTGTCTGGCATCCGCTGTCCTGTTCGCCGCGACTCCTGCTCTGGCCCAATCTCGGCCGCTGGCAACGTCAGAACAAGTTCAGGATATCTATGCGCGGCTGCTCCCGCAGATAGAAAAAATCGCCATTTTCGACCACCACGCTCATCCCGGTTTTCCAGACGACCCAGATGTTGATGCCATGGCCTCGCCGCCGGGCAGCGCGCCCCTTCGCGAACGCGATACAAATCCTGAACTGGTGGCCGCTGCGAAGGCGCTATTCAGCTATCCGCATGACGACCTCTCTCCCGAGCACGCCAAGTGGCTGGTTGCGAGGAAAGCCGAATTGAAGAAACAGCAAGGTGAAGCCTACTTCTCGAACCTGCTTGACAAACTGAACATCGAGCAGGGCGTCGCGAACCGCGCTATGATGGCCGACTATCTCGATCCCAAGCGGTTTGTCTGGGTGTTCTTCGCCGACGCCTTCATGTGGCCGTTCGACAATCAGAAAGAACGAACCCGCAATATCGACCAGGGTGTCTATATCCCGCTGCAGGAGAAAATGCTTCACCGCTGGATGGAGCAGGAACACCTCAAGCAGCTTCCCGCCGGCTTCGACGACTACCTCAAGTTCATCAGCCAGACACTGGAAGACAATCAGAAAAATAAAGGCGGCATCGCCATGAAATTTGAAGTCGCCTACTTCCGTTCGCTGAGATTTGGCGACCCCACGCGCGAACAGGCCGAAGACATCTACAAAAAATACGCCGCTGGAGGAGTTCCGTCCGAATCCGATTACCGTACCTTCCAAGACTTCGTCTTCCGCCATCTGATTCGCGAAGGTGGCCGTTTGCACCTGCCGGTGCACATCCACACGGCTGTTGGCATTGGAGACTACTTCAACATCTCCGAGAGCAACGTGATGAATCTGGAGAACATTCTGCGCGACCCGCGCTATGCCGACACGGTGTTTGTTCTGATCCACGGCGGCTACCCCCTCGAGCGTGAAGCCATCTGGCTGGCGTCGGTAAAGAACGTCTACATGGACTCGTCGCTCATGGAGGTGGTCATGTATCCAGGGCCCTTTAAAGATTCCCTGCGCCAATGGCTCGAGACGTTCCCCGACAAAATCACCTTCGGCACCGATTCATTCCCGTACAATGACGCGTTGGGAGCCGAAGAGAGCTACTGGCTGGGTGTGCAAACCGGGCGCGCTGGCTTGGCCGCGGCCTTGGCCGAAATGGTAGCCATGGGAGAGGTCAACGAAGCGAAAGCCCTCGACATGGCTCGTGCGTATCTACACGATACGGCAGTCAGCTTGTACCCGGGAAAAGTGCACTGAGAGTGATTGAAAGACTGGGCGCGTTTTTCTTTACACGCTTCCTTTGCGGTTAAACACTGTTGTTGTTTAGGTAACCTAACGATGCCCAAAACGAAGAATAAAAAGAAGTCTGTCCGCAAGAGCGCTTCTCGGAAAACCATGAAAACCGTCAAGCGCGTTCCCAAGAAATCTGTCCGCAAAGGCGAACTGAAATACATTCCCTGGAACACCGTGGAACTCGAAAATCTGAACGCACTGCTGCAGCGTCAGCTCGTGGTTGGCCAAGACATCATGGTAGCTCGTGTCCTAATGAAAAAGGGATGCATCGTTCCCCTGCACAGCCACCACAACGAGCAAGTGACGTACATCCTCGAAGGCGCGCTCAAGTTCTGGATCGACGGAAAAGAGATCGTCGTCAACGCCGGTGAGGTCCTTACGATTCCACGCAATATGCCGCACAAAGCCGAAGCCCTCGCCGACACGGTTGATCTCGACGTCTTCAATCCGCCGCGAGCGGATTGGCTCAACAAGAATGACGACTACCTGCGCTCTGAAGAAGACAAACAGCCGGACCGCTTGTGGAAACAAGGCTGATTGCCCCGACGCCCTCGACCCTTTGTACAAGACCTTGGCGAGGGCGTTGCTTGGACCTTTGCTGTCTAAGTTTATTCGAGGGCCACAGTCGGTTTCTCCCTGCCCGAGTGGTAGAGATTCGCTACACTGGTAAGTTCTCAAGTTTTCGCGGTTCGGGATGGCGAACCGCCAAGCCAAGATGAATTCAACCACCACCGAAGTCCCCAGCACTCAACTGCGCTGCATCAACTGCGGAGCTGTTGCCGAGCGCGCTGGGCAGGACTTCCGTTGCTCGAATTGCGGCGATCTATTCGAGATCGTTCTGAACTTGCGATCACCCGCAGGCCGCGCTTCGCTGAACAATGACGTCCTGAAGCAACTCTGGCGCGATCGCAAGACGTCACTCGCGCCTGCGGACACCAGTGGCGTCTGGCGATTCCGGGAACTGCTGCCAACGTTGAAAGGTGAACCGATCACCCTGCGGGAAGGAAACACACCTGTTTACGAACTCCCCCGCTCTGCACGAACTGCGGGGATGCAGACATTACGAGCCAAGCATCAGGGCATGAACCCGACGGCGTCTTTCAAAGACACCGGTATGACAACAGCTGCTTCATTCGCGCGTCAGGAGGGTTTTCGGTGGGTTGCCTGTGCTTCCACCGGAAATACCTCCGCGTCCATGGCTGCCTATGCCGCTCGTGGAGGGATGCGCAGCCTCGTTCTCATCCCGGAAGGCAAGATTTCCTGGGGAAAGCTGTCACAGTCACTCGATTATGGCGCCGTGACTTGCCAACTGCGCACGGATTTCGACGGATGTGTCCGGGTGCTCAACAAACTGGTCAAGCGCAAACCGATGTACTTGCTCAACTCGGTGAATCCCTATCGTCTTGAGGGCCAGAAGACCGCGGCCATCGAGCTGCTTGAGCAGCTTGACTGGCACCCGCCCGATCACATCATTGTGCCGGGCGGAAATCTCGGGAACTCCTCGGCTCTTGGCAAGGCGCTGGTCGAGATGAAGGACATGGGCCTCATTTCCCGATTGCCGAAACTCTCCGTGATACAAGCCGAAGGCGCCAATCCATTTTTCCGCAGCATCCGCGAGCATGGCGGCCGAAAGCTTGTGCCCATGGAGGCTGACACGCTCGCCACCGCCATCCGTATTGGAAATCCTGCCTCGTGGAAAAAGGCATTGCGGGTGATCGACGCAACCGAGGGAATGGTCGAACAAGTTAGCGAAATCGAGATGGCGCTGGCGAAGGCGGAGATTGGATCGGATGGGGTCGGCTGCGAACCAGCATCGGCGGTCACGCTTGCCGGTCTCAAGAAACTCGTGAAACAGGGATTCGTGAAGCCGAACGAAGATGTTGTCCTGGTCCTAACCGGGCACGTTTTGAAGGATCCAGAGTTTACATTGCAGTTCCACCGCGGAGACCTGTTTGCGGGAACTCCATACGCGAGTGGCACGCCCACGCTCAAGCCGCAACAACGCGCCCCGCTCGTCCTCGATGCGGACGTCGAAGCAGTCTTGCGGACGCTAGAACAATTCGAAGGCGAGACTTGAAGTGCCAGAAGTGGCGACGCGCTCCATACATGCGAGAGAGAAAAGTAGATACGTTTCGAATCAGTTTGCCTGCGACCTCGGCGAATCTGGGCCCAGCCTTCGATGCGGCCGCGCTGGCGTTCGATGTTTATCTGAAACTAGAAGCGCGCCCCGCCGCCGAGTACGTAATCCATGCCAGTGGGCGTGACTCCGAAATCTGTGGTCGACTCGAAAACCACCTGATCCTGACTACCTACCGCGAAGTTCTTCAAGGCGCTGGCAAGACCGCTGTGCCTCTTGCTTTGAAAATCGCGAACGATATCCCAATCGGCAAGGGCTGCGGATCATCGGCGGCTGCTCGTCTCGCGGGGATTGCCCTTGCGGATCACTACGGTCGCCTGCGCTGGACAGACGGGGAAATCGTTGGTGAAGCCTCGCGCCGTGAGCATCACCCTGACAATGCTTCGGCCTGCTGGATGGGCGGACTCACGGTGGCTCGCATGTCAGGAGAGGCTAAAGCCCAGGTTGCGAGCTGCCGTCCGAAAGGGAAGTGGCCGCTGTTGTTTGCCATTCCTCCAGAGCCACTCTCTACCGAAGAAGCCCGTCGGGTCCTGCCTACACACTACACTCGCGGAGACGCCGTCGTGAACGTGCAGAACTCGATGTTGCTGCTAGCCGCGTTCATGCAAAGTAAGCGGGAATTTCTGCGCGCTGCCCTGGAGGATCGAATTCACCAGCCCTACCGCGCGCCGCTCTGCCCGTTGCTCCCCGCTATTCAAAAGCTAGCCGGGAGGAATGGAATCCTCGGCGCCGCGCTGAGCGGCGCTGGGCCATCGGTTTTGATATTCCTCGATCCGCTGGGAAAGGTTCCAGCCAAGAAAATCGCCGCCCAAGTGGCGGCGCATCTGGCGCAACAACATTTATGCGCAGAGTTGTTGCTGACTCGCATTGCCGAAAAAGGCGCGAAAGCAACTCGCGGTCGGTGATTTCAGCATGCGCAGGGATTTTCTTTAGGTCCTTAGCAGCCGTCCTGCGCGAATTTTCCTCATACAACAGGTGTATTGCGGTTTTCGACACTGTCGGGGTCTAGTTCGCCCTTCCGCTCTCCAGTTCTGTGTACACGCTCCAGCAATGCGCTTCAAAACTGACTTGCGGTTCGCGCGCCGCCCGTGCCGGATACGATTCGACTGCCAAAAAATAACTCAGAATTTCATGCTCGACTTCGCGCCGCCGGGCTTCGTCGGCCAACTCCAAACTCGTCTTCGATTTCATGGACTCCATCATCCCAACCTTTCGCTTAAGTGCGCCGACCGCCCACTCAGGCTTTAAGATTTCTCGGGAAAAATGCCAAAAACCGTCCGGCACTTTTGCCTTCGATTGGGGGGAAGTTGCAGACTAGTCCTTGCGAGAAGTGGAGGTAAATAGCACAGGCGTGCTACTCGATGACTCGAAAGGTGGGTAACTCAGGAAAGCTGGCGAGGAGAATCTCACTGCAACAACGAACTTCCTAGTGTGCAATAGCAACTTTACCCCTTGCTCATCGGGGGCACAATCCCGTTGTGCCGCAAATATACCACCATCTGTCCATAATGGTCGAAGATATGCGCGACCGTCAGCGTGGTCACTCCCAGCCGCGTAATCGTATTTTGTCCCCAGGGACTCTTCAGTGACTCTGTCGCGTTCTTCTCGTTCATCGATGCGATGGCCTTGTGCATGTATGCGAACGAGCCCTTCAGGAACTCAACGATCTCGGCTTTGGTCTTAATGGAGGCCGGACCCTCCTCGCCACCAAAATCCACGGGCGGCTTCTCCTGCAGAATTGCGCCTCCGAATTCGTAATTGGACGCCGCCACGTGCTTAATCTGCCCGGCAAATGTGCGTACGCCCTTAAACTCGCCATCGGTGGGCGCGTAGCCATATTTGTCTTCCGGCATGGCGTCCATCAGCGACATGAATTCCTTCTCGGCGTTCGTCAGAGCCCGGTCCATGACCTGCGTGAGGGTGCGCGGCGGCTCCGGCTTTGGCAATTGCTGAGCGAGTGCTGCGCCACAACAGAGCAACAACCACATCACCGACCAAGTAATAATGTTTTTCATTGCGTTCTCCAATAAACCTTCAGGACGAGAATAGGTCCCGCGATAAAAATTACTAATCTCTCACCACCGATGGTGCCATGGCTAGATGCTGTGAACTCAGCCGGTGCTTCCGGATGGTGGCCAGCCCGGCCAGCAGGCCAATTGCCGAGCACAACAGCGCGTTCGGGAGCCCCACGCGGCCTGCCAGCGCGCCCCACATTGTACTGCCAATGGCCATGCCACCCTGCAGGACTAGCAGGTACATGGATAGGGCGCGCGCCCGCACCCACGACGGACACATAGTCTGTGCGGCCGTGTTCAGGCAGGCGAGGATTCCGATCCAAGCCGCACCGGCTGTGGCCATCACGCCGCACAGAATTCCGAATGAAAAGACGCGTCCAGCGATGAATGTCATCAGGGCGAATACGACGATGGCCGCCGCCACCAGCCCATCCACGGAAAGTTGCCGTCGCAGCCGAGGCAGAATCGTCGCACCCGCGAGGGCTCCTAGGCCAAAGCACCCCAACAACACGCCGTATCCGGTCGCCCCGAATGGCCGAGCAAGAATTGGCAGCAGGGCCAGCAGCGCAATCGCGCCCACACTGAAGGCGCCAGTGCGGATCAGAACCGACTTCACCAGCGCAGATTGCTGCACGTACCGGATTCCCCCCCGCACCGCATCCCACAAAGCTCCGGTTTCAATCCGCTCGGGCGCCGGACGCTTCCAGTGATACAGAACCAGAATGACGCCGAAAAAAGAGACGGCATTCAGCAGGAACGCCGTTCCGGAATCTGCTTTGGCGATGATCATGCCACCGAGTGCAGGACCAATGGCACGTGCCACGTTAAATCCGGCTGAGTTGAGAGCGACCGCAGCGGCATGCTGTTCGGGCGGAACTAGTTCGGGCGTGATCGCCTGCCACGCGGGATCGTTCATCACGGCGCCGAGTCCAAGCAGGAAGGTGAAGCCCAGAAGAATCCACGGCGTTACCAGGTGCAATAGCGTGAGCACTCCGAGCGCGCCAGCCGCCAGAACCATCCATCCCTGGGTGATGAGGAGAAAGCGACGACGATCTACAAGGTCTGCGAGCGCGCCAGCCGGCAGGATCACGAGGAAGACTGGCAACGCCACTGCTGCCTGCACCAATCCAACCATCAGCGGAGAGCCGCTGATCATGGTCATCATCCAACCGGCGCCTACCGCCTGCATCCAGGTGCCGATGTAGGAAATGATGGCCGCAATCCACATTGCGCGAAACAGCGGCTCACGCAAGGGAGCCCACGCCGAGCTGTTGTGTTGAGCCGAAAGACTCGGCGGTAACGGCGCGGGCGTCTTCACCATCTCGGCCATCTAGCGGGAAACTCCGTCAGAAACTGGCTGGGCGCCCGCAGCGAATGGCCATTCGCCGTTTCGCCAGGCGCGCACAAGGTAGATGCCAATCCCAACAATCAGAATGACGAGCGCGTAGCGGATTTCCTTCAACGCGTTGACGCGTATGAACAGAATATAGGTAAATCCAATGGCTGCAATCAGGGCGGGAAGAGGATAGAGCCACATCCTGAATGGTCGCGGCATGTCGGGGCGCCGTATGCGAAGCACAATCACTCCGATGGCCTGCACCAGGAACTGCAGCATAATTCGAATCACCACCAACGCGGCGATGACGTCGGCCAGCCGAAAGAAACAGAACACCGCCGCCACGCCGCCGAGGCTGAGCAGCGATACGTAGGGGAAACGGTGCTGCGGATGGACTTTCGCGAAGGCCCGAAAATAATTGCCATCAAGTGCTGCCGCGTACGGTACGCGGGAATACCCCAACATCAGGGAAAACACCGACGCGAACGCCGTCCACATCACCAGAACGGTTACCAATCGGGCTGCCCAGGATCCATAGATCCTCTGCATAAACAGCGACACGACATAGAGCCCGTTATTCGTTCCCCCGGCCGACATTTCACGCCACGGCACCACGGCCAGGATGCTCACGTTCATCACAATATATAGACAGGCGACCAGCAAAATTGATAGCAGGAGGGCCCGGGGAATGTTCCGACCCGGATCCTTGACTTCATCGCCCAGGAAACACACGTTGTAGTAGCCCCAGTAATCATAGGTGGCAATCAACATGGCGCTGCCCAGGCCATGGAAGAATCCGTGCGAAAGCGTGAACGCGCCCGGAGGAAAATCGAGCACCCGCGATTTGTCGAAGTGCGTGAGGCCCGCAAAAATGATCCACCCGATCGTGCCCATGACCACCACCCACAAGACCTTGGAAAGCCTGCCAATAGCCGTGATCCGGCGGTACAAAAGAAAGACCGCCAGCGAGCACGCGCCCAGCGCCAGCAAAGTTCCCGAGGTAGCGATCCAACTTACCTGTAGATTCCCGACCAGGGGAATTTGTGCATCGGTCGCCCTGGTGAAGTAGACATGCTCCAATCCAGGCCAGAAATAGGCCGCATATCCCGCCAACCCGAGACAGCCGGATGCAATCGAAAGAGGTGCGCTGAACGAAAGCTGCCAGATAAACAAAAATGAAATAAGCCGGCCTAGTCCATTCGATCCGTAAATTTCTTTCAGATAGCGATAGGACCCGCCAGAGCCTGGCATCGCGGCACCCAGTTCTGCCCACACCAGGCCGTCGCAGATCGCAAAACCCGCACCCAAAATCCAGCCCAGCATCGCCTGCGAGCCACCCATCGCGCTCACGATCAGCGGCATGGTGATGAAGGGTCCCACGCCGATCATGTCGAGCATGTTGAGCGAAGTGGCTGCTCCAAGGCCCATTCCGCGGATTAATTGCGGCGAGGACTCAGTTGGCGCGATCCGCTCAATGCCTTGACTGTTCATAGGTGAACTCAGCGATTCGCTGCAATCACGAAAAAAAGTATTTCTTTGCGCCTTCGCCTACCCTTTGCGTACCTTGCGGGTTAAGAGTTTTCTTCTAAATTCTTCCTGGAATGTGTTGGCTAGCGACTGGCGGCTGAACCTACCGTCCGGCACTCAAGAGATTCACATACAGGCGCACAGCGCCGGGCACCCCGGCCGGCAGCTGACGAAAGAATGCATATCCCGTGTAAATGTAAGTGCCCTTTCCGAAGGACGTCACCAAGAGCCCGCCTTTCAAACTGCTCTCGCCCGGATCATGCGATGCTAACAGCGGTGTAAATTTGTCATCCCACGTATCCATGAAGTACAGCCCGCGCTCCTGAACCCAGCCGTTGAAATCTGCTTGGGAAATCTCATTGGGGTAGTGAAATATCCGGTTGTTAGGCGCAAGAATCTCGACGGGAGCCTGTTCCACAGAAACGCGCCCTCTTGCTAACGTCGCCGGATAAGGCGTGAACGATCCTCCGTTGAAGGTGCCTGTGTCCGCCTCGTATTGAACCAGCAACGTTCCACCGGCAGATACGAAATCCAGCAGCTTTTTATTGTTCGCAATAACATCTTTCTGCGTGTCATATGCGCGAATGCCGAGGACGATCGTTCCGTAGTCAGACAGATTCTCCGTTGCGATCTTGTCTGGTGGGATCAGCCTGACATCCAGTCCCACCTGGCGCAGTACTTCGGGAATGTCATCGCCGGCTCCCATGATGTACCCGATCTTCAGATTCGCAGGAATCTTCACGGCTACGATGCTTACTTTTTGCACCGCAGGCTGGTAGTAATAAGAAGTGTCAAGGTCGTCGCGTGTGACGACCGTGTAGCCTTCGGAATAATTCTTGTTCTGATACTCGAGCGCGGCCTTGATCGGAAATCGGCCCTCCTGTCCGGTGGCAGGCCGTACACGAAACTCGCAGTCCTTGAATTCACCAAATTTCGAGAAGCTCACTTGTTGGGAACTCGGCTCCACCTCCCATCCTGCTGGGGCGGTCAATCGCAATTTAGCCGTCGCCGAGCCGGGCAGGCTGCTCCTGACGGCCACCTTCACCGTTCGTGGGCCCGAAAATCCAACAGGGATTACTTGCGAGATGGGATCGATCGAAACGGAGAACGGCGGGGCCACGGCCAATGCACGCTGCTTCTCATCGCCGGCAGCATTTTTGTAGCTGACCATCCCGATTCCGTGCATCGCCCCCTCAAGCGAATCGGACGAGTAATTTACGTGTGCCTTGACGGGAGGGGGTGAGAAGGGCAGGGTCGCGTAGCGTGGATCGTCGATGATGTTCAACCCGTCTTTCTCAGGGTCGTTGCGATGCCAATAGGGTCGCGTGTACGCAGCGTTCTCCGACACGGTTACCCGAAAGCGCGCCGTGGCTTCCTGTCCAGGGCCAAGATTTTGGATTTTTGACGACGTTGCGGCGGCCTGCCATCCTGGCGGCAAATCGAGTCCGGCATCGCGAATCGTCAGAGTATTCGGCCCGGAGTTCCGCAATCGTATGGTGATCCCAAATACCTGCCCTGGCACGGCAACAAAGGCATCCTCGGCAGTCGCAGCCGTCGGGGTATCGACAGTGGCATTGAGGGTAAGGTCCAAAGCAAGATTAGCGGCCTCCTGAAATTGATCGCGTTTCAGCCTGAGATTGGCAAGCAGATCGCGATGTTCAATCGCGGGCAGATCCTTCTCTTGGCTTGCTCGTTCGATGAGGGACGTTACGTCGTGCAGACCCTGAAGCAGTGGCGTTGCGGCCTTTTCGGAGTCCGTGGCCGCGATCTTCTTGGCTTCTTCCACGTCGCCTTGTAACTTGGTCAACTCCGCCCGCAGGTAGGGAAGCTTTGCTTCATGGGAGCCCAGGCGAGATGCCAGGCCCGGCAGACTCGTGTCGATACCATCCAAAAAATCTCTTTCAGGCCCGCCTTTGTCCTTGGTCGGAGGCAACACGGAATCGACCAGCCGGTAAAACGCAAAGTGCGGTCCGGCGTCAATCGACCAGGCACCGGCGCCTTGCGATAGCTGATGCTTCAACCCCTCCATCGAAAATTGTGCGTAGGTCATTCCGAGCAACGAATCTTTCTCCCCCGTCGGCAACTGCACTGTGTAATTCTCGGAAGGGCACTCGAGACTTCGAAACGGACACACAAAATCGAAATAAAACTTTTTCGCCTGCCAAGGGAGCAACCCTTCCTTGAGCTGCTCGGGAAACTGGTTTGGATCCGCCGCCGCGCGAAACGCCTCTCGCGACAGGGTGCCCGATGCCTGGTGATTGCCATGCCCGTCGCGCTCGTTCCCTTGAAAACGTGAGACCAGGACGTCGGGCCGAAATGTTCGAATCACTCGCACGATGTCGGCGAGTCCCGGTTCGTGCCCATTCCACTTCTGAAAGGTCTCGTCCGCATTTTTGGAAAACCCGAAATCCGCAACCCGCGTAAAGCGTTGCTCTGCGCCGTAGTAGCGGTCCGATGCTGTCAGCTCCAAAGTTCGCAGAACGCCGAGCACGTCGAAGAGGTTGCTGCCGACTTTATTCTGCCCACCTTCACCGCGGTTCAAAGTGAGCAACAAGACAGTGTCGCCGTGACCACGGGACTCGGCTGTCATCATCGCGCCGTCTTCATCGTCGGGATGGGCGGTTGTATGCATCAGGCGAGCGGTCGTGCTCAAGCGCCGCAACATCAACTGGAGTCCCGGGTGTCCAGCATCCTGGGAGAGGGTATTGGAGGGACGCGATGTGTCAGTGGCTGTCTGCCCGCTTGCCAGTAGAAGAAATGCGGCCAATTGGATGATGAGGAAAACAGAAAGCAAGGCTGCGCGGCGGCGACTCTGGCGGTGCGGAGATGCCGCCTGGCGAAGGTCAGAATTGATCATGTCTTCTAGTAGATGGGCTCCCATGCAGATCGGATGCAGTCGCCTTGCGGAAAGCCCGTTCCGGGGAAAAGATCACGGAAACGTTTAAGACTGCCGGCCGCCGATTTCGTTAGCCTAGTTCTTCTGCTGGCTTTTCCCCAAAAACAACCAAAGGCCGTCACTTGCCCTGCGCCAGCAACGGTTCCTGGCAGAACCGCGCCGCCTTCAAAAGATCTGCAAACTCTGGCGTGGCGCGTAATTTGTCGAGCAGGGGGTCGTTCTCGAGCGCCGAATAGGCACAGTAATTTTGCTCGATGGCAATGCGCAGCATGTGGACTGCGGCTTCCTTCTTGCCAGCGTAAGCAAGAACCGAGCCTTGATAGTAAGCGGTCTCCGGATCATCACCTGCCGCGAGCGAGGTCGTATCCTCCTGCGCCAACCTTTCCAGTTCCGCTGCCGGACGCAGTCCCAATACCGCCTCTGTAAGGTCGCGGTGGTAACGCAGAGTCGCAGGCACCCTTTTCACGGCCTCCCGCGCCTCGTTTAGCTTTCCTTCACGAAGCAGGATGGACGGCATCACCCAACTCGCCCATTCCGATCCTGCGTCGAGAGCCATAAACTCACGAGCCCGCTGGGTGTTCCCCAGATATAGGAAGGTCCAGGTGCACGAGCGGAAAAGGTAGTTCCCGGGGTCGAGACGTAGAGCGATATCGCACTCGCGAGAGGAATCCTCCAGCAACCCCGCATACCTCTCCACGTAGGCCAGCGTAAAGTGTGCTTGCGCGCTTTGCGGACGGCGTTTGACGAGCGTCCGTGACTCGCCATACGCCTTCGTCAACTCACCGCGCTCAACTCGATTGGTAATGAGCTGGCTCGCGGCCAGCGTCAGGTTTGGATCAAGCGCCAGCGCCCGTTCGCACGACGAGTTGGATTTCTGAAACGTCTCCTCGCCACCGCTCGAATACTGCGAGTCGAAGTAATAACGGATCCCGAGGGCCTGCCATGCGGGGGCGTAGGATTGATCCAATCCCACGGCGCGCTCGAGCATGCCGATCGCCTGCTTATTGGGCTTTTCGTCGTGCGGAACCGCCGCGCTGCGCAGGAAAAGATCGTAGGCTTCCTGGTTCTTGGGCGGCGTGCTTGTTTCCAGGTATTCCGTTCCTGAACCGAGCACAGGCAGCAGTCCATTGCGCACCTGGTTGGTCAGAACTTCCCGCAAACCAATGAAGTCCTGGCTGGGTGCCGTGATCGGAGCGCTTTGCCAGCTCACGCTATCGGTGCCGACGTTGATCGCCTGCAGTGTGACTAGCAACTGGTTGCCTTGTCGCATATAGTGACCGGTCACCAGGTTTGCGACGAGCAGTTCGTGACCGGCTTTCTGCGGATCCATGTCGGCGTTCACATACTTGCGCGTGGTCGCTGTGGGACGAACATCGAGTGTGCGGTTGTAGGTCAGTACCGAGGCAATCTCGTCGGCCAACGCAAAGCGCAGGTACTCCATGTTGCTGTCGCCGGTCATATTTTGCAGAGGAAGGACGGCGATCGTATTTTTCGCGACCATCGGTGCCGGAGCTTTGCGATGTTTGAACCACCAGGCACCCACGGCACCGAGCACCGTCACCAGAAGCGCTCCCATGCCGATCAACAGATAAGTCTGCATGCGGGTCGAGCTGCGGAAGGTCTGCGTAGCAACCTTTAGTGGTTGGACGACCTTCGCTCCCGTCTTCACCAGTCCGGATTCGGTCTCGCGCTTCAGATGCTGCAAGTCCGACTTCATCTCGGCTGCGTTCTGGTACCGTTTGGCCTTGTCCTTCTCCATGGCCTTGCCGATGACGTTTTCCAGTTCTGCCGGAACAAGGGGATTCAGAGTACGGGGCGGCGCGGGTTTCTGATGTAGAACTGCGTCGAGGGTGGTGACGATGTTTGTTCCTGAAAAGGGCTTTTTTCCCGTCGCCATTTCATAAAGCACAACACCAAAGGAGAACAGATCGCTGCGGGGATCCAGCGGCTCGCTGCGTGCCTGCTCGGGCGCCATGTAGACGGCGGTTCCGGGAATGACGCCCACAGCGGTGAGGGAATCTTCGATGCTGGTGTCAGTCGCAGTGGCGAGCTTGGATTCTTTTGTCAGTTTGGCGAGACCAAAATCCAGGACCTTGGCCTGCCCGTTGGTCGTCAGGAAGATGTTTGCCGGCTTGATGTCTCGGTGAATGATGCCCTTGGCATGGGAGGCCACCAGAGCGTCGGCGACCTGAACCGCGATCTCCAGTATTTGATCGATGTCCATGGGCTTGCCATGGATCAGCTGCTTAAGGCTTTCGCCTTCCAGCTTCTCCATCACGATAAAAGGATGGCCGTTGTTGTCCTGGATATCGTGAATGGTGCAGATGTTCGGATGATTCAGCTGAGAGGCAGCGCGCGCTTCCCGCTCGAATCGCTCCAGCGATTTTGGATCGCCGACGAGGTTGTCGGGAATAAATTTAAGCGCGACCTTGCGCCCCAGACGGATGTCCTCGGCTTCGTAGACGACGCCCATTCCGCCGCCGCCGAGCTTACCCAGAATCTTGTAGTGAGAGACTGTCTCTCCGACCATGAGCATCCGCCCATTCCCGCAGTCGGCATGTTAGGCCGCGCGGTAACTTCGGTCAACAGCGCAGGAAATCTGCACAGAACCCAGGTGTTGTGATACCCGTGCCCTCTTATGAGCGGAGGGTTACGAGACGCGCCGCCGCTCGTTCGCCGCCCGGCGTTCCAGGATTTTCCGCCGGCCCTGCAGCCAGACCTCCCCGAGAAGATTCTTCACCACTTTCTTGCTATTCCAAAGCACGGCTTCGCGAAGTCGCGGCGTTATGGACCCGGCCACAATGCTCCCAGACCACTCGGGAGAATGCGATCGCTTGACGCAAAAACGTCCCAGAACCAGGCAGCCATCGACCACATGGGTTTTGGTGGTGGGCTCGGAGTTGAAAA
This sequence comes from Acidobacteriota bacterium, assembly GCA_046728215.1. Lineage (GTDB taxonomy): Bacteria > Acidobacteriota > Terriglobia > Terriglobales > Acidobacteriaceae > Gp1-AA133. The sequence goes on along the minus strand of JBKPEB010000008.1, from coordinate 284,353 downwards.
GAAGCTTGATCCCAGCAGTCGCGGCGGCCGCCGCGATGGCACGCGAATAGTGACCCCCGGGCACCGAAGCCACATTCACCGGTGAGCCAAGGATGTCACCGAGAATCGCCCCGCTGCGGTGCCACTCCTCGCGCAATTGCTCATTTGAGCAGTGTGCCATCAGCAGGGGATGCGAGTACGAGTGACTACCGACAATATGGCCACGACTATGCAGGTCCCGCATCTGGGCAGCCGTTAGGAAGCCGGGAGCTGCTACTCGCCCGGCCGTCATCAGGAAATGGCCACGCCAACCGAACTCCTCTAGCATGTCGGCGATGTGGGTTGCGGCGCTGACTCCCCCATCATCGAAGCTGAGGAGAAATGGCCGTTGGGAGGTGGCCCCAGCCAGTACTTGATGGGCCGTCGCGAATTCACCGCGCAGGTTCTCTCGAAGGCACTCAAGATGCTTGCGAAACTGATCGCAGGTCAGCTTGTAAAGGTCGGCATCGGCGCTGACGAAGCCGCTCTGGCTCCAGTGCCCCTCGGGCACGACATCGTGGAACAGCAGGGTTAGCGCGCGCAGCATTCTAGCTAGTTCTCCCTGCACGCTTGCGGGCGGCTCGTTTCCATCTGAGATAGCTCGAGAGCCAGGGTTGGCCCCAGGCTTTGGATTTGCGTCCCGACGTGTCGATCGTCTTTGCGGAACCAGCCTGTATGTCTTCAAACTTAGCACGCAGATCAGGCAGATTGTCGAAAACCACGCGATCCTGAATTACCAGATGAGATTCATTGACCTCATCCAAGGCGCAGCCATAGTAGCCATAGACCGGCCCGGTGTCGACACCCTCGTCGATCTTCAGCAGCGTCATTCCGACATTATCCAGATCATTCTCAGCCAGCGCCCAGAAGCAGCCGTGTGCGTTCCGATATTCCGGGCAAATGCCCGGATGCATCACAAAGGTTCCAGTCGCGGCGCTTCGAAAGATGTCTTTCTTCAAAATACTTTTGCACCTGGCGATGATGATGTCGGGCTTCATCTCCCGCAACAAGTTCAGACACTCGGTGCTATTGGGACTCGGTGTCACCAGGATGCGACAGGAGGCTGGTATGTCCGGATACTGCGCCTTGAGTTCAGCGAGCTTTCGTTCCGTCCACGCATGATCCTTGGAGGCAATCGCGAGCCGGTAGTAAAACCGGAAAGCCAGAACATCCAGAAAGCGCAGGAAACCACCACGCTGCATCTCCCGGCGAATCCGCTTCCAAAGGCGGCCGGAAGGCTCGTGAATATCGATGATCGCCGCCAGGTCGGAAAAATCTGCCATCCACCGAGGCAATCCAAAGCGATTGAGTGGTTCATCATGATGACAAATCAGGACTGTTCGCATTGGCATTCGAGAATCGGAACAATGAAAAGGCGCTCTCCGTTGACGCGACGCGGCTGAGAAACAGGCCCGCGAGACATCGAACTCAGAACAAGGCGGCTGACGACCCCACCCATTCCATGTTGCGGTTATGATCCACGCCCATCATCAGTCCACGCCCCATACGGAGTATGGTCAGCACGGGCATGAGTTCGTCGACCCATATGTACATGACTCGCACCTCGACCTTCGTTCCGCCGAATGGTGTTGTGATCACCGGCTCGAAGTGCAGCCGTTCCTGCAGAATGTATTGCGGCCTGCGCTCTGCCGGAACAGCCGCGATGTCTTCCTTGGTGGGCGCAATCACAACGCCCAGTCCAGCGAAAGAATACAGAGGCTTGAGGGCGTAATTCTCCAGATCACGTGGGACCTCGCTGAGCTGGTCGAGGAACCACGTCTTCGGGACAGAATCGTGCTTGAGGTAGGGAATCGAGTACTTCGAGATCCGGAAGTACCAATTCGGATGGCCGGCCCACTCCACATCCAGATCATCACGAAAGTCGAATCCCAACTTCGCACCCTTGCGTTCGAGTTCATCAACGATCGCCCGGTTGTAGATTCGACGAATGGGAATCCTCTTTCCATCGGATTCCCAGTACAAGTGGCTGCCGTCTTTCCGGATCGCACGAATATCCACGGTCCGAATGCCGAGAAGTTTCTCCGTCAGCAGAAAATCCGGCCGGGTCTTCTGGTGCTGCGGATCGATCTCCATCAGGATGACGTTCTCCGGATCCTGCCCGCCGACGATGGCCTGCCTCAGAAGCGTCAAGTACGATGCAGAATCCAGTCCGCCCAGCAAATATTGCAGGCCCTTATCCAGCCCGTATACGTCCATGAAAGTTCGCGCGAGGACCGGTTGGTACGCGTACAGGGAAGGGAAGGCTTGCAACTCGACCAACTTCGGTTGAAGTTCACCGTTGGCATCGCGCACCAGGCCGAAGTCCACCTGGATGAACATCGGGTGCGGGGCTTCATTGGGTACGAGAAACTCCGGCGGGATCGATTCGTTGGACCGGGAGCGATACTCCGGACTCTCGACTAACTGTCGGATCAATTCCCTGCCGTTATTCGCCATGCGCTTGAGCAGTTCGATGGGCAGGAAACAAGGGGTTTCCGACACGCGGAACCCAATCGGCACCCCACACCGCTCCGCCAAGAGCGCAAGCAGTTCCGGATACTTGTCCGGCTTGTATTGCGAATTGAAGGATTCTCGTAAGGGAGGAATCATGTGGGGACGATGTGGTGCCAGGCACTCCCGCCCGCAGTCTTTGACATTTCCGAACCCTATGCACCTACCGCGAATCGTGCAATTCAGTCGTTGCTATTGCCTTGCTATCGACTAACGACCATCAGCCAACGACGGCTATTCCTCCATCAGAAACTTTCCCGCGCGCATGATCTGCTGCTCATCCGCCCAGATATCGAAATTCCGCCCCACGACATCGATATGGGTCGAGGAATACCATCTCGCCCCCGTATGCTCCCCATACGGATTTCCAAATGCGATATGCACGCCCGGATATTTTTCGTCCTGGAGGATTTCGCCGATCACATCCTTCAGTTCGATATTGGTCCCGATGGCGAACTCGCCCACCCTGTCGCTGTTCTCGTCTGTATGGGTGTAAGCCCAGAAGTCGTCGCGCAATTCGCGATTCGGACTCTCTGCGGAAACCAGTCGGTTTTTCTCCATGCGAATGGTCAGTGGGTTTCGCTTCAGATCGCCGAACTTCGCGCACAAATAGTCACCGACCACGCCATCGATCACGAACGTGCCGTTCACCTCCCCCGGGGTCGTAAAGACCTCGCCGCCCGGCAGATTGCCCCACTTTTCTGAACTGATAATTCCCGAGGTCTTCAGCCAGTTATAAAAAGGATTCAAATCTGCCACGAGATCGGTCCCGGCAGGAGTCTTTGCCCGAATCTGCGACGCTTTGCGCACCAGATCGACCACTTTTTGGCTGATGCGATCCACTTTGCCGAAGTCTGCGCGCATGCCTTCCAGCATGATCTGTCGATTGATGTTTACCATGTGCGCGTGCCGGATCTTTCGCCGATTCACGACTTCGGTCATCTGCATCCGAGATTGGAGTTCGTTGCGCTGCGCACGCACGGCAAAGATGCTCACGTCGGCCTGCTCCAGGTCGTCGAGAATTTCCTGCGGAAGTTTCGCCAGGGGGCGCTCGGCCAGTTCTTCCAGCACGAAGGCGTGATAGGTTACCCCAACCTGCTCGATTTCGCGCACTATCGCCGCCGCGATCTCGAGACTGGCTTCATCCGTGATCACCGTAACTCTCTCCGTAGGCTGGATACGCAGACACACCTGCACCGCGTTGCGCGCGCCCGGAGTGAGTTCAGAATCGAAAGGAATAGTATTCACAGGACGGTTTGCGTGACTGACTTTATTCATTACCCTACTTTTTGTTCGGAAACCGGGGCTGCCTCCTCGGCTACGCCCACTTCCGTCTCCTCAATGATGAAGTCCACAACTTTCTTCAGATCGCCGGTCTGTTCGAATACCCGGAGCTGGCGGTCGGCACCGCTACCCATTTCCAGGATCTTGTGCACGTATTCGATCTCTTCGCGCGACCCCAGTTCGTCCACTACGTCGTCGACGAACTGTAGGTACTCAAGAATCAGGTCGCGCACGGGGAGCTGTATCTGCTTGCCGAAATCGATCATCTTGCCATTCAGCCCGTAGCGTGCGGCCCGCCACTTGTTCTCCATGATCAGTGCCCGGCGGTACAAGCGGAACCCCTGGTTCGCCTCGTACAACTTGTAGAGCTTGGCCACAGTGGCCTGGATGAGCGCCGCCAGTGCAATGGTCTCATCGACTCGCATTGGGATGTCACAAATTCGGAACTCGATCGTGTTGAAGAAGGGGTGGGGTCGAATGTCCCACCAGATCTTCTTCGCGTTATCGATACAACCGGTCTTGATAAGCAGCTTGATGAAATTCTCGTACTCGCCGTAGCTGGGAAAGTAATCCGGAATATTCGTTCGCGGAAACTTGTCGAATACCTTGCAGCGGTACGACTTCAGGCCGGTGTTCATCCCCAGCCAGAAGGGTGAATTCGTCGACAGGGCCAGGATGTGCGGCACGAAATACCGCGCATGGTTCATCATGTGGATGGCCGTCTCCCGGTCCTCCACTCCGATGTGCACGTGCAGGCCGAAAATCAGGTTGGCGCGGGCGACCAGTTGCATGTCCTCAACGATATTGTGGTAGCGCTCGTCGGGATAAATCTCCTGCACCCGCCAGTCCGCAAAGGGATGCGTGGCTGCCGACGCCAGCCGCAACCCGTTCTCCTTGGCCAGCGTGATCATATCCCGCCGCAGCTTTTTGACTTCGTCTTTTGCATCCTTGATGTTGCTGCAGACCGATGTTCCCACCTCGACCACCGACTGGTGCATTTCGGCCTTGACGCGCTCCTGCAAGCGCATCTTGCCCTTCTCGATCATTTCTGCATGGATATGGGAGCGAAGGTCGCGGGTCACGGGATCGACCGTTTGATACTCTTCTTCGATCCCGATGGTGAAGGTAGGTTTCATACGGCGCTAAATGATTGGAACGATGGCTCCCGCCGCCCTGTAGTCTTCTCGACCCCTTATGGGCCTCAACAGTATAGCAACCGCTACAGCTCGCCGGCCCTCGTCGAGCCCTATCGCTCGATGCCATCTGCGGCGCTTCCGAATCGTCCCTGCGGTTCAACCTTTTATCCGGATTCGCTGTTCCAAGCTGCCTACCCTACGGGAGCCGCTTTGGGCACGCTCTTCCGGATAACCTTCTTCTTGGCAGGCTCCGCCTGCTCGCCACTGAGGAAAGTAGCCCACCGCAACTCGTGGACAGGACTTACCCCGGCCAATGCCTTCTTGACCGCCATCTCCGCCACCGAGTTCACGACCCACTCGAAATTCTCGTGTCCCACCGAATTCACGTCCGCGTCCGGGGCCGGATTCATGAAGTCGATCGCATACGGGACGCCGCCTTCTACCGCGAACTCCACGGTGTTCAGGTCGTATCCCAGGGCTCGGCACAGGATCAGCGCGTCTTTCTCGATTCGTTCCTTTAGGGCTGGGCTCGGTGGCGGATTTCCCTTCACGTACCGTTCGTGAAAAGGCGCCTTGGGGTCATACCGCATGATGTGCACTTTTTCCTGCCCGATCACGTAGCAGCGGAAGTACTCCTCGAATTCCACACCACGCTGCAGAGTCATACACAGGGTGCCAGTCTCGTTATAGGCATTAAAGAATTCATCGGGTGAATGCAGCTTGTAGACGTGTTTCCATCCGCCGCCATCGAAGGGCTTCAAAAACGCGGGCCACCCCACGTACGAGAAAACCTCGTCCCAGTTGAGAGGGAACATCAGGTTCCGCATCGACTGGTCGGTTGTCCCCGGTGGATGCTGGTTGTGCGGCAACAGTACCGTGGGTGGAATTGCAACGCCTAACTTTGTCGCCAGAGCGTAATTGAAGAACTTGTCATCAGCCGTCCACCAGAACGGATTGTTGACGACCACCGTCCCATGCAGCGCCGCGTTCTTCAGATAAGACCGATAAAACGAGATATCCTGCGAGATGCGGTCAATGATCACATCGTACTGCTTCGGTTGATCCATCCGCACTCCGCCGATCTTCACAAACTCCGCCGTCACTCCCTCCACGCCCATCGAGTTGATCTTGTCGACCAGCGCCGGGGGGAACGTGTTTTCCATCCCGAAAATAATGCCAATCTTTTTCATAGTAGCCACTCCCAAACATCTCGCGAAGCACCCTGCTCTAAGCCTTTCTTCGAGTCCTTTTGCGCCAACTCAGCGCCCTTCGCGGTTAAAAGCATTCCGTCCTCGTACAAGTCCAGTCCAAGAGAAACGCGAACGACAACCAGCCATCAGGCATTGACTAAAAGTATTTCTCTGCCATCCGCAGCCAAAACGGCCAGTCATGCCCGGTGTGATCGCCCCAGACATCCAGCCAGTTCGGCACGGCCTTTCCATTCAGCAGGGCGGACAATTTTACATTCTGGTCCAGGCACATATCCCATTCACCGGAAGCCAGCACGATCTTCATCTGCCTATAGCGGCTCAAGTACCAATCGTCTTGCATGTTGGCCAGGTAATCCTGTGGGCTATTGAAGTATGCATCGTCATCGTAGTATCCATCCAGGAACTGATGAATATCGAATGCCCCGCTCATGCTGACGCAGTGCGTGACGATATCTGGATGCTTGAAAGCGAAATTCACGGCATGGTAGCCCCCAAAACTGCAACCGGTCACCGCCAGCTGTGATGCAGAATTTCGCCAGCGCAGGTAGGGAAGGAGTTCATGCAGGATGTATCGCTCGTATTGGAGATGCCGCAGGACACGAATCCGCGGATGCGCCGACTTGTTGTACCAGCTCTCGGTGTCGATCGCGTCGGGACAAAAGACCTGCAACTCCCCGCGATCGATCTTGCCGCCCAGAACCCCGATCATGCCGCGGTCCTCAAACTCGAAGAATCTCCCCATGGAAGTGGGGAACACGAGCAGCGGCTTTCCGGAGTGCCCGAAGACGAGCATCTCCATTTCCCGATGCAGTTCCTGACTGTACCCCTTGTGATATTCGCGATTCATGAGCGGCAGTATCTTACCTGAACCCGGAAGTCCGATCGAATTTCCGAGGGACTCCACCATGTCTCATGCGCTAGTCAGCTCAACCAGAGCATCGCAAGAATCCCAGTCCAGGATGAAGCCCCGCCACCTGTCTCCTGTGACCTGACAGCAATGCTTCACGTAATATGCTTCTGAGGTTTGTCCTCTCGTGCACGTTCTCACCGAAGCCGACGTCCATCGCCTGCTCGATCCGCGAACGCTCATCCCCGCGATCGAGGGAGCCTTCCGCTTTCGTTATCCTGCGACCCTCATGCCGACCCGCACGCAAATGAAGGTTGGAGACGGTGTCTTCCTGATCATGCCTTGCTACGATCGTGCGGGTCATGGCCTGGGCATGAAACTGGTGAAGTTCAACGAAAACCCGTCGGTGGCTGCCGAGCGGGTTCAGGCCACTTACATTCTTCTCGATGTTGAATCCGGTTGTGCCAAGCTCGTGATCCCCGCCAACTATCTGACTGACGCGCGCACAGCAGCAACCTCGGCGGTCGCCACGAAATTCCTGGCTCGGGAAGAGAGCAAAGTTTTGGGCGTCTTCGGGACCGGGCGCGAAGCGCGGGCGCATCTGCAAATCATGCGGCACGTTCGCCCGTTCGAGCGGGCGCTGGTGACGGGACGAGATCCCGGACGTAGTCGCGAGTTTGCCCAGGAGATGGAGCAGGAGTTGGGGATGAAGGTGGAGGCGGTGTACTCGCGGACCTGCGCGGCCGAGTCCGATGTCCTGTGTACGTGCACGACATCCAAGACTCCGCTGTTTGATGGCAACATGGTCCGCAAAGGGACGCATATCAATGCGGTAGGCAGTTTTCAGCCGAGCACCCGCGAACTGGACGACGTCTGTGTGCGACGCTCGCGCATCGTGGTCGATACCTACGACGGCACGCTCGCGGAGGCAGGTGATCTCCTGATTCCGATGAAGTCCGGGGTCATCCAGCGCGAGAGCTTGCTGGCCGACCTGCACGAACTCACGTCAGGTCGCAAGGCGGTGCGTAGCAGTCCGTTGGACATCACGTTATTCAAGAGCGTCGGCAACGCGCTCGAAGATCTTGCTGCCGCTGAACTGCTTGGGGAAACGATTCATTCACTGGATTCTAAGTCGATCATCGAAACGGCATCCCCGCGTCCATCCTAAGGGGGATGCGAGGAATGAGAAGCAGCGTTTCAAACCAGTTGCCGAAGTTTTTCCATCAACTCCAGCCATCCCTGGATGTTCTGCGCACGCCTCTCAAAGGTGACATCGTAGATCAGTTCGTGCGCCCCGATTTGCACACAGGCTTGAGCGTCTTTGCGAATCTGATCCATCGTGCCCGTGAAGATGCTGCGGTCTGCGCTCAAAGGTTCGTCGGTTATGTGCAAGTTGGCGCGTACCACCATCGCCATTTTTGACGGATCCCGCCCGGCTTCCTTCGCCATCTGCTTCACGGCACCGAACATCTGTTCCATCCCAGCTATCGGAATCGCTACCGGATTCCAGCCATCGGCCACAGTTGCCAGCCGCTTGAGGGCAGCCGGAGCAAAGGCAGCCATATAGATGGGAGGATGCGGTTTCTGTACTGGTTTGAAGTTGATGAACGACTCGGGTAGCCGGTAGAACTTGCCCTCGAATTTCGCGGGATTGGTGGTCCAGATGGCTTTCAGCACCTGCAGAAACTCGTCGGCCATGGCTCCGCGATGCTTCATGTTTGCGCCCGCAGCATCCATTTCGTCCTTCGACCACCCCAGCCCAAGACCGACGCGAAGCCTGCCGCCGGAGAGGATGTCGATTGTCGTAAGCCGTCGCGCCAACATGACCGGGTTGTAGTAAGGGATATCGAGCACACTGGTCCCCAGAGCGATTTTCCTCGTGCAAGCGGCTGCAAACGTAAGAGTGTCGAGAGGATCGAGGGAATATTTGTAACCTTCCGGTAGCGAACCGTCGGGCGTGACCGGGTATGGCGTTTGGGGCCTTACAGGCCACAATACGCGTTCAATCGTCCACAGGCTGTCGTACGCGAGCGCCTCTGCTCGCTCTGCAACTCTGGCGACGTTCTCAGCAGACCCGAGGAGGCCGATATTTGGCAGACCGAATCCGATTTTCATGAAAGAAGTCCTCTCGGAGAAGAATCGAGAGGAATGTAGGGGCGCGACCATCTGGACGTCAAGTGTGCGGGAGGTTTGGATGGTTGCGGGTTCATCTCGCCCCTTATATTCTTGCCCGTTATGTCTACGCTTGTGGAGTGCGTGCCGAATTTTTCGGAGGGCCGCGACAAGGCCAAAGTCGACGCCATTGTCGATGCGATGAAAATAAACGGCGTATACCTTCTCGACAGCGAGATGGACGCCGATCACAACCGCTGCGTGATCACTCTGGTCGGCGAGCGCGAGGCTATCCAGGAGGCGGCGATTCGTGGGGTTGGCAAAGCTTGCGAGTTGATTGATTTGACTAAACACCAGGGAGCACATCCGCGCATGGGCGCAGCGGACGTCGTGCCCTTTATTCCGATTGATGGCGTCACCATCGAAGACTGCGTCGCCATGGCCCGTCACGTGGGAGAGCAAATCTGGAAGCGTTTTCAGATTCCGGTTTATTTCTACGAAGCCGCGGCCACGTCGCCAGAAAGAACGAATCTCGAAAACATCCGGCGTGGGCAGTTTGAAGGCATTCGCGACGACATCGCAACGAATCCCGCGCGGCGTCCAGACTTCGGGGAACTACGCGTGCATCCGACCGCCGGGGCAACTGTTGTTGGAGCGCGGAAGTTCCTGATCGCCTACAACGTCTTCCTGAACACCACCGATGTCGATATTGCCAAGAAGATCGCCAAGGCGGTGCGTTTTTCCAGCGGCGGCCTGCGCTTCGTGAAGGGCGCCGGTTTCCTGGTACGCGGGATGGCGCAGGTTTCCATGAACCTGACCGACTTCGAACAGACTCCCGTTCACCGCGTCTTCGAATTGGTGAGACGCGAGGCGGCGCGCTACGGCGTGATGCCAGTCTCGAGTGAGATCGTAGGCCTCATTCCCAAGAAGGCGTTGGAACAGGCTGCGGAATGGTTCCTCCAAGTGGAAAATTTCGATTCCTCGTTGATCCTCGAAAATCGGCTGGCGGCCGTGATGAGCGGAAAGATGGCGGTCGGCGGTCTGCGCGCGGGAGTCGAGCCTTTCGTCGAACAGTTAGCCGCGCCCACACCGACTCCCGGAGGCGGCAGTGCCGCGGCCGCAGCCGGAGCCATGGCGGCGGGCCTTGCCCACATGGTGGCGGCGATGTCGCGCGGCAAGAAAGCCTATCTTGCCTATGAGAGCGAATTAAGCGCTGCGATTGCGCAGCTCGCGCAGTTACGCGAGGACCTTAAAGCGGCCGTCGATGCCGATGCCGACTCTTACAACGCAGTTATGAAGGCTTACAGGCAAGCGAAGGAATCAGCAGACGGAGACGCGATCGTGAATGCCGCTCTAAAGGAAGCCACCACCGTGCCTTTCGGGGTAGCAGAGAAGGCGCGCGCAGTGGAAGCCCTTACCAAGAAACTCGGCCCGATCACCAATCCAAACATGAAATCGGATCTCACCACGGCGACGGCACTCGCAGAGGCAGCCATCGAGGGCGCTCTGGCCAACGTTGAGATCAATCTGGAATCGATGAAGGACGAAGCCTTCGTGAGCGAGATGCGGCAGCGCGCGAAATCGCTGACGGCAGCCGGCGCCTAGTCAGGGGAGCCGCCTCAGCTGAGGTGTCCAATATGTCAACGGCGTCCTTGTACTTTAGTTTGCTGCCTTGCTGGCCTTGTCGGCATACAATTGATTTATACCGGGTTAACGCAAAGAGCCGATTTGGCATCCAAGTGTGTATTCCCAGAGGTCTTATGAAGAAACTGATTGGTTTGAGTCTGTTGTTAGTGAGCGCGGCGGCTTTTGCCATGCCGCTGGGCAGCTCCTCGCGGGCAGTGATTCCGTCCGATATTCAGCAGCTTATTTCCGTCGACTACCGCGCATTGCACGATTCGCCCACCGCCCAGGCGCTCAAGGAACAGGTATTGCCGGAGAGCATGAAGCTGTTCGAGAAGGCCCTTAGAGGTGTTGGCATCGATGCTGACCGCGACGTCGACCAGCTTACCTTTGCTGCCTACCGCATGGGCAAACAGGGCGTGAAGGTCGTCGGGATGGCGCAGGGATCATTTTCTTCCAAGACGGTACTCAAGCGGATGAAGTTCAAAAAGATCGCCCCTAGCAAGTATCGCCAAGCGGATCTTTATGCCATGGGCAATGGCATGATTATGAGCTTCCTCGACGAGAACACACTACTCTTCGGGGACGACAGCGCCGTGAAGGGCTCCCTGGATGCCCGCGATGGGTATACGCCGACGCTCGATTCCAATCCGCAAATGTCGGACATGATGTCTTCCGTCGATGGCTCGCCGGTGTGGAGTCTTCTGGACCAGCAGGGAACCCAAAACATGATGCGCTCGGCTCTCGGCGATGCCACCAAGGTCGCCGACTATGACACGGTGAAGAAGCGCTTGCTGGGCTCCCGCTACACCATGGACTTCTCGAGCGGCGTGAATTTCAACCTCGACGTCATCACGTCTGACTCCATCACCGCGGCCACCATGTCGTCCCTGGTGAAGGCAGGAATGCTCTACAAAAAGATGAACGCGACCCCTATCGAGAAAGTTGCGATCGACGCACTGACGGTCGACTCCGACAGTTCAAAACTGCAGCTGCACTTCAAGACGGACGACAAGCAATTCCAGGCATTGATGAAGTCGGACTTGTTCGCCACAGTATCCAAGTAGAAAGCAAAGCAGAAGTCAGGGAAAGGAGGCACCGGGCTTACACTCGGTGCCTTCTTGTTTTACCGAAATTCATTTTTTTCCGGCAGCCAGCGTGGCGCGCTTTGCCTTCGCCCAACCCTCTTTCGTGACCTGTCTTGCACGGCCCAGCGCCAAGGCATCTTCCGGGACATCCTCGGTCACACATGATGCTGCGCCGATATAGGCGCCTTTGCCGATTTTTACCGGCGCTACCAGGGTCGAATCGCTCCCCACGAAGACTCCATCGCCAATTTCCGTCTTGTGCTTGTGCACGCCATCGTAGTTGCACGTAATCGTCCCGGCCCCGACGTTCACGCCCGCGCCGATCTCCGCGTCTCCCAGATAGGTCAGGTGATTTGCCTTGGAGCCTTTGCCCAGTTTGATCTTCTTGGTTTCCACGAAATTGCCGACGTGTGCCTTCTCACCGATCTCGCTCCCCGGGCGCAAGTGCGAATACGGCCCGATGACCGCGTCTGCTTCCACGCGCGCCTTGTCAAGGATCGAGCCGGGACGAACCGTGACCCGGTCGCCCACCTCCGAATCGTTAATCACGCTGTACGACCGGATGCGGCAATCGCTGCCAATTCTTGTTCGCCCCAGAATCTGAACAAAGGGCTCAATTACCGTATCCGGCCCAATCTCGACGTCAGCATCAATCACACACGTCTGGGGATAAAAAATACTGGCACCCGCATCCATAAGCTCCCGGCACTTCTGCATTCGTATCAAGCCGTCGATTTCCATCATCTCGGCGCGCGTGTTGCTTCCCAGGATCTCCGCCGGATGTGCGGCCTTCAACGCCACCACCTTGTGTTTAGACTTGGTGAAGACCTCTGCCATGTCAGTCAGGTAGTACTCACGATGCGCGTTGTCGGTCTTGAGGTCCCCAATCCGGGCATAGAGGGGTTTGACGGCAAACGTATAGAAGCCCGAGTTGATCTCGCGCAGCTTTCTCTGCGATGGGCTTGCGGACTTTTCTTCAACGATTGCTTTTACTTCGTCGCTCCTGCCGCCCTTACGCAAAATCCGCCCATAGCCCGTCGGATTCTCGAGTTCAGCCGAGAGCAGCGTCATCGCCGCCTTCTTCTGCAGATGGAAGTCGCGCAGCGCCGTGATCGTCTTCGCCGTAATCAGGGGCGCATCTCCGGATAACGCGATGACGTGATCGTAGGAAGCGAGTGCTTCGCGCGCCACCATCAGGGCATGGCCAGTACCGCGCTGTTCCTCCTGGAGGACAAACTTCACTCCGGAGTCTGCGACAGCCTTGCGCACCATCTCCGCCTCGTGGCCGATGATGGCAAACACGTCCGGCGGGGGTACAACCCGGCTCGCTGCCCGAATCACATGCGCGAGCAGCGGTCGCCCACCAACTTCATGGAGGACTTTCGGATACTTTGACTTGAGACGCGTTCCTTTGCCGGCCGCTAGGATAGCGACCGCGATACGGGGCGTTTGCGATGTGGCCATTCGCTTTCCAATATAGCGCGAGAGAAGGGAAAGCAGAACCCACGTCTGCCACACTCGTATTGTGTGAATCGGTCTCGTATCGCCAAGGTGGGAAACGGTACTCGAGGGGTTTACTTCGAGAGCGCATCGCGGCGTTTGGGATCGGAGACTCCTGCGCGCCGCCCGCCCGTCGCATGTGTGGCGATCTCCAGTAGATCCCGGGCCACGACATCAGTCGCGTGCCGGGCTACTCCCTCCTCATCGAGGTAATCGCCGAGCACCGGACAGCAGCCCAACTGCTCTATTACGTCTAAGTCGGCCACAATCTGCGCTGCGCCTTCCAGCGCGTACTTCGCCTTGAGATTCTCGGACGCTGGCGTACGGTTGATGAGCGCGTAATCAAACAACTGCGCCTGGGCATGGCGATTCAGTGCCCGAATGTGCTCGGCCGCGGTCAGACCGAGGCTCTCATTGGCCTGCGTCATCAGATTGCAGATGTAGACCTTGATTGCCGGCGAGTTCGAAATGGCCTGCGCGATACCGCGCACCAGCAAATTCGGTATGAGGCTAGTGAAGAGGGATCCGGGGCCGATTGTGATGACGTCCGCCCGCGCGATGGCGTCGAGCGTCTGCGGCAGTGGCTCAACATCGGAGGGGATGAGAAACAATTCCTGGATCCGCCCCTTGCTGGCCGTAATCTTCGTCTCCCCGCGAACACGGGTGCCATCCTCGAGCAACGCTTCCAATTCAATATTCGAAGTTGTCGCCGGGTAAATGTGGCCGCGCGTGAGCAGAATCTCTGACGACAGCCGCACGGCCTCGGCAAAGTCTTTGGTTATGGAAGTGAGTGCGGCGAGAAACAGATTGCCGAAGCTGTGTCCCTCCAGCCCCGAGCCCTTTTCGAACCGGTGCCGGAAGAGCTGCGAGAGCAGGTCCGCGTCCTCCGACAAGGCGACGATGCAGTTGCGGATGTCGCCCGGAGGCAGCATGTTCAGCTCTTTACGGAGTCGACCGCTGGATCCGCCGTCATCGCTGACTGTGACGATGGCGCTCAGTTCGCTGATAACGGGTCGTCCGGTCGTCTGCTGAAAGGCTTCTCCGGGCGTTGGTACAAACGTCTTCAGTCCCTTGAGAAGCGTCGAAAGCCCGGTTCCGCCTCCGATTGCGACCACCCTGAGCGGATGGGACGGAACAGAGTTTTCCCGCGAAAGCGGACTCGGCCGCTGTTCCGGTTCCATGGGCTTGATCCTAGTAGGTCTCTTCTTCCGGAATGCCTGGTTCCGCGACCGCATCTGCTCCCGGATCAGGATAGAGCAGTTCGGTGAACCGCGGATCTTCGGACAAATTCTGGAAATCCGAGTCGTTCCGAGCCTGAAAACGCACGGCCGGGTTCAGGCGAATCGCCTCGTCGAGGTTGCGAAGCGAATCCTCGACGTGTCCAGTCATGCAGTCAAGAGCGGCCAGGCCGTAGATCACATAGTCGGCTTTTGGAGATTGCTTCTGCAACTTCTCCAGATGCTCGCGGGCCTGTACATAGTCGCCGAGGTTCATGAGCGACACTGCATAGTCGAAGTGCTCCTCGGGCGTCTTGAATTGGTGGGAGACCTTTTCCAGGTGCTGGTTGCACGTATTCATGTGCACGGACGCGCGGTCGGAGAGTTCCTTGCTTGGGCCGCCGACCACCTTCTGGAAATGCGTCTTCGCCTTGTCAAACTTGTGTTCCTGCATAGCGCGCAAACCGGTCTCGTAGTTCTGAATAGTTTGCGCAACGCGCGGATCGTCGGCCATGGACTTCTTCGCTGTAGGTTTCTGGGCCATCTGTAAGACTCTTCCTGTGGTTTTCGTAACTGCTCCTTAATTGTGCAACTTACAGGGCGTTCCTTCAACTATTGCATCTGTCCGAACAGAAGGAAGACTGGCTCTGGCGAGCGCAACCTTCCTCGAGCAGGGTTATACGCGCCTTTCGAAAGCATCGTCAAACCAGCTCGGGAACTCAGTCGACGCTCAGTTTAGTTGATTTCCGCTGCAGTCTGGAGATCGACCTGCTTCCACTCGCCCTTGATAATGCCCTGACGAATTTGCGCAGGTGTTCTGCCCTTCTTCGTCTGCGAGTAGGAGTAATACAACTCTTTCAAACATACATCGCACTGGGCGCCGTGGGTATTTTCAAAGCAGCTGCGCAGACTGTTGTGACCCATTCCGCGGTCACAGTAACAATAGCAGGGCTCTTGATGGATCACGTTCGAGATCTTGGCTGCCAGTTCGTAAGCGTGAGTCTGATAAGGAAACTGTGCGTTTTCGGCCCAAAGGCTTTCTTTGGGCAGGATGGGAGGCAGTTTCTTTCCTTTGGGCGGTGCGGCCGCGTTGTAGGCCGGCACCCCCTGGTCCTCCTGGTTGGCAGCCCACTGAGCCGACACCGTCAGGGTAACCGCAAACAGGAACAACAAAGTGAATGCACGCTTCAACATAAGGGCATATCCTCGATTCCAGTATTGTAACCCGTCGCGATGTGAGGCCGCACCTTCACCGGGTTACCCGGTAGTGCAGGTACCAAACTAGGCGACGTCTTCTTCGGATTGGCGATTTCCTGTGAGAGTTCCGGAATGCCGCCCGCCTTGAGTTCGATTGGAGCCGCTCTTGGCCCCAGAGGACGTCCGGAAAGATCGATTTCCTTTAGCTCCCGACTCGCGCCGTATAAAATCATTCCAGCTATGTCATCAGCGGCGGGGAACACCACCACACCTTGGTCTGACAAAGCATCTCCCAAGAAGCCGCGACTGACTATCCCCGTACTGGCCGTCTGGCTGCGCGACCTGGTGATCTCCCTTGCGATCTCCGCTTTCATCATCATTTTCCTGTATCAGCCGGTGAAGGTTGAAGGCACCAGCATGATGCCTTCGCTCGACGATCAGGAGCGCATCTTCGTCAACAAGTTCGTCTACCACTGGGAACCGATCGAACGCGGCGACATCGTCGTTTTCCGCTACCCGCGCGATCCTTCCAAGAGCTACATCAAGCGCGTCATCGGCGTCGCTGGAGATCAGATTCGGATCGACAACGGCCAGGTCTACGTCAACGGCGAAGCTATCGAAGAGGACTATGTGCCTTCCATGTACGCCGATGAGCGATCCTATTCGGAGATCGTCGTTCCCTCGCACAGCTACTTCATGCTCGGCGATCACCGGAGCATGTCAAACGACAGCCGCGATTTCGGCCCCGTCAAAGAAAACTACATCTACGGAAAAGCCGTATTCGGTTACTGGCCCATGGACAAGGTGGGGCGCCTGCGATAGAGGCATCACGTAGCGACAGCCACGGGTGGCCTCGCGCCTTGCCATGGTTTCACACACCCTGCAACTAACTTTTCATGTAACGGGTCGTCTGAGTGCTCATGCGCTGGACAATCGTGGCCTGTTTCGTTCTCTCCGCAATGACCGCTGAAATCCATTCTCAGGCAGCGCCAGGCGGGAATGCCGCCGACGGTGGTTGGGTCATGTCCACACCGGGATCTGAGGGCCTCTCCGCCGAGCCTCTTGCCGCGATGGAAAATGCAATCCGGAGCGGAGAATTCAAGAAAATCGGCAGCGTCCTGGTCGCGCGACATGGAAAGCTGGTGTACGAGGACTACTTCGACGGCGACGCCAGCACCCTTCGCGATACACGTTCCGCCACCAAGAGTATTACGGACATGCTGGTCGGCATTGCGATCGGCGAAAAGAAGCTGAGTGGTGTCGATGCACGCGTACTCGCGTTCCTCCCGGAGCGCGCTCGGAAGATGCAGAATCCCGATCCGCGCAAGAGCAAGATCATCATTGAGGACTTCCTGACCATGAGTTCGCCGCTCGAGTGCGACGATTGGAACGACGCTTCGCGCGGTAATGAAGAACGTATGTACGTCGTGGAGGACTGGGCGCAGTTCATCCTGGATCTTCCGGTTCGAGGCCGCATGCACTTGGGCGAAAAGATCGAGCCGCCGCCCTATGGCCGCGATTTCAGCTACTGCACCGGCGGAGTATTCACGCTGAGCGAAGCTCTGCAGAGGGCGACCGCACTTCGGACGGATCGATACGCCCAGGAAAAGCTCTTTGGACCGCTGGGGATTACCGACGCCGTGTGGGTTTACTCCCCCTTGAACGTCCCGCAAACGGGGGGGTGGGCTACGGCTGACGAGCCGCAATCTGCTGAAAATCGCGGAGGTCTATCGCGCCGGTGGAGCGTGGCAGGGGAGACGAATCGTGGACGAAGCATGGGTGAACACTTCGACAAAGCCGCATGCACGCATTGACGACGAGACTGAGTACGGCTACCTGTGGTGGCTGAAATCATTTAGAACCGGTGGGAAGAGCTATTCGGCCTACTTCATGAGCGGCAATGGCGGCAACAAAGTGATGGTCTTTCCGTCGATTGACCTGACGGTCGTCCTGACCAGCACAAATTTCAACACCAAGGGCATGCATCAGCAGACCGAGCAACTGCTCACCGACTACATTCTGCGAGCGGTGGAAAACTAGCGCTGCAAATCCATTGGAGGAACGCAACAACCCTGCTAAAATCTTCAAAATCCAATCCCGGGAGCAGGAATGCAAGCTATCCTTGCCCTTGAAGATGGGCGCATCTTTCGAGGCAAAGGCTACGGCGCCAGAGGCGAATGCTACGGCGAAGTCGTTTTTAATACTTCCATCACCGGTTATCAGGAAATTTTCACAGACCCATCGTACTCAGGGCAGATCGTCGTCCTGACCAACCCGGAAATCGGGAATTACGGGACCAATCCAGAAGACAACGAGGCCATTCACCCTTATATCGAGGGCCTGATCGTGCGCGAGTTCTCGAAAGTGAGCTCGAACTGGCGCTCGCAGCAGGTGGCGGAAGAATACCTGGAACAATTCAAGATTCCAGTGCTGGCCGACATCGACACGCGCGCGTTGGTACGACACCTGCGCGATCACGGCGTGATGCGTGGCGTGATCTCGACCATGGAGACCGATCCCGAGAAGCTCGTCGCCAAGGCCCTGTCCATCCCAAAAATGGATGGCACTGATTTGGCCAAGGTCGTGAGCACGACCCGTCCGTACGTCTGGGAAGTAGGCGAGCGTTCGCACGAGCCGGTCGCGGTCGTCGGCGTAAAAGACGAACCTCCGCGGTTCCACGTCGTCGCCTATGACTACGGCATCAAGCAGAACATTCTGCGCAAGCTGCGTGGCGAAGCCTGCAAGGTCACTGTCGTTCCCGCGCAAACACCCGCCGAAGACGTCCTCGCGCTGAAGCCCGACGGCGTGTTCCTCTCCAACGGCCCCGGCGATCCGGAGCCGTGCACTTACGCGGTCGACAACATCCGGCGCTTGATGGGGCGGCAGCCGATCTTTGGAATCTGCCTCGGACATCAACTCGTCGGCCTCGCGCTCGGCGGGAAAACTTACAAGCTGAAATTTGGCCATCACGGCGGAAACCATCCGGTGAAGCAGCTCGGCACCGGCAAGATTGAAATCACCGCCCACAACCATAACTTCGCCGTCGATCCGGATTCGCTGCCGCAGAGCGAAGTGGAGTTCACGCACATCAATCTGAACGACAACACGCTGGAGGGCCTGCGGCACCGGAACCTCCCTCTATTCACCGTGCAGTACCACCCCGAGGCGGCGCCGGGGCCGCATGACTCGCATTATCTCTTCAAGGACTTTGTGAAGATGATGGAGGAGGGGAAGGGGTGAGGCGCCTGTCTCGGGCTCTGTGTTTACTTTTCCCGCCCAGTTTGCTATTCAGCGGACAGAGAATCGGATCGTGCCCGCCGAGCCTTGAGCGAAGCCCACGGAACATCAGCGAGTTGCGGGGCGTTGTTGTTGATGAGAATCTGGCTGTGATTCCGAACGTCACGGTCAGATTGCTGGCGCCTGATGGTCGGGTGTTCCGTGAAGTTGCCATGATTGAGACCGCCCAGAGAGGGCACTTTCACTTCGAACGTCAGAGTCCGGGCAAATATCGCCTGGTTTTCAAGGGCGGCGCAAACGGTTTTAGCCCAGCCACGATTCCTGTACGGTATTCCAAAGCAGGCTTGCAAGGAATGCGGCTGACGCTGCCGGTGGCGGCCAGCGACTCATGCCCGCAAGACTGCGAAAGCGGATTAAAGGTCGAAGAAATGACCGGTCGAGAAGGACGTGAGTAATGCGAGCTTTCAAAGCTAAACCATGCCTAGACGCAACGACATCTCGAAGATCCTGATCCTCGGCTCCGGCCCCATCATCATCGGGCAGTCGGCGGAATTCGACTACTCGGGCACGCAGGCTTGCAAGGCGCTCAAGGCCGAAGGCTACGAGGTGGTGCTTGCCAACTCGAACCCGGCGACCATCATGACAGATCCGGAGATCGCCGACCGCACCTACGTAGAGCCGCTCACCCGCGAGTACCTGGAAGAAATCATCCGCATCGAGCGCGAGCTTTCACCGGGCGCAGGATTCGCCATTCTGCCCACTGTCGGTGGACAGACCGCGTTGAACTTGGCGGTTGAACTCTCGGACGGCGGCGTGCTTGACAAGTACAATGCGCAGCTGATCGGCGCGAACATCGCGGCTATCAAGAAAGCCGAGGACCGCCTTTTCTTCAAAGACGCGATGCAGAAAATCGGCCTCGACGTTCCGAAGTCGGCGCTGGTCAACAATCTGAAAGACGGCCTCGAGTTCGCCGGCAAAATCGGGTTCCCGGTCATCATCCGTCCCTCGTTCACTCTCGGCGGCACCGGCGGCGGCATCGCCTTCAATCGTGAAGAGCTGATGGAGTTACTGGCCCGCGGCCTCGACCTCTCGCCCGTCCACGAAGCGCTCATCGAGGAGTCCGTGCTCGGCTGGAAGGAGTACGAGTTGGAGGTGATGCGCGACGTCAAGGACAACGTCATCATCATCTGCTCGATAGAGAATTTCGATCCCATGGGCGTACACACAGGCGACTCGATCACGGTCGCCCCAGCCCAGACACTGACCGACCGCGAGTACCAGGCCATGCGCGATGCGTCCATTGCCGTCATCCGCGAAATCGGTGTGGAGACCGGCGGATCGAACATCCAGTTCGGTGTGAATCCCGAAACCGGGCGCATGGTGGTCATCGAGATGAACCCGCGTGTGTCGCGATCTTCGGCCCTGGCCTCAAAAGCTACAGGCTTCCCAATCGCCAAAATCGCCGCCAAGCTGGCCGTGGGCTATACGCTCGATGAAATCCCGAACGACATCACGCGCAAGACGCCCGCGTCGTTCGAGCCAACCCTCGACTATGTCGTGGTCAAGATTCCAAAGTGGCAGTTCGAGAAGTTTCCGGGCGCCGACGAAAGCCTCGGCCCGCAGATGAAATCGGTCGGCGAAGTGATGGCCATCGGGCGCACCTTCAAAGAAGCGCTGCTGAAAGGCGTGCGCGCCCTCGACACGGGCCGCAAAGCCGGATCCGAGAAAATCGAGCCAAAGATTCTCACCCAACGACTGGTGACGCCCCATCCCGAGCGGCTTAGCTACGTTCGCTACGCGTTGCGACAGGGCTACACCGTCAAGCAGCTCGCCAAGGTCACCTCGATCGATCCCTGGTTCCTCTACCAGCTCAAGGAAATTAACGACATGCAGCTGGAACTCGAGAAGCACCCGATGGACTCGATGCCTGCCGAGGTCCTGCGAGATGCCAAGCGCATGGGCTTCTCCGACGCCCGCTTGGCGAGCGTGTGGCGCCTCGATGGGAAAGGCGGACAGGAAAAAGTGCGTCACCTCCGCAAGAAGCATCGCGTGCAGCCGGTGTACAAGCGCGTCGATACCTGTGCCGCCGAGTTCGAAAGCTACACTCCCTACCTGTACTCGACCTACGAGGACGAAGACGAAGCCGCTCCCACGGCCCAGAAGAAAGTCATCATCCTGGGCAGCGGACCGAACCGCATCGGGCAGGGAATTGAATTCGATTACTGCTGTTGCCACGCCTCGTTTGCGCTGCACGAGGACGGCTTCGAGACCGTCATGGTCAACTGCAACCCCGAGACGGTTTCCACCGACTACGACACCAGCGACCGGCTGTACTTCGAGCCGCTCACTCTTGAAGACGTGTTCGCGGTGTACGAGCACGAGGCCGCGGGCAAGGCTTCCGTCGGAGTGATCGTCCAGTTCGGCGGGCAGACTCCGCTGAACCTCGCGTTGCCGTTGAAAGCTGCGGGCGTGCCCATCATCGGCACATCGCCCGAGTCCATCGACCTCTGTGAAGACCGCAAGCGTTTCGGCAAGCTGCTCGACGAACTCGAAATCCCCCAGGCGCCGGGCGCAATGGCTACATCTCTCGAAGAAGCTGTCGAGGGAGCGAAGCGCGTTGGCTATCCTGTGCTGGTCCGGCCTTCGTATGTTCTCGGTGGTCGCGCCATGGTCATCGCCTACGACGAAGACACCGTCGTGCGCTACATGAAGGAGGCCGTCGAGTACTCGCAGGATCGCCCCGTTCTGATCGACCACTTCCTCGAAGACGCGATCGAAGTGGATGTCGACGCGCTCTCAGACGGCGAAGACGTCGTGATTGCCGGAATCATGCAGCACATCGAAGAGGCCGGTATCCACTCGGGAGATTCCTCGTGCGTCCTGCCTGCTGTCGATATTCCGTCTGAACTGCTCCAGCGCATGCGCGATTACACATTCAAGTTGGCGCGCGCCTTAAAGGTCGTCGGCCTGATGAACATTCAGTTCGCTATCCCGCGCACGGGAAGCGTTTCCACCAAAGGAAACGGAACAGAAGGCGGCAAGGTGTACGTGCTTGAAGTAAATCCGCGCGCCTCGCGCACCGTGCCCTACGTCTCGAAAGCCACCGGTGTGCCGCTCGCTCGCATTGCGTCGCGGCTGATGACCGGGCGCAAGCTTCGCGAGTTCTTGGCAGAGAACATCGAGCGCGGCACCGACCTCGATACCGGCCGCGGCTACTACGTGAAGTCCCCCGTGTTCCCGTGGAACAAATTCCCAGGCGTCGACACGGTGCTCGGTCCTGAAATGCGCTCGACCGGCGAGGTTATGGGCGTTGCCGACAACTTCGGCGAAGCCTTCGCCAAAGCGCAGATTGCTGCCGGACAAAAGCTCCCCACCCAAGGCTCGGTATTCATCAGCGTCACCGATCACGACAAATCGGGCGTCGCTGAAGTTGCACGCCGGTTCGCCGACATGGGATTCAAACTGGTTGCGACCGCCGGTACCGCCGACATCATCGAAGATGCCGGATTGAGCGTCGAGCGGGTCTACAAAGTCAAAGAAGGCCGTCCGAACGTGGTCGACCTCATCAAGGGCGACCGCATTCAGCTCATCATCAACACTCCGCACGGCGCCGATCCTTGGTTCGACGAGAAAGCCATCCGCCGCGCTGCCGTGACCGCGCGGATCACCACCATCACGACGCTTTCTGCGGCACGGGCCGCGGCCGAGGGCATCGCCGCACTCCAACGTGGAGAAGTGCGCGTGCAGGCGCTGCAGCATTTGCATGCAGAACGGCTGGCAGGGAAGCGGCGTTAGTGGGGAAGGGGCGCCCGGCCACCACGGTGTGGCTCGTCATCAGCTTGCCAGTCCTGGTGGGCATCTTCATTTACGGGCCCTTCGTGCTCGATCTCACCCTCCACCGTCGGCCACCCACTCGCTTTCTGATTCCATCCGGATACGTGGGCTGGATACGCATCGAGTACCGGGTCGCCAACGCCTCAGCTTTGCCTCGGGAAGGAAAATTCCTGCTGGCGAGAGTGGATCACGACGCCAAACTGCAGACCTGCTCGGATCTTCCAGACGGTTGGGCCCACGACCAGTTCTATTACTATTCCGGTCATCAGCGGCAGGCGCTGTCGAACGCCGGCTGGTGCAAGGGCGGAATGATCTGGGGCGAAGTAACCGAGAAGAACGAAAAGTCAGGCATGCGGCAGGAGTTCTTCGTCGGGAGTGAGGATCAATTTCGCAGGGAGGTCGACCCGGCAGGGAAGATGTACAGTCCGTGCGGGTAAAATCCGGAGCCTTCCATGAGTGTGTCGGACGTCCCTAGTTTCGGCCAGGAACATCCTGCAGCGCGTCGTCGCCGCGAGCGAAATCCCGTCACCCGGATCATCATTGCGGTAGTTGCGCTGGTCGTGCTGTACAGCTGTGGTCACGGTGCCTACGATTTCTATCGCATTGGTGACGCCGCGACCGACCGTCTTCACCAGGAGTTGAATCAAGCGCAGTACGACGATATCTACGCCGGTGCCACCGACGAGTTCCGTAACCACGGCTCGCGTGCCGAGACGCTGGCATTCCTGGAGAGAGTCCACCAGACTATGGGCAACGTGCATCAGTCCAAGCTCAAGGGATTCAACATCAATCGCAATACGTCCGGGACACTCGCGACGCTGGTATATGCCACCACTTCGACAAGGGAAATGCCGACGAGCAGTTTGTCTGGCAGATTGAGAGTGATGCCGCGAAACTCTACGGCTATCGCATCGACGCACCGAACTTTCACTGATAAACGCGGCTGAATTGGCCTGAATCTTTGCCAAAACTGGTAAGCTTGGGACAGTATGCTGGCGACTGAAGATTAGCGACTGGGGACTGCGTTTATGCATCTATCCGGGATTTTCCCTCCCATCACAACCCCGTTCTACCCCGACGGCAACATCTATCACAAGAAACTCGAAGCCAACGTGGAGCGCTACTCGCGCACACCGGTCGCAGGCATCGTTGTGCTCGGGTCCACGGGTGAAGCGATTCTGCTTTCCGACGACGAGCGGCGTGCGGTTCTGAAGACGGCACGCGAGGCGGCGGCCAACCATAAAGTGCTGATCGCCGGCACAGGAATCGAGTCGGCCATGGAGACGCTGCGGCTTACCGAATATGCCGCGGAACTCGGATACGACGTCGCCATGGTGCGCACCCCGCACTATTACAAAGGGCAAATGAAGCCAGCCAACATGCTGGCGTTTTATCGGTTCGTGGCCGACCGGTCTCCGCTCCCGGTCATCATCTACAACTTTCCCCAGGCCACCGGATACGACATGCCTGCAGAGCTAGTGATCGAGTTGGCGGATCATCCGAACATCATCGGGATCAAGGAATCAAGCGGCGACGTGGAGAAGACGCGCAAGATTGTCGCCGGAACGCGCCACGTGAAGCGCAGCGCCACGGTCACCGAGACGTTCGATCCTGTTACCGCACGCATGGTGAAGGCCACCTCGGAAGGCACCGGGGCCGGCGGGGAACTGGTGCCGGTGGCTGCCCTTGCAGGCTCCTCCCGGCCATCGTCGTCTGCCGTTAGCGTTGTAGGCGCCCTGAAGACACGGCAGAAGGAAATCGGTTATCAGGTTCTGGTGGGCGCGGCGCACAAGCTGGAGCCGTCCCTGCAGGTGGGAGCCGTGGGAGCGATCCTGGCATTCGCGGTCGCGGCCCCAACCGCATGCTACGAAATCTATGCTGCCTGGAAAGAAGGCGACTACGAGCTCGCGCGCCTGAAGCAGGAACGTATCGCGAAGGCCGCGGAACGGGTTGTCAGTGGACTGGGTATTTCGGGGGCAAAGCACGCCATGGACTTGAACGGATACTTCGGCGGGCCTGTACGTCTGCCCTTGCTGCCGCTGACGGCGGATCTGAAGGCCGAGGTCGAGCAGTTGATGGCGGACATCCGGAACTAATGGTGGCGGCATTCGTGGAGGCGAAGGAGAAAAGTGAGGAAGGTACGCCGTTCGCCTGCCACAATCCGCGGTGCAAAGTCGTGAACAGAAGCGCACGACCCAAGCTGCCGGCTGTATCGGAGCAGATGAAGGCATGGTCGGCTGCCCTCGAGGCTGAGTTCGTCAACTGGCCTCGCGTGTCGCTACGACCCATGTTCGGACTCAAAGCCCTATACCGCGGCAAACGTATTTTCGCTGTTCTTCCCCGCACGCGGGCGATGGGTGGCGCCAGCTCGCTCGCCTTTAAATTGGAAGACGCCGGCCCGCGGGTTCTCGCTCGGCTGCGCAAAGACCCGCGAATCCGCACAACCATGATGCAAGCCCGACGATGGTTTGTGTTCGAGCTGTCTTCCGACCGCGACTTGAAGGACGCCGTGGACTGGTTAGGCCGGGCCTACGAGGCGGCACGATAATCTGAGTATCGGTTTGCCTCGCGTGCGTCACAAGCCCTTGTGACGTTAATGACGCTGCGGTATAATTCGAACGAACGTTCGATAAAGATGCCTTCTGCTTCTCCAGTCCGGCCCTCATCCGCGCCCCGCCGTCGCTCGCGAGCGCCCCGTCCCGCGAGCCGGTTTGACCAGCGGCTCTCGGAAATCCTCGCTCATGCGACCGACGTGTTCGACGAAAAGGGATATGAAGGGGCGTCCATGCGCGACCTCTCGCGCGCCAGCGGGATGTCGTTGGCCGGCCTCTATTACTACTTCGAATCCAAGGAAAAGCTGCTGTACCTGATTCAGCGCCACGCGTTCTCGACCATCCTGGAACGCCTGCGTTCGCGACTGGAAGTCGTAACGGACCCCGAGACGCGCATAAAGCTTTTCATCGCGAACCACCTCGAGTATTTTCTCGCCAATCAGAAGGCAATGAAGGTTCTGTCGCACGAAGACGAAGTCCTGAAGAACGGCTACGGCGCGGAGATCGCCGGCATCAAGCGGGAGTATGTGCGCACCTGCGTTGAGCTAATGGATGACCTGAAACGTGCCCAGGGGCTCGAGTTCTCGAGCAGGACTGCAGCCTTGAGCCTTTTCGGCATGATGAATTGGATCTACACCTGGTACAAAGCGCGGCTCGATGGAGATGCGACGGAACTAGCAACGGAAATGGGCAACATTTTTCTCAACGGCCTGACTGGACGCCAGAAGCGGAAATGAAGTCCGCAGGACGATTATCGACTTTCGAACTGAAGGTAAGACGAAGGATCTATGATCTATAAGGAGACGCATATGGCGACAACAACGCGGCCGGCAGTCGGCGAAGCCACCAAGAAGCTGATCAACTACCGCAAGGACGGCGGCGTCGCAGTCATCGAGATGTCCGACCCGCCGGCCAACACCTACACCTATGAGATGAATCGCCAGTTGGACGACGCGATCCTGGCGGCGCGCATGGAGAACGACGTCTACGTCATCGTGCTCACCGGCTCGGGCGACAAGTTTTTCTCGGCCGGCGCCAACATCAAAATGTTGGCCAGTGTCGATCCTACTTTCAAATATTACTTCTGCCTCCACGCGAACGAGACGCTCCTTCGCCTCGAGCACACGCCCAAGCTGGTTATCGCGGCACTGAATGGGCATTGCGTCGGAGGTGGTCTCGAGATCGCCATGGCCGCCGACATGCGCATCGCGCGCAAGGACGCCGGCAAAATCGGATTGCCGGAAGTGAACCTCGGCGTGCTCCCCGGCACGGGCGGAACACAACGCCTCTCGCGGTTGGTCGGCAAGAGCAAGGCCATCGAGTTAATGGTCACAGGAAATACGTTCTCGTTCGAAGAGGCCAAGGAACTGGGCATCATCAATGACATCTACGAACGCGACGGCTTCATGGAAAACATCATGGAATATGCGCGGCAATTCTGCCCGCCGAACAAGGCCGCCAAGGCTGTAGGGCGAATCAAGCGTGCCGTGCAGACAGGTTGGGAGATTCCGATGGAGTCCGCTTTGGCCGTGGAGCGAGAGAACCAGCAGATCCTGTTCCAGAGCGACGACGCGAAGGAAGGGCTGGCCGCCTACGTGGAGAAACGCCCGGCGACCTTTACCGCGAAATAGTGGGTTGGTGGCAGCGAGTGCGCCTCCCTTCGCGAACTTTGCGGCATTTCTTTGCGCGCTTCGCGGTTAAAGGCTTTTTGAGTACCTCACGTGGTCGAACAAGGAAACAATGATTTCAGCTACGAAAACAAAAATCGCGCCCGGAAAGTTGCTGATCGACGGACAGTGGGTGGAAGGTGAAAAGACCTTCCCCACCGTCAATCCTGCTACGGGGGAGGTGTTGACGCAGGTCACCGAGGCTTCGGCTGCAAATGTGGACCGGGCAGTCCAGGCGGCCCGGAGGGCATTCGACGCCAAGGCCAGCGCATGGCGAAAGATGGGCGCAAGCGAACGTGGACGCCTCATCTGGCGTCTCGCGGATCTGCTCGAGCGCCACGTCGACGAACTCGCCGAACTCGAAACGCTCGACAACGGCAAGCCGATTTTTGAATCCCGCAATGTCGACATGCCCATGGTGATCGACGTTCTGCGCTACTACGCGGGGTGGGCGACGAAAATCCACGGCGAGACGGTCAACACGTTTGACTCGGCCTTCACCTACACACTGCGCGAGCCCGTGGGGGTAGTAGGGCTGATTATCCCGTGGAATTTCCCTCTGTTGCTAGCTTCCTGGAAATTAGGACCAGCGTTGGCCTGCGGGAACACCATTGTGATGAAGCCAGCCGAACAAACACCGCTCACGGCCCTTCGGCTGGGCGAATTGGCGGTGGAAGCAGGCATCCCAGCGGGTGTCATGAATATTGTCACCGGTGGGCCGCAAACTGGTCGGGCGATCGTCAAACATCCCGGGATCGACAAGATCGCCTTCACGGGTTCAACAGCCGTCGGCAAGGAAATCATGCGCAGCGCGTCCGACACGCTGAAGCGCGTGACTCTTGAGCTTGGCGGTAAGTCCCCGAACATCGTGTTCGCCGACTCCGATATCGATAGCGCTGTGAAAGGTGCAATTAACGGAATCTTCTACGGCAAGGGAGAAGTGTGCAACGCGGGCTCCCGGCTTTTTGTCGAGAGCAAGGTCCGGGACGAATTCGTTGAGAAGTTGGTGGGTCGCGCCAAGAAGATGGTGCCGGGGGACCCGCTCGATCCGAAGACCCGTATGGGGGCCATTGTCAGCCAGGAACAAATGCAAACGGTCCTGAACTACATCGAAACTGGAAAGACCGAGGGCGCAAAGCTGATCGCGGGCGGAAATCGCGTGTCGGTCGATGGCGGCAAAGGATTTTTCGTCGAGCCGACCGTCTTTGACGATGTGAAGAACGACATGAAGATTGCCCAGGAAGAAATCTTCGGTCCCGTGCTGGCGACTCTAAAGTTCGATGACGTCGACGAGGTCGTCGATTTGGCGAACCGCAATCAGTACGGACTGGCCGCCGCGGTATGGACGCGCAACGTGAAAAAAGCGCACCAGGTGTCCTGGCAGTTGCGTGCAGGGACAGTCTGGATCAATACGTACGGGCTGATGGACGCAGCGCTGCCGTTTGGCGGTTACAAAAGTTCCGGCTTCGGCCGCGAGCTGGGACAGGCAGCACTGGAGCATTACACCGAGTTGAAGACTGTGTGGATGAATATTGGGTAGAAGGACCAAGAACCACTGTGGACCCAGAGTCTCAAAGAGGAATGCTCACAGGCTTCCCTGTCTACTGCTCCGTACCTTCTGTGTCCAAAAGGATTTGTTATGCCAGGCAAAGTAGCAAAAATCGGGACTTTCAGTGAGTGGGTCGGACTCTTCGACGAGTGGCGCAAGGAAATCGGCGTGGATCGCGATGAGATCGCCAGCTTCAAGTTCGACACGCTCTATGGTGCAATCGAGACCGAGGAAATCCAGTTCGGTTCGTTCAAAGGACGTCGCAAGTGGGAAAACCTGCGCCAGGTGCCCACGCAACAGATGCGGGATGCGCTTTTGAACATGATCGTGTACCAGGGCGATACCGAGTTTGCGTCGGTCGAGCAGCAACGGCATCTTTTCGAAACCGCACCCACCGACTGGGATCGCCGGGCGTTGACCCGCGTCATGATCGAGGAAATGCGTCATGGCTGGCAGATGTGCGCACTCTTGCTCGATCACTTCGGCTACTCCGGCAAAGTCGAGGCACAAAAAATGCTGGAACGCCGGGCTTTCGAGAATGAGCGCCTACTGGGTGCATTCAACGTCGACGTCGACAATTGGATGGACTTCTTCACCTACACCGACTTCGTCGATCGCGACGGCAAGTTTCAGTTACAAATGCTTAAGTATTCCGCTTTCGCTCCCCTGGGCCGCTCGATGTCCTACATGCTGCGGGAAGAAGCCTTTCACATGGGGACGGGCAACGACGGTCTCCGTCGCATCGTGCAGGCGGGCATTATTCCCGGCTGGCTGATCCAGAAGTATCTCAACAAGTGGATTTCCTGTTCGTATGACCTGTTCGGCACCGATCATTCCTCGTCGGCGCATTGGGCCTACGTGTGGGGCATCAAGGGCCGCTACGACGAGCCTAAGAACGAGGCTCCCGCCAAGCTCGATGAGCTGAATGACTACAACCGCCATCTCTATCGCGACGAGGTCGCTGGACTTGTCGAACGGCTGAATGGCGCGCGCAAGGCCGATGAAGCCGAGCTCTACGCGCCGGACATTCGATTCAATCGCGCCATCGGGCAATTCGCCGGGCAGAAGTACCATTCGAAAACCGGCGAGATCCTGAGCGATAAGGACTACGAGCAGCATTTTGTCGAAGCGATGCCTACCGCTGAGGACAAGAAGTTGTTGCTCGAATTCATCGCGAACGAGAAGAAGTGGATCGCCGAGAAGGAAGGAGCCCGCGATCCGTTCGTAACCATTGGCGAACCGCGCAAGTCGGCCATTAACCTTTAGGGTTGCGGTATGGGCACGCTCCTGGTGTTTTTCGTTATTCTCTCCAGGTGACTGCCCAAGCTGCCCATCGCATCCTGCTGCATGTCGACGTCCCAGTTGCGCGCATTACCCTCAATCACACTCCGCTTAACATCATCGACATCCCGCTCATGGAGGAATTCGCCGAGGCTCTCCGCGACCTGGAGAGTCGCTCCGAGATCTCGACCATCGTCCTCGGCGGATCGGAACACGCATTCTCTTCGGGGGTGGATGTCGCCGCTCACACTCCGGACAAGGTCGAAGAGATGCTCACGAAGTTCCACGCGATCTTTCGCATGCTGGTGACGTCTCGGAAGGTGTTGGTCGCGGCCGTGCGTGGGCACTGCCTGGGCGGCGGGGCGGAACTGGCGATGATGTGCGACATTGTGGTCACGTCCGAATCGGCCACTTGGGGTTTTCCTGAAATTACGCTGGCGTGCTTTCCTCCGGTGGCTACGACGGCGCTGGCTGCGATCGTTGGACAAAAGCATGCTGCGGATCTCATTCTGACTGGGCGCAAAATCAATGGTCGCGAGGCGCAATCGATGGGACTGGCAAACACAGCCGTTCCAGACGAGCAGGTAGGCGGAGTCTTGGAAGAAGTACTTACCCGACTGACGAGCCTCAGTCCTGCGGCGTTGGTGTGCACCAAGAAGGCAATGTATGCCTGGGACTCGATGCACTTCGATAAGGGCCTCGCCCGCGCCGAGAAAATCTACCTGGACGAATTGATGAATACCGAGGACGCGCACGAGGGAGTTGCAGCATTTCTGGAAAAACGTAAACCGGAGTGGAAAGGGAAGTGAGTTCCGTTTTGTCCAGTGCCGCCGGAATCGCCTTGTGATTACTGATTGCCACATCCACATTTCGCCGCTTGCGATGTTTAAGCCCGCCGCGCTGGAGTTGATGCGCGTGAAGCGCCACAATTTCGCCCAGATCGAGGAATACTGCCGTTCGCCGAAGTCTTTTCTGGAATACCTCGATGCCTCCGAAATTGACCGCGCCGCGCTCATCAACTATGTGGCCCCGGAAGTGATCGGGTTCACGACCGAAGTGAATCAGTTCGTCGCTGACTACGTGAAGCACGACCCCAAGCGCCTCATTTCGTGCGGCAGCCTGCATCCCCGGCACTCGTCCAACATTCTCTCCGACGTCGAGCAGCTTGTTCGGCTGGGCATTCGGATGATCAAGATCCACCCGCCTCATCAGTTGCTCTTTCCCAACGACTATCTGCGAGGAGTGACCGAGCTAGAGATCATCTACCGAGCCGCGGAAGCCAACGGCATTCCCGTGATGTTTCATACTGGGACGTCAATTTTTCCGGGCGCGCGAAACAAGTATGGCGATCCCATGTACCTGGATGACGTAGCCGTCGACTTTCCGAAAATGAAGATCCTGCTCGCCCACGGCGGCCGGCCTCTGTGGATGGATACTGCGTTTTTTCTGATACGACGTCACGCTAACGTCTACCTCGACGTTAGCGGCATTCCACCCAAGAGCCTGCTGCGCTATTTTCCCCGCCTTGAGGAGATCGCATCAAAGACGCTGTTCGGGACCGATTGGCCGGGTCCCGGCGTCCCCGACCTCGGCCAGAACCTGAAGGATTTTCGGTCACTGACTTTGCCGCAAGCTGTGAAGGACCAGATTCTGAGTCAAACCGCGTTAGAAATCTGGCCTGCCTGAAGGTGCAAAGCTAGCAAAGCAGATGGTGCCATCGATGTTCCCGACGTCATCCGCTCTCGTCACCTGCGGCGCGCTAGTTTGCCGATGCGCCGGCTGCTTTTCCAGTCAGCTCTTTCACCAACCCGCCTGCCCCATAGATTTCCTGGAGTGCTTCCAGAATCCCACGCGAGTCGACATGCACAGCCCGCGCCTGCTTGTCCTCATAAATGAAATTCCATTCCAGCGACTGGATGTTGCCGTCGAAGACAATGCCTACGACTTCGCCATTTTTGTTCACCGTCGGACTGCCAGAATTGCCGCCGATGATATCCGCAGTCGTAACGTAGTTGAGAGGCGTAGTCAATTTCAACTTCGCCTTCGCCTTCATCCAGCCATCGGGAAGCTGATACGGCGGAGTGTTCTGATGCTCGGCGGCATGCTGAAAGCCGCCGGCGAAGTCGGTAAAATACGGTATCCGTTTGCCGTTCTCCTCGTAGCCTTTCACTGCACCGTAACTGAGACGCAAGGTGAATGTGGCGTCGGGTGGCTGGTTGTATCCCGACCCCTCAAACCGGGCCCGGGCGATCGCCGCGCCCGCTCTGCGCTCGACCGCGTCCACCTGGTCGTCGTAGGTCTTGCGAAGCCCGCGCGCATCGGGGTCGATGGTGCGCATCAGGACAATGAGCGGATCATTGGAGCCCTGCACAGCGGCCACACCACCCTCATAGAGCTGCTTGCGGACCGCCACGTCGTCGAGCTTCGTATTGGTTATCAGTTCGCTGGCTGCTTCGCCTGGCGTCTTGCCGTTCAGCACCTTCTTTACCACGGGATTGTCGGGGCCGAGCGCTTCGCGCATCTGGCTGAGGGAATCGGACAGAGTTAGAGTTTCGAGCGACTTGTAGATCGGTGCCGTTGAGAAAAGTTCCTGCTCGAGCGAAGGCAAGGCGGAATCACGATACTCGCGCAGCCGCTTCTCGTTGGGCTTCGTCTTTTCCTCGCTGGCTCGCACAATCCAGCGGGCGAAGTAGGCAAGGTGTGTATTGAATCCACGATTGCGCTCGATGTAGGTCAAGGGAAGGTAAATCTCGCGCTGCACCTTCACCGTGCCCGCGATCTCCTGCCATGGGTTGTTGGTACTCTTACCCTCGGAAGCAACCTTGAAAGCGCTTTCCAACCTTGCCTCGTCAGCCTGCTTCTCGGCCATGACCTGCTTATCTTTGAGAGGTGCGAGATATCCCGTGATCGCTTTGAAGGAATTCTGGTAGCTGAACAGTTCTTCTTTGGCGATGCGGGTGTTTTCCGCCGACTCCGACCCAAATTTCTGAAGCAGTGCGATGCGCCGCGTATAGGTTTCAAGGCGGGAAGGGTAGTCCACGTCGCGCAGGAATTCGAGTTGCGTGATGGCCTTCAGGCGTCCCGTCGAACCCGGATGCCCGGAGACGAAAATGAGCTCATTTTCCTTCACCCCCGACGTGGACCATCGCAGGTAGTTGTCAGTATGCGCGGGCTTGCCGCCTTCATAAACGCGGAAGAAAGTAATGTCGAGATCGTAGCGCGGGTAAGTGAAGTTGTCGGGATCGCCTCCAAAAAAAGCCGCATCAAATTCGGGAGCAAACACCAACCGGACATCCGTGTACTTCTTGTACTTGTAGAGGTTGTACACCTCGCCGGAGTAAAACGTAACTACGTCGCATCGGGTACCGGCCGAACTGGCGCACTCCTTCTCGATTCGCGACATCGCAGCGCGCTGTGCCTGTCCGGCCTCGGCGGACGACATGCCGCTCTTCACGGCGTCTTTGATCTTCGCCGTGACGTCCTCGATGCCGATCAACTGATTCAGTTCCAGGTTCGGACACTTTGCTTCCTCAGCCTGGTTTTTGGCGTAGAACCCTTCCTTGATATAGTCGTGTCCGTTGCTGGAGAGCTGCTGCACGCATTCGGCGCCTACGTGGTGGTTCGTAAACGTCAATCCGTCCGGGGAAACGAATGAGCCCGACCCGCCGCTGTTGAAACGAACTGAGCCCAGCCGCACATGGTCGAGCCAAGCCTGGGTGGGTTCAAAACCGTATTTCGCCTTCACCCTTTCTTTTGGAAAAGCGTTAAACAGCCACATCCCTTGGTCCGCCCGGCACACGGGGCCAAACGCGAGACAGAACAGCAGGAAAAATGAAAAAAAACTACGTCTCATAGATAACTCCGATGCAGAATGATGACGAATCTACAGACTCAGCTGACGCGATAAAGCAAACTTTTTAGTATACGCCCCGGCCCATCGCAGTGGCCCTTCCGGCGGTTGGAATGAGAACCGTTTTGGCGTATAACAATGGGTTGCGGTCTCCCGTGCCAATCCCCGTGAGCCGGCAACGGAATTCATCTGAAGCTCTTGCGAGGGAGTATGTCCAGTGGAACCACCACGCACGCGCCCAAGGGGTTGGAAGGTGTCGTTGCCACCACCTCCAGCATCTGCTACATCGACGGCGACCAGGGCGTGCTCGCGTATCGCGGAATCGACATTCACGATTTAGCCGACCACTCCAACTTTGAAGAGACCTGCTTTCTGCTTTGGTTTGGCCGGCTGCCGAAGCGCAATGAGTTGCGGGAAGTCCGTGAGCGGCTGGCCGAAGAGCGCAGACTGGATGCTTCAATCCTGAACCTGCTCCGGGTCGCGTCCAAGCACGCTCTTCCGATGGACGTTTTACGGACCGCCGTTTCCGCCCTTTCCTTCTACGATCCGGAATTCCAGAAGAACGATCATGACGCGAATGTGCACAAAGCGATCCGCCTCACCTCGCAGATTGCCATGATCGTCGCGGCTTACGACCGGATTCGCAAGGGCAAGGAAGTCGTCGAGCCGGATCGTAATCTGTCGCACGCCGCCAATTTCCTGTTAATGCTCAACGGCACGGCGCCTTCGCACACTGCCGAGCGGGCCCTGGATATCGCGCTGATCTTGCACGCGGACCACGAACTGAACGCCTCCACCTTTGCCGCTCGCGTGACTGCGGCGACACTTTCCGACATGCATTCAGCGATCACCTCCGCCATCGGCACCCTGAAAGGGCCGCTGCACGGTGGGGCGAACGAGGCCGTCTTCCACATCCTGATGGCGATTGACCGCGACGGTGCGGATCCAGTCGAGTACGTGAAGAGCATGCTCGCGCAGAAGAAGAAGATTCCCGGCTTCGGCCATCGCGTCTATCACACAGAGGATCCTCGAGCCACCCACTTGCGGAAGATGTCGCGGGATCTGGGACAGTCGAGTGGCGAGCCCAAGTGGTTCGAGTTCTCCAACAAGATTGAGGGTTTCGTCAAAGGCGACAAAAAACTCAACGCCAACGTGGACTTTTATTCGGCCTCCACGTACCACACGCTAGGTATTGACGTCGATCTGTTCACCCCGGTCTTTGCCGTGTCCCGCATCGGTGGATGGTCGGCTCACGTCATCGAGCAGCTCGACGACAATCGCCTCATCCGTCCGCGAGCGGACTACGTAGGACCCATCTACCCCTCGAAATACGTACCGATGGAAAAACGATAGGTCTTTTCCAAGGAGGCGGTCTTCTGAAAAAGCGCCTCTCGGAGGCGCTTTTGCTTGCTTACACTAGTAAAAGAATCGTAAGCCCGTCGTAGCTCCCGAGGTAACTTCACAGCTATGACGGGGCTCGTTTTTCAGAAAATAGGCCGTTTTTCGGCCGTTTCGAGCTTTCCCTGCGGCGCGGCTCAGTGGTAACTAGACCTTTGGTACTTGAGCAACAAATACCACGGTCCTACCCTTACCTCAATGGCAATAGCGTTGTTGTGAGGGGGGAGTGTTCCGGTGGGGCCCGGTGCACATTTGTCGATCCAAAACACGACAGTCGCGCCATGGCGAAGATGATGTTCGCTACTCAGAGCTTCAAGAAGGCTTGCAACTCGTCTTGTGCTCTAAGAGAGGTGCGGAAATGACGAAATCAAAAGCAGTCTCACTGTTGGCATCTGTGCTGGCGCTAATCGCCCCGCGCATCGCGGCGCAATCGAGCTATCAGACGATCACAGTCAACGACGGCGGAACGATTACCGGAAGCGTGAAGTGGGTCGGTCCTCTTCCAAAGATGCCCACTGTGGCCATCAACAAAGACGTTGAGGTCTGCGATCCTCAGGCACAGAAGAAGCGAGACCTCGAGCGTCTCATTGTGGCCTCCAACGGCGGCGTTGCAAATACGGTCGTTTTTCTAAAAGACGTGACCAAAGGCAAAGCCATGGATCTGCCCGAAGGCCGGCAGTTCCTCAATCAGAGAACCTGCCGCTACGAGCCACATGTGCTGCTTGTTGCCGACAATGGAACGTTGCAACTCAAGAGCAGCGATCCGATTCTGCACACCGTTCACATGTCCGGAGCTTCGGATTACAACCTGCCCTTTCCCTTCGCGAACCAGACGGTTTCCCGCACCATGAATCGGGACGGCGTGGTCGATTTGCGTTGCAATGCGGGCCACGTGTGGATGAATGCCGAGATGCTGGTGGTGAAGCACCCGTACTATGCGGTCACCGATGAAGATGGCAATTTCCGCATCACCAATGTTCCGGCCGGAGACTACGAGATCGAAGCCTGGCACGAAGGCTGGAAAGTTACCGGCCAGGGCGCCGTGTACGACGTGATGACACAGATGCGTGTGCAGCGGCCCATCTTCTCCGATCCCGTGGAGTGGACGAAGAAGGTAGCGGTTCCTTCGAATGGAACTGTGGACGTAAAATTCCAGATCTCCGACAAACGTCCTGAAATGGCCTCCAATCGATAGGA
Organism: Acidobacteriota bacterium; assembly: GCA_046728215.1. Taxonomy (GTDB): domain Bacteria; phylum Acidobacteriota; class Terriglobia; order Terriglobales; family Acidobacteriaceae; genus Gp1-AA133. Next base: position 248,044 of record JBKPEB010000008.1, on the reverse strand, counting down.
GTATGGGTCCCGCGCATCCAAGCCCGGGTCGTCTCCTCTCGCCTAAAACTCCTCAGCCCGAACCGCACGGTAGAATGGAATGGGACATATGCATTCCATGCGACGGGTCTACTTCGACAATAGCGCTACAACCCCTGTACTTGCCGAAGTGCTTGAGACCATGCAGCCCTACTTCGGCGAGCGCTTTGGGAATGCCTCGTCCATCCACCATCATGGGCAGGAGACAAGGTCGGCGGTAGAAGCGGCGCGCGCGCAGGTCGCGGCTTTGCTGGGGTGTTGTCCCGCGGAGGTCGTCTTTACCAGCGGGGGAACTGAGGCGGATAACCTCGCCATCTTCGGCATCGCCGGTGCTGGCGATCACGTGATTACGTCGACGGTAGAGCATCATGCAGTTCTAAACGCCTGCAGACAGCTTGAATCGGAGGGTTGCTCTGTCACTTACCTGCCTGTGGACCGCCGAGGTGTAGTCGACCCCAACGATGTTCGCCACGCTCTGCAACCGTCAACCAAGCTGATCACCATCATGATGGCAAACAACGAAACCGGGGTTCTTCAGCCTACCGAGGAGATCGGAAGAATCGCCCGCGAGGCCGACGTATGTTTCCACACGGACGCGGTTCAGGCCGCTGGCAAGATCCCGCTCAGCGTCACCAGCTTGGCTTGTGATCTACTTTCGATCTCCGGCCATAAGCTTCACGCTCCCCAAGGCGTGGGCGCCCTGTACGTACGGAAGGGAACCGGCCTCAAGCCGATGTTTTACGGCGGGCGCCACGAGCGCTCCCGCCGTGCTGGGACGGAAAACGTGCCTGGCATCGTAGGTCTCGGCAAGGCTGCCGAACTTGCGAGGCAACACCTTTCAAGCGGGACTGATTTAACCGCGAGAATGCGCGGCCGTCTGGAGCAGTCCTTGCGAAGGACAGACGCCTCGGGAGTCAACGGCGAGGGCGCGAACCGCGTTCCGCAGACATCCAGCATGTATTTCGATTCAATTGATGGGGAAGCCCTGGTCATCGCGTTGGACTTGCAAGGGCTTGCCGTCTCTACCGGGGCAGCCTGTTCTTCCGGAGCCATTGAACCCTCTCATGTTCTGATGGCCATGGGCCTGAGCGCTGACCGTGCTCGCAGTAGCGTGCGTTTCAGCCTGGGCCAGCAGAACACCATGGAAGAGGTGGATCTTGCGATCGGCCTGGTGGGTGAGACCGTGGCGAGGCTGCGAGAGATCTCGCCGGTGTGGAGAAGGTCGGGTGTTAGCCATTAGCGATGGGTAGTGAGTCGCAGGCGGACGTCCCTAACCCGCGATTGTCGCGGAGACAGAGCCAGGAATCCGCAGCCTTTATCAAGCGACAGCATCTGTTACCCTGAAGAGTGGGGACCCAGTGAGCGCGAAAACCATTGCCGTTGCTATGTCGGGCGGTGTCGACTCCTCGACCGTCGCGGCGATGCTCCGCGCCGAGGGGCATACCGTCGTCGGGTTGACGATGCAGCTTTGGAATCAGCGCCGGCTTGCAGGACGCGAAGGAATGCCGGACGCCGTCCAGGGGCGCTGCTGCTCCTTGGACGACGTCTACGATGCCCGCGCCGTGGCCCAGTCCATTGGTATTCCCTATTACGTCGTCAATCACGAAGAACGCTTCGAGCGCGAAGTGGTTCGCCCCTTCGTTCAAGATTACCTGTCCGGGCGCACCCCCATCCCTTGCAGCCTCTGCAATAACCACCTGAAGTTCGACCAATTGCTGATTGTGGCCCGCCAGATTGGCGCGGAGAGGCTCGCCACCGGACACTATGCGCGCGTGGGATTCGACGACCAGCGCGGCCGCTGGCTGCTGAAGCGCCCCGCCGACCTTGCCAAGGATCAAACTTATTTCCTCTTCGGCCTCACGCAAGAGCAGCTTAGCCGCACGATCTTTCCCTTGGGCGAGATGACCAAGCCGCAGGTGCGCGAATTGGCACGCCACCACGGCCTCGCCTTGGCAGAGAAGCCCGACTCGCAAGAGATTTGCTTCGTTCCGGGTGGCGATTACAAGCGATTCCTCGATGCATATCTCGAGGAGCAGGGTCAGTCCCTACCGGACAGGTCTGGGGAGTTGGTGACTTCGAACGGGGAAGTGATCGGCGAGCATGCCGGAATTCACAACTTCACCGTGGGACAGCGCAAGGGATTAGGCGTCGCCACCGGGTCGCCCCTCTATGTCATTCAGATCAATGGCAATTCCAGCCAGGTGATCGTCGGGACCAGCGAGGAGCTGTATTCAAAGACTCTCCGCGCGCGCAAGGCGAACCTCATCGCAGTAGAGGACGTCACTTCGCCTATGCGGGTCACGGTGAAGATTCGTCACCGTCACGAGGGCGCGTTGGCCATCTTGGAGAAGAGTCGAGAGGACGAATTGCTTGTCACCTTCGATGAGCCGCAGAGGGCGGTCACGCCGGGACAGGCTGCCGTTTTTTATGATGGAGAGGTAGTCGTAGGCGGAGGCTGGATCGTTTAAGCGAAGGACCCCCAGCCTAAATGAACAGCTCGTCCTGCGGAACGCCCATGCCGTCACGCGACTGGCGCCGCTTGCGGCCTAGAAAGAACTCCAGCCCGGCGCTCAGGCCCTGCATCAGTCCGGAAAGCTGCCGTATCGGAGAGACCACCGTTCGGTGAACCATTTCGCTGGTTTCCTCGACCTTGTCCATCGTGCGGTTCACAAGTTCGTCAGCTCGGATTACCTGCAAACGCGTGCGGTCTACGATGTCGCTGACCGTGGCGTCCAAACGCTCCATTTGAGCGCGTGCCATGCGTGCCGTGAGCTCCACGTTCTCTACGATGTTCTCCACGCGGGGTCGCACGGTAACCAGCATCTGGTTAGCGCTTTCGACGGTGGGCACAAGTTTGCTGGTGACCTCGGTAGCCAGAGCTTCCACCCGTCCGCTGGTTTTGCGAACCGCTACAAACAAGGCGACCAAGATGCCAGCCTGGATCATCACGGCAACCGCCGTGCAAATGATGAAAAGAGGTACGAGCTTATCCATAAGTTGCCCCTGGTACCGGTTTGGCTCGCGGTGCAGAGAACGCGCTACAGGTTTTTCGCCGCGGGGCCGCCGGTCTCCGTCGTCGCTTCGTGATACGCCTGTCGTCCGGCGTCATAGGCGGCGCGGAACTGGTCCTTCTGCTGATTGAGCACGTCGCGGCTACGATCGACCCAGTCATTGGCCTGCGAACGGGCTTCGCGAGCGCGCGAGCGCATGTACTCGCGTCCCTCTTCTGCCTTCGAAAGGAGCGCTTCCCGGGTCTCGTTGCCCGACCGTGGCGCATACAACACTCCGGCCACCGCACCCACTCCCAAACCCGCCAAAAACCAGAGGAAACTGTTGCTGCTGTTGTCCGACATCTTCTTCCTCCTGCCTTCTCTCGTGACTCGAATGTTAGCACCCGCTTTGGGGAAACACAATTCGCGGCCCGTAAGTCCATCCTTGGATGCTATTCTGTCGCACCGTTGGATGTATTGTTTTTACAGTAGCGCCCTTGTGGTGGACCGCCTCTAGCGAGACAATGTGAGCGCGATCGAGGAGACTTGCTTGTCCGACCGAAAATACCGGCAGCGCGGGTATCAGGATAGCGGCGAAAAGTCGCAAAAGCCGGGCGACCGACTTGGCGACAAGCCGGTCAAGAAAGATACGTTTGGCCCACGGCCTCTGCAAATGCCGGGCAAACGCACGGTCGCACGATGTTCTCAGTGCGGAACACTACTGGCATCTGCTGAGTCTCCCGAGAAATGTCCCAAGTGCGGCTTCGAACTGCACTCCTGCAAACAGTGTCTGTACTTTGATCCCTCGAGCCGCTTCGAATGCATGCAGCCGGTCCCGGAGCGCATTCCGCGTAAGGACGTCAAGAACGAGTGTATGTTTTACTCCATCCGCGTCACTACCGAGAAAGAAACCACCACCCCCGTAGCCGCCAAGCCCGCCGACGCCCGCCAGGCCTTCGACAATCTATTCAAAAAGTAGGCTCCCGGCACTACGGCTTCATCGTGGGTCGCAGCAGTACCTCGCTTACAAACGAGTGGGGAGACTGCGTGACCAGCATTTCGACCACGTGCGCCACGTCCTCCGGTTGCAGCATCCGGGTAGGATCCTTTCCTTCGTGAGGGGAAAGATCGGTATTCGTCGATCCCGGACAGATCACCGAAACCCGAATTTGATGGGCGCGTAGCTCCTCGGCAACCGAATAGCTCAGGCCGTTTAGACCCCATTTCGATGCGGCATAGGCAGCGCCGTTGGGCAGCGGATTCTTTCCCGCCAATGAGGAGATGTTGAGGATATGGCCTGCTCGGCGTTCGATCATCAGCGGCGCAAACGCCCTAATGCTGTAGAACACGCCGCGCAAGTTCGTATTGAAAATGTGATCCCAATCATCCAGTGGTAGCTGGTGCAGGGGAGTGGAGAAACCGCCCACCCCCGCGTTGTTGACCAGGATGTCCAGGCGCCCGTACTTGCTCCGCACGGCTTGGGCCACCTCGTCGACAGACTGGCTGCGTGTCAGGTCGCAGGGCATGGCTTCTGCACGATTCCCAGCACGGACGATGGTGGCCACGTTTTCGTTGAGTAGAGAGACAGTCCTGCCGCATAGCACGGCCGACGCGCCCAAAGCTGCGAGTTTCCGAGCGATGGCGGCACCAATTCCGCGGCCGGCGCCGGTCACCAGAGCGACCTGTCCGGTGAGGTTCGTACCCGATTCCGTCATGGAGTTGCCTCAAAAAGCGGGATCTTGCGGCGGGACGCATCCAGCCATCAATGTGCCTTTCGGCATCTTAACAACAGGGACGTGTTGGCGGATGGCGAGTGCTTGCCATATTGTCGAGCAGATACTTATAATCCGCACACCGGAAAAGAGCCTTGGCTCACTTCAGCTTACAGGGGCGTAGGCACTTCCGGCGTCCTGCAGCACTCAAGTCAGGCTGCTGAGAGCACGACGTGTGTAGGCTTCGGCAGGACGACGTCTCTAGATTTTCCCGAGAATTCAAGGAGCTATGCGAATGAACAAGACTCTTCTCACGATTGTGCTTGGATGTGCCGTTGCCGCGGCCGCACAGAATCCCGCGCAGCCACAGTCGCAGCCAGCGCAGCCTGCGGCCCAGCCGGCCGCACCGGCAGCACAGCAGGCACAACCGTCCGTGCAGCCGGCCCAGCCGGCGGCACCTCCACAGAAGAAAGAAATCAAGGATCCCGCTGAATACAACGCCTACGTTGGCGCGGTGCAGCAGGCCGATCCGGCGGCCAAGATCAGCGGCCTCGAAGCTTTCCTCACGCAGTATCCCAATAGCGTGATGAAAGAGGACGCTCTGGAAATCCTCATGGGGACGTACCAGCAGAAGGGCGATCCCAACAAAATGGGTGACACCGCCCAACGCTTGCTGCAGTTGAATCCGAACAACGTCCGTGCGCTCGCCTTGCTGGCCTACAGTAAGCGCGTTGCTGCGCAGGCCAATCAGAACCCTCAGCAGAATCTGGCGGACGCCGAGCAATACGGCCAGAAAGGCCAAGCTGCGCTGCAGAATTTCGCCAAGCCTGACGGCATGAGCGACCCCGACTACCAGAATCTCAAGAAGCAGATGGACGGAATCTTCAATGCTGCCGTCGGCGTTGCCGCACTCCAGAAGAAGGATTTCCCGACGGCCACGAAGTCTCTTCGTGTTGCTGCCGAAGCGACTCCCACCGACTTCAGCATTGTCTATCCGCTGGCCCTCGCATACCTGCAATCGACGCCGTCGGATGTGGTGAATGGGGCGTGGTTCGCTGCTCGAGCCGTGAGCCTTGCTCCTGCGCAGATGCAGCCGCAGATTGAGAAGTACGGCAAGTCGCAGTACACCAAGTATCACGGATCCGATCAGGGGTGGACCGATGTCTTGGCACAGGCAAAGGCCTCGACGAATGGGCTTCCGCCTGCTGGCTTTGCCATCACGCAGTACGTGCCGCCCACGCCCGCAGAGCAGGCTGCCGACCTCGTGAAGACGAAGAAGGTCGAAGAGATGAGCTTCGCGGAGTGGGAACTGGTGTTGTCGGAAGGCAAGCCTGAAGATGTGGAGAAGGTTTGGTCCGTGCTAAAAGGGAAGCCGCTGCAGATGGCCGCCCAGGTCATGACTGTTGTCTCGCCGACCAACCTGAAACTGGCGGGAAGCTCGGACGACATCGAGGCCAAGCGCCCAGATATCGACCTCACCATGACCGCGGCGATCCCGGCTCGGCTGCTGCCCAAGGAAGGCGCAGATTTTCAGTTCGAAGGGACGCCCGTGTCCTACGAACCGAAGCCCTTCGTGATGACCATGAAGGACGGCGCGATCCTGACAGCGAAGGCGCCTGCGGGAGCGAAGAAGCCGCCTGCCCGCAAAAAGCCTGCGCAGTAACTTCCACTCTTGCGAACACAAAGGCAGCCTTCGGGCTGCCTTTGATTATTTCCAGTCGAATAAGAGAAACGCTTAACGAGCAGCCTTCTTGTCGAAAGCCGCCGGGCGCGCACTTCTAGGGGGCCGGCGCGCTCCGTCACGCAACTGGCGAACATCGATCTTCAACTCGGTGAGCGTCCGGCTCAGTGTATTTCGATGCATTCCTAACTCGCGCGCCGCGCGGCACTGGTTGCCCTTATTCTCTTGTAGAACGGTTAGAATAAAGCGCTTCTTGAACTCACGCACCGCTTCTGAGTACAGGATGTTGCTCTTGTACATCTGCAGAATGAGTGCTTCTAATTGATCTTTCACAGTCTCTCTCTTTCTCTAAACAGCGCGGGCGTCAGTTCGAGATGTCGTTCCACTACCGCGGAAACTTCGGAGCCATAGCAGGCGGCACATCGGGTGGATGGGCACGGCGCACCAGATCCAGCCCTTCGTAAAACTGTGCCCGCAACTGCGATGGCGCCAGCCATATCGCGGCCCTGCCAAATACCAGGAAATACGGCGCCAGTTCTGAACCCTCCAGCCACCGCGAAGACGGTGTGAACGCTGTCATGCCCATCAGTATGATCGAAACGAATAGCGAACCCTTCACCACGCCGAGCAATGCGCCCAAAACGCGATCAAACAGGCTGAGCCCGACTCCTTTCATCGCCCAGCGCACAATCCGCCCGGCGACTCCCGCTACTATCACTACCGCCACAAAAATAAGAACGAAGGCTGCGATGTCGCCGACCCATGCACTACTCACGTGCGGCCCGAACCACTCTGCCAACTGATGGTATTGCCACGCCGCCAGGAGGTACCCAACAATCAGCCCCGCGATGCCGAAAGCCTGCTGAACGAAACCTTCCGAGGTCGCCACCGCAGTCGATACGGCGATCACACCCACAATCGCCCAATCGGCGATATTCATCGCTCATCCCTGTGGACAGCGCTTTCCTCAAACATCAAGTTTTCGTGCCGTGAGCTGCTGATACGCCTCCAGGTATTTTTCGCTTGTCTTGCGCGCCACTTCCGGCGGAAGTCCCGGTGCCGGAGGCTGTTTGTTCCAGTGGATCTCTTCCAGGTAGTCCCGTACGTACTGCTTGTCGTAGGAGTCTTGCGCTTTTCCGGCATGGTACTTGTCGGCCGGCCAGAAACGCGAGGAATCCGGGGTCAGCACCTCGTCAGCAAGAGTGATACCCCGGGAAGTCCGGCCAAACTCGAATTTTGTGTCCGCGATGATGATGCCTTTGCTGCCCGCATAATCGGCCGCTCTCTTATACACCTTGAGCGTCAAATCGCGGAGTTGTTCACTCACGTCTTCGCCCAGCAGCCGGACCATTTCGGAAAAAGGAATGTTCTCATCGTGACCGCTAGTCGCCTTCGTGGCGGGCGTGAAGATTGGCTCTGGAAGTCGATCCGACTCGCGCAGGCCCTGAGGCAGTTCGATACCGCACACCTTTCCCGACACCTCGTACTCCTTCCACGCTGAGCCCGAAATGTATCCGCGCACCACGCATTCCACCGGGAACATATCGGCGTTCATCACCACCATGGAGCGGCCGCGCAGTTGTTCAGCGTACTTGCGGAGTTCTGCCGGGTACTCACTTACATCCGCAGTGACCAGGTGATTTGGGACGACGTCCTTCAAGAAGTCGAACCAGAACAGTGAGATCTGGGTCAGCACTCTACCCTTTTGCGGGATCCCGGTGGCCAGGATGTAGTCAAACGCCGAGATTCGGTCGGTCGCCACGAACAGAAGCCGGTCGTTGCTCAGACGATATACATCGCGGACCTTGCCGCTGGCGTGAAGTTGGAGATCTGGGAACTCGGTTCGGAGCAGGACGGAGTCGAGAACTTGTGAGCTCATGGAAAGAAATTTTACAGGCAAAAAACGTGGCGTATTCTAGCTGCCCAAAATTTTTTGTCAACGACTTACATCATCCTTGAGCGTGATGAACCCATCCCGTTGAACGCAAGAATGTTGAGTGGCGCGGACTACCCGTGGACGGAAGTCATGAAAGCGGATCGCAACGCTGTGGAGGTGTGGAAAACCTGAGGATAGAAGTGGAAATGTAGGCAGAAATAGGCACGACGCGCCCACGGTCCTTATTCAGCCTTACTCATGATCTCGCAAGCCTACGCTGTTCCGCCAAATCGCACCGATACAAGTTTTGATACACCTGGCTCCTGCATCGTCACGCCGTACAAAACCGGAGCGATGCTCATCGTCTTCTTGCTATGCGTGATGAGCACGAACTGCGTCTGCACACTCATCTCTTTCACTAGATCGGTGAAGCGGCCGATGTTGGCTTCGTCGAGCGGTGCATCGACCTCGTCGAGAATACAGAAGGGGCTCGGCGCATACTGGAAAATACCGACCAGCAACGAGAGCGCGGTCAGAGCCTTTTCCCCACCGGAAAGCAGTAGCACATTCTGCAGCTTCTTACCGGGGGGAGACGCGACCACGTCAATTCCGCTCTCCGCACTGTTTTCTTCGTCGGTCAAGCGCATGAAAGCGTGTCCTCCGCCGAAAAGCTTGCGGAACGTAAGCTGGAAATTCTCATTGATCTTGTGGAAGGCCTCTTCGAATTTCTGTCGCGAAACCGTGTCGATTTCTTTAATCGTCGCGATGGTGTTCTGGATGGAATCGAGCAAGTCCTGCCGCTGGGTTTCAAGGAATGTGTGACGTTCTGCTGTTTCCTTGTACTCCTCGAGCGCCATCATGTTGACTGGTCCCATATTGTCAAGCCGCGTGCGCATCTCGCGGTACACCTGGTCTTCGGCGGCCAGTTGCTCTCCGGAGACGACCGGAATCGTTGTGTCCGCCATCAGTTCATGACGCTGCACTCCAAGATCGTTCAGGCAGGACTCGGCCATGTACTGCGCATCGGATTGCAGCTTGGCGGCGGCCGCCGCCAGTTCGCCGCGACGGTCTCGCGCCTGATCCAGCGCCAGCCGTGCGCTACGCAACGTCTCTTCGATTTCCGTCAGCCGGGCACGCACCTGCTCGGACTCGAACTGAAGCAGGCCTTCACGAACTTCACTCGCGTTTTTCTCCGCTTCCAGGTCGACGAGTTGATCGGCCAGCAACTGGTTCTCGTTTTCGCGCTGGACTTTCTCCGCGGCCGAGGCATCGATCTGCGTGCGCAATGCATACACTCGCTCCCGCATTTCGGCCACGAGCGAACGGATGCGCTCGAGCACAGCGGCGGCCGAGCGGTGGCGCTCTTCCAATCCTGCAACCCGCGCCACATGCTGCGATGTCCTTTGCGCAGCGAGATCGCGACGCTCCTTAAGAGCGGAAAGCCGTTCCTGCGCAGCCCCCAGTTGAGTTTCCAGCGCGACCCGTTTCTCGTCTGCGTTCGAGATGTCAGTTGTCCGAGCGGTGACGATCGCCTGTTGATCCCCTCGCTCTGCCGCCAGACGCCGCAACTCCGAATGGCTGACGCGCAGGCGTTCGCCGACTCGATCCATTTCCGCGTCCAGTTGGTGGAGCATGTGTCCGGATGTCATCGCCTGCTTTTCAGCGTCGCGCTTCTCCGCCTCCAGGCGGTCAAGCAGCGCGGTCATTTCCTTGATCTCGCGCCCCAACATCAGCACGCGCGCCTCACCGTCGCGTAGGGCGTGCTCCAGTTCTTCCAACGTACGCAGCAGTTCCCGCAATTCGCGCTTCATCGAGAGCGGGCCCTCGGAGCGCTGCTTGCCGCCGGTCACGGTCACGTTGTGAAAGCACTCGCCCGATTGTGACAAGAAGAAGGCGTCCGGATTCTCAAGCGCCAGCTCACGTCCAAGTCCCGCATCTGGCACGATGTATCCGTCACGCAGCTTGGGAAGGATGACCTCCAAAGACTTCCCGAATCCATCGAGTACGCGAATGGTGTTCTTGAGAGGAAGTATCGGTTGGCCCGCAGGCGCAGAGTGCGCCGCTTCATCCACCACAAACGAGAAGCGCGCCTGCGAATCTTCCGGATGCACCAGGAAGGTCGCCCGTCCATCTACGTCGTTTCGCAACAAACGCAGCCCCTCATCCGCCGCATCCCACGACTTCACGACGATGTAATTCAACTCGTCACGCAGGAAGTCTTCCACCACCCGCTCGTGCTGAGGTTCCACTTCCAGAAAGTCCGCCAATACACCGACCGGCGCTAGGCCGCCTTGCATCGAACCGGACTGGAACAGCCGCCGCACGGATTCTGTGGAATAACCATGCTCGGCGATGACCGCCTCAAGGGATCCCCTCTTGCCAAGCGCTGAAGCGTACTCAGCCCGCAGGCCATCCAGCTTCAACTTCGCCTCGTTCTCTTCGTGGCGTTTGCCATCAAGCGAAGTCCGTAGCGCGGTAATCTCTGTAGTCAGTCCGCTCACTCGTTGCGATACGGTCTCGAACTCGAGCTCGAATTGACCGCGCTGTCCACCGAACGCTTCCACTTGCGAGGAAGCCGTCGAGATTTCAGCCTGCAAGCGTTGCGTCTCGCGATCCACCGCCGCCAAGCGCTCCTCTGCCTGGGTCAGCTGATTACGCAGTTGCGAAGCCGCCGCTACCGCATCCATGATCGACGCCCGCCCTTGCTCGATTTCACGCTCCAGGCTGCCGAGATCGGCACTTGCCGTTGCCGCCTCTTGCTGGCAAAGCGCCAACTCATGTTGTGCCCCCGCCAGGTCGGCGCTGGCGGATTCGAGAATCTGCTGGTTCGACGCCAGCTCTTCCTCAAGCGCCGTCAGCCTGCTCCGGGCTTGCCCCAGCTCCGCATCAGAAGCAGCCGAGCGAGCCGCCAATTCCGCGCAACGCTCCTCGTTCGTGCGCCGCCGCGCCTGCCCGCGGTCAATTTCCATCGCAATCTGGCTGAGCCGGTCGCGATTCTGCCGCAACTCGCCATCGATGTCATATCCACGCTGGGTACGCTCCCCGTGTTCGCCCTCAAGTTGCTGCACGGTTTCACCGCGGTGCCGCATCTCCTCCGCCAGATTATTCAACTGGGCATCAATCTCGGCGCTCTCCACATCCAGTTGCGTGAATTTGCTGGCTAACACCACCCGCAGCTTCGCGCGCATCTCATCCCGCAATTTCGCGTAACGTTCTGCTTTGGAAGCCTGCCGCTTCAGCGAGTTCATCTGCCGCGTCACTTCCTCGAAGATGTCGTTTACACGGTTCAGATTGAGCTTGGCGTCCTCCAGCCTGGCCTCGGCCAGACGCTTCTTGGTTTTGAATTTCGTCACCCCGGCAGCTTCTTCAATAATCGCTCGCCGATCGGTGGGGCGGCTCGAGAGAATCTGCCCGATCCGTCCTTGCTCGATAAGCGCGTAGGACTCAGGCCCCAGTCCCGTACCCATGAACAATTCCTGAATGTCGCGCAGCCGGCAGAGTTTGCCGTTCAGGAGATACTCGCTGTCTCCTGAGCGGAACAGCCGGCGCGTAACCACGACTTCGCCCGTGTGAAATTGCTGTTGATTGAACTTGCGCCGGCGGATTTTCAAAACCACGGCTGGCACCGCGGAGTGCGCGGCCTCAGACAAGGCACTCTCTGGGTCTAGCGTTGCAACTGCGGCTGGCGCCGATCCTTCCACCAATGCCGGTCTTTCCGGCGAGGCGCCCCCAATAACCCCTGCCAGTTCCTCCACCTTGCCGGGTTGCGCTTCTTCTGTGGCGTGCTGGGTTTCCTCTGCGGCTCGCGCTCGCAGTTCCGCCTCATCCCAATCTTCGCCCGGTATTTCGTCTCGTACCTCGACCTCTGTCGGCGAGTTCTTGTCGGGACCGTCATACTGCTCCGGATCGATCAAAGTCAGCGACACTTCTGCCATGCCTGTCGGCTGGCGATCGCGCGTGCCCGCGAAGATCACATCTTCCATGCGCGAACCGCGCAAGGTCTTGGCCGACTGCTCGCCCAGCACCCACGAAATGGCGTCGGCAATGTTCGACTTGCCGCAGCCATTCGGACCGATGATCGCGGCCACACCATCGCCCAGAAACTTGAGCTCGGTACGGTCACAAAACGACTTGAATCCCAGGATCTGGAGCTTTTTCAGTTTGAGCAACTTCGACTCCTTCAGCCTCCATCATGCCGACAACGCGCGATGACAGGCCGATCTTTCCTGCGCTATCTGCTGCGCTGGCTGGCGCGCTTTGCACGAATCTGGCTGGCGGAACATGGCAGCCAAGGGCGTTACTATTCAGATGCCCGTCGCTCCCAGTCCGTACGTAAAGCTCCCCCGGCGTGCCCAAGGAAGCATGGATTGCAGCTACTGTAACGGCGACTGATCCCACGGGTCAAGAAAGAAAACCCCATATGTTGTGGGTATCTTAGCAGGACCACGTTAAGTTGCACACGCAATGCAGCAACTGCCTGTTTTTAGAGTGGCGGAAAGACGAAGGAGGGGAGAATCGCGAGAGCGAATCAAGCCTAGCGCAGCGTGAGACGGCAAGCAACGACGAAATAGTTCGTGTACCAGTGGTGCCCTTGGTTAACACTCTCTCCTTCGCAGGCGTCTATCAATCTAGGGGTGTTCTGGGCGAATGACTGCGAGACTCGGAGACAGACTTCACCTCCTGGGGTCAAAGCTTGGCGTGGTCGCCTGGGAGGGAACAATCGGTGTCCGAAATCTCCGAGGATGCGTCCCTCGTGGGTGCTGCGCAGCGTGGAGACCGTGCCGCCTTCGGCGCTCTGTACCAACGCTACGCTCGCATCGTTCACGGAGTCCTGTTGGCCCGAGTGCCCATCGGCGATTCGGATGATCTGGTGCAGGATGTTTTTCTGATCGCGCTCAAGCGCCTGTCAGCACTTCATGAGGCGCGCAGCTTTGGCCCGTGGCTGCTCGCGATCGCACGCAATCTGGCGAACGATTACTACCGCCGCTCAGTGCCGGAGGATCAATTGTCGGATGACGAATCTGCCGTTGACACCCCTTCTCGGCAATCCAGCCCTGCCGACACGTCTGCCGAGGTGTTGGCAGCAATCCGATGCCTCCCGGAGGCGTATCGCGAAACAATGATTCTGCGTCTCGTGGAAGGAATGACCGGTCCGGAGATTGCAGCTCGTACTGGATTGACCCACGGCTCCGTCAGAGTCAATTTGCATCGCGGCATGCAGCAGCTCCGCGCCCGGCTAGGCCCCAGGCCGAATCGTACAGCCGAACAGGAGACGTCCTAATCATGGTCACGGGAAATCCGCACGACAAGCGCGAGAACATCAGCGACTACCTCTGGGACGGCTCCGGCGAACCAGATCCCGAAGTCCAGAGACTCGAGGCATTGCTCGGCAGGTTTCAGCACAAGCGCCAAACCCCCATTTTTCCCGCGACCGCCCCGCAGCCACAAAGGGCATGGATTCCGTGGCGGATTCGTTGGGTTCCAATGCTGGCTACTGCGGCAGCTGCGATCATAATCGTTGCGGTAACGACTTTCTTTTTGCGTTCGAACAAGTCCACCCCCGTGAACATGGCGGGTTGGGGCGTGTTTGTCGTCGAAGGAATGCCCCAAATCGACCTCGGCACTGTGAGCAGTCAAGAATCGTCCCGTCTCGTCGTCGGACAAGCGCTGCAAACCGATCAGGCGTCCCGCGCCAGCCTTCGAGCCGAGGATATCGGACAGATCGACGTAGAGGCGAACACACGGCTCCGCTTGCTCACCATGGGGGCGGGTTTGCAGCGGATTGCACTCGACCGCGGAACAATCCACGCCCGGATTTGGGCGCCTCCCGGCCAGTTTGTGGTCGACACGCCCTCAGCGCTGACCGTGGACCTCGGCTGCGCTTACACCCTGCACGTCGACGATTCCGGTGCTGGGCTAGTTCGCACATCCATGGGTTGGGTCGGATTCACGTTGAACGGTCACGAATCCTTTATTCCTGCCGGCGCCGCGTGCGCGACCCGCCCGAAGGTTGGCCCGGGCACTCCGTATTTCGAAGACGCGTCTCCAAAGCTCCAAACGGCCCTGGCCCGGCTCGATTTCGAAGACCGGAATCCGCAACAGCGCGCCGCCGATGTGGCCACTATCCTAGGCGAGTCTCGCAAAAGAGATGCGCTCACGCTGTGGCATCTGCTGGCACGCGTCGATGCTGCGGATCGCGCCAGGGTCTACGATCGCCTCCAAAGGATTGCTCCACCTCCTGCCGGGGTGAGCAGGGAAGGTATCTTGCGTCTCGATCAACCCATGCTTGATCGCTGGTGGAACGAACTGGGCTTCGACGACATCTCGACGTGGCGTCACTGGGAGCACTCCTGGCCGGGAGGCAACCACTCAAGTCCCCACGCGATAATTTCAAGACTCAAGTCACCGCCGGTGCCTTAGGTTTGCGTCCGCCTCTTGGACGCTAACCCGGGATCGCCACGACAGCCAGCGATGAGATCTCTTACTCTCCTGTTAACAGTCCTGCCCCGATTGGCGTCTCTAAGAATGTGGGGGTGAGATCCGATGAAGCACAGAAATCAGGCAACCAAGTTCGCGTTTCTTGGCATTTTGGGTTTGGCTGCCGTCCTCTGCTACTGCGCAGGCTCGCTCCTCGCCGGTGAAGTTCGACCTGCGCCAGACCTGACCGTGCACGAATGGGGAACCTTTACCGGCATTGCGGGTCGCGACGGCCGGCCCACGGAATGGACCGTTTATTATGACCCCGCCGAGTTGCCCGGATTTGTCGAGCGCTTCAACAACATGAATCTGAAGGTGGGCCTGCGCGGCACCATTCGCATGGAGACGCCCGTGCTCTACTTCTATTCTCCGCGCGACGTGTCGGTCTCGATGAGAGTCGCCTTCTCGAAGGGTGTCATCACGGAATGGTACCCCCGCGCCACCCGTGTTCAGCCGCGCAGTTTGCTGCAGAACGCAAGCCTGAGCGATATGCGCACCGACGGAACCATCAGCTGGAATAACGTCGCGGTTTCGCCAAATCTGAATCCCGAGTTCACCCGCGAAGCTTCCGCGAACCGTTACTACACCGCGCGCGACACCGCTGCGACCCCTTTAAGCGTCAAGACCACCGCAGGCACGCAGAAGGAAAAGTTTCTTTTTTACCGGGGTGTTTCGGCCGCTGCTCTTCCGCTGTCTGCAGCCCAGGAACCAGGCGGACAGGTGCTGGTTCGGAATCTCAAATCAAACGAAGTCCCCGCAGTCGTTCTTTTCGAGCGGCGTGGATCGCAGGTCGGCTATCGTTGGGCCCGCGCGCTGGCCGACGAAACCGTTCTCGACCCTCCGGAGCTGACCGGCAATTTTGATTCTCTGTGCGCGGAACTGGAGTCCGCTCTCGCCGGGCAGGGTTTGTATTCCGACGAGGCCCATGCCATGGTGCAGACCTGGCGCGATTCCTGGTTCGAGGAGGGCAGCCGCTTGATTTACGTCGTGCCCCGCGATTTCGTGGACAGCCTCTTACCACTTACCGTCAGTCCTGCGCCCGAACACCTAGTCCGTGTTTTTGTCGGTCGGCTCGAAATCGTTACCCCGGCGACCGCGAACGCCGTCGAGACCGCCTTTGCCGCACACGACGAACGAACTCTGGACAAGTACAAGCGTTTCCTGCAACCGATTTTGCAGATTACGAGTGAAGCCCACCGAAAACCAGCACAAGAAATTCGAAATCGCGCAACGGGGTCCGGGGGTGACGCCCATTGATCCTTGGGCCGTATGCCCTAACGGATATTCTGCTCGCATCCGCAAACGCCACAAATCATCTCAAGAGGTATGGAGTCCCGTACTTCTGCGAGTGCACCAACTCCCAAACTCCCGAACCTAACAAGCGTCCTGGTGTCTGCTACGCCGTCACCCGCGACGGCGTCGAACTCCCCGTGGTCGGTGGAAAAGTTCCTCCGTCAAGGCATCCCGCTTGCCATCCAGCCAAAGCGCCTTCGCGAACTCGTTCTGCGCTCCCTCTTGCGCGAATCAGTCCTTGCCCAAGGCATCCAACAGGCGCGCAGCACCTTCATGTCCGGAATGCACACCTATCTGCTCAAGCTCGGCCCGGAAATGTTAGGTAGCGCGTACACCAAACTGATCGATCGCCAGATCGCCGCGGCCCTGCCCTCGTTCTGTGTTCGCCTCCGCCTGCAGGACACAGCTCAGCTCCTGGCCGACACCCTGCTCCCTCTCCTGCGCAGTAATCCGAACCTACCGCTTCGCCTTATCAACATTGCGGACGGTCCAGCCATGGACTCTTTGAACGCGCTAATCCTGCTCACTCAGCAAACGGGCATTCTTGAACAACGTCCAGTCTCGATCGATGTATTGGATCTGGACGATTCGGGCCCCGCTTTTGGAGCAGCGGCCCTGGCCGCGCTTTCTCAACCAGGAGGTCCTTTACACGGCCTTCGCATCACACTCCGCCACGTCCCCTACGACTGGACACAAGCGGAGGAACTCCCGCAGCTGTTGAACGAAGCCCATGCCACGGACCAGTTGACGATCTGCTCGTCCGAAGCCGGCCTCTTCGAATACGGGTCTGATGAAGAAATCGACTCCAACCTAAAAGTCCTGCGCGCTCAGCCGCAGCTAGTGGCGGTCGCGGGCTCAGTCACGCGCGCCGACGAACCCGTTCAACAACTCCGCAAGACGACCACTGCCAAAACGCGTCCTCGCGGACTGCCCGTCTTTGCCGCGCTCGCCGACCGCGCCCGCTGGAAAATAACGCCCGCCATCGAGCGCCCATTCAGTGATCAAGTGGTTCTGACGTGAGCTTGGTCATCATTGCCAGACGCAGCGAAGGCGCATGCTTACCTTGGTTCCCGGTGACAAGCCTCGCTGAACTGCGGATCACAATGCGCGTGGAAGATGTGCGTACCTATGAGGTATCCCAGAATGCTGCCCACCCAGACATCAGAAGGGAAATGGTTTCGACCAACCAATCTGCCTCCGGATACGGAGACAGCAGCTCCATAAACCAGCACCTTGACCCACGTCTTCGGATACTCGTGCGCCACCACGCTTGCCATCGCCCACGTGAACATCGGATGTCCAGCGGGGAAAGATGTGTTGAAGTTGCCGTGCCGCCAGAACCGGCCGTTGCCGGTGCCCTCGTCGGGCCGCTCCCGTCCTGCGATGAACTGCATGGGTGTGTAGATCAGGAACGTGTTCGCCAGCGATTCGAGCGTGAGATACCCCGTCTCGTCTGCGTGCCGATCGCCGGTCTTCAGCCCGTACAGCCATAGGCTCCCTGGGACGGCGGCGGTTCCTAACAACATGGCCAAGGCCACGCTGTGCCCGATGTCCACGTGATCGTTCGGGATCTCCCTCATTACCTGTCGATCCGTCGCGATGAGTGCGGCTGTCGTGCCGAGGAACAATGCGTCCCACTTCAGATTTTTCACTTTGAAGGGAGCCGCATACAGTTCCTTCTGATCCTGCAATCCGCGTCGCAAATTTCGAACAATGAAGCCGTGCTGTTGCTGGGTATTGCTGACCCCCGAAGATTCCTTACTCTGATCAGCGGGCGAACCCCCCAGAATATTGAGACTGCGCGACTCGTTCGCGATCTTGGATTCGCGCAAAGAAAGGGCGACTTCGTCGAATCTCACCGTAGCGTTGGAAGCCTCCGGGACTACTGGCGTGATTTGCGAAAAGAGCAATCCGCAACTCGTCAGCACAACGAATCCGACCGCACTGATCTTTCCTAATCCGATTCGCGACGTCTTCAAGCATCCTCCCTAAGTTCTTGCGAACAGTTGGGATGCAATTCGCTGCGCTCCCGGGAGAATTTTTGCGTACTTGCAACTACACAGGGTTTCGCTATACCTCCAGGCCACCTTGCTCAATGCGGATTTTCGGCAGGCTATAATGACGACCCGATGAGCCTTGCCCCTGGTACAAAACTTGGTCCCTACGAAATTCAGTCGTCTCTGGGTGCAGGTGGAATGGGAGAGGTTTATCGCGCGCGCGACACTCGACTCGAGCGCGATGTCGCGGTAAAGATTCTTCCGGAATCGCTAGCCCGCGATCCCGACCGCATGCGTCGCTTCGAACAGGAGGCACGTGCCGTCGCTGCCCTCAGCCATCCCAATGTCGTCGCCGTTTACGACGTCGGTACGCACGACGGCGTGCCCTATCTCGTTTCCGAGTTGCTGGAAGGCGAGACTTTGCGCGAACGCCTGAAGTCGGGTCCCATCCCACCCCGCCGTGTCGTCGAATTCGGCCTGCAGATTGCCGAGGGGCTTGCTGCGGCCCATGAGAAGGGCATCGTTCACCGTGATCTGAAACCGGAAAACGCCTTTCTTACCTCCGGTGGCCGGGTCAAGCTGATTGATTTCGGTCTCGCGAAACTCGACCGCGCCGACGCGAGCGCAATCGCCACGGCAACACTGTCTGCCCAGATGAACACAGCAGAAGGCGTGGTAATGGGCACCGCCTCCTACATGTCACCCGAACAAGTTCGCGGCCAGATTGTCGACTACCGTTCTGATATTTTCAGTTTCGGGGCCGTGCTTTTCGAAATGCTCACCGGCACCCGGGCATTTTCCGGCGAGTCCTCAGTCGAGACCATGAATGCCATCCTCAAGGATGACCCGCCCGAGATCGACCTGACGCGGATTAAGGCATCTCCCGGGCTGGAGCGTGTCCTCCGGCATTGTCTCGAAAAGAAGCCGACGGATCGGTTTCAATCTGCGCGCGACCTGGCGTTCGCCCTCAGCGCAACCTCAGGATCACAAGCGACGCCCGCCGTGCATGCCACAACTCCAACGAACCGGGCCCGCATAGCGTGGATCGCCTTACCCATGTTGCTCGCACTCCTGGCGACCGTGGCGTGGTTGGCAATGCGCGGGAGGCAGAAGCCATCGCCGGCACGAATGGAATTCACGATCGCCATGAAGGACGAGACCGCGAACCTGGCCATCTCTCCCGACGGTCGCATGTTGGCCTTCGTCGTTCCCGACGAGGTATCGGGCGCGAACATTCTGAAAATTCAGTCAGTCGGCTCCGCAGCGGTAACGCGTCTGTCCGGTACGGAAGGCGCGACCTACCCATTCTGGTCTCCCGACGCTGCCTACCTGGGATTCTTTGCAGACGGCAAACTCAAGAAGATCGCAACCTCCGGCGGCCCAGCCCAGGTTCTGGCCTCTTCTTGCTCCAGTGGCCGCGGAGGCACCTGGGGCAGGCGTGGCGTAATCGTATACTCACCCGATGCAGGCGGACCGCTTTGGAGGATCAACAGTGACGGCAGCGGTGCCGCAGCACTGACTGCGGATAAATTCGTGCAAGGCGAGGCTTCCCACCGCTGGCCCTTCTTTCTGCCGGATGGCGATCATTTTCTTTACTGGGCAGGCCAGTTCAACAACACTCCAGACGATCGCACGAGCGGCATCTACGTCGGGTCGCTCACGGGCGGCGAGAAGAAATTTCTGATCGCGACCCTATCCAACGCGGAGTATTCGAACGGATATCTTTTCTACGTTACGAGTCAACGCACTCTGGCTTCACTCCCGGTCGATATCGCCAAGGCGAGAGTCACTGGCGAAGCGGCAGTCGTCGCGGAAGGCGTTACCTTTCAGCCATCCACCTATCGCGGAACGTTCACAACCTCCGAGGCCGGCACGCTCATCTACAGCAACACAACCAGCGGAGCGCTCTCGGCATTGACCTGGTTCGAACGCACCGGAAAGGTTCTCGGCCGTGTCGGGGAGGTCGGTGTAGTTGCCAATCCCTCGCTGTCCCCCGACGGCCGCCTGCTTGCCGTCGACATTACTGATGGCAAGGCCAACAACGTCGACATCTGGATCACTGACCTCCAAAAGGGCACGAGCGCGCGTTTCACCTTCGATCCCGCCGAAGATGTTGCCGCGACATGGTCTCAGGACAGCTCCGCAATCATCTTCCGCTCTGCGACCAGTGGCATTACCGTGCTTTCGAAGAACGTGCGCGGACTGGATGCACCGAAAGTTCTCCTCCAACTGCAAGGGCAGGATGATCTTGTCCCGAATTCATGGGCGCGCGATGGCAAGGTGCTTTCCACTCTGCAAATTTCCTCGGGCGGTTCGGATATCGTCCTGATACCCGCAACCGGAGGTAAGATGGAACCTTTCCTCCAGACCAAGGCCGCAGAAACAAACGCCATGATCTCCCCCGACAACAAGTGGGTCGCATACGCGTCGAATGAGTCGGGCGAATGGGAAATCTATGTCACCACTTATCCCGCCGCCGCCGGCAAATGGCAGGTTTCCCGCGGAGGCGGTACCGAGCCGCGCTGGCGGGCCGACACCAAGGAGATTTTCTACATCGCCCCCGGCGGCGTCCTGACCGCCGTACCCGTCAACGGAGAGGGGACATTCACCAGCGGCACTCCCATTCCTCTATTCCAGGAGCACGCCCGCGCCCCGGTCTCGTCCACGGATTTGTTCACCTATGACGTCACCAAAGACGGCTCGCGCTTCCTGGTGAATCGCTACGAGAAACCCGCTCACATCGCGCCTCTGACGATCATTCTGAACGTAACCGCAGATCTTAAAAAGTAGGTTCGTGCTATCCCAAATCGCGTACCCGAGTTAGGTGTCACGGACAATTTGTAAATGCCAGGTTAATATCGCTTTGTGGATGTTAGTCTGTCAACTACAGTCCGCTTAGTGCCGTGCTAAAATAGGCGCGCTTTCTTTCGTCCCCCACTTTCTGGACTTGTCACGCGGAAAACCTCAACTTACACTGCTGGCACTGGCGTGCCGAACTGCCGCTGGGAGGTCCTATATGGCGAGATTACTCAGATTCTCAGTCGTGCTGATGCTCACTCTTGTCCCTTCGATAGCGCTCGCCGCTCCGCAAACCGTTCTGATCCTCAACAGCCAGCCCGGAGACTGGGTGGGCGCCGGTCTGCAGCAAACTTTTACCCAAGCTGATGGGCAGTTCACGGCAATAACGATTGCCAACGGAGGCATTCAGGTTGGCTTCCATACACCCGACTACAGTCACTTTTGGTATGTCACGTTCGGAGCGGCAAATTCCCGCAAACTTGTCACGAATCAATACGAGGGAGCTCAAACATTTTCAGTCCACTCCCCTACCCATCCCGGCTTGGACGTGTATGGTGATGGCCGTGGCTGCAACCTGGACGTTGGACGGTTCTATCTCTCCGATATCGCGTTCAATCTGGACGGCACCGTTTCAAGGCTTGCGATCGATTTCGAGCAGCACTGCACAGGAGCCTTCGTTGGTCCGGCGCTTTACGGTTCCGTCCGCTACAACTCAGCCTCCAAAATTGTGCCCCGGCTGGCCGTCAATGGCGGCTCGGCGATGAAGGGCAATTCGGGCACGAGTGACGGACAAGCGATCGTTTCCCTCTCCATGCCCAACAGCAATACGACGACCGTTCAGTACACTACCGTGGACGGTTCGGCTCTTGCCAGCAGGGACTATGTAGCTACCTCCGGAACCGTGACGTTTGCGCCCGGTGTGACCGCAGTGCCAATCACGATTCCGATCATTGGTGATCGACTCGCGCGTGGCAACAAATCATTACGCGTTCAATTGAGCCAGCCGACGGGAGCCATCGTGGGCATCGCATCCGGAGTCTTGCCAATTCAGGATCCAAACGGCAACGTAACCGTCTTCTCTAC
Source organism: Acidobacteriota bacterium (assembly GCA_046728215.1). Classification (GTDB taxonomy): domain Bacteria; phylum Acidobacteriota; class Terriglobia; order Terriglobales; family Acidobacteriaceae; genus Gp1-AA133. The sequence goes on along the minus strand of JBKPEB010000008.1, from coordinate 226,118 downwards.
CTATGGTCAATCGGGCGACTTTATCAGTCCGGGTCTGAATCTCCTTACTGCCCAGGATGGAATTTTCACCGGCGCACGAAACTTTGACAACGGAGTGAGCCTTTTCGTCACAACTTCCGACCATTGGTCCGCCAACTTTGCTGCTCCCAATAACGCCATCCTGACCAAAGGCGTTTATTCGAATGCTCAGGCGTTCCCCTTCCAAGCCCAAGGTTTTCCTGGACTGGATGTGGACGGAGCTGGCCGTGCTTGTAATACCGTGACCGGCAATTTCAACGTGCTTCAAGCCACCTACGATACTGCCGGGAATGTTAAGTCTTTCGCTGCAGACTTCGAACAACATTGCGAAGGCCGGGTTCCAGCGCTGTTCGGCTCAGTTCGGCTGAATTCGAAGTTGCGCCAGATCTCGGTTTCGAATGCCGTCGTAGATGAAGCTCAAGCGACCGCTACTTTCACCGTCACCCTGAATCCGTCGAGCCCAACAGCGGTGTCTGTGCAGTTTTCTACAGCCGATGGAAGTGCGTTAGGTGGCGTTGACTATGCTGCGCTCTCGCAAGCCGTTTCGTTTTCACCAGGAGAAATCGAGAAAACCGTCGTCGTGCCTCTCTTGACCTCAAACCAGGGCAAGACATTCTATGGGCAACTTTCTGACCCCAGCGGAACTCCTGTTTGGATCCGGCAAGGCTCAGCAAACTTCTAAACGGCAGCACTCGCTCAAGGCAGGCGGATGTAAAAGTAAAACGCGCGGGCCGGAGAAGCCCGCGCGTCATGCCAACCTCTAAACTCCTATATTCCCCAGCTTCTCAAAAAACAAGCAAATCGACTCAATCCCCCGATGGAAGTTCGGAATATGAAACTTCTCGTTCGGAGCATGCAGATTGTCGTCCGGCAATCCGAATCCCATCATCACGCTCGGAATCTTGAGCACATCCTGAAAATCGGTCACGATCGGAATCGACCCACCCGAGCGAATGAAGACAGTATCTTTTTTGAAGATCTCATGCATCGCCTCGGTCGATGCCTTGATGTACTTGTTGTCGGTCGACACCACGCAAGCCGGACCCTTGCTCCACACCTTGATCTTCGTCTCGATCCCCTTGGGCGTGAGTTTCTTCACGTAGGCCGTGTACCGTTTCAGGATGTCATCCGGATCCTGGTTCGGCACCATGCGCATCGATACCTTGGCGGACGCCTTCGCCGGAATCACTGTTTTGGCACCCGGCGCTGTGAAGCCGCCCGGCATGCCGTGAACTTCGAGCGTCGGGCGAGCCCAAGTTCGGTAGAGCACGGAATACCCAGGCTCTCCCGTGAGCACCTTCGATCCAACCTCTGTTTTCCGGTAGTGCTCCTCGTTGAAGGGCAGCCGTTTCCACGCCTTCAGTTCGTCTTTTGTCGGAGCCTTAACCTTCGAGTAGAAGCCCGGGATCAGTACCTTGCCTTTCGAGTCTTTCAGCTTGCTGATGATTTCGATGAGCGCGAAGAACGGATTCGGCGCCGCTCCGCCGTACATGCCTGAGTGCAGGTCGGTCTTAGCTCCAACCGCCTCGATCTCCGTGTACACCAACCCACGCAGACCGACGCACAACGTTGGAAGATTCGGAGCAAACAACTCCGTGTCGCACACCAGCGCAAAGTCCGCCTTCAGTTTCGCCTTTTCCTTGCGAACATACGCTGCGATCGACTCTCCACCAACTTCCTCTTCGCCTTCGAAGATGATCTTCACATTGATGGGCAGCTTGCCACCGTGTGCTTTCATCAGCGACTCGAGGGCCTTCACTTCCATCCAGAGCTGTCCCTTGTCATCGACCGCGCCGCGCGCATAGATGTTGTCATTGCGCTCGGTTGGCTCGAACGGCGGCGAGACCCATTCGTCCAGCGGATCGGGCGGCTGTACGTCAAAGTGCGCGTACATCAGGGCCGTGGGCGCACCCGCTGCATGCAACCAGTCCGCGTAGAGAAGCGGATGTCCCTTGGTCGGAATGATTTCTACGTTCTCCATCCCGATGCGGCGCAGTTCGTTGGCCACGAACTCCGCCGCCTTTTGCACATCGGACTTATGTTCTTGCAGCGTACTTACGCTGGGAATACGCAGAAGATCTTTTAATTCGCTCACAAAACGTTGCTGGTTCTGGCGGGCAAAATCAAGCGCAGAGGAGGCTGCTGGAGAAGCCATGGATGAATCCTTTCTCGCGTGAATACGCAATCAGATGACCGGGAATCGACCCAAAACGCCCTAGTATAACCGAGTCGCCGGGTACGGGATGTGACGCCGAGCGCCGACGATTGGTTGCCGCTCGTGTGGAACCGGACCCTCGTGTTCGCTAAATGTCTTGGAACCGCACGTCTCTCCCGGCCCTTCACGCCGCCCGTGCCGTGAACCGAGCCATGGAGAACGCCGTCAGATCGTATTCCACACCACGTCCCTGGATAACTTGCGCCATCACCCTGGCCGTCACGGGCGCGAGCAGGATCCCGTCGCGGAAGTGCCCGGTTGCCACGAAGTATCCGGAAATTGGCGTCTCTCCGAGGATTGGTAAATTGTCCGGTGTTCCCGGACGCAGGCCTGCCCAATCTTCAAGCACACGCCCATTCGCGAGGGCAGGCAGCATGGCGATCGCCGCCAGCCGTAACTGCTGAATCGTTTCGGGCACCGTGCGCTTATCGAAACCCGCGTCTTCCAAGGTTGCCCCGGCCAGCAGCCGGCCATCGCTTCTCGGGATCAAGTAGATCCCTGGCGAACGCACCACGTGCCGCAAGAGCTCGCGTGATGGCATGACGAAGCACACCATCTGGCCCTTGACCGGCCGAGTTGGAAACAATCCGGGCGTAACCTGTCCGGCCCATGCACCGGCGCAGTTCACGATCTTATCCGCTCTGTAGGAGGTCTTGTCAGCCCTGACCCCGAGTGCGCGCCCCTGCAGAATCTCAACTTCGGTCACAGTTGTGCCCGACGCCACATCGACGCCGCGATGCTTGGCTGCCCTAAGAGCAGCCTGCGTAAGTGCCCTCGGGCAAACGCTTCGTTCTTTCAGAAAAACTGCTGGACGATCTTCGACGGCCAGACCAGGCTCAAGTTTTCCCAAAGGCGCAGGCAAAGGCGAGGCTCCCACGAGTCGAGTCAAATCATGATCGGGAGCAGAAAACAGCAGGGTGCCTTCCGACCGCAAATCGACATCCACTCCCGACTCATCCTGAAGTTCGTGCACAAACTCCGGATACATCTCTGCACTCGCCGCAGCGAGGGACTGCAGTGCCGAAGGCGTCTCATCCCCGCAATTTGCCAACATGCCGCCAGCAGCGTACGACGCCTCCCGCCCTGGTTCGCCGCGCTCCACGACCAGCACCGTGGCCTTCTGCTTGCGCAATTCCCGCGCCAGGCTCAGCCCAATGATGCCGCCGCCAATCACAAGGACGTCCCAGGTTTTCACAGAGGCATTGTAAAAGAATGGAAAGGCGGAAGTATTAGCCGGCTACGCAGGCAGGCCGACTCGGCGAAGAAGATCCTGAAAGCGAGGATCGGCCCGCAGAGAATCGATCCGCAAATCCGACTTGAGGGACCAGGAAATCTCCAGCGCTTTCTCTCTGTAGGCCTTTTCCAGATACTCGAACGCGCGTTCCTTATCGCCCAATCCTGCGTAGATGGTTGCAATGGCGTAAGGCGACACATAAGCGGTCTTCATTTTGGCCTGTAGATCGTGCAGAATCTTCTCGGCCTCGGCTCTCTTTCCCATTTCCGCATAAGCGTGCGCCAAAGATGCGGTAGCATCCTGGTCGCCATCCGACATTTCGATGGCCAACTGATATTCGGAGATCGCTTCCAGCCTCTTTCCGGTCCCCTCGTAGCCGATGCCGAGATAATAGTGTTCGAGCCATTCCTTCGGATGCGCGGCAACACCTCGGCGGCTTGCCTCGACCAGCTTGGGAAAGTCTCGCAACAGGTAATACGCTCCTGCTTCGGTCAGAGCTGAGCTAGTGCTCGGATCCATCTCGATGCTCTTTTGCACTTCAGCCATAGCATCAGAACGTCGACCACGCAGGCTCAGAAACTGGGCATGATCCTCATGTGCACAGCTGTAACTGGGCGCGAGAAGAAGCGCTTGTTCGAATTCCTGCTCGGCCGCCTCCCAGTTCCAGTCATACCGCCAGTTCAAGACGGCCAATACATCGTGGACTTCTCCAATGCTCTCGTCGAGTTGCCGTGCCTTGCGGATCGCGGCCTGCGCCGCACTATAGGCTTGTTCCGGAGGAACTTGGTGGAACAGTCCCAGGTACATGTACGAATTTGCCAGACCGGAATACGCCAGCGCAAAATTCGGATCTTTGCGGATGGCTTCCTGAAAATAACGCTGCGCGGTCTGGATCTGTCCCGCCACCGAGAATTCCGTTGTCATGTAGAAACGGCCGCGCAAGTAAGCCTCATACGCCTCGGGATTCACGGTACGAGCCGTGTGCAGCCGTGCTTTTTGCTGCGGAGTCAGTTGCGCATTCACCTGCTGGGCGATCGCTTCAGCCACCTCGCTTTGTAATTTCAAGACGTCGCCAAGATCGCGGTCGAAAGTATCCGCCCACAGATGACGGTCCGTCGGCGCATGCAGGAGCTGAGCGGTAATGCGAACCCTTTGCCCCGAGCGCATCACCGAGCCCTCGATAATCCCGTCGACGTTCAGTTCCTTGGCAATCTCGGGTAACGCCTTCTTTGTTCCCTTGTAGCGCATCACGGAAGTCCGTGAGATCACGCGCAGCGAAGTTACCTTGGCCAGGTCAGTAATCAACTCATCTGTCATGCCGTCGACGAGAAATTCCTGCGAGGCATCGCTCGACAAATTTTCGAGCGGTAGGACCGCGATGGATCGTACCGCCGGCCCCGTGCTGGCTTTATGTGATAGCGCCTGCACTCTGATGAGGGCAATCCCGGCGGCCGCCACGAGCAAGAACGCAAAAGCCCAAATTAGAATCTTGTGCCGCCTGTCTTTACTCGCCGCCTCAGCGCCTATGTTGTGATGGGTCTCCACGGATTCTTGAACGGTTTCGGGCGCAGCTCCCGTCTGAATTTCGCCGATGAACCGGTACCCGCGTCGCGGCAGAGTCTCTATGTAACGCGGCTTCTGAGCCGAATCCCCTAGCACATCGCGCAGTCGGTTCATTGCGTTATGCAGGCTGTGATCGAAATCGACGAACGTATCGGCTGGCCAGATTTGCGCGCGCAACTCCTCCCGCGTGACCAGTTGCCCCGGTCTTTGCAGCAACGCAGCAAGTACCTGCAGCGGCTGTCCTTGCAGACGCAACCTCACGCCTCGCTTGCGAAGTTCGCCCGCGCGGAGGTCAAGTTCGAAATTGTCAAAGCGAAGTAAGCAATCAGACAGAGCGGATGTTGACAAAGCACAACCCCACAAAACTGTCGAAAAGCCTATCACAATCGGCTTTCCACCATTGTCAGCGATGCGTAAAAGTTGCGCTGCATCAACGGCTTAGGCATGGAGAAAACTTTGGGGAGCGATGGAGGCTGCGAAGATTGACGCATCCGTCTTCCGGCCTGACATTCACTGGCACGAGGCACTCGGGGAGCGAGTGATGATCGCAAATCGAAGCTTGTGATCTCAAACTCCTGCCCGAGTGCGATCGGCTGTACAAAACAAGACAAAGAAAAACGTGAAAAGTAAGGAGAAGCACCATGAAATTTTCTGCTTGGAAGGCCGGTTTGCTGGCCGGCTGCGTGCTGTTCGTGGGGGCGACACAGGCTCTGGCTCAAGAGAGGGAAAAGGCGTCTTCACCCTCACCCGCGCAAGTGGTCGCTCTCGACGAGTGCGATCCGACAACCTTTAACGCCGCGATTGGCCCTGATTTCTGCAAGAACGTAGCGCTTGGCGCTGCAACGACGTTCAATGACCTGTTTGCCAAGGCGCAGGCTGGAACGCCCGATCCGGGATGGGATTTCGAACCCGATGTGCTCCACATCAAGAAGGGAACCCCGCTCGTCGTTGTCGACCAGGGTGGCGAACCGCACACCTTCACTGAGGTCGAGAAGTTCGGCGGAGGCTTCATCAACGATCTGAACGCTGGCGAGCCAACCGTTCCTGAATGTGCCGGGGGCTTCAAGAACATCAACGTGGCCAAAACGCGCATTCTCCAGGGAAGCCAGCTGATCGTGAACAATCTGTCCAAGGGCGAGCACCATTTCGAGTGCTGCATTCACCCCTGGATGCGCATGACGGTCGAAGTGAAATAGTCAGGAGTGCGCTCGACGCGGGAACTCCGCTTCGAACAACAGAATAACGTCTTAAGCCGCGACGCAAGGACCGAGGCGGAGCATCAAGTCTAACTCTCCGGGCAAGTGCTTCGCCACGCGCCTTCAGCTAGCGAAAACTCAACCTTTCGCATCTTTAGCTCGTAAAGGGTTCATATCAGGGCGCGCCTTCAGGCGCTGTCGTCGCTGCCCAGACCCTCTGCGACCTCTGCGGCCGTTGTCCACGTGCGCCCTCACTACACCGGCGGTCCGGGAGGCGCACCCGAGGGAACCAATTTCGGAGTATTGTCGTGCGGATTTGCCAAATACAACGTGATCTCGTGATCCAGAAGCCGCGCCGCCGGCGAGGACGAAGCATGAACAAGCTTCTCCACCTCAATCACCCCCGCCAACGCCGCTGCCCGCACCTCGGGCGTAGCGCTGGGTGAGGCCGCCAACGTCATGAGATGTTCGGCCACCCGAGTCTGAACCACACTCGCCAGATCTCCTGGCGACTCGGAACCGCTATTTCCGCGCGCAGCCGTGCTGCGCGGACTGGCCGCACTCGCCGGGAACGCAGCGCGAATTAAGGCCGTCACCACGTCCTTGGGCAAAGGCCCCGACCCGCCCTCCTGCGCGATCACCGACAATCTCTGCATGCGCGCCGCGTCCAGCAATCCGCCCGCCACTACGTCGACCACTGCCCGCGCTCCATCTTGCGGGCTGAACAGATACCCAGCAGAGGAATTAAATCGCTCCGCGTCGTCGAGGTCCGCCTCAGGTGGCGCTAACAATCTCCACAATGAAGCAGGCACCGCCAGTTCTTTCGGATCGAGCGCCCTTGTCAGCAATTGCAGAGCCTCCCGCTGACTTGCCGCGGGCCACACAGCGACTACCTCCTGGCCATCGCCTACCAACGATGCCGGAATGCGCGCGCTCCCAACTACATTCACGGCCGCGCTCAAAGCATACCGGTGAAACAAGTAGACCAAGGGGAACCGCGACGACAGCAGGGAAGCTGGCTCTCCCGAGCGCAGCAGATTGCTCCCATACCGTGCCAGCAGCACTTCGCGCACCGGCCAGACTTGTTTCAGCCACGCCACCGGATCGCTGGCATCGTCGTACGAATTCCAGCGCGGATCCGCATCATTCCCCCAAACGATCTTTGCCGCGAGCGCCTTGCGCACAATCCCGTCCAGCCGCGCCCGCTCCTGCTCTGGCGCGCCGTTCGATGAGCCCTCGCTGTAGCCCCACTCAATCGCGAACTTGTCGTAGCTACCCACGCCCTGCATATAGGCGTCCGACAAGTCAGCCGACCCGTCATCCCGGATCTTCACCCGCGGCGCGTAGTAGTCCATCACCGAGCCGCGCCCGAATGTGCTGGCAATGAAGTTGTGATCGAGTCCGAGCACGTGTCCCATCTCGTGACACGTCAGCAACGCCAGGCGATTGAGCATCACTTGTTCGCTCGAAAGCTGCGGATCCAGATTATCGAGCGCTGCGAACGAATCGAGTGCCGGCTCCGCGTTCCCCTTGCCTGAAGGCACCGTCGCGTCCCAGTAGTTGTTCACGGTGCGCATGCGATGCGAATCCAGTTGCACGATCGCATGCACAATTTCTCCCGTGCGCGGATCGGTCTGCGTCATTCCCACCGACCACCCGCGGCCCGCACGGTTCGTCCACTGAATCGTGGGATAGCGCACGTCCAGCGGATTCGCACCCTCGGGCAAATCCTCGATGCGCAGCGCGCCCTTGAATCCCGCCCGCTCGAACGCGGCGTTCCACCACAACGCCCCGCGTCGCAGGGCCGAGCGCATCGGCTCGGGCACCGCCCGGTCGAGATAGAAGACAATGGGCTGCACCGGCTCGCTTAAGGCCGCGTTCGGATCCTTCTTCTGCAACCGCCAGCGAGCGATATACTCCCGGCTCAGCGGTTTGTCGAAGGGTTGCGAGAAATCCTGAAAACGCTCTCCAAAAAATCCCACGCGCGGATCCGACTCCCGCGTCGTGTACCCCGTTTCCGGCAGGGCCACAAAAGAATGATGCTCGCGGACGCTGAGCGTATGCGTCTCCGGCTGGTTGAGGTCCGTCGCTCCATCGTTGGTAAACGTCAGCAGCGCTTCAATCTCCGTGTTGCGGGGAAAACTGCCTGACGCATCCAGATCGATCACGCTTCTTCCATCTTCCAGTTTCCAATTCGACTGTTGACCTTCTTGCCGCACCATCTGCCCGTTCACCGCTTGCCTGGGCCGTCGCATCTGCGACAACAAATCAGCCGCATCACGCAGGAGCAGCGAATTCGCGTTCACCAGCAGCGTTCCATCTTGTTCGGCTTCGACGGGAAGCGCCGCCAGAACAGCCGTTGGGAAGCTGAGTTCCACCGACTTCTTCAGATGCGCGTTCCCCCGCTCTGCGCGGAATGAAGAATTCTCCGCGATCACCAGGACACGCATTCCCACCTGCCGCAAGCGGCAGACATATCCCCGCCCCACCGTCCCGCGATCGGCGAACAGGGAAGTCGATCCCACGCCACTCCCCATGCCGACGAAGTACAGAAACTTACGCTCGCGTGCCGCAGCAGGCACTTCGATGAGCAGCATGGCTTTCTTGGCGTCCCAGTAATAAGGGAAGAAGCCGTCTTGCTTCTTGAGCCCGGCCGTGCGCGTCGCCAAACTTTCCCCCGGCGCACTCTCCTTGTTGGCCTGACCAACCGCTTGTTGAGTGGGAGACAAAAGAGAAGAAGTGACCGCAATTAGCGCCAACACAAATCGCAGCATAGGGATGCCCTTATACAACAAGCCCCCTTGCGATTCCAAACCACCCTGTCGAGATGTCATCCTGAGCGAAGTGAGGCGGCAGCCGAACGCAGTCGAAGGAGCGCTGCACTACTCGGATCGCCACTGCAGCGTCTGATTTCTCAAACCACTGCGTCGACCTGCCCCGGTTACTTTCGGAACATGTCCTCCGTCCTGCATCTTCCTATAATCCGCGCAGGGTGAGATCGCTCATCGATCCACTCTCCCCGCATGCCCAAAGACAACCTCAGCAGTCCGGCCGTCCAGCGCCTCTGGATTTACGGTCCTGCGCTCGACATGATCGTCGGTTGCGGAGCGTGGTCCGCGCCGTTACTGCTGATCGCGTACTTCTCGGCGACCTCCAGCACGCTAGCCTGGTCGGTCGCTTTCTACGTCCTCGCACTGTTCTTCAACTACCCGCACTACATGGCGACGGTCTACCGCGCCTACCACCGCTTCGAGGACTTCAACAAGTACCGAATCGTTACCATTCACACGACGCTCCTGATCCTCGCGACTGCGGTTGTCTCGCACTTCTGGTTCCGTGCCTTGCCGTTCATCTTCACGCTCTACCTGACCTGGAGTCCATGGCATTACACTGGGCAGAACTACGGCATCCTGATGATGTTTGCCCGCCGCGCCGGCGCGAAGTTCAACGACGGCGTGCGCCACGCCATGTACGGTGCGTTCGCCCTCTCCTACGCCATTCTCTTTCTCAACTTTCATACCGGCCCATCGTCCGACCCGCTGTTTCTCTCGTTGAACGTCCCCGCCGCCGTCAGCTCACAGCTCCAAATCATCCTCGCAATAGCCTTCGTGATCGCCAGCGTATACGCGATCTCTCAACTAGTCGGCGAAACCGGGTGGCGTACCTTGGTTCCGTCGCTGACACTGTTCAGCACACAGTTCGTATGGTTTCTTCTTCCTACAGTGCTCTCGCTCGGGGAAGGTTTTCGTTTTCCGCAAAGCCGTTACAGCTCCGGTGTTCTCGCCGTGATGCATTCGGCCCAATATCTCTGGATCACCAGCTACTACGCCCGCCGCGAAGCCGGGTCTGAGGGGCCTCGCGGTTGGCGCCCGTTCGCCTACTTCGCCGTGCTGATTGCGGGCGGTATCGCGCTATTCATTCCTGGTCCCTGGATCGCCAGCCACCTTTTCCACTTCGATTTCACGCGCAGCTTCCTGATCTTCACCGCTTTGGTGAACATCCACCACTTCATTCTCGACGGAGCCATCTGGAAACTCCGCGACGGCCGCATCGCCAGCCTGCTGCTGAATTCGGAGGAGACAATCGCCAGTGCCGCGTCCAACGCCGGAAATAACCTGGTTGCCCGGCTTCGCTGGCTGGTCAGCCCGATACCCGCCGCTCGTTTTCTTCGTGTAGGTGCAGCCGTCACACTGCTCGCCTGGGGAACGGTTGACCAGGTTCGTTACTACCTGGCGTTGCAGGAGGATGACTTAGCCGACTTGCAACACGCCGCTGCGCTCAACGCCTACGATTCCTCGGTCGAACTGCGCCTTGCCCACAAGGAATTCGATGCTGGGAAACTGGAAGCTGCCGAAGCCGCATGGAAGCGCGCGATACAAGCCAACCCGGTTGACCCTGCGCCGCGCAACGCGTACCTGCAATTTCTGACCAACGAGAGACGATTCGGCGAAGCGTACGACCTAACCCGCGCGGCGATCGAACGTACACCACGCGACGCGCAGTTGCTGATGAATCACGGAATTCTCGCGCAGCAACTTGGACATCCGGACGAAGCCCTGAAGAGTTGGCAGAAAGCCGTTGCCACCGATCCGTCCCTGGCCGAAGCACGCCTTTACCTGGCGGCCGAACTAGACCGTGAAGGCAAGCCTGCCGACGCCGCTTCGCACTATGGCGCCTACCTCGAAATTGTTTCTCGTCACGGCGCCGAAATGCGTCCGCCCGCACCTAAGCTGATCGGAGTCGCGCTCAAGTTGGCCGACTGTCAGAGCCGCGCCGGGCATCCGGACCAGGCGGTCCGCTCCTACGACCTCGCCCGCCGCATCGCCGCCCAGACGGGCGAAGGAAAACTCGAGAGCTTCGCCACCATCGGCGAAGCCACCATCCACGCGCAGTCCGGACGCACCGACGAAGCGCTTCGCTTTTATCAACGCGCCTTGCAGCTGGACGCGACCATGGGTGATCGCCACAGTGAGGGCGTCGATTGGTACAACTACGCACTGTTCCTGCACGACGCCGGATTCCCACCGCGTCTTTCGTATGCAAGTCTTCTACGCTCGCAACAACTGATGAAGGTCTCGCCCGACTCGCCGGAAGCCCAAACTTTAGCGAAGGCACTGCAGGAATTTGAAAAGCCGCTGGGCAGCGAAGCCGCGAGAATCCGTCAGAATCCTGAGCCCATCCAAAAGCAGGCCCTCACCCTCGCTCGCCCCTCCATCAAAGTGCAAATCAAGAATTAGCTCTCTTCATCCAATGCTCCAGAGCGCAGCGAACAACCTCCGCATCGTCTGGGGCATTCCAGCGTTGCGGAATGGAATACGCTCGATGTGCTGCCACTTATTCAGGATTGTGCCTTTCGTGCGATATGAACCCGCTGCGCGCTCAAGTCGCCTTGCCTACCGCCGATACCACTAAGTTGAGCTTTTTCAGAGAGGGAATACAGCTTCATGGACACTGCGCAGTCTTCTTTTCCTGATTCCAAAGCCGCCAGAGGCAAGAGCTACCGTTACTCCATCGACCGGGCCAAGCGGCTGGTGCGTGTGGCATTCTTCGGGGAACTGGCGGGAAGCGATCTCACCCAATACGTCGACGGCCTCCTAAAGGAGTTCAAGCGGCAATTTTCGGAGATCGTCGATCTTACGGCCGTCGATCGCATCAACATTACTCCAGCCGAAGCCATCGCCCTGGCAGACGCGGTTGATCCCTTCGACGTCAACTCCCGGCGAGCGTTCGTTACCTGCAAGGAAAGCCAGACAAACGCTGCCCGAATGCATCAGATTCTCCGCACTCCGTCCGGAACATTGCCATCTTCGATACCGTCAACCAAGCGGAAACAGTGGATTTTTTCGGAAACAAGGACCGATTTGACATCAACTCCACGAAAGAAGACACGCTTTTTACGCTTTCCCACGCGCCCAGCGCACCCGAGCCGCTAACAACAGTCACTTCTTGTTATGTCTTCGCCTCGAGGTTTTCTTGACCTCTCGGGCCGCCTTGCCTACAAACGCCCCGTGCCAATACATGATCGGCCGCATCCTAGATTAGGCCCTTCCGAACACGCAGGAGAAACTCCTCGGCATCCACTCGTGCTTGCTCTTTCACAGACGCATCGTGCCCATGTTCCAGCAGAATGTCCTGCATCACCAGATCCGCAGCGTCCTTGGGCTTATACCCTGCTTTGATCAACTTTCCCGCCCGTTCCGCAAAGGTTGGCCCAGTACGTGTCCTGACTGTGGGTGCCGGTGATTGCGTTTCGCATTTGTGATCCCGAAACTTTGCTGCCGCCAGCCGATCGTAGGCACTCCGGGCGTCTTCTGACCCAAGCAGCGTGGGCAAGGGATATCGCCAGGGACAACTTGAGCAGGCCCAGCCTGGATCGGAGCCGCCTTGAATCCAGATTAACGAGCGCGCCATTTCGCCACCAGCATACTTTCAAACCCATTGGAATGACACCCAGATCGTAAACTGCGCTGGATTCGTGCATTCAAGTTGGGCGTGACCCAATGGGACCCGAAGGTTTCGGGTTCTCCCAGCACCCGTGAAGCAATTGACACCAAACGTGTTCTGCTCAACAATTTACTAATTACCCAATCTCACAGCGTTTGGAGGAAACGTATGTCCGATCAGGACGAGGTCACAGTTGTACAGGAGAGCAGTAGCAACGTTGGCAAGTGGATCTTGCTGTTGCTGGCCGCGATCTATGTCGCGGGCTCACTGTACTTTCTGATCGACATGCGCGGCAACGTGGCCAAGCTGACGCAAGCCCAGGCAGCCAGCCAGAAACAGATCAGCGATCTCACCGGCCGCATGCAGTCCGCTGAAGCTGAGGCCGAAACGCTCGGCCAGCAGGTGGGCATCACCAAGAAAGAGCTGGCGCAACGCGCCGCGCAGCTCCAGCAGTCGCAGCGCGCCGCTGAAGAGCGCCTCGCAAAGGAACAGAAAGAACAGATCACCGCGGTCACTGGGGAAGTCGCGGGCGTCAAGACCGATGTCGGCGGAGTGAAGACCGATCTGGGCGAAACCAAGAACGAACTGGCCGCCACCAAGGCGAGACTCGAGAGCACTGTCGGCGACCTCGGTTTGCAGAGTGGCCTGATCGCCCGCACCCGGGACGACCTCGAGGTCTTAAAGCATAAGGGCGACCGCCAGTACTACGAATTCACCCTTCTGAAAGGCGCGAAGCCGCAGCCCGTCTCGACGGTCAGCTTGCAGCTCAAGAAGTCCGATGCGAAGAAGGGCAAGTACACCCTCAACGTCACTTCCGACGACAAAACGATCGAGAAGAAGGATCGGAACGTCAACGAGCCGATCCAGTTCTACACCGGCCGCGATCACATGTTGTATGAACTGGTCGTATGGACGCTCGACAAGAACAAGGCAACGGGCTACATCAGCACCCCGAAAAACGCGCCTGTACCCGTGAGCGCTTCACCGACGGCCTCGAACCAATAATCTGGTCGCATGCTCCCCCCGTCGACGCACGTGCTTCTGAATATCGCGTTGCGGACGGCTGCCATCTATGTAGTCGTCCTGATCGGTGTACGGCTGAGCGGCAAACGCGAAGTCGGACAGATGACTCCGTTCGACCTTGTCCTGCTGCTTCTATTGAGTAACGCCGTCCAGAACGCCATGACCGGTTCCGATACGTCACTGGTTGGCGGTATGGTGGCTGCCACCGTTCTCTTGCTGCTGAACTACTTCGTCGCGGACATGTCGGGAGCGAACCGGCGTTTTCGGAAGTTTATTCAAGGCGAGCCCAGCATGCTTATTCATGATGGCGAGGTGATCACCGCCCACATGGCGAAAGAGCACGTGAGCATGGATGAGCTGCAACGTGCCATGCGTGGACACGGCATCGCGGATTTCCACCAGGTCGCGATAGGAGTGCTCGAGGTCGACGGCTCAATGAGCTTCCTGCGATATGACGACATTGCACCCAATGCCCAGACGCATCTCGCACGCCGGCGCGGCGTGCAGAAGAAGCAGTAGCCGATCCTCACGATCCCCGTTTCAGCGCTCCACTTATTTGGTTGTCAGCACGACCGGCACCGGCTGGTCGTACGGATGGACGACCACACTTACCGATTGGCGCTTGTTGAACGCGTCCAGTGTGACAGGGAAGCTGACGATAACCGTGCCATGAGCTTCGTTGCCGGGCAAAATCTTTGTTTCCGGCATGAGCGCCGGTTGTGAATTCTGCTTGAGGGCAGGGAAAGCCTGAAAATATCGATCGAAGTCAACCGCCGATGCCGCGTCGTCGGAGAACTCCTCCGACGTTTTGAGTTTCCCCTCAATATTGTGAATCCATAACGGCTTCTCGCCGCTATTGTGCAGCGTAACTGTCAAGGCCACCAACACGGCATTCTGATTGGGAATGTCGACTACCGCGATGTTGTCGATGGCGCCCGCTCCTTGCGGTTTAGCGCGACCCAGAAAGCCGTAGATCGCCAGCACCACGGCGAGGCCGGCGAGCGCGATCAGAACGATCTTTGCCGGAGGCAGGCTGCGCTCGGGCGTGGCCATATCCTGCGTCACGTTGATGCCCACCCCGGGGCCGAGATCGAGGCCGGGCGGTTTCGGTGCGGATTGTTCCTGTGTCGCGGGTTGCGGCGGTGGGGTTGGGGCTTTCCGGGTTTCGTCAGGCATAAGGGGGCTCGTGCGGCGATTCTACCCGCCTCGCGGCGAAAAGTCTTAACCGAACGAGGCCGTCCCCCGTACCAGCAACCTCACCGCCTCTCATCCGGAGCGGAGCGACGGACCTACTTCTCTGGATCACCAGCATTTACGACGAGTTGATTCCGTCCTTTGCTTCTAGATCATGGCTGTACAATCTGGAGCCATTGCTCACTGGTGGGAGGTGGCGTATGCGGTATCTGTTTGCATCACCCTGGCTGCCTTGCTACTTGCGATTCCGCTTTGCTGTCAGAACGTGAATCCCAACTACCCGGTGGAACTGGAAACTCAAAAACACTCGTCGCCGGAAGAGATCAGGCAGCGTTTGAGCAACGCTCAATTTCAGAAAGACACGAAAGAACTCGCCGAGGTCTGCGCCTCTATTCCAAATGATATGGACGGCTTGCGACAAGGTCTGCTCCCAAAAGATCTGGTTGAGAAGTTAAAGCGGGTGGAGAGATTATCGAAGCGCGTCCGCGAGCAACTTACTCGAAACGCAACGGCACCCTGACTGGCGGGCAGGCAATTCATTCATAACGATCCGCAACTTCCACATGCCCGGCAAGCTTCCGCCCGGGGATTCGGCAAGCAGTGTACGCGAGGCCGGCTTGCGCCAAGCGCGCGAGTGCGGGGCGGGAATGAGGCCACCCGGATCGTCAGTGAGCGGGCTTGTATTTCCAGAACTACTGCAGACGGGCGAACTCGGATCTGGCTTGTTTCAGCACGGGGATCTCAGGATCAGCGTTTTTCCAAATGGAAAACAATTCCTGGTAAGCCGAGCGGGCCCGGTCCTTGTCGCCTTGAAGCGTTAGGGCGCGCGCCACACCCAGGTGCGCAAGCGCGGCGATCGCCTCGTTCAGCGACGACCCAGGATGATCGAGAATCTCCTGGAACGCGATCTGGGCTTCACGGGTGTCTTGGGCAGCGAGATAAGCCTCTCCGCGGACATATACGGGATACATGTTTAGAAGGATCGCCTGCGCGGCTTGCCCGAATTCGTAGGGGCGGGCGGGTTCCAACTCTTCCACGGCTTGCGCGGGCTTCTTATTGAGGATCGCGAGATGCGCTCGAATCGCGGGGAGATAGTCTTTCTGCACAATTGTATTGTCGGGATACCTCTGCGCCAACTGGTCGGCCAACTCGTTCGCCGCTTTCGTATCGCCGGCGAAGGCGTAGGTCAGAGCCGCGGCGGCCCGCACATCGGGACCAACCGATGTGGCGAGTGCTTTTTGTAGTTCTTGTTTCGCGATCTTTGCGTTGCCGTACAGCGCCTCGTGCAGGGCAAAGTCGGCGCGGTAGGCCGCGGCGGTCTCCTTTTGATTGTTAGCCAAGGTGGAAGCAGCGGCTCGTCCCGAGAGCTCTCTGGCCATTCTCATCTGACCGTGGTAAGAGCTTGTGCACGACTCGAAATACAAAATCCAGGCCTCGATTTCTGGTGTTTCTTTCGCGTAGGCAATTTCGCGATCCATCGCCGCACGATCGTGCTCCAGAAATCCAACGAGGTAGCGGCTGGTGTGATTCAGCGGTGTATTGGCGTGGTGGGATTCAGCTTGCGCAAAACTTGCTTTTGCTTCTTCCAACCTGCCCAGCGCGACATACGAAGACATGACGTTGGTGAAGGCCTCCCCGCTCTCCCCCAAGCGCAATCCTTCGAGCGACTCCGACAGCGCCTTGTCGTTCCATCCCAGTGTCCCGTAGAGATAGGCGAGGTTACTGTGCGGGCCTGGGTACCAGGGCATAAGTCGTGCCCAGGCTTCGTAGGCGCGAGCGGCCTTTTCCAGGTTGCCTGTGGTGAAACTGTGATAGGCCGCTTCGATCTGGATTCTCTCCAGCTCGGTGGCCCGGTCGCGCAACTCGAATGCCTTGGTCGCCATCGCCGCCGACAGCTCGGATTCCCCTGCGTCGAAGTATTCCCCGGCCAGCGCACTGTAGGCCCGGGCGAAAAGCGGATCAAGAGCGATCGCTTGTTTGTAATGCGGGATGGCGGCCACCGGCCCTTTGTCATTCTCAGCGACCCCGCCATCGGTGTATTGCTTCAGCGCTTGGAGCGATCCGGTGGTGGCCTGACGCAGCGGCACGTCGAACTTCCTAACCGTGGCGATGGATTCACCCAGCCTGGAGCGCAGGCGAGTCGCCGCCTGCCCCAGCGCGGGGATGACCTCGTCTTTGGTGTGGGCGGTCACTTGTTCAGAAGCGAGCGTCGTGCCGCTCAGGCAGTTCTCGGCTTTCAGTCCGATCACATAGTCGGTGTCGAGCGAGGCGATTGCCCCCGCAATGTATGCCTTGCTGCCGGACCGCTGGCAAACTTCCCGCGCGAGCCACGGAGAGATGGGAGTATTCGTGGGCTGAGTCATGAGCTTCAGTGTCGCCCGCACTTTGCGGTCGGAGAGAATGTTCAGGGACGGCGACTGGCTCAGCGACACTTTTAACGCCTGCTTTAGGGTGTCGTCGAAAACAGCATCCCCGGTGTTATTCGAAAAGTCGGTCAGCACAACCGTGTCTCTGGCGTTGAGTTGACTAGCGCGGAGCGACCGGTAGCGCAACCCTGCTGCTACGCCGCCTGCCACCAGCAACAGCGCGGTTCCTACAAGAATCTTTTTGAAATTTCGCCGGATAACATTGGGCCGTCGCCCAGCTCCGACCGGACCCGCCATCGCAACAGCTGCGGGCGCTACTTGGATCCGGTGAAGCTGTTCCGCCATCTCGCGCGCGGTTTGCCATCGAAGCTCGCGATCTTTCACGAGAGCTTTGCTGATAATGCGCTCGAGTTCGGGTGGCACATCCGGAGTCAGTTGGCGCACTGCGACCGCCGGCATCTGCAAAACAGCATCCCGGATCACCGTGGTGGTGCTTCCGGAGAACGCGCGTTGGCTGGTGGCCATCTCGTAGAGGACCAGTCCGAAAGAAAACAGATCGGTGCGCGTATCCAGTTTCTCGCGGCAGATTTGCTCTGGAGATAAGTATGACGGTGTTCCGAGTGATGCGGCGGTTCGTGTCGGGTGAGATGCGATGGAAGGTTCCGTGCCACTCTTCCCCACGCACTCGGGCGGTGCGGTGCCGGCTTCGACGCTCTCCACGAACGTCGCGACCCCGAAATCAAGAATCTTCACCTGGTTGCGTCGGGTGACGAAGATGTTGGCAGGCTTGATGTCGCGGTGGATAATTCCTCTTAGGTGGGCTGCCTCGAGTCCTTCTGCGATTTGGATAGCGAAATCCAGCAACTCGCGCAGTCGGTCCGGAGTCCCTCGGCCGGGACCTCCCTCGATCCACTCCCGCAGCGTCATTCCTTCCAACAACTGCATGACGATGAAGGGCTGACCTTCGTGTTCGCCGAGCTGGTAGATCGAGCAGATGTTAGGGTGGTCGAGCGCGGAGGCGGCACGAGCCTCTTGTTCGAAGCGCTCAAAAGCGCCGGTTTCGCTCGCCAGTTCGCTGGGCAAAAGCTTGATTGCCACGCGTCGGCCGAGCTTTAAATCCTCTCCTTCAAAGACCAGTCCCATGCCTCCGCCACCGAGCAAGCGGATGAGCCGGTAATGCGAGATGCGCTTGCCAAGCAGGGAATCCCCTGGCTGGCCCGCGTGCGGAATGTCGCCGGGCGCAGCCGGGGTCGAAGCTGATTCCTCTACCGCAGCAATGAAGCGGTATCCCCGGCCGGTCAAGGTCTGAACGAAACGCGGGTGCCCGGGGTCGTCCCCGAGCACTGGCGAATCTTGCTGATGGCGGCATTGATGCTGTTGTCGGTATCGAGAAAGACGTCCTTCCCCCACACACGCTCGACAATCTGATCGCGGGTCACAAGTTCGCCACGGTGCTGGATCAAAAGGCAAAGCAGGTCAGTTGGAATCCGCTCAAGCCGGAGAGCTGTGCCAGACCGCCTCAATTCGAAGGAGCGCAGGTCGAATTCGAATTCCTGGCCGAACTTGACCGAGGAGGAGGTTGCCCTGTCCGATGCCATGGAATGCCCGTCCCGAGGGTGGGGACGACATTCTACATCGCCACTGGCCGGGTTTGAAGATGTTGCAGTGTTTTGTGCTGCTTACGCTGATTCATAAGGCTTAAGACGATCTTAAGAAGTTCGCTATTGGCGGGACGACCTTGTTTGAGCAAGATGCTGGCAACGGCAGCGCGAAGCCGCGACATTTCCCGCGCGCGAGTCGCTCTCAGCCAAACAGGTATGTCTTGGAGGTTCTATGTCAGTTTGTGGGAGATTCCTGACTTTTGTACTGGCCGGAGGAATGCTGATCACGGCCGCTTACGCGCAGCTGGTGGATAACACCCAGGTGCCGAATGTAGCCCAGGCCGGCATCAACAAATCACTGCAGGACGAAATTGGCGCGGGCCGGGGCAACCTGACCACCCCGAACTCGTCGATGTGCATAATCGCGCGGGATCCGTTCCGCTCCATCCGGCGGGGGAGACAGCTGTTCCAGCGTAAGTTTACCCATCAGCAAGGCCAAGGTCCTAACGAGGGTGACGGCGTCGGCGATATCAATACGGACATTGCCATCGGAGCCGGACTAGCGGATAGCTGCGCTTTGTGTCATGGCCGGCCGCGCGGATCGGCCGGTGTGGGTGGGAACGTGGCCACCCGCCCCGACAGCCGGGATGCTCCTCACCTCTTCGGGCTGGGCTTGCGGGAAATGCTGGCCGACGAGATCACCAGCGACCTGCGGAATACTCGGAATCTCGCAGTTGTTCGGGCTGCGCAGGTGCGCCGGTCGGTGACGCTTCAGCTTAGGAGTAAAGGCATTAACTATGGGTCGATTACCGCTCAGCCGGATGGCTCCGTAGATACGTCGAAAGTCTTTGGAGTCGATGCCGATCTGCGAGTCAAACCGTTCTTCGCGGAGGGCAGCGAGTTTTCCATCCGGCGGTTCATCGTCGGGGCGCTGCACAATGAGATGGGACTGGAGGCTTCGGGCGGATCCGGATGTTACGACCGCCAGCGCGGGCGGGCGGGCAGTGACTCCGTCGGGCATGGTCCTCGATGGTTCGCTCGACAAGATCGCCCCTCCACCTCCGCAGGACAGCCAAAACGGCAATGAGGTTGATCCGGCGATTGTGGATCACCTGGAGTTTTATCTGCTGAACTACTTCAAACCCGGGCATGGACCGCAGAACGACACGACTGAACTGGGCCGCGAAGTCTTCAACAGAATCGGGTGCGCTTCCTGTCATGTGGCGGATCTGACCATCAACCATGATCGGCGGGTCGCTGATTTGGAGACGAACTACGATCCGGTGCGCGGCATTTTCAACAGCCTGTTTGCTACGGCAACTCCTCTGGTCGTGGCGCAGGATGACGGCAGCGGCCTGCCTGCCATGAAGCTTCCGGCGCAAGGCTCATTTGTGGTGAAGGACTTGTTGACGGACTTCAAGCGGCACGATCTGGGTCCAAAATTCTACGAACGCAATTGGGACGGAACGCTGCAGACGCAGTTCATGACGCGTCCGCTGTGGGGGGTAGGGTCCACCGCTCCATACGGGCATGACGGCCGCAGCATGACTCTGGATGACGTCATCCTTAGGCATGGAGGCGAGTCGCAGAAATCCCGCGACGCCTATGCCGCGCTGTCGCCCCGGAGATCCGCAGCGCTACAGGCCTACCTGAATTCGCTCGTGCTGTTTCCCCCGGACGACACGGCTTCGAACCTTGATCCTGGAGATTCGACCAAGGCGAACTTCCCGCAGTTCGGCCATGGCAGCATCAAGCTCAGCGTGCTATTCAATGATCCGACTGATCCAGAGTAGAAAGAAGAGGGCCGCGGTCCGAAGGAACTGCGGCCCTACTTTACAGACGACTTACTAGAGGTGTCAGGTAAGGGCGTACAGAAGTTTCTCCTCGTTCTCCTCTTCTTCGACCGACTTTGGGATGTCGTGATGCCCGAGAGCGCTGATCAGCGCCGTCAGGACTGATCCCAGAGATTGCAGGCTCTCGGTCAGGATCCGCTCCAGGCTTTCCCGATGAACCGCCAGTTCTCCGTAAACCTTGATACCGCGCGTGTCGGGCTCGGTCGGTAGCCCACCGAAGGCTGGGTACGCTTTCGGCTCAACTGCTTGTGGTCCGCGTAGGTACGCGCAAACGGATAGTCCAGCGTTCCCATTGCCATCCAGTGGATCACCAGTTGCTGAACGTGCTCAGAGCCGCAAGCCGCGTGCACCCCCGGTTGGGCTGCGAGCGCGTCACTCCAGCCTAAGATCTTGACCCGGTCTGTCCAGCGATTTTCCGTAAGGAGAAACCAACCATCATTTTCGGTTCGCGGCTCGAGGCAAATCGTGCAAAGGCGCTCCACAGAGTCGTTCATTTGAGTACCTCAGCTAGCCTCTGCTGCACAGATTCTTCTTCCGCTTCCTGAATCGCTACGGCCGCTTCCATCGAGATCATCTTTACTGTTTTCTTCCCGAGGCCGTTCGGCAACGGCACCCTCGCTCCTCAAGATACTCGGTCTCCACTTGAAAAAGCTTACCCTCACGTAAGCGTCGAAAAGGTGTGTTGCAGGTTTCGTTGGCGCATTTATACAGCATAGGATTGATCCTTAATGTTTCTTAATCACAGCTCCCCTCAGTGAGCTGAAGACTTAGCGTTAAGCACTCGTACAGCCAAAGATGGCATTCAGGAGTGCTTCTCGCTTTGTGTTGAATACGAATAACTAAGGAGTAAGACTACGAGACGTTTGTCAGAGAGGCAGATTGTCTAAGCGACGAACCGTCAGCACCCCTGCCGAACAACCGTCGCGTCAGTGAGTGAACCAATTCGGGAACTGTCGACACGAAGGTCAACTTGCCAGCACACGTGCCTGGCAGGAAGGGCACAGGAGGCTGTCTTTCAGATCGATCCATTCCACCGTATGCGAAGGAGCCATGGCGCACTGATAGTCGTCACAGTGGGTGAGATCGATCGTGTGGCCAATCTCATGGACTGCTTCCTTCAGAAGCCGCTGTTGCAGAAGGTCGCGGTCCGCAGGTAATCCATAAAATTCCTGGCGCAGCCGGTGCGCGGACACCAGACCGCAAGGTCCGCCGATCTGCGCCTCCCCGAACACAAACGTCAGAATCGGAATGTAAAGATCGACCAATGTGATTCCCAGAACACGCCAGGAATCCGGCCCGACGAAGCTCTGCATGGCCTGGAGAATCTCCGACGAGTGATACTGCTGGCGCTCGCCGTGGTAAGCGAATTCCGGATCAAGGCATACCGGCAACACCTCCGTAGGCATCCGAAAAAGACTTGCCATCGCCGGAGCTAGCTGCATCGGCAACCGGCCATCGACATCGCCGATCGAAAGCAATTGCAAAAGCTTCATCGCGCTTGTAGTGAGGGCTTGCTCCAACCGTACCGTTTAAGCTTGTGATGGAGCGTGACCCGGTCGATGTTGAGGATCTCCGCGGCTCGCGTCTGATTCCACCCAACAGACTCCAGTGTCCGCAGAATATGCGCTTTCTCGATCTCGTCCAGGCTTTTGGGTGCGCCATTCGGAATGGTAGTCGCCTTGAAAACGAAATCGGATTCCCGGATTTCCGGTTCCTGGGCCACTACCATGGCGCGCTCTACTGCATTCTCGAGCTCGCGAACGTTTCCGCTCCACGCCTGCTGCTGCAGCAAGTTCATGGCAGAGGGGGAGACGCGCATGATCTTCTTATTCATTTGCAGCGAGAACTTGCGCACAAAATGATTGACCAGCATCGGAATGTCGTCCCGCCGCTCGCGCAGTGCCGGTAACTCGATGCGGAAGACATTCAGCCGGTAAAAGAGGTCGGGACGGAACTTACCCTCCTCAATCGCCTTCTCCAGGTCTTTGTTGGTCGCCGCCACGCAGCGGAAATCAACTTTAATCGGCTGGTTCCCACCGACCCGCACAATCTCCCGCTCCTGCAGGACTCGCAACAAGTCAGTCTGGGTCTTCAAACTGATGTCCCCGATCTCGTCAAGGAATACCGTTCCGCCTTCGGCAATCTCGAACTTACCCTTCTTACGGTATTGGGCTCCGGTGAACGCGCCCTTCTCATGGCCGAACAGTTCGCTCTCCAGCAGGGTTTCGGTAAGGGCTCCGCAGTGAATGACCACCAGCGGATGAAACTTCCGGGGGCTGGCGTGATGGATCGCCCGCGCCACCAATTCCTTTCCGGTGCCACTCTCCCCGGTGATGAGCACAGTTGCATCGGTGGGCCCGACGGTCTCGATCGCGTCGAACACTCTCTGCATGATGGAACTCTGCCCCACGATGTCGTCCGGCCGGGCGACCTCAGCGACGGTTTCACGCAACCGGACGTTCTCCTGCTGTATCCGCTTGTGCGCCAGCGCCTTCTTCACCAGGTGGGCGATCTCGTCGGGGTCGAGCGGCTTGGTGACATAGTCGTAAGCGCCATTCTTCAAGGCTGCCACGGCCGTTTCCACCGACGCGTATCCGGTCATCATGATGACAATCAGTTCCGAATCAATCTCATGAATACGCTGCTGCAACTCGATACCGTCAATGCCATGCATCTTGATGTCGAGCAAAGCCGCGTCATAACGGGTTTCGGCTAGACGGGTCAAAGCATCCTTGGCATCTTCCGCCATGCCGACCTCGTAGCCCTCCTCGTGAAACCACTTGGCCAGAGAGTCCCGGACGCTCAATTCGTCGTCAACAATCAATAACTTGCCCTGTGTGTTCAAGTTCGATCACCTCGATTTCGTATGAGCGGCCTCCTCCAGGGGAGGCGCGATTGACGAAAGGCTGCCGTCCAGTGGCAGGGTCACAGTGAATACCGTGCCGTTGCCCAATTCGGACTGAACGTCAATTCGTCCGCTATGGCGCTCAATGATGTTGTGACTTACGGCCAGCCCGAGACCGACGCTCTTCCCGGTCTCCTTAGTCGTCAAAAAAGGCTCGAAAATATGCGGCAGAATTTCGGCCGGTATTCCGGAACCGTCGTCGCGCACATGGATGGCGATCTCGCTGGATTGCAGACGGGCGCGCGTGCTGATCCAGAGATTTCCCCCGCGCGGCATGGCGTCGAGCGCATTCATCGCCAAGGCCAGCACAACCTGCTCGATCTGGCCGGGATCGCATTGGACTCGCGGCAGGTCCGGGGAAAGCTCCCTATGCAGCTCGACGCCCTTCATGTCCATTTGAGGAGCGATCAAGCGGACACTGCGGTCGATGACCGCGTTGAGATCGGTGGTTTGGCGGTTCATCGGCGTCGTGCGCGAAAAACTGAGAAGATTCTTGACCAGGTCGCCGCAGCGGCGGCTCTCGTCGGCAATCAGGTTGAGGCACTTCTCGGCATCGGTGCGCTTCGTGCTTTCGGCCTCGCCCCGTTCGATCCATTTGCGCACCAGCTTGGCGTAGGTGAGAATGCCGGACAGTGGATTGTTGATCTCGTGCGCCACCACCGCGGCCATCTTTCCGATGGTGGCCATCTTCTCGACCAGAAGAACGTGCTCATGGGCGCGCCTTAGTTCGCTTGTCTTTTGATCGACGCGATCCTCTAAAGTTCGTGCCCACGCCACGATCTCTTTGTTAGCGGCGCGCAGTTGCAGGCTCATGCGGTTGAAGGAGTCGGCCAGTTCGCCTGCCTCGTCGGTGGAATCCACTTCCAACTGGAAGCCCAGGTTCCCGCCGGCCAATTCCTTCGTGCCGCTCTTCAGGCGCTTGAGCGGTTGTCCCACCAGCCGCCAGACGAAGAACCAACTCAGCAGGGAAATGTCGATGAGCGCGATCAGCGTATAGATCAGCATGTGCCGGCTGGTCTGGGCCAATTGCGCATCCGCCTGGGCGAGGGACAGGTTGGCATCCAGAACCCCAAGCACCTGTTGCCCGGCTGGATGGGCGTGGCACTCCGCGTTCGAACAACTTGGCTGATTCTCGATGGGTGTGATCACGCCGAGGACGCGCTGTCCCTTGTTGTCGCGGTAAATGCGAAAACGATCGGGGCGGTTCAATCGCGTCAGCGGTTGCGATTGCGCATGGCACCCATAGCAGGCCTCCGCGCCCTGATCGACGCTGTGCCCGATTTCGGCCGTGTCCGAGGAATAACTGATCCGGCCTTCCCGGTCGAAGATGCGCACCCGTACAATGCCGGGTTCGTCCGCCATGGTCGCGATGACGTGGTACATCCCTTCGCGATCGTTGCGCAGCATGTAGTAGTTCGTGCTACGCCGTATGACATCACTCACCCGCTCCGCACTGGTCAGCGTGGCCGCTTCCAGATGCTGGCGGTGCAGGTGAACATTCAGATAGCCGAGCAGCCCAAAAATTCCGACCATGACCAGCAACAGCAAGCTGATCAGCTTGGCGCTGAGGCTATGCGTCAGTTGTTTCCAGCGTCCTCGATCTGGTTCAGTCTCCAGCATGGCCCAACACAGGAGTCGTCCCGATGGCCTGTGGCTTGACCACCGGATGGCTCTCCTCCGCGGGGAAAATCGGCAGGTACTTCACTGCCAACCCGAACAACGCAAAGCCGGCCGCGATGATCGCGCCAGTCACGGCGATTTCCGTCCATTTCGGCACGTAGTGCATGCCCGCCACCGATTCCTGCCCGGTGATGCTGACGTTCAGCCGGTTGGTGATAAATCCGAGTACGACCAGCACCGCCGCCAGGTACAAACCCTGCGCCGTCGTGCGGATCTTTTTCTGCGAGAGCAGTAGAAGAGGCAATAACAAGCTCAGACTGATCTCCAGCCAGAACAGGTACACCTCGTAGCCGGGGTGTATCAGCATCTTCAGCACGCCCCGGTGCAAAAGATCCTCGAAGCGAAGAATCCCGTACACGCAGAGCACCACCACCAGAACGCGACCAAGTTCCTGCAGGATCGGCAATTCCAGTTGCTGCCCGAAATATTTCGAGCTCATCGACGATTCGAAGATCGTCATGGCCAACCCAACCGCGATCGCCGAGACAAAGAAGAAGATCGGCAATAGCGGTGTGTACCACAGCGGGTGCAGCTTCTCGGGCATGATCAGGTAAACCGTGCCGAGAGACGACTGATGCAGCGTTGACAGAATCACGCCAAGAATCACCAGCGGTATCAGGGCAGCGCGCACGATCTTGAGCGGCTTCTGCAGATTGAAGCGCTCCAGCACAATGGGCGAAAACTCCAGCGACAGCACCGTCGTGTACAGCATCACGCAGTACGCCACCTCGAACATCACGGAATGCGGATTCCGCATGACGAGCGGGTGCCAGATACGATAGGGGCGGCCCAGGTCGTACATGAGTGCGACACACACCAACACGTAACCGAGAAATGCCGTGAGAATCGTCGGCCGCACGATCGGGTGCAGTCGCTTGATGTTGAAGATATGTACCGCCGCCGTCAGCGTGAAGCCGCCGGCCGCCAGCATTACGCCGCAGAGCACGTCGAAACCGATCCATAACCCCCATGGGAACTGATCGTTTAGGTTCGTGGATCGGCCCAGCCCTTGCACGAAGCGAACCACCGTGCCGTAGAAGCCCGCCGCCATCAGCGCCAGGAACACCAACTTCCAGAAGGTGAACTTGATCTTCATTTCGCATTCTCTTTCCCCGGTCCGGGTGCGTGTCCGCCTTCGGCCGCCTCCACTTCTTCGCGGCGGTGGGTGATCCACCACACGCCGCCCAACACCATCCCGCCCAGCGGAACGAAGTCCGGAATCCGCGAGAGAACGCGGTAGGTGTAGATAGGCAGAGGATCGCGGGTGAGGTCGGTGCGGTAGCCGAACTGCTCGAAGGGAACACTCGAGAGCAGCAGCACAGACGTTCCGCCCACCTCGTTGACACCGTAGATGTGATCGACGTACTGGCCGGGATTGTCGCGGATCCGCTTCTGCGCCTCGGCGATCAACTCATCGCGCTCGCCGAATTTCGTGGCGCCCGTCGGGCAGATCTCCGCGCAAGCTGTGGGCTTGCCCGCCTGCACGCGATCGGGACACATCGTGCATTTCTGCACGCGCGGCAACAGCTTGCTCCACTCATATTTTGGAACGCTGAACGGACATGCCACCATGCAATAGCGGCAGCCCATGCACCGGTCCTCTTCATAGATCACTGGCCCGGCGGCGGTTTTGCGCAGCGCCCCCACCGGACAAACCGAGGCGCACGCAGGATCGGCACAGTTCATGCACAATCGCCGCATGAATTTGTCGTCCTTGGTCAGGACAACCGTGAATTTATGCTCCGACTGGATCTCTTCGGCTGCGACAGTATCGGTGTAGGGCAGCTTGTTCTGGGCCGCACATGCACCCTCGCATTGCTTGCATCCGATGCAGGCAGTGGCGTCGTACAGCAGCGCTTTGCTCATGGAAATCTCTCCGGCCGCGCGCTCGTGGCGCCTCCGCTCCAGAGAGTTGAGAGGTAGATTGGGGAGTCGATCTACGCCTGGAGAAGAAGCCTACCCACTTGCGAAAGGCCCTTCACGCAAGACTTTCCCGGGTCCCGGAAACTGACGCCGGAACCCGGGGTGGCTGTTCCTGTCCTGGACGCCGAGGCTCGCAGTGCCCCTTCGCAGGTTCCCAACGGATTCCATACACCGTCGGAAACCTCGAGATGCTTTGTGCGTGCTCCTGGGGCACCCTCGTGCCTGTTTCCAGCCCACCGGAGTGGCCACGGCCAGGCTGGCGCGCAAAAGGGAACAGCCGTTCTCTTACTTCTTCTGTAGGTCGCGAATGTACGACACCACCATCTTTACCTGGTCGGGTGTAATTGCTTTCGCAACACCGGCATGTTTCGGCTTTTCGGTAACGGCCTTCTCGATATCCGCATCCGAGACCTTCTTCACTTCGTCCCCAATCAGACTGGGGATTTTCGCGGCCGGCTTTCCGGCAGCATCGACGCCATGGCAGGCCGCGCACTTCGTCTTGTAAAGGGTCGCGCCGTCATCGGCCGCCCAGGACAGGCTCGGGATCAGGATGAATAGAGCCACTGCGATAGTCATAACCAGCATGACCACTTTCGTCGTCTTCATGAGTGCTTTCCTCTCCTTTGAGAAATCAAACGTACAAAATAAGAACAGTGGCTGGGTTGGCCGGTGAGCCGTTGTTGAAAATTTGGCCACTGATGGAGCTTCCTGCAGAAGAATGCTGTAACGGAACTCAGCACCCCCTCTACGTCCATTAGTGTGGGCTTCCGACCGGGCGATGGGCTGTGATTCGAATCACTCTTGGACGTGACCGGCGGCAATCCCCTATGTGCTAGCCGGTCATCGGCTTTTCGCAGCCGGCGCCGTGCGTTCGTGACACAGAACCACACATATCACGCTTGTGCCGCGAAATATGCTCTTGAACTGGCTGCTTCCCGGGCAGCAGATGCACATGACGCAGAATCTCATGTTTGAGCCTGCAGTCCATTCTGATCGTCCCCCAGCGATGAGGATTGCGCGTGCACTGCGCTCCGCCCGCTGCTACCTGACCAGGAAGCCGGTTGTGGCTATCACCACTCCTACCGTCCCCAGCAGCAACCCAAACTGCCAAAACATTCGCTTTCCCGATAACAGCGTGATCGACGTAATCACCAGGGCAATCTCCAGAAACACCTCAGCCAGGTCGAATCGGTCCGTGCGTTTGTGTTCAAGCGCGACTTCCTGCTCAAGCTTGCGGGCCTCGCCCTCGATCTCTTTCTGCTCGTCCTTGTATTTCTCCGCTTCCGCCAGGTACTCTTCGCGGATCTTCGCCAATGCTTCGGGATTGCTGGCCGGCGTGATCGACGTCAGGTTCGCGAATAGCTTGTCCTCATGTCCTCGAATATTCTTTGCCTGAAAGTATGCCCACTGATCTGACGCTTTGGACTGATTGAGCACGGCCTCGGTGGCCGCGCGATGTCCGAGGAGCGACACAATCGCCACCAGCACCGCCAGGATCGCCATGGTCAGCGACACCGGCGCAAGGCTGGGATTGTGCTTCGCATGCTCAGCGTGCTCGTGCAGTTCGTGTAGCTCTTCAGAACTCATCGCGACTCCTAAGTGAAAAAAAGATGATAAAGGATCGGAAAGAGGGCCGCGAGCGATCGGCGAGCGACCGACGACTGCAGACTGAAGACTGACGACTGCTTTTATTCCCCCATCACCTTCACGATCACCCGCTTATCCCGTTGACCGTCGAACTCGGCGTAGAAGACTCGCTGCCACGTTCCCAGGTCGAGTTTGCCGGCGGTGATCGGCACGATGACCTCGTGATGAATCAGCAGAGCTTTCAAGTGCGAATCGCCGTTGTTTTCTCCGGTCTCATGATGTCGGTAGTCCTCGCGAAAGGGAGCCAGCCCTTCCAGCCATTTATCAATGTCTTCAATCAGCCCGCTCTCGTTGTCGTTGACGTACACTCCAGCCGTAATGTGCATGGCGGAAACCAGTACCATGCCTTCCTTCACGCCGCTCTTCTTCACGGCGTCCTCCACTTGTGGCGTGATGTGAACATAGGCGCGCTGTGTGGGGGTATGAAACTTCAAGTACTCGGTGAAGACTTTCATGAAAAAGTATCCCTGGGAAAATATCGTGAAACCCGTTCCAGTTTCGCAGATAATGCCGTAGAAATCTTGCAAGGAGCTCAGTGGACAGCACGCAAAGCGATCTGCAGGCCCTTCGTGATCTGGTGCGCGACCTGGCGCGCCGAGTCGATCAACTGGAGCGCAAGCTGGACGGCGATCGGGCGGAGCCGGAGCGCTCAACGTTAAGCTCGGCCGAAGCTTCAACCACCCGGCTCGCCAAATCGGAAGCTTCGCCACCACCACCACCGCCTCCCATGCCGCACATTCCACCGCGGTCTGTTTCCATCCCGCAGGCGCCCACGGACGAGATCGACCTCGAATCGCGCATCGGCTCGCACTGGCTAAACCGGATCGGCATTGCTGCCGTGCTGATCGGCGTGTCGTATTTCCTGAAGTACGCCTTCGACAACAACTGGATCGGTCCTGCGGGTCGGGTGGCTATCGGGCTTCTAGCCGGGATTGGGGTCGTCGTGTGGAGCGAGCGTTTCCGCTCGCGCGGCTACCGGATGTTCTCCTACTCGCTCAAAGCGGTCGGCATCGGCGTGATGTACCTGTCGCTATGGGCCGCGTTCCACGTCTATACCCTCATCCCCAGCGGAGTCGCGTTCGTTGCCATGCTGGCCGTAACGGCCTCCACTGCGGCGCTCGCAATCACACAGGACGCGGAAATCTTGGCTGCCTTTGCACTGACCGGAGCCTTCTCGACGCCGCTCCTGCTTTCCACGGGAGAGAACAAAGAAGTGCAGCTGTTCTCCTACCTCGCGCTGCTTGACGTCGCGGCAGTCGCGACGGTGATGCGCAAGCCCTGGCGCCGCCTGCTCGTCCTGGCCTACGTCGGCACGCTCTTTCTCTATGTCGCCTGGTACGCGGAGTTCTATAACCGT
The DNA here is from genome assembly GCA_046728215.1 of Acidobacteriota bacterium. Taxonomy (GTDB): domain Bacteria; phylum Acidobacteriota; class Terriglobia; order Terriglobales; family Acidobacteriaceae; genus Gp1-AA133. The sequence goes on along the minus strand of JBKPEB010000008.1, from coordinate 195,899 downwards.
GGCCAGCTCAATCTCACCGTTGCATTTGCCACGCTTTTCTTCGCGATCTTCGCGATCGCGCCGCTGCTGGCGCGTCCCCCCGAGAACGAAGCGGCCCCGTTCGGGGCCGTGCCCCTCTTTCTTGCCTTCGTGAACGCCGGAGTCTACTTCCTGCAGGTCTACGCAATGATGGAGGAGGTCGACAAGCACGCGATGGCGTGGTTCGCGCTTGCGCTGGCTGCCGTGTACATCTACCTGAGCCGGCAAACGCAGCGCTACTATCAGAACGCAGACGACGCCCGTCGGTTGCATTTCCTTCATCTGGCGCTCGCCATTGGCTTCATCACCGTCGCTATCCCCATTCGCCTCGATGGCCACTGGATCACCATCGGCTGGCTGGTCGAATCCGCCGTCGTGCTCTGGCTGAGCGACCGCATCCGCTCGGACTTCATGACAGCATTTGCGGTGGGCGCGCTGGCGCTGGGCGTCGCTCGCTTGCTGGCCATCGACAACTTCGATACGACCACGTTGATCTTCAATGCGCGCATGGGTACATACGCGGTAGCCATCGCGGTGCTTGGGGCCATGGCCTGGTACGGACAACGACGCAAGGATGAAATCGGACGGCAGGGAACTGCGCTGGCCGTGATTGCATTGAACGTTCTCGCACTGATGGCCCTTAGCCACGAAGTGGCCGATTACTATTCGCGCCAGCAAGCTGCCATCATGCCCAATCCCAACGCCCGCGGATACAGTCCCTACAACCCCGCCTACTCTGCCGACAGCCGCAGCCTTCAGGTCGCGGAGGGCTTCACCTATTCCGCTCTCTGGATGGCCTATGGCGCGATGCTGATGATCGTCGGCTTCTGGCGCCGGTCATCGTTTGTCCGTTGGCAGGCTCTGGTCCTGATCGCGGTCACCATCGTCAAAGTGTTTGTCTACGATGTTTCCCAACTCGACCGCGGCTACCGCATCGTGAGCTTTATCGTGTTGGGCGTGTTGCTGTTGGCGATTTCGTTTGTCTACCAACGTGACTGGCTGAAGCTGTCGAACGGGCGCAAGAAATCCGAGGAGTCCGCGTGAAGCGCCCCGCCGCTCTTCTGATCGTGCTGCTGTTTTGTCTGTCGGTAGCCGCGTCGACTCCCGAGGCCGAAATCCCGTATTTCCGGAATGTGCGTGATGTCACGCTTGCCGCGACCGACCACCAGAACTACATCATCGTCGACTCCGCTATCTGGAGCCACGCCCGTCCCGACCTGGCTGACCTTCGTTTATATGACGGGGCCACGCAGGTCCCATATCAACTCACGTTGGAAAAGGTGGGCACGTCCACCGGAGAAATCGAAGCCAAGATCCTGAACCTGACGCTCAAGGACGACCACACGGAATTCGATCTCGACGTCGCTCCTGTCACTGAATATAACCGTATCCGCCTCGCTCTCGATCGCAAGGATTTCCTGATTACCGCTTCGGTGACTGGTCAGAACACACTTAGCACCAGCAATTCGACCGCCTGGCCGAGCCCTTCCACCCTTTTCGATTTCTCCCGCGAGAAGTTGGGCTCGAACGAGACCATCACGCTGCCCATGTGGACCTTCCGCTACGTGCACGTCCGCCTTTCTCCGGGAATTCTTCCCAAGGACGTCAAACAGGCGACCGTGGCCTTCGTGCAGGAAAAGAAAGCCATCTGGACGGACGCAGGCTCGTGTGCATCCAGCGGCCCGCAAAAGCACACCTCCGTGTTCATCTGCGATGTACCTTCGGCGATTCCCATCGACCGCCTCGAGTTCGAGATACCCTCGGCGCACGTGAACTTCCGTAGGCCGGTCAGCGTGGCTAACGACAAGAATGTTCAAATCGCGGCGGGCAGTATCAGCCGCATCCGTATATATCGCGCCGGGACGACGGCCGTGTCGGAAGACCTGGCCCTGAATATTTTCGGTGACTACACTGGCCGCCTGGTCGTCACCATCGACAACGGGGACGATCTGCCCCTCTCCATCGATAGCGTTCGACCGCAGAGCGTGCAACGGCGCCTGTATTTCGAGCCCCAAGGCAAGTCCGGTCTGAAGCTCTACTACGGCGATGACAAGCTGGAAGCACCGGTATACGACTACGCGAAATTCTTCCACGAAGACATCAACGGTGCAGAGGCAAAAATCGGCTGGGAAAGGCCTAACCCTTCTTACGCGGCACGGCCCGATGACCGTCCCTGGTCGGAGCGCCACAAAGGTGTCCTGTGGCTGGCGATGCTCCTTGCTGTGGCTGTTCTGGCGGTTCTGGCTGTGCGCGGATTGAAGAGCGGGAGCAGCGAATCGCAGAGCCGCCCCACGCCCTGAGCGCCTATGCGCTGGCGGGTTCCTTCTGCAGTGATTCCCGCCGGCGCAAATGCGCCACTACGAGCCGGATCTCTTCATATGTCACTTCCGGCGGAAGGGAATCCTTCAGAGGCTTGAGCCACTGCGTTCCCATCCGCGCGCAAGCAGCTTCGATAACGCTCCTTCGCGCAGGATCGACCCACGCGTCGTCCAGTTCGATGTCGCCTCGTTCGATCAGCGTAGCCACCGCGTTCGCGACCGTTGCCGGCTGGCGCTGGCGTAAGCTCCCGATCTCGGCCAGGCTCTTGCCCTCGCGCAGCAGGCGCAAGGTCTCGTCAGCCGGCTTGGTCCGCGGAGCTTGGGGAACCTCCGCCCGCGCTCCACGGTCGAACTCCGCCAGCGCGGCCAGTATCCGCTTACCGTACACTTCGACCTTGCGCTCCCCGAAACCCGGAACCGCGCGCAGTCCCTGCAATGAACGAGGGCGCGCCCGGCAAAGAGCTTCCAGAGCCGTGTCGTACATCACGATGAATGCCGACACGTGCTGTTCGCGCGAAACATTGCGTCTCCACTCGCGAAGGTAATCGCGCAGGGCCTGATCCTCGCTGGAGAGAACGGGTGCTTCGACCTCCATCGGGACATGTTTGTCGGCTACCTGCGGCAGCCGCATCCGTCCACGGCGTTCCGCCACATGCACCGGTACGGCCAGCCATTCAGGCTGCGAGCCGCACACGTCGCAGGCGTCGCAGCGTTCCCACTTCGGTGTCTCGCCAAAATGCAGGCAGATCTGGCGGTGGCGGCACTTGGGAGACTCGGCGAAGTCGCGGATTCTTCGATACCGCTCCCAGGCACGATCGCGTTCCGCTTCGTCCGTAATCTGATTGATGAAGTGGGCCAGCAACGCCGTGTCCCGCTTTTGCCAGAGCAGAATGCAATCCGCCGGATGGCCATCGCGCCCGGCGCGGCCAGCCTCCTGGTAGTACTGCTCGATCGACTTTGGCAACGAAAGATGAATGACGGAACGAACGGAAGCCTTGTTGATGCCGAGACCGAAGGCAATCGTCCCCACCAGCACGCGCACTTCATCCGACATCCAACTTTCCTGATTGCGCCGGCGCTCGTCGGCTTCCATCTTGCCGTGATATCCAATCGCCGCAATCCCGTGCTCCTCGAGCATGTCCACCGTTTCCTCGACCCGCGCAATGGTGGGCGAATAAACGATCACATTGCCTTCGCGCACGTTTTTCAGAGCTCGGATCAGGAGTTGCCGTTGCGAGTTAAAGTCGGTCTTCTTCGCCACATAGCGCAGATTCGGCCGGTGAAAGCTGGCGATGTATTTGTGAGGATCGCGCAGCTCTAGCTGGTGCAGGATGTCGTGTCGCACCCGCCGGGTGGCGCTAGCGGTGAAGGCTGCGATCGGGCGATCGGGAAAGTGCCCTCGCAAACGGCTCAGTTGGCGGTACTCGGGACGAAACTCGTGTCCCCACTCCGAGATGCAGTGCGCTTCATCGATGGCAAAGAACGCCACGGGCACGGTGCGCAGCCAATCGACTGTGTCTGCACGCGCCAGCCGCTCCGGCGATAGATAAAGCAGGCGAAACGCGCCCTCGCTTGCCCGACGCATAATGCGCGCTTGGTCGTCGCCGGGCATCATGCTGTTGAGGACGGCGGCCGGGATCCCCATCTGCGCGAGTTGCGCCGCCTGATCCTGCATGAGAGCAATCAGAGGCGAAACAACGATCGTGGTTTTCCCTGAAGCGAGCGCCGGCAATTGATAGCACAGCGATTTGCCGCCACCCGTCGGCATGACCACACACACATCATGGCCGCCCATCAGGCTGCTGACTATCCGCTCCTGCAGCGGACGGAACGAATCGTACCCCCAGTAGCGGCGCAGCGGCTCCAGCAAATCGACGGCAGGGGTCACGCAAGCAGTATAGCTAGGGAGAATTCCACAGGGTCTGTGACGAGTGAACGAAGCGACCGTGCAGCGCTGCGACGTGAACTTCTTAGCGCTCTTCGCGGCCATTCTTCGCGAACTTTGCGGTTAAAAGCTTGTTCGAGGGTCTTAACCGCAAACTACCGCATCGACTCTTCGACTTCCGAAATCCAGTCCGGCCGCTTCAACACCTCGCGGGGCTTCGGACCGTCCGCCGCTCCGACGATGCCGTCGCGCTCCATCAGATCGATCAGGTGCGCCGCGCGCCCATATCCGATGCGCAGCCGCCGCTGCAGCAGGGAAGTGGAAGCCTTCCCAAACTCCACCACCAGGCGCACCGCGTCGTTATAAAGAGGATCGTTCTCCATTTCGCCGTCAGCGGCCTCGCCGCCCGCACCGTCTTCACGCTCGTCCTTCGGAGGTTCGATGAACTCTGGCACATATTCGGCGGTCGCTTGCGACTTCCAGAATTCGACCACCGCAGCAATTTCTTTTTCCGTCACGAACGGCGCATGCAACCGGTGCACACGCGCCGACCCGGAAGGCAGGTACAGCATGTCGCCGCGTCCCAGCAGCGCCTCTGCGCCATTGGAATCGAGAATCGTGCGGGAATCGACCTTCGTCGCCACGCGGAACGAGATGCGTGCCGGAAAATTCGCCTTGATCAATCCGGTGATGACGTCGACCGAAGGTCGTTGTGTCGCCAGTACCAGGTGGATGCCGACGGCGCGCGCCATCTGCGCCAGGCGCGTCACGGATTCTTCCACGTTCCCAGCATCGAGCATCATCAGGTCGGCCAACTCGTCGATGATGATCACGATGTAGGGAATCGGCCGCTCTTCGGAATCTTCGCCAAACAAGCTTGGTGTGCCATCTTCCTCGAAGAGCTTGTTGTACTGGTCGATATTGCGCACGCCTTTTTCCGCCAGCAGCTTCAGCCGCCGCTCCATCTCGCGCACGGCGTTGCGCAGCGCATAGGCCGCCTTCTTGGGCTCGGTGATGATGGGCGTAAACAGGTGCGGCACGCCTTCATAGTTGCCCAACTCAAGCCGCTTCGGATCCACCAGGATCAGTCGAACCTGGTCAGGCGTGGCTTTGTACAGAATCGACATGATGAAAGCATTGATCGCGACCGACTTGCCGGTACCGGTCGAGCCGGCGATCAGCAGGTGCGGCATGGTCGCCAGATCGGCGACGGCGATGCGTCCATTGATGTCCTTGCCCAGTCCTAGCGTGAGCTTCGACTTGGTCCCGATGAACTCCGTGGCTTCGATGTTCTCGCGCAGCCAGATAATTTCGCGGTCGCGATTAGGCACCTGGATGCCGACCGTCGACTTGCCCGCCATGCGCTCGACCAGGATGCTCTCAGCTTTCAGCGCCAGGCAGAGGTCTTCGGTCAGGTTGGTGATGCGGCTGTACTTCACGCCGGCTTCCGGCTTGAACTCGAAAGTCGTCACTACCGGGCCCGGATTAATCTGCGTGACCTGCCCATGGACGTCAAACTCGGCGTACTTCTCCGTAAGCACCTGTGCCACCTGCTTGAGTTCGGCCGCGTCCACGGATTGTTGCTCGTCCGGACGATGCAGCAGGCTGCTGGGAGGCAACTTATATCCGCCCGCGATGCGCGGCATGGTGGTCTTGTGCTTTGGAGTGCTGTCGGCGCGCTCGGAAACTTCCGGTACGATCACGCCCGACTCGGCGCGAGGCACGACCGGCACCGCGGCCGCGGGAGTCACTGCCGCTTCTCGGGAGGGTGCTTCCTCCGCCAGCATCCGGTCGATGCCAGTCCGAACCGGCGGAGTAGCGCAGGCATCCTGCCGGCTGTCCAGCGGCCGTCCCGCCCGCTGCTCGGCGGGAGACTTCTCCGCAGTACGGCTTGGGTAAAGTTGCGCGGTAATGACGGGTTTCGAGGCGCGGCGTTTTTCCAGTTCCTTCTGCATCCTGCGTCTGGCGCGATCTTCCTTCCAATCACGCCAGCGATCGCGCAAGGCAAAGACAAAGGCAAATCGGGTAGGAATCCAGACCTGCAGACTGGAGAATGAAAATGCCGTTGAGAGATACAGCGCGACCGCAAGAACCGTCGCGCAGATAATGTAGGCGCCGGCAAGATTCAGGTAGTGGATGAGGAAGTCCCCGACCACCCGGCCGAGCAACCCCTCCATCGGAATCACGCCCAGCCAGCGGACGTGTCCCGGAAGCAATGCCAGGAACGCCGGAACAAAAATCAGAAGCCACAGCCCGCCCAGGCTCTTCGCCACCGGCGATTGCACTTTACGCGAGCGAAACCAGCGTGCACCTAACAGAAGAGGGAACACGGGCAAAAGAAAAGCTCCAATGCCGAAGGCTTGCAGGCACAGGTCCGACAGGACGGCGCCCACGATCCCAATCCAGTTGCGCGCTCCCCGGGCCGTGGTTAGCACCGAGGCGCTGTTCAGCGAGGGATCGAGCGGCGAGTAAGAGGCGAGCGAGAGAAAAAGGAGGAGCGCGGAGACACACAGCAACAACCCGATCAGCTCGTTAAGCCGACGGTTGCTAGTTGGATTGAATACCCTTGAGAATGTCTTCATTTAGGCGTATTCCGCACCGGTAGCGGGTTTGAGACCAACCGCCACACCGAAGCGCGCCAGAGCCTCTCGATTATGCCAAGAACCAGCCCGGCCGACAATGGCGGAATCTGGCAAGTCGTATCGAATTATGGACGGGGCACGTAAGAGCAAGAAGCGTAAGGATGATCTGCGTGGAAGCGTACGCGCGACTTTCAGGGATCGAAACGCGAGCCCGTAGGGTGGCACCCTACGCAGTGACCGCGAGCAAGCTCCCAAAATCTTGTCAAGCCCCTAAAACACATCAATTTCCCGCATCCCCATCAATCCATACCAAACATAATTTCCGCAACCGTGTCACAATTACCCCCTGCAGATTGCTATTCTAAAATTAGGGACCAGAGATGGAAACGCTCCGCGTGTCCTAGGCAGAACCATGCGGACGCTTGCCGGCCAACCGGACCTGCGGGAGACCATGCCGGACATCTCAGCGGCGTAGGCCCCACCGTAAGGTGTACCCGTAGCGGGAGTGATCACTCCACATCGCTTGTAAAGCGATGGACGAACGACGAAAGAAGAGAATTAGGAGGTAAACAGCCCCCTGAATGGGCTATGGAAATGAGTTCCAGCGGCGCCGCTGAAGCGGTGTCCTGATACAAACCGATTGCTCGTTGCGCTTGTGCGGGCGAAATTGCGTAAATCATCCGGCCAAGCGCGCCGCGAACACCAACACGGCTGCACCTACCACGATCCGATACACAGCAAACGGCGCAAATCCGCGCCGGCGTACCCAAGCCATGAACCACGCCACGCTCGCGTACGCGACAATGAACGACACAACAAAACCGATTGCCAAAACCATCCAGTCGTGCGAGGTCAATTGCGATACGCCGATCGGGTTCTCGCCTTTTCCGCGCAGCGATTTCAATAACGTGTAGCCGGTGGCGACCACCATGGTGGGCATCGAGAGGAAGAAGGAGAACTCTAGCGCGGCCGCGCGCGACATTCCGACCAGCTGCCCGCCGGCAATCGTCGCCATTGATCGCGATGTCCCCGGAAAAACTGCCGACAAAATCTGGCACGCGCCAACCCACACCGCCTGGGCGAGGCTCAGGTCCTCCATACGCCATATTCGAATCGGGCTGCCGGCCGCGCCCGGGCCGGCTTTCTCCCACGTGGACTTTGCGGCGTCAACCACCCACATCACGATTCCGCCAATCAGCAGGGCCGCACCCATCACATAGAGGCTTTCCAGATTTTTGCCAATCACCTTCGTAAGCAGAAAGGAAGGCACTGCCGTCACCACGAAGGCCACAATGGTCAGTCCCAACGGATGAGTCAACAGATTTCGATCGCCGCGTTCGCCTTCGGGATAAGTGAAAAGAAGTTTGAGGATCCGATCCCAAAAATACACCGGCAGGCACAGGATCGCACCGAGCTGAATCACGATCGAGTACATCTTCCAATAGCCGCTCGAGAGAGAAATGTGCAGCAAGCTCTCGGCGATGCGCAGGTGCGCCGTCGAACTCACGGGCAGAAATTCCGTCACACCCTCCACAATGCCGAGCACCACAGACAGCAGGTAGTCGTTCAAGCTTCCTCCAGGGAGAGAAGGGTTAGTATCCCAAAGATTGCGAGGGGTAAGAATGAGAAGTTGGGTTCGAGTCTCTGGGCTCCAGGCTTTAGGCTCTGGGCTCTAGGTTGCAATCACTGGTGACAGATCACAGACGACAGGGTCAGTGGTGACAGGCTCAAGGTCTCATGTTGGTGCTCGGAGTCTCGCTACCTTCCCAGAATTGTCATCCTGAGCGCAGGGAGGCGATAGCCGAACGCAGTCGAAGGACCCCGCGTGAGATGCGTCCGCTAGAGATATGGAGCGAAAGCCTAGATGTTTTGCTAGAGGCTAAAACCCAGAGCCTCACTGCACCTCATTCCCGAACGTAGGCACATCCTGCTGCACCAGGAACATGAGACTCTGCGCGCGCGCGGCCCAGTCGGATTGCGGGTATTGCTGCGTGATTCTTTGTGTGAGCGCGATCGCCTTGGCCTTGGCCTCCTCGGCTTTTTTCTTTTGCTCCTCGGTCTTATAGATATCGACCAAAGCCGCTTGGCGCTTCGCAGCCAGGAACAAGGCCTCCGGAGCCGCAGGCGATTGCGGACGATCGGCGGCGTACTTCTCGTAGTGGTCCGCCTCCTTCTCGGGGCACTTCGAGGTCCCCTGCCATTCTCCGCACAGCTTGTTTTCGATCAGATGGAAGGCTGCCAGGTCCGCCCACTTGGTTCCCGGAAATTTCTTCATCACTTGCTTCATCCACTCTTCGTTCATGCCCTCGCGCAGTCCCGGATCGCGTTCCTTGGCGGACGGACGCGACATCACGTCGGCGCGTTCCACTTGCCAGCGAATGTCGGCAGCTCGATACAACGCCTGCCCTGCCAGCGGAGAGTTGGGAAACAGGTCGAACACGCGGTAGTAAAGACGCAAAGCATCTTTGTCGGCGCCGCGCCGCCCGTGGCGACGGCTGGCTTCGTCTTCCGAATCCGCTCCCTCTCCGAACACAATCTTATCGCCATCCGGATTCGTGCTGCGCACGAAACCTTTATCGAGAATCCATCCGCTCCTTGTCTTCGTCTTCTCTTCGTCCAGAAACGCCTCCACGTGCGCCCAAGGGGGATTTGTATTTTCCAGGACCACTAGTTCGCGCCCGCGTTCGATTTCAGCCAGCTTGGTGGAATTCGTATCTGGCGAGAGATACATGTTGGCCACGCGGATCAGGGTTCCGTGTTCTCCCACGGCCAGGGCCGGTGTGTTGGCGAACGGGATAAAGAGGACCACAGCAAACAAAATGAAAGAAATCCGCGCACCGGCGGAACCCGTCATCGTAAAGACCTCAACTGGCATGAAGATTAGAGCGGAAAACTGATTTTACACTGCGGGCGCGGTGAGGGGCTGCGGTAGTAGCGATTGGTTAAAAGACGCAAATGTGGTGACCGCAGCGCCTGAAGGCGTAAAGACTGGAGCCGTTTATCGGCGCGCCTGAAGGCGCGCCTCGTACGACCCTCTATGAATCATCAATTTGTGAAGAGGAACCGGAAAGGGAACGACTTTAGTCGTGCCATGAGCCTTTGCCGGAACCGTGCGCCATAGCGCCTGAGGTGGGCTACTTCCGGATCTCCGATAACATGATGGGTTCAATATTCCCACCACTGATAACCGCGACATGCATCGTCGCGCGCGGCAGTTCGTCTGCATGAAAAAGAAATCCCGCGACCGCCACCGCCCCGCTCGGCTCGGCAACAGTTCTCGGGTTCGCTGCCAGCCGCCGCATGGCCTCCCGAATCTCTGCCTCGGAGACAGTCACAATGTCATCCACGTACTTGCGAATGTGTTCGAAATTGATGTCGCCGATGCTCTGCGTGCGCAAGCCGTCGGCCAGGGTTAGCGTGACTTCTTCCGCCGGCAGATTAACCACTTTGCCGCTTCGAAAACTCGCCTGCGCGTCGGCCGCCAGCGCGGGCTCCACCCCGATGACTTTCACGGACGGGTTGCTCAGCTTGATGGCCGCGGCCACGCCGCTGATCATGCCGCCGCCACCCACGGGTACGAGCACGGTCTCGACTCCACGCAATTCTTCGAGAATCTCAAGTCCCATCGTGCCCTGGCCGGCGATGATCTTTTCGTCGTTGTACGGAGGCACAATCGCATAGCCATGCTGCGCGGCAAGCTGTTCGGCTTTTGATTTTCGCTCGTCGCTGCCGGAGCCAACCTTCACGATCTCCGCTCCCATGCTGGCGGTGGCTTCCAGTTTGACCGGGGGAGCATTGCCCGGCATCACGATCACCGCCTTAGTGTGCAGCGCTCGCGCCGCGTAGGCTACGCCCTGCGCGTGATTGCCGCTCGAGTAGGCGATGACGCCGCGAGCGCGTTCTTCGTCGGAAAGCGAGGCGATTTTGTTGTAGGCCCCGCGCAGCTTGAAAGCTCCGATAGGTTGCAGGTTTTCAAGTTTGAGAAAAAGCCGGCGATGATCGTCCGCGCCCGCGCGCAGGTCCGCCATTTCAAGCAAAGGCGTGCGTACCGTGACGCCCTCCAGGCGGGCGTGGGCTTGACGAATTTCGTCGAGGGTGACGATGGGAAACTCCTGAGCTTCGAGCTGTGAGCCATGAGCTACGGGCGGGCGGGCCCCACAAACCATGACGGTTGAAGCGATTTCACATACCTGCGGTTGGTGGCTCGCAGCTCGTGGCTCGCAGCTAGATTTCTAGAATCACCGGCATAATCAGCGGCCGCTTTTGCGTCTGTTTGGAGATATACCGCTTCAGGTCCGCGCGAATTTTTTCCTTGATTACGCCGTAGTCTGCTTTTTCTTCATCGCTCGAAACGTCGAGCGTCTGCATGACGATTTGCTTGGCGCCCTCGAGCAGCCCGTCTTCGCCGGGATTGAAGCCGCGCGTCACAATCTCCGGAGCGGTCTCGACCACGCCGGTGAGCTTATTGATGGCGATGATGGGCAGCACGATGCCGTCTTCACTGATATGGCGGCGGTCCTTCACGATGAGATCTTCGACCACGTCGGTGCGCGAGCCGGAATCGATGCACACGCGGCCCACGTTGACACGGCCGACCTTGCGTGCACCCAACTCGTCGAATTCGAGAACGTCGCCACTTTCGATCAGGATGACTTGCCCGACCGAACCGTGCATCGATCCGGCCATCTCGGCGTGTAGCTTGAGCTGGCGGTATTCGCCGTGTACCGGGATAAAGAAGCGCGGCTTCACCAGATTGATAATGAGCTTCAATTCTTCCTGGCTGGCGTGCCCACTGACGTGCACCGGGGGCGAGGATCCGTCTTCGTAGATGACATGCGCCTCACGCCGGAACAGGTGATCGATCATCCGGTAGATCGCCTTCTCGTTGCCCGGGATGATGCGCGAAGACAGCACCACAGTGTCGCCCTTTTCGATCTTGGCGTGCTTGTGATTGTCGACCGCGGCGCGCGACAGGGCAGACATCGGTTCGCCTTGGGTCCCGCTGATGAGCACGCAAACTTTTTCGGGTGCGAAATTCTTCATTTCGCCGGGGTGGATCAGAAGCCCTTCCGGGATTTCGATGTAGCCCAGGTCTTCGGCGATTTCGGCCGAATTGTTCATGGATCGTCCGATGAAGGCAATTTTGCGTCCGTGCTCAAAGGCGAGATCAATCGTGAGCTTGATGCGGTGGATGGACGAGGAGAAGCACGAGATGAACAGGCGCCGTTCGGTGTGCGCGAACATTTCGTCGAACTTGCGGCGCACTGCGCGTTCGCTGGGCGTGTAGCCCTTGCGCTCGACGTTGGTGGAATCCTGCAGCAGGGCGAGCACACCCTCTTTCCCATACTCGGCAAAGGCGTGGAGGTCGAAGAGCCGGTTGTCGGTGGGCGTGGGGTCGACCTTGAAATCTCCGGTGTGGATAATGACGCCCAGCGGCGTGTGGATGGCGAGCGCGACGCAATCCACCAGGCTGTGCGTGACCCGGATGGGATGCACTGTGAACGGCCCGATCTTGACGCGTTCTCCAGCCCGTATTTCCCGCAGATCGGCATCGTCTAGCAGGCCATGCTCGTCGAGCTTGTCTTCGACGTAAGCCAGCGTGAATTCCGTGCCCCACACCGGGACGTTCAGTTCCGACAGAACCCAGGGCAATGCGCCGATGTGGTCTTCGTGACCATGCGTCAAAAGAATGCCGCGCACGCGTTGGCGGTTTTCGATGAGGTACGAAATGTCGGGAACGACGACGTCGACCCCGAGCAGTTCGGCCTCGGGAAACATCAGCCCCGCATCGATGACCAGGATGTCATCTCCCCAGCGCACGGCCATGCAGTTCATGCCGAACTCGCCGAGTCCGCCCAAGGGGACGATTTGCAGTTTTCCGGAAGGCATTCGAGGTACTGATGCTAGCACAGGGTTTTCCATGTAGGGCGGGGCACCCCGCGACTTGTTCTATAAGGCCTGATTGCGTGCTTTGGTCATCTGTGCAGGCGTCGATTTTGCGCGCTACCATGGTTGCGGGGAGCATCCAAGCAACGATGTCCAAAGATCACAAATCCTGGCTCCGGCGGCGGGTTGAGCAAGGCCTGGTTCGTGGCTTGACCCGCGCCTATGACACTGTGAAAGTCAACCCCGACAAATTCCTGATCCAGGTGCGCGCGGCGTATGACTTGCCGATCACCAGCTTTCAGGGCGCGTATCAGGTGGAACTGGGTCACCTTGACCAAGTCGCGGCTTCGATTGTTCGCAGCAGCGTGAAGGTGGCTGCCGTGCAGGGAGCCGGGTTCGGTCTGGGAGGCCTGCTGACGCTGGTGCCAGACCTCGGGTTTCTTTCCGCGATCACCATGCGCACCATTCAGAAGCTTAGCCTGGTATATGGATTCGAGTTCAATACCGAAGACGAAATGGCGGAACTCTGGATTGCCGCCGCCAGCGCCGCCGGAGTCGACATCAGCCGGGAACTGCTGGAGAAAGAAGTCATCAACCGCTTCGTTCCGCGAGTTATCCAGAGAATCGCCGCGCAGGCCAGCGGGGAAGTGGTGGAGAAGTGGGCAGGGCGCCTGATCCCGGTCGCGAGTTCACTGATCGGGGCAGGACTGAATTACTACTTCGTGCGCACGTGGGGACAACGCGCAGCGGCGCATTTCCGGCAGCGGCATGTGGAGATGCGGCGGAGGATGGCTGCTAGCGATGTGTCCCCAAATGTGGTTACGCTGCGAACGGCGGAGAAGTAGGCAGCGACAGAGTAGATCCTTCCAGTCTTGGCGAGAGACACAAACCACAGTAGACTTACCGGCGAGTTAGGCGGAACTTCCAAGTAATCCAAAACAAGATATAAGTCTTTTCAGTCATGGTCAGTGCTGTGGCCTGGGCCTGTTCTTCACCGAGGAGGTGAGTAAAGCATGCTTCAGCGAATCGTCGTCCTTGTGATCGCACTGGGCAGCGCATCCATCCAGGCGCAGGTTCCTACCGACCAATTGGCCAAGCCGCCGGCCAATGCACAGACCTTCTCGCTGGTCTCGAGCGCGGGCACACATGGCAAATCGGCAATCTGGGTAGAAGCCGATGGCCGCCGCATGTCGCGGGAAAGTCTTCTTTTGAGGGGTCAGGTTTGGGAGAGCGACGAAACCGTGAAGCTCGGTGACGACGGCATGCCGGCGACGCTCGAGATCCGCGGTGTTTCGCCGCAAGGCGATGTCGCCGAAAAGTTCACGATTGCGGATGGCGCCGCCAGCTGGAAGAGTCCAGTGGATTCCGGCAGTCACGCTTACCGGACGGCGTTTTATGTATCACAGGGAGGGCCAATCTCAATTGGCGTCCAACTGCTAATCGAAGCCCTGCTGAAATCACGCGACAAGTCGATGCCGCTGCTGCCCGGGGGCCGCGCTCACGCGGAGCGGCTTACGGAATTCGTGGTGGGGAGCGGGTCGAGCTCCAAAACAGTTACGGATTGGGCAGTGACCGGCTTGTCCCCATCGCCAACGCCGATGTGGACGACGGCCGACGGCAAGTTCTTCGCTTTTGTGAACTCAGGTCTGTCGCTTATGCCCACCGGCTACGAGGGCGATCTCGAGAAGCTCAACAAAGTGCAGGATGATGCTTTGGCTGCGCGCAGTCCGGCCTTGGTGAAGGCCCTTCTCAAAACGCCGTCTGGGCCGGTCGTGTTCACTCACGTCCGAGCGTTTGTGGACGGTAGCCGCTTTGTGGAAGACCAGACGGTTGTCGTGGACAAAGGGATTATCACGGTGCTCGGTCCAGCGGGCTCCATCTCTGTGCCTAAAGATGCAGAGGTAATCGATGGGCAGGGTAAGACACTCGTACCCGGTCTCTGGGATTCGCACATGCACGTCCAGGATGATTCCTCCGGGCCGTTCTTGCTGGCCCTAGGGATAACGTCGGCGCGCGATCCAGGCAACGACAATCCGCTCACGATCGCTCGTGCAAAGCGGCGGGCAAACGGCGAGCTGCTGTTTCCCAATGTCTATGCCTCGGTGCTGATGGACGGGAAAGGTCCCAACACAGCGCAGTCCGGGACCGTCGTCGCTTCGCAGGCCGAAGCCATCGACGCAGTGCGGAATGCGAAAGGGGACGGATTCACGGGAATCAAGTTTTACGGCACTTACAACCCGGCATGGGTAGCCCCGGCGGCCGCAGAGGCCCACAAATTGGGATTGCATGTCCACGGCCACCTTCCGGCGGGGATGCGAACCTCGCAGGCGATTGCGGCTGGGTACGACGAAATCACTCACATCTATTTCGTGATGATGGAAGCCATGCCGGATGACGTAGTGGCGACGTCAAACGGTATCAATCGATTTGATGGGATCGGCCGATATGCCAAGGACGTCGACTTGAACGGACCGGTGATGAGTCATTTGATACAAACCATGGCCGAGCACAAGATCGCTTCCGATCCGACCTTGGTGGTTGCGGAATCTTTGTTCGTGCCGGAGAACGGCGATCTTTCTCCCGCGCACGCTCCATTTGTCGGCACCTTGCCGCCCGCGACAGAACGAGGGTTTCGCCAGGGCGGCTTCGCCGTCCCCAAGGATCTGACCCGCGCGGACTATCGCAAAAGTTTTGCTGTCCTGTCGGACCTGGTTGCGCGGATGCATAAGAGCGGTGTACCGATCGTCGCCGGGACCGATGGTTGGGGATTGGAACTGGTCCGCGAACTCGAACTGTACGTGGCCGCGGGTTTCACTCCGGCCGAGGCGCTGGCGGCTGCCACGATCGCTCCGGCGCGTATGGTGGGCGTGGACAAAACAACTGGTTCGATCGCAGTGGGCAAGACCGCGGATGTCGTGCTCGTGGAAGGCGACCCGTCGAAAAGGATCGGCGACTTGCGGAATACGCGAAAGGTGATGCTGGGCGGCAAGATGATGGATGCGGATGCCCTTCGGGAAGCGAGTGGCTTTTCCGGGAGACCTAAGAACCCTCAGTGAAAGCCGCGCTGTGAGCTGACCCGTGCGTGGGGAAAGAAATAACCCCAGTGTCAGTCGATGTGTCTTTGAATGGTAGCGTAGCGCGCTTTATCTTTCGATTGGGCAGAGTTGCCCCGAAAAGAATTCCAATCCTGTAATCTTTTAAAGAGCCTCCATGCCCTCATTCCATTGTTCTGCCATCCTTTTCGATCTCGACGGCGTTCTGCTCGACTCCACGCGCGTGGTTGCTGATCAGTACACGCGCTGGGCACTTGAGCAAGGTCTGGATCCCGCGGTAGTCATGAAGGCTGCACACGGTGTGCGCACGGTCGAGGTAGTGCAGCGCGTGGCGCCGCATCTGGATCCGATCGCAGAGACGAAAAAGATTGAAGACCGCGAGGCGGCCGCCGACGGCATACTGCCGATCCCGGGTGCGGTGACTTTGCTGAGCTCGATCCCGCGCGGCCGCTGGTGCGTGGTGACATCTGGTACGCGATATCTCGCGATCACGCGCATGCAGAAATTTGGTGTTCCGGTCCCGGATATCGTCGTGACCGCCGACGACGTGAAGAACGGCAAGCCCGATCCCGAGCCTTATCGCAAAGGTGCAGAATTGCTGAAGGTGAATCCGGCGGACTGTGTTGTGTTCGAAGACGCGCCCGCGGGCATTCGCTCAGCCCATGGAGCGGGCATGAAAGTGATCTCTCTACCCAGCACCTATCCCGTGTCGGAGCTGCACGACGCCGATGTGATCGTTCCCGGCCTACAGAGTGTGAAAATCAGCCAGGATGGCGCCGGGGCGGCGGGCGGTATGCTGGTCGTCAGCTGGAGCTGAGTCTTTCCGCTTGCAAGTCCGAGCTAGCGCAGCCCGTCGACCACGTAGAGATCCGACAAGATGCGGTAGTAGGAGTACGCGTAGCTCTTGCGGTCGGCACTGAAGCGGATGCCGCCGAGAGTGACGATGCCGGCGGCGTCGGAGGGCGAGAAGTTGCGAAGTTCCTCGCGGCGCGTCGAGTTCATGGAGACGCGCGATACCTTGAAGGGGAATCCGCGTTCGCCGACCAGCAAGCTCTGACCGTCAGGTTCCCACGAAAGTACTACCTCCGTATCTTTCAGCACAGCAGAAACGGCTTGCGGATCGCCACCGGCGAGCGGATAGAGCCACCGCTTGTTTTATGCGTCGAGGGCCAGCACGTACTTGCCGTCTGGCGAAACCAGCGTCCCTACACTTCCCTCGGGCGTGATGGCGCGCGCCTTTCCTTCGCCGAGATTCATCCAGTACGTGCGGGGCGCATGGTTGGGCTCGGAAGCGGAGAACACCAGTGCGTTGCCATCCGGTGTCCACCGCACGCCAATGTGTTCCAGCGCGTCGTGAGTGATTTGCCGTTGCTGGCCTGTGCCGGTGGGCAGCAGTTCCAGTTGGTTGGGGGACCCGTTATTGAGGGCTGCGACCCATTTGCCGTCAGGTGAAAGCGCGGGGAAGGCGCCGCTTCCCAGACGTACCGCGGGGGATCCATCCATGCCACGGATGAAAACGGAGTAATTCGAGCCCACACCTTCGCCGCTCTCGAAGAAAAGCAGGGTCTTGCCATCGGGAGAGACATCGGCGACCAGTGACCAGTCGAACCAGGAGAGATTTCTTTCGATGGTATCTCCGGCGCCCAATCCAAGAATTCCAAATTGCGCGTTGTCGACGGTCAACAGGACACGGCCGTCGCGCGTGACGTCCTGCAACGTGAGCGTGCCGGGCACGCGCAGAATGAGGCGTTCCTTGCCAGAGAGATCCAGGGCGTAGACGCCGCGGGCTGCGCCTTCGTGCGACGCGGTGAACCAAACTTCCTTTCCGTCGCGGGACCAGGCCAGTCCCTGCGTGGTGGTAAAGAAACTGGAGGTCGCCTTGACCTTGCCTTGCCGGTCGATGATCACGACCCTGCCGTCGTCACCGGTCTGGACGTGATCCTGAAAAGCGAGCAGGTCTCCCTTGGGCGAGAATCGCAAGTGACTGGCCCAGCCTCTGGGCTGGTACAGGCTGCGGCCCATGGGGAACTCGATCTGGAATCGGCCGCCGACCAAACGAATGGCGGCCAGATCCGAGCCGTCGGGTGTCCAGTCGGCCCAACTCACGTCCTCCATCACCTCGCGCGGCGCGCCGCCGGCGAGCGGCATCCTGCCAAGGGTTCCGCTTTCGACGAACGGCGTAAAGTGGAAAGCACGGAGGGAGACCGCCAGTTCACCGGTGGAGGAGATGCCGAGCAAGTCGCTCTTCTCCAGGCCGAGCGGACGCGAATCTGTGCTATCGAAGCGGGTGGTGAACAGTTCGATCGGCCTGCCCTCCAAAGCGGCGCCGTACACGATGGTTTGGCCATCCGGAGAAAAGCGGGCGGCCGGAATGGTGCCGCGACGAAAGGTCAGGCGATGGAACGTCGGGTTCGACGAGGTGGTGAAGCGCTTCCCCACGAGGTACAGGCCGACACACAGCGCGACGGCTGCGCATGCCGCGATGATGGGAAGCAGCCAGCTACGCCGGGCAGGCTCAGGAGCGGGGATGGCTTGCGCACCGCTCTTGCTGGCGGTGGAGATCTCAGTGAGCGCTTCGAGACTGAAGGCAACGTCACTGGCTGACTGAAAACGCTGTGCCGGATTTTTCTCCAGGCAATGCCGCACGATGCGCTCCAGCGCGGGAGCCACGTTGCGCGCGGATTCGGAAAGCTCAGGCGGCTCTTCTTTCAGGATCGCGCTCATGGTGTCGGCGGGCGAGTCGCCATGGAAGGCACGCTTGCCGGAGATCATCTCGTACAGGATGGCGCCGAAGGCGAATAGGTCCGAGCGCTGATCGGCCGGCTTGCCTCGCACCTGTTCCGGAGACATGTAGCCGGCAGTGCCCATCACGAGTCCCGCATCGGTGGCGACCTGCACGGTCGCGGCGTCGGGTGTGGAATCGCTCTGCTCGGCCTGCGTCAGCTTGGCCAGGCCAAAGTCGAGGATTTTTAGGTGGCCGCTCTCGGTGAGAAAGATGTTTTCCGGCTTCAGGTCGCGGTGAACGATGCCCTTGTCATGAGCGGCGGCCAGACCGCGCGCGATTTGCAACGCATACTCGACCGTTTTGCGCGCGGGCAACGCTCCGTTCTTCAGCCGCTCGCGCAGAGTTTCGCCCAGCAGTAATTCCGAGACGATGTAGGGTGCGCCGTCCCAATCGCCAATATCGAAAATCGCAAGAATGTTGGGATGATTCAGAGCGGCAGCGGCCCGCGCTTCCTGGGCGAAGCGGCGGAGACGGTCGGGATCGGAAGAAAACGACGAAGGCAGTACCTTGATCGCAACGTCACGGTTCAGGCGCGTGTCGTGGGCACGATAGACTTCGCCCATGCCGCCCGCACCAATCTGTCCAACCATCTGGTACGGCCCGATTCGCTGCCCGGAAGTCGCCGTCATCGGCGAGGATTATACAGGGGAACGTGAAGAGGTCGGCGGATGGCGGACAGGAGTATCCGCCCCACACACTGCCCGCTGCGCAGGCTAGTAGCCGGGCGGGCGCTCGTCCACGACGCCAAAGCTTTTTTCGAGTGCGATGCCCACGGTGCCGATCGTCCCTTCATCGAAGAGGCGGCCGATCAGGGTGACACCGTGCGGAACACGGCGCGGCGTGGCGAAAGTGGGCACGGGATTCTTGGGGTCGGGCGCCCAGTCGCTGCGCGCTTTCTTCACTTCGATGAATCCGGCTTTCAGTGTTAACGACGGATGTCCGGTGAA
Organism: Acidobacteriota bacterium; assembly: GCA_046728215.1. GTDB lineage: Bacteria > Acidobacteriota > Terriglobia > Terriglobales > Acidobacteriaceae > Gp1-AA133. The sequence continues at coordinate 176,425 of JBKPEB010000008.1, read as the reverse complement.
GTTCGTGATGGTGAGAATCTCGTCGCGCAGGGAGGGCACGAGCAGCAGATCGACTTGCGCGAACAGGCGCTCCATCTCCATGGCGACTTTCCTGCGCAGCCGGTCGGCCTGCACGAAGTCAACGGCGGACAGAAAGCGCGCTTCGCGGAAGACGTTGGGCCACGCGTCCGGTACCTGCGCTTTGAGTTGATTCGTCCCACCGATGAGCGTGAGTTCTTCGAATGCGGCCGCACCTTCGGCAAAAAGGATGGTGTTGAGCGAGTTGTAAGGCCAGTTCGGAATCTGGACCTCGACCGGCGTCATGCCCAGTTTCTTCACGTGCTCGACCGCTTCCTTGTCGACGTGGGTGGCGGGATTCTGGTCGAGCCACTGCGGAAAGTAGCCGACGCGGAGGCCTTTGATGGGGGCGCTCGCGTCGAAGTCGAGATGGCTGGGAACGCTGGCGACGTCGCCCGGATCGGGACCGGAGATTGCTTTCAGAACAAGCATGGCATCTTCGGCATGGCGGGTCATGGGGCCGAGTTTGTCGAGCGTCCAGCAGAGAGTCATGGCTCCGGTGCGGGGGACGCGCCCATAGGTGGGGCGAAGGCCAATGACTCCGCAGCGCATGCTGGGACCGATGATGCTGCCGCCGGTCTCGCTGCCGATGGAGAAGCCAACAAGTCCTGCGGAAGTTGCGGCGCCGGGGCCGGCGCTCGAACCGCCGGAACCTTCAGAGTCGGGAATCCACGGATTCATGGTTTGCCCTCCAAACCAGATGTCGTTGAGCGCGAGCGCGCCCAGGCTGAGTTTCGCGACGAGCACTGCGCCGGCGCGGTGAAGACGTTGTACGACCACGGCATCTTCGGTGGGAACACGGTCGCGAAACGGTTCGCCGCCGTAAGTGGTGGGAATGCCGGCGGTGTCGAGGAGATCTTTGCCTCCCCAGGGAATGCCGTGCAGCGGACCACGGTAGTGGCCGGTGGCGATCTCCGTGTCGGCTTGTTTGGCTTGCTTGAGCGCGAGGTCGCGAGTGAGCGTGATGACGCAATGAAGTTTCGGATCGAACTTCTGCAAGCGATCGAGATTGATGTTGGTCAACCGCTCGGAGGTGAGTTTCCGGTGCTCGATCCATTGGGAAAGCTGCGTGACGGATGCAAAGGCGATGTCTTCATCTCGCGAAGGAAGCGGGCCGGGATCGGTGTGACTGCGAAGGAAGCGATCTTGTTTCGCTTGTACCTTGATGCCGGGCAGGACGGGGTCCCATCGCGTAGCTGGCGCGAGTGTCGATTCGAGCGCGAGTTTGCGAGGACCCGTGCGGCGTTCGTAGAGTGATGCCATCGTGCGACGCCAACTGTGAGCCGCCATTTCGCGCTCGGCTTCGGTCAACTGCACCTGCATGAGCTTTTCGGCTTCGGCGAAGGTCGAGGGAGAAACCTCGGGGCCGACCTCGGGTCCGGTGCCGAAGGCAGGGGGGGCGCCGGGAGGGAGATTGCTGGCGGTCTGCGCCTGGCAGCGGAGTGCGGTTGCACCGAGCAGTCCCAGCGACGTGGCTTTTAGGAATCGCCTGCGCGAGTTGGACATGAAGCCTCCAAGCGAGATTAGACGCGTCCGGCGGGCCTGGGTTATGGCCGGGGAGGAGAAGTTATCACGAAGGGAGGAACCTTTTGTCCGCGGGCGGCGCGAACCGTGGGGGATTTTAGATTGCAGATTGCAGGTAACGAAAATTCTGGAAACAATGCGATCTAAAATCTGAGATCTAAAATCTGCAATCTGAAATCTGACCTCCCTGCCTTTGCGACCTTTGCGACACTTTGCGATCTTCGCGGTCAAGAGGTCTTTAAGGTGTGCTCACGGTCCGGAGAAAGAAGAGCCTTTAACCGCAAAGGACGCTAAGAACAGCCGCCAAGGACGCGAAGCACTTCGAAGGATTGCAGAATGGGCTACTGTTCTATCCCGGCTCGGGACGGGCTTACCCTCCATTCACTTTGGTACGATTCTCTTTGCTTGACAGATGGCGATGGGAACGTAATCCTATACGCTTTTCGTTTGGGGCAAGTTGTCAGGCAGTCCGGGGCGAGTCACGACTCGCGTTTGGGGAAGGAAGCGAAATTGAGAGTTCGGGTCTTCTATCACGATAAGTGTTTTGACGGGGCTTCTTCAGCGGCGCTGTTCTCGCGCTTTTACCGGGAGCGCATTCGCAACGATGTGCAGTTCGAGTTCACCGGCTTACTGCACCGGGCGGGCGCGCTGTTTGACGAGCGGCAGTTCGATGGCGATGAGAACGCGATCGTCGACTTCAAGTATTCCAGTTCGCCCAAAATCACATGGTGGTTCGATCATCACGAGAGCGCTTTTCTAAGTCCGGAAGATGCCGCGCACTTCGAGCAGGATCAGGGAAACCGGAAGTTCTACGATCCGGATTTCAAGTCGTGCACGAGCTTTATCGCGATGGTGGCCGAGCAGCGCTTCGGCTTCAACGCGAAGTCGGTGGCGGACCTGGTGCACTGGACCGACATGATCGATGGCGCGCTGTACGAGGACGCGAAAACGGCAGTGGAAATGAAGGCTCCGGCGATGAAACTGACCATGGTCATCGAGTCGGCGCCGGATTCGAACTTCGTGCCGCAACTGATTCCGCTGCTGGCGACCAAGTCGCTGGGCGAGATCCTGGAAGCGCCGTTCGTTGCGCCCTTGTTGCCCCCGCTGTTGAAACGGCATGAACTCTCCATCGGAATTTTGAGAGAGCGAACCGAGTGCAAGGATGCCACGATCTTTTTTGACGTCACCGACCATGAGCTCGAGGGTTACAACAAGTTCATTCCTTATTATCTATATCCGGAGAGTATCTATAGTGTTGGTTTAAGCAAGAGCAGCTTCCGTGTAAAGGTTTCAGTGGGATCGAATCCGTGGGCCCCGAGCGAGCCAACAGTGAATTTGGCCAAGGTGTGCGAGCGCTACGGGGGCGGCGGGCATGCGCGCGTGGGCGCGATCTCGTTTGATGTGACCAAGCACGAAGAGGCGCGCCGGGCGGCGGCGGAGATTGTGGAAGAGTTGCGGGCGAGCGTGCGGGGCGGGGCGAAGGGGTGAACTGGAAGAGGTTTACGCATCGTAAGGGTGCGCGAAACGAGCTGAATAAAAATTTGTCGCCCGCAGTGGCCCCGCCACCGCACGTGAGGACCTTCGACTGCGTTCGGCTGTCGCCTTACCTCGCTCAGGATGACACTTCGAAATAACTGAGGTGGCTAACTTTTTCGCCAGATTTCACGCGTGTTCGCCCAGAAACTTCGCCAGTGGTTCCCAATAGTTGATTCTCCAGCCGATGGAGAGATGGTCTCCGGCGCCAGCCGGGAAGCCTGTGTGGTCGAAGATAAGCTTGGTGCCCGGTCCCTGCTCGTGCAATTCGAACCGGGCGATCGAGTAGACTCCCGGCTCCCAATCCTTCTCGTGCCAAGCCTGGACGAGGCGCTGGTTGGGTACGAGTTCGATGTGTCTGCCAAGAATGTAGCCTCCAAAGATCACGAATGTCCCGCCCGGTTCGTGGCTGATCTCGGCGGGTCTGGAAACGACATCAACCTGGGTTCGTGCAACGCTGAGGAGCACTACTTTCTGAAATTGGTCGGCGTTCGTCAGGGCTTCGTAGATACGTTTTGGGCTCGATGAGAAGCTAACCTCCTGGTGAATTGCTTCCGCGCTGTGGGACAATCCTTCGCCGGTTGCAGCCATTGCGACGGCGGGCTTAAGGGCCAGGGCTCCGGTTACGAAGGTTGCTTTCTGGATCCATTGCCGGCGGCTCGAGGTCGAAACCATTTTGTCCAGGACTTTCATTCTTCCTCCACACCTGTTGCCGGAGGCTTTTCCGGCCGCAGCAACGTAGGGGCATAAGAACAGCGCAACAAAAGATGTTCAAGATAATATTGTGCCTCGTCACGAGGGGATATTTCTCGAGGACGACTGAGGGGCTGGAGCACGCCAATGCCTTATCCGCCACAACATCGCAGGGAAGTGAAGAAGAAAATCATCGACAGTGCGCGCCGCCTGTTCAACCGTCGCGGGTTCGAGGAGGTCTCGATTGCGGAGATCATGAAGGGCGCTGGGTTGACGCATGGCGGGTTCTATAAATATTTCAATAGCAAAAGTGATCTTTACGCCGAAGTGATGGATTGCTTCTTTACGAATCCGGAATGGAAGAATTGCTGGGAGGGTGTGCACGTGGATCTTTCCGCGACCGACGTGGGCGGTCAAGTGGTGAGCGCCTACCTGTCGCGCCAGCATTACGAGGATGTCGAGAACTCGTGCCCGATGGTGGCGCTGCCGACGGACGTGGCGCGCAGCGGGGTAGCGGCGAGGCGTGCTTTTGAGACAGTGTTCAAGGCGATGGTCAGCGTGCTGGAACGCAGTCTGCTGGAGAAGAATGGAGATGGCCGGGCAACGGCGCAAGTCATCGCTGCATTGAGCATCGGCGGGATGGTGGTGGCGAGGACGCTGGTGGATCGCGGCCACGCGGATCAATTGCGCGGAGCTTGCCTGGCGGCCGCCTTGCGGCTGGGTGGGTGGGAGAAGAAGAGCCCGATATCTCCATCGAGATCACGGCTAGCTCGCGCCTGAGAGCTTGCGCGGATCGATGACGGTCGATGGGCGAGGGACAGAAACCTTAGGGATTAAGGGACGATGGTTCTGCGAACTGAAAAACTCGGACGCACCGTGCCAGGCAAAGTGCTGGTCAGCGATGCGACGTTTGAAGTCCGCAAAGGAGAAATCCTTGCGATCGTGGGACCGAGTGGATCCGGCAAATCATCGTTGCTGCGATTGTTGAACCGCCTCGATGAGTCGACAGAAGGCAACGTGTATCTCGATGGGGTGGACTACCGGCAGGTCGCGCCGCGCGAACTGCGGCGGCGGGTCGGCATGGTCATGCAACGGCCGTATCTTTTTGCGGGGACGGTGCTTGACAACTTGCGATTCGGGCCACGACAGCGTGGCGAGGAATTGAGCACCGCAGCCGCGGAGGCATTGCTGGCTGGGGTTGGACTTCCGGGATTCGGCTCGAGGGATGTCGCCAATCTTTCGGGCGGAGAAGCGCAGCGGGTTTCTTTCGCGCGTGCCCTTGCGAACGCACCGGAGGTTTTGCTGCTGGACGAGCCGACATCGGCTCTCGATGAGGAAGCCAAGCGTGATGTGGAAGCTGTGATCGAGCGCATCGGTCATGAGCAGGGGGTGGCCTGTGTTCTCGTGACGCATGATGCGGCGCAGGCGCCGCGGTTGGCGCAGCGGGCTCTGGTTCTGGAAGGTGGCCGGATCGTGCGTAGTGGCTTGGTCGCGGAGGTGCTTCGTGCTTAAAACTCTGTTTCATGGGCAACTGCAGTTGGGACTGGCGCAGGCTGCAGTGGCGGCCTTGGCAGCCCTGGCCGTTGTCATCGTGGCGGGCCGCAGGGGGATTCATCTGGAGAAGGATCTGGCCGTCGCCATGGTGCGGGGGTTGGTGCAGATTATCGCCGTGGGTTCCATTCTGCTGCTGCTGTTGCGGGCGCCGAGCTGGACAAGCCTGTTCCTGCTGGCGGCGATGATCGTTGCCGCGGGGGCGACGTCGACGAAGCGGGCGAAGGGCATGCCGGGAGCCTTCGAAGTATCGACATGGGCGATTGGGTGCGGGGCTGGATTGATGATTGCAATCATGACGCTGCTCGGCGTGATCGACACGCCCATTACGTCGCTGGTCCCGATCGGGAGCATGATGATCGCAAATGCGATGAATACGAACGGGCTCGCGCTGAACCGCTTCCGGTCGGACGTGCTGGCGCATGTGGGAGAGATCGAGACTGCACTTGCGCTCGGCGCGGATGGAAAGAGCAGCGTTGCGCCCTATGTGCAGGTATCGTTTGAGGCCAGCCTGATTCCGGCGATCGATTCGCTGCGCTCGCTAGGGATTGTGTGGATTCCGGGGTTGATGGCGGGCATGTTGCTGTCGGGAGCGCGGCCGGTGTATGCAGCAATTTACCAGTTCGTGCTCCTGGCTATGATTTTTGCCTCGTCAGGCCTGACATCGCTGGTGAGCACGCTGCTGATCCGCTCGCGGGTGATGACTGCGGCGGATCAATTGATTCTGCGGCCGGGACAGTGAGCGAGTTTGCGTTAAAGCGTTTCGCGCAGCGTCTTGGCGAACTGTTTAATGGCGCGCTCGTTACGCTGATACCATCGCCAGTGGCCTTCCTTCTGGGCTTCAACCAGGCCGGATTTCAGCAGGATCGACATGTGGTGCGAAATGGTGGGCTGAGAAAGATGGATGCGGTCCTCGATGTCGCAGGCGCAAAGCCCGGTTTCCTTGCCGAGCGAGCAGGCGTTCTTGATCTTGAGCGTCTGTAGAATTTTGCGGCGCGTGGGATCGGCGATGGCATGAAGCAGGCGCTGGAAGCTCTGATCTTGCGTGGTCATGGATTAGGAATAGACCGGAAATTGATGCATGTCAATGTTGGGTGAGAAGAGATTTCAGATTGAAGACTTCAGATTGCGGGCTGGCGAGGGGGATCGGCTGCGATCGGATTCTGATTTTCGCCTTTGTGGGAGTGTGCGGTGTTATTTGAAGGGAACGAGCGCAAGGCGCTGGAACAGAAAAGGAAGGCGGAGGGGCGGTTACCTCCGGGGCAATCGCTCACGTTGAAGTGGCCTGTGCTGCATTATGGGTCGGTGCCACGATTTGATCCGGAGCACTGGGATTTTCGGGTGTACGGGCTGGTGGAGAATCGGATTCGGTGGAGTTGGGCGGAATTCAATGCACTCCCGAAGGTGAAACGGCACAGCGATTTCCATTGCGTCACGCGCTGGAGCCGGTTCGATAACGATTGGGAGGGCGTGAGTTTCCGTGAAGTACTGGGGCGAGTGGAGTTGAAGCCTGGCACGAGCCATGTACTGGTGCACGGCGAACAGGGATACACGGCGAACGTTCCGCTCGCAGACCTTGATCGCGAGGAAGTACTGTTTGCCACGCATCATGATGGGGAACCGCTGCCTGCGGACCACGGGTATCCGTTGCGCTTGATCGTGCCGCATTTGTATGCGTGGAAGTCGGTGAAGTGGGTGCGGGGGATCGAGTTTCTCGATCACGACGAAGCGGGCTTCTGGGAACGGAATGGATATCACATGTATGGCGATCCGTTTAAGGAGCAGAGGTTCTTTACGGATTGAGGATGTTGAGTGTGATCGGGCGTTGGTCATCTAGTCTGTCCTAAATCCAATGAAGAGTTTCGGAGGCAGCGAATGAGTTTTTCCCGCCGTGATTTTCTGGCAACGACTGCTCTTGGGTCGTTGGCACTGGGGCTTGAAGCACGGGGTGGCGAACAGAGTAAGAACGCTGGGCAATCCCCGGCGCAGGGCGTTGGTTCGGGCAAACGCCCGATCATTGTGAGCGCGAACAACGGGTACGCGTATCTGGATCGGGCTTACTCGCATTTGAGCAATGGCGGGGATACGCTGGATTCCGCGATTCTGGTAGTGACTGGGCCGGAGGATGATCCGAACGACGACTCGGTCGGGTTGGGCGGGCTGCCGAATGAAGAAGGCGTAGTGGAGCTCGATGCCTGCTGCATGCACGGGCCGACGCGTAGAGCCGGCTCGGTGGGTGGTGTGCGGAATATCAAGAACGTGTCGAAGGTTTCGAAGGCAGTGATGGAGCACACCGGCCACGTCATGCTGGTGGGCGAAGGAGCGGAACGGTTTGCCGTGGCGATGGGGTTTCCGCGCGAGAATCTGCTGACGGAGCGGTCGCGCAAAGTGTGGATGCTGTGGAAGGAATATCACTCGAGCGGAGACTGGTGGGGGCCGGGGCTGGCGGACCCGAAGTGGCGGGCACCGGAGTCGAAAGACTTCGAACGCAAGCCGCAGTCGGAACTCTGGAGGGAGCATGTCGATCGACTCGTGGCACGCGCGGAGGAGTTGGGGATCGAGCCCGAGTTTCGGCTGGCGGCAGCACGGCGAGTGATGTATCCGCCAACCGGGACGATTCATTGCTCGGCCTTGAACGAGAAGGGTGAGATGTCTGGGATCACGACCACCAGCGGCCTGGCTTTCAAGTTGCCCGGGCGGTGCGGCGATTCTCCGGTGATCGGCGCCGGCTGCTACACCGATCAGGACGTGGGCTCGGCGGGCGCGACCGGGAGCGGGGAAGAGAATATCAAGGTGGCCGGCGCGCACACGATTGTCGAAAACATGCGGCACGGGATGTCGCCACAGGAGGCGGGGATTGACGCGCTGAAGCGCATCGTGCGCAACTACAACGGCGACATGGGCCGGTTGCGTTTTATGGATATGACGTATTACATCCTTCGGAAAGACGGTGCGTACGCGGGAGTGTCCCTGTGGGAGGGATATTCGGAAGGTAATCCTCACAAAATCGCGGTACACGATGGGACGAAGCGGTCGGAGGTATGCGTGCATTTGCTGAAGGGATTCTCACAGGAGTTTCCGCCGTTTCCGAAGATCCCGGAAGAGTTGAAGAAGGATTCCGTGTATTTGAAGTAAGTGGAGCGATGGGCTTTCGCCCGTCGCCCGTTGAAGTACTCGCAGCTGCGGCCAAGAAACTCGCGCCGATCGTGACGTCGCAAAGCGATCGCGGGGTCCTTCGACTTCGTTCGGCTGACGCCTCACTTCGCTCAGGATGACAATTTAAAGCGGACGCGACCATCTTACCGTCTTCTAGCTGAACCTGACCTTTACGTCGGCGCCTTTCTCCAGGTGGATGCTGTCGATGAAGCGGACTCTTCCGGTTTTCAGGGTCATGATGACGGACGAAGTGCGGATGCCTTCGCCGAAGAAGCGGACTCCTTTCATGAGAGAGCCGTCGGTGACGCCCGTGGCGGCAAAGATCAACTGGTTGCCGGGCGCGAGGTCCTGAGCTTCGTAGATGCGGTTCTTGTCTTTGATGCCCATCTTGGCGATGCGCTCTTCGAGTTCGGGCTTGTTGATGACGAGGCGGCCGAGCATGTAGCCGTTGAGGCAGCGGATGGCGGCGGCGGTGATGACGCCTTCGGGAGCTCCCCCGGATCCCATGACGCAATGCACACCGGTGCCGATGACGGCCGCAGCGATTCCCGCGGAGAGATCACCGTCACCGATGAGCTTGATCCGGGCGCCGGCCTTGCGAATGTCGGCGATAAGCTTCTCGTGGCGAGGACGATCGAGCACGATGACGACGAGGTCGTCGACGCCGCGTTGCAGGCGGCGGGCGATGTTCTTCAGGTTATCGGCCACGGGCGCGTCGAGATCGACGGCGTGCTTGCAGGATGGCCCGACGACAATCTTTTCCATGTAGCAATCAGGCGCGTGCAGCAGGCCGCCTTTTTCCGATGCGGCCAGGACGGTGATGGCCCCGGGGGCACCGGTGGCGCAGAGGTTGGTGCCTTCGAGCGGATCGACCGCGATGTCGACTTCGGGAACCTGGCGGCCGTCGGGAAATTCCGCGCCGACCTTCTCGCCGATGTAAAGCATGGGAGCTTCGTCGCGCTCGCCTTCGCCGATGACGATGTTGCCGCGCATGGGCACGGTGTCCATGGTCTGGCGCATGGCCTCGGTGGCGACCTGGTCGGCTTGCGGACGGTCTCCTTGTCCCATGGTGCGAGCGGAAGCGATAGCGGCTTTCTCCACCACGCGCAGGAATTCGAGCGCAAGATCGCTTTCCAGATTGACGCCGAAGCTTTTGACCTTGCCTTCAGCGCGGGTATCAGTAGCCATGAAGTGCCTCCGGAGTAGGAAATCGGGTTGAGACTATACCGCTAACGGGGTGACAAGGGGAAGGACATGAGCCGGCGAGCTAGGATGCATCCTCTGCGCTGGAAGATGGTTGACTTCGGTGGAAGTTAACAAAGGTTAGCGTTTCGCTCATCCGAGGCTCTGGTACGCTGTCGGCCATGACCATCGAACGCAAAGAGCCTACCTATCTTTTCAGCGACAAGCAGGTTGCCGACAAGAGTGAAATCGCGCGGCGGTTTCTGGATACGCGCACGCGGCTGAACGCGAACGTCGATAAGGCCGATAATTTTCTGGTCAAGCGGTTCTATAACATCGATCACAACACCTACCTGGATGGCGCCATTCCTGCGAAGTACAAGGAGTTAATGGGCCTGGTGGTCTCGGCGGGGCTGCGTTGCGATGACTGCATCAATTACCACATCATTCAATCGTACCGGTTGGGGGCGTCGCGTCCGGAGCAGGAAGAAGCGTTGAACGTTGCGCTGGTAGTAGGAGGCAGCATCGTGATTCCACATATGCGCCGGGCTTATGCGTTGTTGACCGAGTTGTACGGCTAGTTTGCCTTCATGGTGGAACAAGCGTTTTCAATTATGGGGCAATCCGCGTGGCGTTGAATCGTTATAGACTAGCGCGCCATGGTTGCTTCCGTATCTTCCGTCCGCCCGTGGCTGGTAGTGGCTCTCACGCTTAGCCTGACGGTGGCAACGGACGCCGCACAGAATCCTTCCAACCCGGTTTCGACCCTGACGTCCCGCACAGAACTGGTCTCAGTTCCGGTGGTGGTGACTGACAACGCCGGGACCCACGTTCACGGGTTGAAGAAGGAGGACTTCCGCGTGCTGGAAGAGGGCGTGGAGCAACCTGTGTCTGTCTTCGAGGAGATTCAAGGCGGACCCGCAGTCGCTCCGCACGATGTAGGTTCCCCGGGTCAATTCAGCAACGTGCACGAAGACGATCTTGCGAATCGACAGTTCACGATTGTCTTGATCGACATGCTCAATACCCCGGTGCCGGACCAGGTTCGCGCCAAGGATGAGGTGGTCAAATACCTGACTGAGCCCGGGAATTCCGAGCATCCGTTATCGCTGCTGGCTCTGAATCGAACCGGGGTGAAACTGATTCATCAGTTCACTCGCGATCCGAAAGAGCTGACCAAAGCCTTGAACAGCGTGCAGCGCAGCCAGCAACCGGTAACTGAGGATCCATCGGAAGCTTACCTCACGAATGGCAAGGATAAGTTGTCGAAGATCCTCCAGAGCTTTGGCGAGTTCCAAGTTGCCGGCGAACAGGCAGCGTTGTCGTTTGAACGGCGACAGATGGTGACGCTGACCTTGCAGTCCATGGAGCAGATTGCGCAAGCCTTCGCGGGATTTCCGGGTCGGAAGACGCTGGTTTGGGCGAGTGGCGGATTTCCGTTCGCACTGAACGAACAGACCATGGCGTTGAAGGAAGGCCTCGCACCGGTGGATACCCCGGCGAACATGCAGCCGCTTTATGAAAAGACCTGGGCAGCATTGAACCGTGCACAGATTTCGGTGTACCCCGTGGATGTTCACGGCTTAGGCGACTTGCCTGGGCCGGCCACTGCGCCGGTCAAAAAGCCGCTGCCTGATCCTTTCACGCACGGCCAATGGTTGCACGCGGAAACGAACGCGACGTTTGAGGCATTCGCGAAGGCGACGGCGGGCCGAGTGTACTTGAATCAGAACGGACTACAGCGCGCGATCCACCAGGCGATCGACGACAGCGCGAGCTACTATCTACTCGGCTATTACCTTCATCGCGAAGACAAGAAAGAAGGCTGGCGGAAGTTGCACGTGACGGTGCATCGCGATGGGCTTCATGTCCTGGCGCGCACTGGGTTCTTCCTGAAACTGTCGAACTCGAACACGGAAGACAAGTCCCCCGACTCGATGCAGGCGGCGCTGGATTCTCCGCTGGAATATACCGCGATCCCGATCAAGGCGAAGTGGCAGGAGACGCAGGCGGCGGAGGCAGGCAAGAAGAAGGCGATCTTTGTGCTCACGATGCCGGCTGGGTTTGCGCACGTCGATGAGTCGGACCGGAACCGCTTTGCGATCGACTTCTGGGCCGCGGCGCGCACGGTGAAGGGGATGCCTGCCGGCGATACCGAGCAAACCATGGAAGGTCACTTCACGCCCGAAACGTATGAGCGTTTCCGCAACAAAGGCACCGACTATCGGGGTGCGCTGACGGTGGCTCCGGGCGACTACAGCGTGCGCTTTGTCGTGCGCGACCGACTGAGCGGTCGGATCGGGACAGTGACGGCTCCCCTAAAGGTGAATCCGTAGGGTTGTGCGGACAACGCTAGAGTTGATTGAGCACGCCGGAATCTTCGCTGCGGTCCTTCCAGTCGGACTTCAGCATTCCATAGCATTCGATATCGTGAAGCTGTTCCCACTTTAAGATGTGTCCGCGGAATCCGCCTTCGCGTGTCATGCCGATCTTGCGTAGGACTCTGCCGGAGGCGGCATTCTGGGTTACGTAGGACGCGTAGATTCGGTGAAGACTCAGCGTGCCGAATCCGTAGTCGAGCATGGCTTGTGCCGCCTCGGTCGCGTAGCCGAGCCCCCAGTAGGGAACCCCGAGCCAGTAGCCGAGCTCGGCGCGGTGCGGCTGGCCTTCGTCCATGCGGAGGCCGATGCCTCCACAGAATTCGGCGGTGTTGCGGAGGCAGATGGCGAAGCGTGTGATTATCCTGAGGCTGCATCTTGCTCGCAGGTAGTGATGAACTGCCTGGCGGCTTCCTCGGTATACGGATGGGGGATGCGCAAAGTGGTGGCGGCGACCTCGCGAGCACCGGCAAGTCGGATGAGGTCCGGGATATCCGTCACTTCGTAGGGCCGAAGCGTGAGGCGGGCGGTCTGCAGCTGAAGCGTCGACATAGGTAATTCACGATCATAAATCGGCCTGCAGGAAGGGTAGACGTTGTGTGGCGAAAGTCCCAGCCTTCGCAAAGTGTGCGATCGGCTAGGCACCTGTTTGGGGCCACCCGCATGGGGCAAACGCATCCGCCCTTACTTTTCGGGACACGGCAACCCGCTACTTCATGCTGACGGCGACTCGGATCAAGCTTTGCAAGCCGTTCCAGCAAATCTGGACTCCAATGCAAAGGAGCACGAACGCAATGATGCGCAGAATACCGTGCGCCGCTTGCGGTGAGATGCGCTCGGTGATTTTGGGAGCGTAGGCGTAGCTGATGAACACGATCACGCTCAGTACCACTACGGCGGCCAGAATGGCGGCGTGGGAGGTGACGTTGTCGCGCAGGTTTTTCACCGAGGCGTGCGCGCTCAGAGTCAGCATGACCACGATGCAGCCGGGATCGACCGTGACCGGAAAGGTCAGCGGGTAGAAGACTTTCTCCTCTAAAGATCCGTAGCCGACTTCAGCGACGGCGGCCGTGTTGGGGTTCGGACGGCCCGCCTGCTGGTTAAGGAGACTCCATCCCATGGAAGCGAGCACCAGGCCGCCGGCAACCTGGACGACGGGGAGGGAGATCCCGAAAAAGGTGAGCAGGGCGGTGCCAATCAATTCGACGACCAGAAAAAACAGCGTGGTGCGGATGGCTACCTTGCGGGCAAGGTCTCGGTAGACAGAGTCGGGAGCTGGTCCGACCAAGCCAAGGAAAACAAGTGCGGAGCCCAACGGGTTGACCACTGGGAGAAGGGCGCTGAAAGCGAGTCCGAAGAACTTGGCGAATTCGGAAAGGCTGGGCATGGAGCGGAACAGGATAGCAGGAGGGCGGATGTTAGTCGTCAGGTGTTAGGTGTCAGGTCTTGGGTAGCGCGGCAGAGGCCGATGACGGTGCAAGAGACCTTTGGAACTGTGCGAGAGTCTGGAACCAAAAAGACGAAACGTCCCAGACTCAAAGAGTCACGGGACGTTCGCCCAAACAGCCCTCCCCCAAGTGCTGCTCGAGGAGGAATGTAATTCGGACAGGGAGGTCTGAAAATAGCACGAACGTGCTATGCGGAGTGTGTGGGATATTGGCACGTTTCGGGGTACCGGGAGGATTGGTTTGTGCGCCGGCCGATGCAAATTCGATTGGGTGCTTGAGGGCTTACGCCCTCTGCGCCGGGTGCCGCCCCACGGAGCTTGCGTCATGATGCGGACTTGTTCCCCGGACTTTCCGTCCGGGCTTTCCTGTTCCGCCGCTTCGCGGCTCGCTCTGGGGAGAGCGGAGCGTTCTCGTTCTAATCGTCGATGATTTTCGTGCGGAGTGGCGAGTTCGTAGTTCGACATCAGAGCTCTATGTCAGAGTTCGACGTCAGGGTTCGATATCAGAATTCGATGTCAGAATTCGAAATGACGTACTTCTCCACCGGCGCGCGCACGCCGGGTTGCGTCGAGTCGCGCTTGTGCTCCTCTACCGGGTCAGGGCGCTACTGCGTCATGCGGATGGCTTGCTTGCGTTCTTCAGCAGTCATTTGTTTCCAGACCATTTCCGCGTTCTGGCGCAGGGGACCGTTTTCCGGATCGCTGCGCAGGGCGAGGGCGAAGAAGCGGTAGGCAGTCGGCAGGTCGCGGGAGAGGCAATGTCCGGTCGCGTAGAGAGCGCCCATGGTAATCATGGCCTTCGGGTTGGATTGGTCGGCAGCGGGTTTTACGTAGTGCAGACCGCGTTCGCAGTTTTGTGGGAAGCCTTCACGCCCATAGAGGTAGCGTTCGCCGATGACAACCGGGTCGGTGGCCTTTGACGCTGCTGCCGGCTTTGACGCTGCGGCTGGTTTCGACGGTGGCTTCGGCTTGGGAGCTGGCGCGGCCTCATGCAATGGAGTCGGCGTCGTGGCGGCGGCATTGTCTGGCGATTTCTCCGCGGCCGCAGCGGACGGTGTCTCGGAATCAGTCGAGGCCGGTGGCGTAGCGGCTGATGCGGGAGGTTCGCTCGACGCGGTGGCAGGCGGCGCACCGTCCGAAGTTGACGGTGATGTTGGCGTGGTGGGTGCGGAAGTGGCGGGCGCGGGGGCGGGAGTTTGTGTGGCCGAGTCTGCCCCGGGCTGAATCGGTGTGATGGAGGGAGTGCTTCCGGGGGTCGTGGGCTGCTGATCGGTGGTCGGTGCGGAGGTCGTGTCGCCGCTGACCTCGGGATTGGCTGGCGTCTTTGGCTGCGAGATCGCAGTCAGGGATTTGAGGAAGGGCAAACCTCCGTTGCGCCAGCGGAGCCAGCCCAATCCCACCACCAATGCCAAAGCGACGAGGGTGAGAAGAATCAGCCCCTTGTTGGATTTCGGTTCGTCTTCGTCTTCCAGAAGATAGTCGAGGTTGGTACTGTGCTTTTCGGCCGGGGCATTCAGGTTAAACAGTCCGCCGGTGTAGGCAGGCGCGGGCATTGGAGGGTCGGGCTCACGGCGCGGCGGTTCTGGACGTGAGGCGACCGGGGCGGGCGACGTTTCGACCAACGGTCGTCCGCACATTCCGCAAAAGCGGTGGTCGTCGGGATTTTCATTTCCGCAGTAGGGGCAGCGCAAAGCAAACCTCAGCGGCTAAAGCCGTCGATCAACTGAAAGTCTTGCGGCCCGGCTGAGCCGGGACATTCCCAAATCAGGTTCTAGCATACCGAATACTTTGTCGGAGAAGTATCGCAGGGCATCGTCGGTCGGAAGGGGAGGCCAGATCAAAGACATTCGGTAGAACTCAGTTCAAAAGCAATTCCGTAGATTACGATAACGCGGGAAACGTTGTGCGGCCAGTGGTTTAGAGGATGCGGTTCTTTACACGTTTGTCGCTAACGTGTTACTCTCAATGACGTTACAAAGAAAAATCGAAATTGAGAAGACAGGAGTGCACCAGGTTAAGTGCTAGCCAGAGAGCAAAAGAAATCCCTCATTGACGCCTATGCGACACATGCGACGGATACGGGCAGCCCGGAAGTACAGATCGCGCTGCTGAGCGAGCGCATTGGGCAACTGACGGAGCACTTCAAGACGCATAAAAAGGACCACGGCTCGCGCCGGGGACTGCTCATGCTGGTCAGCAAGCGTCGCCGCCTGCTCGACTACTTGAAAGCATACGATTCAGATCGCTATAAAGTCGTTATCACGAAACTCGGCATCCGCAAGTAAATTGCATGCTGAACGTCGCTCCCGGGGGTAGTGTACCCCTGCGGGCCTCTCGCCTTCGTTCCGCCGCCCGGTGGCCGCGGGAACGATAACCAAGGAATCCATTGGAAAGTGCGTTCCGGCCACGGCAGCAACTCTACTGGCATTGGCTCACCTCGCGCACCAACATCCTGTTGTGCGGCTGTTGCCCTCCTGCCTAGAAGGATGAATCATGAAACCAGAAGCAACTGAAATCAGCGTTCCACTCTCCGGCGGTAAAAACCTCAAATTTGAAACAGGCAAGATCGCCAAACAAGCCCATGGCTCGGCCGTGGTGCGCATGGGCGACAACGTGGTGCTGGCGACGGCGGTCTCCAACCCGGACCCGCGCGAAGGCATTGACTTCTTCCCGCTTACGGTGGACTACCGCGAGTACACGTATGCGGGCGGCAGGATTCCCGGCGGATTTATCAAGCGCGAAGGGCGTCCGAGCGAGCGCGAGATTTTGACCAGCCGGATGATCGATCGTCCGGTGCGGCCGTTGTTCGCGGAAGGCTTCAAGTGCGAAACGCAGGTGATCGCCTTCGTGCTGTCGGCGGACACGGAGAACGATCCGGACGTGGCGGCGATCAACGCGGCGTCGGCAGCGCTTACTATCTCCGACATTCCGTTCCTGGGGCCGATCGGCGCGGTGCGGGTGGGATACGTGGACGGCAAATTCATTTCGAATCCCACGTACTCGGAAATGCGCGACAGCCTGTTGAACATTATGGTGGTCGGTTCGGCTGACGCGATCGTGATGATTGAGTCGGGCGCGAAGGAAGTTCCGGAAGAGACGGTGGTGGAGGCGATCGAATACGCGCACGCGGAGATCAAGAAAATCTGCGCGGTCATCAATGAGCTGCGCGACAAGGTCGGCAAGCCGAAGCGTACGGTCACGCCTCCGGAGTTTGATCAGATATACTTCGACGATCTCAAAAGGAAAGTGGGAGCGCAGCTGGTGGATGCGCTGGATACGGAAAAGCATCCCAAGGCCGAGAGCTACACGCTGGTCAAGGAGATCAAGAAGGAACTGGAAGCAGCTCTTCCAGAAGATGACGAAGATGCGAAGAAGAAGCTGAAGGAATACTACGAAGTTCTGCGGGAACGGATTTTCCGCGAGCAGGTGATCGAGCAGAAGCGGCGTCCGGATGCCCGCGAGTTTGGTCAGATTCGCGACATCTGGATTGAGGTAGGTGTGCTGCCGCGCACGCACGGTTCGGCGATCTTCACGCGCGGCGAGACGCAGGCGCTGGTAACCACAACCCTGGGCACGAGCGACGACAAGCAGCGGCTGGAGGCGTTTGAAGGCGAAGCCAAGAAGCGCTTCATGTTGCACTATAACTTTCCCCCGTTTTCCGTTGGTGAAGTTCAGTTTCTGCGTGGAGCTGGCCGCCGGGAAATCGGGCACGGAGCGCTCGCGGAACGAGCCATATCGGCCGTGCTGCCGTCGGAAGAGAAGTGGCCCTACGCGATGCGCGTGGTCTCCGACATCCTGGAGTCGAACGGATCGTCGTCGATGGCCACGGTGTGCGGGGCAGCATTGTCGCTGATGGATGCGGGCGTGCCGCTGGTGGCTCCGGTCGCGGGCGTGGCGATGGGACTGGTGAAGGAAGGCGAGAAGTACGCGATCCTGAGCGACATTGCCGGTGCAGAAGATCACTACGGCGACATGGATTTCAAAGTTGCCGGCACGCGGAAGGGAATCACGGCGCTACAGATGGATATAAAAGTCGCCGGGATCACGCCGCAGATCATGCGCGAGGCACTGGCACAGGCGCAACGCGGACGGATGCACATTCTTGGAAAGATGGAGGAGGTGTTGTCCGGACATCGCGAGGCGGTTTCGGCGTTCGCTCCACGGTTCTACACATTGCAGATCCCGGTCGACAAGATTCGCGACCTGATCGGGCCGGGTGGAAAGATGATCCGGAGCATCATCGAGCAGACGGGCGTGAAGATCGACGTCGAGGATTCGGGCAAGGTGAACGTCTCGTCGAACGACCAGGTGTCGGCGGCCAAGGCATTGCAGATTATCGGTGACTTGACCGCGACGGCTGAGGTAGGGAAGACCTACCTGGGCACCGTGTCGCGGCTGGCGGATTTCGGGGCCTTCGTCGAGATTTTGCCGGGGACGGACGGGTTGCTGCACATCAGCGAAGTGGCGGAGCATCGGATCAAGGACGTCCGCGATGAGTTGAAAGAAGGCGACCAGGTCCTGGTGAAGGTGCTGGCGGTGGAAGGCAACCGGATCCGGCTTTCGCGCAAGGCGGTTCTGAAGGAACAGCGCGCGAAGATGGGTGGCGGAGCACCGGAAGCGCCGGTCGAGGCTCCTGTGCCTGCGGGTGCATCGATGACGATTGAAGGAGGCGCGGATTTTGAGGAAGGGGACGAACCGAACTTCAACCGTGACGACGCACCGGCTGGCGTGGCGGCGGAGCGAGCGCCGGAACGGGATCGCGGTCCGCGTCCGAGTGGTGGTGGCGGAGGTAGCGGAGGTCGTCGACGTGGCGGCCGTGGAGGTGGCGGAGGTCGCGGGCACAATGGCCGCGGCGGAGGCCACGGTGGACATGGCGGACATGGCGGACGCCGGTAGGCGCTCATCCAGATGTTTTCAGAGTAAGTTCAGGGCCGCGGCTTTTGCCGCGGCTTTTTCGTCTTTTGGTGTGGGATGGTGTGAACGCGTCTACCGTGGAATCCCACCCTACGTGCCTTGACAGAGACTGCGCTCTTATCGAGGGCACCCTCCTTGCTTGGTAACAGACTAATTGTGAGGGAAGCCGCTTACTTCTTTTTTACAGTGCGTGCATTGAGAATCGTTTTTAATGGTGAGTCGATTCGGATGGTCTCTACGGACACCCGAAAGAACTCGCAGTTGCCAGATCTGAGTGACGTGAAATTCCGAGTGGAATCTGCGCAGGAACTATCGCGGAGACTATGATCGGCGGGCTTGTGGTGCGATAATCCACTGCAATGTGCGGTGTTGTCGAGACGCTGCCCGGGTCCTCGATTCTTCGGATTGTATCGTCGCGTCTCTCTCCCTCGAGAGCCGCAAGGTACGCGGCGCTGGGACTGCCGGATCCCGACAGCACGTGAGTAACTTGCTCCCGCAGTCCTCCCCCAGCCAAGATTTAGTCTTTTCAAGGCCATAACGGCATTTTTGCGCCGTTCCGGTATGCGATAGAAGTGAGGTCGCCGAAACTGGTCTCAGACTGACGCAGGGGGCTTTGCTCCGCGGCGATGCTTTGAGGAGGTTAGCCATGAAGTTCCACTCGGTTGCGCCCATGCGGTGCATATTCACGCGACGCGGTCAAGACTGGATGAAGAGCGTGCTACCCGTCATCCTCGCCTTTCTGGCGGGCGTGCCCTTTCTTCATTCGCAGACCTCTGCGCCAGACTCGGACAAGCAGACCATTCAGATGCTATTGCAGCGGATCGAGCGTCTGGAGTCGCGGGTCGCGCAACTGGAGGGGACGCAGACGGGTGCGGGCAAGGAGCGGCCGGTTAATGCCCCCGTGGCGCTTGAAACGAGGCCTTCCATGGGTCCAGCTGCAGGTCCAGCGGAGTCTCCGGCCGCCGCCAATCGCCAGGTACACGCTTCGGATCCCGAGCAAGAGATGGAGAACCTCGAGCCGGAACGGATGGACATGAGCAAGACACTGCTGCGGATCCGTGGTTTCGGAGACGTCAATTATCGCGGCAGCGACCGAATTGGGACGACGAATACATTTGCGCTTGGGCAGCTGAATCTGTTTGTGACTTCGGACATCTCCGAGAAGTTCAAGTTCCTTAGCGAAATCGTCTTCGAATCGGGACCGTCGAATTTCTACAACAATCCAGGGGGGAAGAAGAACGAATTCGGAGTCGATATCGAGCGCTACCTGGTCCAGTACTCTCACAACGATTATTTCAACCTGGTAGCAGGCCGCTATCACACGGCTATCGGCTTCTACAACACGGCTTATCACCACAGCACCTGGTTCCAGACAACGACGGGCCGTCCGTTGCTGTTTGAATTCGAGGATTCTGGTGGGATTTTGCCAATTCACAATGTGGGGCTGTCGGCTTCGGGGAGGATTCCGTCGGGAGGGCTCGGGCTGCATTACGTCGCAGAAATCGGAAACGGACGGGAATCGCGCTCGCCCTTCAGCGAAGAGCCGGTGCAAAACGAAGTGGACGAAAACAATTACAAGGCATTCAACCTGGCATTGTTTGCACGCCCAGAATCGATTCGCGGGTTGCAGTTTGGTTTCTCCGGATATCACGACCGGCTGATGCCAGTGGGGATGCCGCGGGTGGATGAGACCATCCTGGCAGCCCACGCCGTGTACATGGTCCCAAAATTCGAGTGGCTGAACGAGGTCGTGCTGGTACGACACGCGCCGGATGGGACATCGCCGGTATTCAATACGCCCGGTTTCTATACGCAGATTGCGAAGCGGTTCGGATCCTACCAGCCGTACTTCCGCTATCAGTACATCAACGGGTCAGACCGGGAGCCGATTTTCCCGGATGTCGGAAGGATGGAAGGGCCTTCAGTGGGGTTGCGGTACGACGCGAGTGAGTCGGTAGCTTTTAAAGCGCAATACGACTACAACATCTCGCGTCACGAGCAAAGCTACAGTGGACTGAACCTGCAGCTGGGATTCACATTCTGATGCGACGAAGGGCTCGGAGCACGGCGGGATTCTTGATCGTCCTGGTGTCGGCGATCTTGCTGCTGGAGGTGTCTCCAAGCGGCGCGCTGCCCGCGCCCAACGCTTCTGACGATACGCTGGCCATCATTGTGAACCAGGCAAATCCGATCGAGGACCTTTCTCTTAAAGAGTTGAAAATCGTGTTTCTCGGCGAGCGCAGCCATTGGCCGAACGGCCGACGCATCACGCTAGTGATGATGGATCCAGGCTTATCGGAGAGGAAAGCGGTGCTGCGCGACATATGCCACATGAGTGAAACGGAGTTCAGCAGGCATTTCCTTCAGGGTTTGTTTACGGGTGAAGTATTCGTGTCGCCGAAGACGCTGTCGACGCCTGTGGGGGTGCGAAAATTTGTTTTCAACGTACCGGGGGCGATCGGGTATGTGCGCGCGTCGGATGTGGATGAGACCGTGAAGGTGATCCGAATCAACGGGCACCGGTTTGATGAAGCTGAGTATCCGTTGAGGATTGACGTACGGGCTTCAAAGTAGAATGCCAAGGCACAACAACTCGGAAGGCATCGAGATCGCGGGCTTCGAGAGGTTTTTGAAGCACGGGTTGGTCCTGATCTCACGGCACACCTCGAGCCTGCTGCTGTTCATAGTGTTCTGCGTGGTGGTCGGGGTGGGCATATTCATGATGGGGGACTTGCATACAGCCACCGACCAGGTGCAGCACATGTACGCGGGATCGGTGAAGGGCCTTCGAGGCATTGGTGAACTGCAATACGAAGCGCAGGAAACGAGAAGAGCGACGCTGTACGCTCTGACCACGAATAACAGCAATCTTCAAGTGGAGTACGCTGACCAGTCTCGAGCTGCGGATCGGCTGGTGACCGATGGCATTTTGCGATATGTGTCGGAGGCGCGAACACCTCGGGAGGTGGAACTCGGACAGAGGCTGCAACAGAACTGGGCTGACTACCTGAAGGTGAGAGACGAGGTGCTCGCGTCGATTCTGGAAGGCAGCACCAAAGAGGCGGTCGATCTCGATCTACACGGGGGTGTGCCATCGTTCGAGCGGGTGCGTCAGGATCTGGAGGAGGTCAAGCGGCATTACGACGCGCAGGCATCGGAACAGATGGCGCTGGTGGATAAGTCATCGAAACGATCGGTCGTTCGGCTGATGGGTGTGCTGGCATTCACCTTCATATTCGCAAGCGCCTCGATTTGGGCAATTCAGCGCAGCCGGATGCTCAACGCAGTCCGGCTGGCGAAGCTGCAAATGGATTTTGTAGCCTCCGTTTCGCATGAATTACGAACGCCGCTGGCAGTGATTTGTGCGTCGGCACAGAACATTGCCGATGGAGTGATCGATGAAAAAGAGCAGATGGCGAAGTATGGCTCGGTCATCCGGCACCACAGCCGTCAATTGACCGAGCTGGTGAATCAGATTCTCCTGTTTGCTGCCACCCACGAAGGGAGAAACCGCTATGTTATGCGCCCCCTGAAAGTTCCGGAGATCGTCAGCGCGGTATTGATGAACACGCGGGTTCTGGTCGAGGAGGCTGGGTTCGTCGTGGAGGAGCATCTCGGAGAAGACCTGCAGCCGGTGACGGGTGATTTCACGGCAGTGTGCCAGTGTCTGCAGAACCTGGTGGTGAACGCGGTGAAGTATGGCGGGGATCATCGAAAGGTCGTGATCCGTGTCTTTCAGAGCGTGCGCGAAGATCTAAACCGATATGAAATGCGCATCAGCGTGGAGGATCATGGAATTGGGATCGACGCCGCAGAACTGCAACAGATTTTCGAGCCGTTTTACAGGAGTCCGGTAGTGACGGCGGCACAGATTCACGGAACGGGACTGGGATTGGCGTTGGCGAAGAACATTGCCGAGGCAATGGGGGGAAGCATCTCAGTGGTGAGCAGAGTGGGTGTGGGGAGCCGGTTCACGATTCACTTACCTCTGGCCAGTTCGGTAGGAGCGGAGACGACGGCAGTACAAAGAGTCGCACAGCTATGAAGGAAAACATACTACTAGTTGAGGATGAAGAAGCACTTTGCATGGCGTTGAGTGATCGCCTGCGTAAAGAAGGTTACGCCGTTGATTTCGTCACGGACGGGGAGAAAGGCTACGACAAAGCGACGTCGCTGCCGTTTGATCTGATCGTGCTGGATATCATGCTGCCCGGACGGAGCGGGCTCGATCTGTGCCGGGACATCCGCACAGCGGGACTGGGGACACCGATCCTGTTGCTGACGGCGCGCAGCGAGACGGTGGACAAGATTATCGGCCTGAAGCTTGGCGCCGATGATTACGTCACCAAGCCCTTCGACATGCAGGAGTTGATGGCGCGCATCGAGGCTTTGTTGCGGCGGGCACCGATCCGCACCGGGCAGGTTGTGCGGCAATTCGGCGCGATTCGGATTGAGACCCGCGGCATGACGGATCACCGGGACGTGAAGGTGACGCGCGGAGGAACGCCGATTTACCTTTCCGCGCGCGAGTTTGAGTTGCTCAGATATTTTGTGGAGCACACGGGCATGGTGATCTCAAGGGAAGAACTACTGCGGGCGGTGTGGGGCTATGAAGCAGGCACCTTCACGCGCACCGTGGATGTGCACGTAGCGAGTCTGCGGCAGAAACTGGAGAAGGATCCTAAGCGGCCCGAGTTGATCGTGACCGTGCACAAGGCGGGATACCGGTTTGTGGGCGGGGCGGAATACTAGAACCACGAACCGGGGCTATCGAAAAAGGGGCAGGCGATCTTCATCTGCCCCTTTTGGTTTATTGCACACGCTCTGCCATTGTGATGGTCCAGCCCTCCGGATCCAAAAACGCAAACTCGCGCATGCCGTAGAACTGGGTCTTGAGCGGCATCACGATGTGCGCTCCCGATTTTTCCACCGCGCTTAAGATCTCTTCGATCCCTTCACATTCGAGAAACAAAGTAAGCGTGCCCCCTAGCGGGTCACGCGCGAGCGCCGGATAGTCTGCTGCCACGGTCTTCTGCTCGTTGAAGAAGATCTCGATGTCGCCAGCCGTGACCGAGGCGAAGACATAGGGAGGCGCGTCGGGCACAGTGATGGCTTGGCGAAATCCGAGGACGGTTGTGTAGAACTGAATGGCAGCTTGGACGTCACGGACAACGAGATTGGGTGTGAGCTTTGTGTATTTCATGATGTCCTCAGGGTTTGAGGTGGCCGTGGATCGGGAGTCGGCACACCTCGGGTGTGCTCGCAACTCCTCCATCCACGTCCCTTGCGAGGAGGAACGCAGGTAGGGTCCCTGATTGAACTACACACAGCTGGCGGGGACCCGCGAGGTACGTGCGGAAGTTTATCACGAGTGGCCGTGGAGCGATGATGACCGGTTGAAGCGCAAACCCGAGTTGCCCCTGTGAAGGTATGCGGACAAGTCCGAAGCAGATGGTAAGGAAAGGCGAGCCAGTGATCAGCCCGCCTTTGCTAATTGAACGGCCTTGGGACCGCTGCAGGCCGGACATGCTCCGGCACCGGTGAAGATGACGGAAGAGTCGTACTTGGTGTTGTAGATTTCGGGTTGATCCTCGGTCCAGCGCCACTCACACATAGCGCACTGGTAAACGAGGGGGAGGGTGCAGATTTCGTTTCCCATACCTACATTCGATGCTGTTTTGGGAAGAACGTTAAGTTACGGAAGTACTAGGAGAGGGTTATTACCTGGTAAACACTGTAGTCGTGGGTTAGCCACCGGGCATGGGTTGGCCCTCTTGCTCGGCAAACGAGAGGGGCGGCAGAACAGCAACCATCGGTGATGAGCGACTCAGGGTCGCAAGTGGCATGGGCGCGATTGGGGCGATCACGATCACGAGCGCGATGACGGGCACCAAGATGGGACTTATCCCGGCGTTTGCAATGAAAGCGAGGGCGGAGTCTCGAAGTCCGCCCTCGATCGCTCAGGATTCTTCTTCTTCGCCCATCTGCATAGTGAGATAGCGTTCGTAACCGAGTTCCTTGATCAGATGAACTTGGGCTTCGAGCCAGTCGACGTGGTCTTCTTCATCTTTCAAGAGAGTGACCAGGAGATCGCGGCTGCCGTTGTCTTTCTCGTCGGTGGCCACCTGGACGGCAGCGTTGTATTGCTTGACCGCGGAAACTTCCAGTGCAAGGTCGCTTTCAATCATTCCCCGGACATTGCCGCCGATGTTGAGTTCAAGCGGTTGCATGGTGGGTGATCCGTCGAGGAACAGAATACGTTCAATGAGGACCTCGGCGTGCTTCATTTCATCGATGGATTGTTTCTTGACGTAGTCGGAAAGCTTTTTGTAGCCCCAGTTCTCGCACATCTCAGCGTGAAGAAAATATTGGTTGATCGCTGTCAGCTCTTCCTGCAGCGCGGAGTTGAGTTCTTTGAGAACTTTCGCGTTTCCCTTCATGGTTGAGAAGTATCCCAAACGGCGCGAGCAGAAGCAATGATCTTGAGGCTGGCGGGCGGAGATCTGTGCCGATAGCCCATCACCCTACTATCGGGAATCGTTGGCTGGAGGCACCGCGGCGCTTGGGGAAAATCTCGCCAATACGCCGGATTTCTGCGCCGATGCCTTTGAACTTTTCTTCGATGTCCTCGTAGCCGCGATCGATGTGGTACACGCGGTCGATGATGGTTTCGCCGTCGGCCACCAGCGCGGCCAGGACGAGCGAGGCCGAGGCGCGCAGGTCAGAGGCGAGCACAGCGGCGGCGCTGAGTGGCGCTTTGCCGCGGACAATGGCGCGGCGGCCTTCGATGCGGATGTTGGCTCCCATGCGGACGAGTTCCTGCGCATGCATGAAGCGGTTCTCGAAGATGTTTTCGGTCACGATGGACGTTCCTGCGGCCTGGGTGGCGATGACCATGTACTGCGCCTGCATGTCGGTGGGGAACCCGGGGTACTCCTCGGTGTTGACGTCGGCGGCTTTGAGCGGGTTGTCGCCCATGACGCGGATCGAGTCGGAAGTGTGCGTGGTTTTGACTCCCGCTTCCTGAAGTTTCTGGAGAACAGCGGTGAGATGCTCAGGATCGCAGTGGGTGACGTTCACGTCACCTCCGGTAAGCGCGGCGGCGGTAATGAAGGTGCCGGCTTCGATGCGGTCGGGAATGATGCGGTGCTTGGCGCCACGAAGCTTGTGCACGCCCTTGACACGTATGGTGGATGTGCCGGCGCCGTGAATTTGCGCGCCCATTTTGTGGAGCAGGTCGGCGAGGTCAGCGACTTCGGGCTCGCGAGCACAGTTCTGCATGATGGTTTCGCCATCAGCGAGGGTGGCGGCCATGAGCAGGTCTTCGGTTCCGGTGACGGTGATCTTGTCGAAGACAATCTCGGCGCCACGCAGGCGGTCGGCGGAAGCTTCGACGTAGCCGTGGTCTTGCGTGATTTTTGCGCCCAGGCGTTCGAGGCCTTTGATGTGCAGATCGATGGGGCGAGCGCCGATGGCGCAGCCTCCGGGGAGCGAAACGCGGGCACGGCCGCAACGGGCCACTAGCGGACCAAGGACCAGCGTGGAGGCTCGCATGGTCTTGACAAGTTCGTAGGATGCTTCGGGAGCAGCGAGATCGCGGGCCTGGATCGTAGTACGGTGATGGGCGCGGCCGTAGCCCAGTTCGACTTCGGCGCCCATAGCGGAGAGCAGGCGTCGGGTGGTTTCGATGTCGCGAACCTGCGGAATGTTTTCGAGGACGACGGTTTCGTCCGTCAGCAGGGCGGCGGCCATGCAGGGCAGGGCGGCGTTCTTGGCTCCGCTGATGCGGACCGTGCCCAGGAGTGGGTTGCCGCCTCTGATGACTAGCTTGTCCATGGGGTCCCTGGTTGAGGAAAAGCTTTTAACCGCAAAGGGCGCGAAGGGATCGCAAAGGACGCGAAGAAAAGCTTTAATGCAGAGGCCGCATAAAACGGCCGAAGAGGGAGCGTAAAGCACGATGCTCCGCCGTGGCGTGATGTTTGGCGAGGCATTCCGATGTTCGCGTCATTGACGATTGCTCGGCGCATTCCGGTTACTCACTTTACAGGATTGAGTCGTTGCTAGCCTTTACTCTTTTGGGCTAGAGCGATGGCTTTGCGTACATGTCCGCTGGTGGATTGGAGGGCGCGGGTGGCCTGGGCGCGGGAGACTCCCGCTTTCAGCATGACGAGGGCGATGGGGACGTCGTTGCTGGCGGATTTCAGCACGTCGCGGGCCTGCTCACGCTCGACCTTCGCAGCGTGTTGCAGGATGGTGATTCCGCGCTCGGAGAGTTTGCTGTTCTTCAGGCGCAGATTGACCATCAGGTTGCCGTAGACGTAGCCGAGGCGCGTCATGGCGCCGGTGGTGATCATGTTCAGAACCATTTTCTGGGCAGTGCCGGCCTTCATGCGGCTGGAGCCAGTTAGGACTTCGGGGCCGACGTCGGTGACGATGGCGAAGTGGGCGGCGCGTTCGAGTTGTGAATTTGGGTTGCAGGTGAGGGCGATGGTCTCAGCGCCGCGGCTGCGCGCGTATTCCACAGCGGCGATGGTGAAGGGGGTGCGTCCGCTGGCGGCAATGCCGAGGACGACGTCTTTCCTGGTGGGCTTGCGCTTGGCCATCTCGGCGCGGCCCAGGTTGCTGGAGTCTTCGCTGGCTTCGGCCTCGGCGCCGAGGGCTTTGGGGCCTCCGGCAATAATGTATTGAACCAGAGTCGGGTCCGTGGCGAAGGTCGGAGGAATCTCGGAGGCGTCGAGGGCTCCGATGCGTCCGCTGGTGCCGGTGCCAACGTAGAGGAGGCGTCCGCCTTTGCGGAAGTGTGCAGCGACCGTGTCGATAGCGCGGGCAATCTCGGGAAGTGCACGGCGGACGGCCGCGGAGACTTTCGCGTCTTCAGTGTTGATGATACGTGCGATTTCAAGCGCGGGTTTAAGGTCGAGGTCGGTGGAGGTCGGGTTGGCGCGTTCGGTGGTGAGGTCTTGCAGTGGGCGCGGCTTCATGCGGTGCGCAAAGTATCCTTCCTGTCGGAACATTGTACGGTAGTCGCCTGAGAGCATTTAACCGCAAAGGACGCTAAGAAAAATCCCTATTCACTGAGAGCAACGATTCGTGGAACTGTCTGCTCCCTCTCAGGTTTCAAGTGATTCGACTACAGCGTCGTGGAACTTCGGACGGACTTGCTTGATTGCCTGGTTCTTGCAGTCGGGCCAGGTTCGGTTCGTGAGGAGAGTCACCGAGAGTTGGCGGTCGGGGTCGATCCAGAGTGAGGTACCCGTGTAGCCGAGGTGCCCGTAGGAACGGGTCGAAAAGTATTTGCCGGACTGCGAAGGGGTCGATGGAGTGTCCCATCCCAGCGCGCGGGACGTGCCTTCGGGAGATGCCTCACGCGTGGTGAAGAGTGCGATTGTCTCCGAGCGAAGGATTGGGTGGCCGCCTTGCAGAATCGCGTGGGCGAAAATCGCGACGTCCTGCGTGGTGGCGAAGAGACCAGCGTGACCTGCGACTCCGCCGAGGACGCTCGCGTTTTCGTCCTGGACCTCGCCCTGGATGATGCGGTGGCGGAAAGTCTGGTCGTCGGCAGTGGGCGGAATGGTCGAGCGCAGTTCGAGCGCAGGATTGAACGTGGTATGCGTGAGGCCCAGCGGTCCGAAGACTTCGCGCTGGCAGAAGCGGTCCATCGATTCGTCTGCGAGCCGTTCCAGGGCGACGCCAAGCAGAATGAAACCGATGTCGCTGTACTCGGCGTGCAAGGCAGGGTCGTTCGCTAAGGGTGTCGAGAAGGCGGCGGCGAGAAGTTCGGCGCGGGTGTGAGCACGCAGAAAAAGTCGTTCATACGCGGGCAGGCCGGAACTGTGGGCGAGGAGCATTCGCAATGTGACTTCGTCGCGGCGGGGGTCTTCTCCGGAAAATTCACCGACGATCGAGATGAGGGGCATGTCGAGATCAAGCAGGCCTCGTTCATAGAGGATCATTGCCATGGTGGTGGTGGCGACGACCTTGGTGACCGAGGCGAGATCGAAGAGCGTGGCTGTGCTGGGTTGGGGCGAAGCGCCCTCGTAGGTGAGGCGACCGAAGGGGCGCAGGGCGATGAGGCGGCCTGCGTGCGTGATGGCGATGGAGGCGGCCGGGAAAGCGTGGACGGCGATGGCGTCGTTGAGTATGCGGAATGCGGCGGCGAATTGCGTGTCCTGGGCGGCGCAGGCGACCACGGGGGCGGGGATGTTGGGGAGTCGCGTCAGCGGATTAGTCCGTTGTCCGGTTTATAGCAAAGAGTGCTGGGCGGGTAAAGCAAATGGGCGGTGGCAGGGATGGCACCTCCGGGTGTGAAGTTTCGTTGAGGCGGTGGAGTGAGTTGTGTAGAGTCGGGATAGTCGAAAAACCATGAATGATGACGGGCGGTTGATCGCGTTCAATCACAATGTGGACCCAATCGTTTCTTGCGCCCCTTCGGGGCTAATGGGGTTTTGTGCAGGCGACCCACGGCTCGGGCCATGGGCTTTATTCTTTCGCCGCTTTGCGGCTTTTGGCCTCGGAGTCGTGGCTGCGATTTGCTTAGTGACCACCGTGCCCGCGGGCGCCATGACGGAGAAGCCCGTGGCTTCTCTGGCTCGGCTCAGCGTGGTGGATTCGATCGTGCAACGGGCGGTGGATGACCGGCTCATGCCAGGGGCGGTCGTGATCATTGGCCACGATGGGAAGGTGGTTTACCGCAAGGCTTTTGGGAATCGAGCACTGGAGCCTCGCCGGGAATTAATGACGGTCGATACCGTCTTTGATCTGGCTTCGTTGACCAAGGTAATCGCAACAACGACGTCGGTCATGCAGTTGGTCGAGCGAGGCAGGGTGCGGGTCAGCGATACGGTGGTGAAGTATCTGCCGGAGTTCGGACAGAATGACAAGGATGACATTACGGTGCGGCAACTGCTGA
This sequence comes from Acidobacteriota bacterium, assembly GCA_046728215.1. Classification (GTDB taxonomy): domain Bacteria; phylum Acidobacteriota; class Terriglobia; order Terriglobales; family Acidobacteriaceae; genus Gp1-AA133. Next base: position 147,081 of record JBKPEB010000008.1, on the reverse strand, counting down.
CGCACTACTCCGGATTGGCGCCGGATCTGGATCTGCAAGCGCCGTGGCAAGGCAAAGACACCGCCTACAAGATGGCATTCGCCGAGAAGCTGGAGAATCCGCCGGGCTCCGGCTTTGTCTACAGCGACATTAATTTCATCGTGCTTGGAGCGCTCGTGGAAAAGGTCTCGGGCGAGAGCTTAGACCGCTACGCGGCGGAGCATGTCTTCGCGCCTTTGAAGATGACGCACACGCGCTATCTGCCGCCCAAAACCTGGCGGGCGAAGATCGCTCCGACGCAGTTCGACGACAAGAATCACATGCTGCGCGGGGAAGTGCACGATCCGACCGCGTTTCGCATGGGTGGCGTGGCAGGGCACGCGGGATTGTTTTCGACGGCGGATGACCTGGCGAAGTTTGCGCAGACTCTGCTGGATGGCGGCGGAACGATTCTTTCGCATTTGACGGTCGAAAAAATGAGCACGGCGGAGCAGCCGCCGACCGCAACCTCGGTGCGCGGGTTTGGATGGGACATCGATACTCCGTTCTCGACCAATCGGGGTGAGTTGCTGCCGGTCGGATCCTACGGGCACACGGGGTTTACAGGAACATCGATCTGGATCGATCCAACTACGAAGACATACATAATCCTGCTGAGCAATTCTGTACACCCGCGGGGACAAGGAAATGTGATCGGCCTGCGTACGAAGGTGGCCACCGCGGTGGCGGCGGCCTTGCCTTTGAAAGTGGAGGAAAAAGAGAAACTTCGCTGGGAAAGTATTACCGGTTACAACGAAGGGCAGAGTGCGGGCCGGAAGATCGTTGCACGCAATGGCAGCGTGAAGACGGGAATCGATGTTCTGGAGGCACATGGATTCGATTCGTTGAAGGCTGGTGACGGCAAGCGAAAGATCGGCCTGGTGACAAATCAGACGGGTGTGGACGCGGATGGGCGGCGGACGATTGATGTTCTGCAGGGCGCGCCGGGTGTGTCGCTGGAAGCGATATTCAGTCCGGAGCATGGCGTGACCGGCGCAGTGGATACCACCGACATTGGAAATTCGAAAGATGCGGTGACCGGAGTGCCGGTGTATAGCGTGTACGGGGCGACCGACGCGGCGCGACGGCCGTCGCTGGAGGTGTTGAAGGGGCTGGATGCGGTCGTGTTCGATATTCAGGATGCCGGGGTTCGCTTCTATACATACGAGACGACGCTGGGATATTTCCTGGAAGCGGCGGCAAAGGCCGGGATCGAGATGATCGTGCTGGACCGGCCGAATCCGATCACCGGGTCGTTCGTGCAAGGTCCCGTATCGGACGCGGGGCATGAAAGCTTCACTAACTATGCTTCGCTGCCGGTGCGGCATGGCATGACGATGGGCGAGCTGGCACAAATGTTCAACGTGGAGCGAAATATTGGGGCGAAGCTAAAAGTCATCCCCCTGGAGGGATGGTTGCGCGGGGATTGGTACGACTCGACGGGACTCACGTGGGTGAATCCCTCTCCGAATCTGCGGAGTCTGCGCGAGGCGGAACTGTACCCGGGAGTGGCACTGATTGAGGGCACCAACGTGTCGGTAGGTCGTGGAACGGACACACCGTTCGAGTGGATTGGAGCACCGTGGATCAAGGCGCGGGAACTGTCCGAATATCTGAATGCGCGTGCCATTTCCGGAGTTCGGTTCGTGCCAGTGAGTTTCACGCCTTCTTCGAGCGTGTATGCGGGACAGCTGTGTCAGGGCGTGAACTTTGTGGTGTTGGATCGCAATACGCTGGACGCGCCGGAGCTGGGCGTGGAGTTAGCCTCGGCGTTGCGGAAACTGTATCCCAAGGACTTCAAGATGGAGCGGATGGCGGAACTGCTGGTGAACCAGGCTGCCTATGACGCGCTGGCAGCGGCGCAGGACCCGCGACGGGTGGCGGAGGGCTGGCGGGAGGCTTTGGAGAAGTTCGGCGAGGTGCGGGCTAAGTATCTGCTGTACAAGTAGGGTTGAATTCAAAATCTTAACCGCAGAGGGCGCGGAGAGAGTCCGCAGGGACCGCAGAGACGGGCTGCCTGTTCATCGTATCGCGGTGTTTCCGGCGGGTTATTTTCAGTGCTTGTTCGCGCCGATGGTTTCGCTAGAATTGTGTGGGCTGGCTGAACAAGGCAGGAGAGATCGATTGACGAACTCGGGTACCCCGAAAATGCCGGCGAATCCCTTCTACCGGTGTGCGGGTCCCAATTGCGGGACCTTGAAAGGATCGAGCGATCGCTGGTGGCTAATGTGGACATCGTTTGCGGACCTGAGCATTCCGGTGCTTTATCTCTGCCCATGGGACGAAGAGATTGCGCAGAAGGAAGGGACGCTGCACGTCTGCGGTGAGCTTTGCGCGCAGAAATTGCAGTCGCAGTTCATGGGGAATGTGCGCGAGAACCTGGTGCGGCGAGGCGGCTAAGTACGTGGTTTTATCGAGAGGAACACGACCTTGCGACGACTTCCCGGTTCGGGCAGGCGGGTCTGGAATCAAGATGCGCGCAGTCAACTCGCAGCAGGGAGCGTGCATCCTAGGGTGCAGTTGCGGCTAGGTCTAGTCGAGATTCCTCGAATAGACCCTTATTGGGGTTGGCGCGATTTCCGACTTCTGGCTTGGGAGATGACTTATGCGGTGGATGACAGGATTGGTGCTACCGTTGGCGCTGTCGGCGGCCATAGTCGGGCAGGAGGGTGCAACTCAGCCCGAAGTGAGCCCTGCAAAGGCGACAACACTCGAAATTCCGGCGGGGACGAAGGTGGCCTTGCGATTGAAGCAGGCGATTTCCACGAAGACCGCTCGCGAAGGCGATGCTGTGTACGCGGAGACGGCCTTTCCCATCGCCATTGATGACCGCATCCTGATCCCGGTGGGGACGTATGTGCAGGGGAAGATCAGTCACATTCAGCGGGGCGGGCACATCAAGGGACGCGCGGAGTTGCTGATTCACTTTACGTCGATGATTTATCCGAGCGGATATACGGTGATGCTGCCGGGCGCGCTCGAGAATGTGCCGGGCGCCGAGCACGCGACCATGAAGGATTCGGAAGGAACAATCCGGCAGGACAGCGATACCGGCAAGAAAATGGAAACGGTTGCCAAGACTGCCGGGACCGGAGCCGCGATCGGCGGGCTCGGGACAGGCACCTGGAAGGGTGCAGGGATTGGCGGCGGGATCGGCGCGGGAGTTGGGGCGGCGATTGGAATGCTATCGCGCGGCGGTGATGTGCGCTTGGAGCCGGGGACGTCGGTGGAGATGGTGATTCAGCGATCGGTTCCGCTGGACCGTGCCCGCTTGCCGCGAAGCTAGTCGCCACTTTTCAGTCGCTAGCATCAACCACAGAGATGTACAGCGGAAAGAGGAGATCCTCTTTGATCGATGTCGTCTCCAATCCTCTGTTCAGGCGAGTTGTCGAGTAGCTTTTCCTGACGACCAGTTGCCGTTCGGCAATTGCCAGCTCATTTCAGATTAAACAATGCGTTCACGTGGGCCGTCACGGTTACCGTTTGGGGCGAAAACTCCTCGGTCGGCGCGGGGGCGGCGGCTTCGGCTTTCATGGCCATCACACGCGGCATCGGGGTGATCGGGCGTACGTTTTCGTAGGTGTCGACGGACGCGTAGGAAAGCTCGCCCACGGTACGTCCGGCGGCTTTCGCGAGTGCGTCAGCCGAGGCGCGGGCGCGGCGGTATGCGTCTTCAACGGCTTTGCTCTTGGCTTCATCCATGTTGTCGAGCGTGTAGGTGATGGACTGGCTTTCGCTGACCGCTGAATCAGCAAGCTGTTGCGTAATCGGGCCGACCTTCGCGAAGTCTTTGAGCTTCAGCGTGACGCTGGTGCTGGCCCGATAGCCGATCAGCTTGCGCTTCGGGTTCTTCCAGTCATATACGGGCTCGATCGAATACGAATTGATCTGTGCGGTCTTGGGATCGATGGCGTTGTCGCGGAGGACCTTGCGGACCTGCTCCGTCTGCCTGGAGGCTTGATCGTACGCGGCCTTGGAATCGTCTGCCTGCGCGGAGACATTGAATTGTACGAGCGCAGTGTCCGGAGCGCTTTCAAATTTGCCGTCGGCACCCGTGAATAGCGTGTTCGGAGCGGCGTTTACCGTGGGCGCTTGCGCGACGAGCGTTGAGGCGGAAAACACGACTGCGAACATCATCAAGATTCGCTTCATAAAACGTCTCCGCAATTGAGTCGGAGAGAGTGTAAATGGTCGGAGCGTTCTCGGGAATGAGAGGGTGGGGGAGGGAGCAGGGATGGCTTTTCGTGAAACCAGAGAGAGGTTTGAAATCAGGGAGGTTTACTTCACTATCGACTGCCTTCGGACCCCAGGCTACTGCACCATGATCCGTACGATACTGCGCGCGCCACCGGTTGTGTCATCGCAATCAATGACAACGGCGCACAAGCGCACGTCTCCGGTGGCCGCCTCGAAGCGGACCGGCATGTTGTTGAGGAACTTCGCGACGACCAATTCTTTCTTCACGCCGATCACGGAATCGAAGGGTCCGGTCATGCCAACGTCGGTGATGTAGGCGGTGCCGTTGGAAAGGATTCGCTCATCGGCGGTGGGGACGTGGGTGTGCGTCCCGACGACGGCGGAGACGCGGCCGTCGAGATACCAGCCGAGCGCGATTTTTTCGGAGGTCGCCTCGGCATGCATGTCGACGAAGATGATCTTGGCTTCGACCTCTTTGAGGAGCTGGTCGGCCATGCGGAAAGGGTCGTCGTTGGAAGCCATGAAGACGCGGCCCTGCAGGTTGATTACGGCGTAGGGGACCTTACCCTTGCGGCCAACGTACAGGCCACGACCGGGGAGATCGGGCGCGAAGTTTGCGGGGCGCAGCAGGCGGCGTGCGGGGCTGTGGGCGTTGCCGTCGGCCATTTGAAAAAAGTCGACGATCTCGCGCTTGTCCCAGATGTGGTTGCCGGTGGTGATGACGTCGATACCGAGTTCGAAGAGTTCTTCGGCGAGCGGCGGCGTAATCCCGAAGCCAGCGGCAGAATTTTCCCCGTTGGCGATGATGAGGTCGATGGCGTGGTCCTGTACGAGCGCAGGCAGTTTTTCTTTGACGACTAGGCGGCCCGGACGGCCGAAGATGTCACCGATGAAAAGTATGCGCAATGCGAGCCCCGAGGGAGAACTTTTGAGGATACCACGCGAAAAAATGTTGGGCTGTGGAAGAGGAGGGGCGTGTTGCGAGCCAGCCCCTGACGGGGGCTTTGACTAGAAGTTGTACGACGCCGCTGAAGGCGCCCTGAAACGAGTCATCGAAAATTGCGTAATCGGGAAAATTGCAATCGAGCCCGCATATCACCCGTAGAGAATTAACTTCCCAATTACCAAATTACCCAATTACTCAATTTTCGATGACTCAATGCCTACGCGCTTCTCAGTTCGTTGCCAGTTGGGCGGTACGGAGGAAATCGTAGTTGCCCGGCGGGTTCAGTGTGACGTTCTTTACACGCTGTGAGTGGACGAGCACATTGTCGAGGTACCAGAGGTTGATGGAGGGAAGGTCTTCGGCGAGGATGCGCTGGACCTGGGCGTAAAGTTGCTTGCGCTTGGCCTGGTCAAGTTCGGTGCGGGCCTGGTCGATGAGCGCGTCAACGTGCGGGTTGGAATAGAAGCTGCGATTGGCGCCGTTGGGTGTGAACTTGCTGGAGTGAAAGGCGTATTCGAAGATGTCGGGATCTTCATTGCCGCCGATCCAGCGCAGTGAATAAAACTGGAAAGCGCCCTTGGAGATGTCGGCGTAGAAGGTCGCGAACTCGAAGGTGCGGATGTCGAGCTGAATTTGCACCTGGCGGAGTTGCTGTTGCAGCACGGCGACCATGAGGCGGGTGTTTTCGTCCGTCGAGGTCTTCATCAACAGGTGAAAGCGAATGCCGTTGACGGGGCGGTATCCGGCCGCGTCGAGAAGCTGGCGGGCGCGCTCGGGATCGTAGTTGTAGCTCGGAGCGTCGTTCGAATACGCCCAGCTCTGCACGGGCAAGATGCTGGAGGCGGGCTGGGCGAAGCCGCGCCAAAGATATTCGAGCATGGGGCGACGGTCGATGGCGTAGGCGAGGGCCTGCCGCACGCGGACGTCTTTGAGGATCGGGTCGCGGCAATTGAATCCCATGTACTGCAGGATCGTGCCGGGGCCGCGCAACACGGAGAGGAGCGGCTCTCGCTGCAGCGTGACAATCATGTCGGGCGTGAGTGAATTGAGGGCAATGTCAGCGCTGCCCTTGCGGAGTTCGAGCGCGCGAGTGGTCATATCGGGGACGATGGCGAGGCGAACGCGCTCGAGCTTGGGCTTCTCGCCCCAATAGTTGTCGTTACGTTCGAGGACGACTTCCTTGTCGGGTTCAGCGCTGACGAACTTGAACGGGCCGGACCCGATCGGGTGCTCGGTCATCTCGCTGAGGCTGCCGTCGGGGACGATGCCGATGGCGCCGTCGGAAAGGTTCCAGAGCAGCGTCGCGAACGGCTCTTTGAGATGGAAGACGACGGTCAAGTCGTCGCGCGCCTCGACGTGGTCGACCAGGCGGTAGGCCCCGGACTTGGTGCTACGAATCTTTCCGCTGAGCAGCGAATCGAAGGTCCACTTCACGTCGCGCGCGGTTAACGGAGCGCCGTTGTGGAATTTCACTCCAGGGTGCAGGTGGAAGATATACGTGCGTGGGTCGGGAATTTCCCAGCTATCGGCGAGTGCAGGCTTTACGTTTAGGTGCTCGTCGCGCTCGAGCAGGTCGTCGAAGATGAGATTGTCGATACGCTCGGAGGCGCCGTCGAGGCCCACTCTCGGATCGAGATTCGTGGGACTGCTCTCGACCACCATGACCAGAGTGTTCGCTTTGGGTTTGGCAGAGCAGGCGAGCAGGGCGACGAGGGCCGCCGTGACTGAAAAGAGGAGAGCAGCCTTGCGAGCCGACGCATTCACGCGCGTGAGGCGAGTTGTTTGTGGCTCGTTCGGCGAGAGGCTGGGCCAGATCTCAGGCATAGGAGATCTTCCCCAAGATTGCGGGACGTTTCGCTCCGGTGGCAGAGGGGATGTTCGAAGGGCGGTGGTGCCAGGTCTCGTAGGCAAGCAACGCGAAGGCGGCGGCTTCTTTGGCAGCGGCGGGCAGGCCAAATTCGTCGGATAAGCGCAAGCTGACGCCGAGGGGCTCGAGTTCATTGGTAAGCATTGCTAGCAGGGTGGCGTTCTTTGCGCCGCCTCCGGAAACGACAATCTCGAGGTAGGACTTCGTCTTCGAGAGAACAAAATCGCGGATAGCGGCGCGGATGGACAGCGCTGTCAGAGCGGTTGCCGTGGCCACGATGTCTTGCTTCGGGATGCGGCCGCACAAGCGGAGAAACTCCTGCACAAACTCGCGGCCGAACTCCTCCCGGCCCGCGGTTTTCGGCGGAACCTTGCGGAAGAAGGGCTGGCGAAGGACGCGCGCCACCATGTTTTCGTGGACCCACCCGGACGCGGCGATGCGACCGTCACGGTCGAAAGGCTGGTGGAACAGGTGCTCGGTGACGGCATCGATCACCATGTTGCCGGGGCCAGTATCGAAAGCGACTACTTTTTCTGGCGGGGCGCCGGCGGGGATCGTGCTCAGATTGGCGATGCCACCGATGTTTTGCACGATACGGCCGATGCGCGCGTGGCTGTAAAGAAGGTAATCGAGGAAGGGAACCAGCGGCGCGCCTTTACCTCCGGCGGCCATGTCAGCTGGACGGAAATCGGAAATCACGGGAACCCCGATACGCGCGGCGATGACCGACCCTTCTCCGGTTTGCCACGTGACGGCGATGCGCCGGCCGAGGTAGGGCTGCGGGTTTCCTTGATGAAAAAGTGTTTGCCCGTGACAACCGACCAGCTCGGCCCGCAAGCGGAATTTGCGTTGCGTGGTCAGCACCGCCTCGGCATAAAGTTCGCCGAGCAGAAAGTTGAGCCGCGCGAGATCAGCCACGCTGGCATTGGCGGCGTTCATCGAAGAGAGAACGGTATTGCGCACGGCTTTCGGATACGGGTAGGAGGCGTGGGCCAGTAATTGCAATTGCGTCGTGGAGACGTCGCCCGCAGATCGCTTAGTGCTTCGACGATTACGCGCGGACGACCGACTCCGTTCGGTGATGCGGACCAGCGCGACTTCGATGCCGTCAGCGGAGGTACCGCTCATGATTCCGGCGACAATCAAGTGGTCTCCTGGTTGTGGATCGTGTCGAGGCGCACCTGTTCGGTGAATTCCCAGAGTTGGCGTGTCAATTTCTGCACGGTCTCGGGCGTGGGAGAAGGCGCCCAGCGCGCAAGTTGTTTCCTCTTTTTCTTGAAGGCCAGGACGCGGCGGATCGAATCGCCCGCGCGGCGCGCAAAAGGGCGATCGCTTTCAACCGTTCGAACCAACTCGTCGTAAGCGCGCGTGACGTACTCCTCCTTGTGGCAGATCAAACATAAGTCACCGCCGGCGCGGATATGACCGACAGCAGCCTGCTCGATGGGAGCGGCCGACAGCACGCCGCCCATTTCCAGATCGTCGGAGACGATCAGAGACCGATAGCCGATTTTCTTGCGAAGAATGTCAGTGATCCACTTACGGGAAAGAGAAGCAGGTGTGCGATCGCGAGTGACGGCGGGATAAGCGGCGTGGGAAATCATCACGAACGGAAGCTCGCGGCGTAGGGTGCGGTAGGGAACCAGATCCCGCTCCCACAGCTTCTTCCACGGCTTTTCGATCACAGGCAGATCGTGATGACTGTCAAGCTTGCCCTCGCCGAGACCGGGAAAATGCTTGCCATTGCCGAGCACGCCGGCGGCTTCGAGTCCGGCGAGAAACTCGCGGACATACACAATCGTCTCTTTGGGGTCCGCCGAGACCAGGCGGGAGCTCATGACGGTGCGCGATGCTTCAAAGGCGAGATCGACGGCAGGCGCGAAATCGACGTTGAATCCGAGCGCTCGGCAGTTGGTGCCGATCACGCGCCCGTGCTGCCGGAAAGACTTTCGATCTCCTGAGCCAAAAACGTCTGCCGCAGAAGGAGCGGGTCCGAGGACGTTGCGAAGGCGGTCGACCTTGCCGCCCTCGAGATCGACACAACGAAACAACGGAGTCGAGACGCGTGCCTGGCAGTCTTTCAGAAGTTTGTAGGTTTGCCCGGCGCTGACGATGTTCCGCGCAAACAGGATCACGCCGGCCGGCTGAATACGCTCGAGCATGGAAGACAGGCCGGTGGACATATCGGTTCCATCGAAACCGACGATCAGGAGTTGTCCGATGGCGTGCAGGTCGCCCGATTTCTTGTTAGGTTGGCCGCTCTTGGCGATGGTCGTCTCTCCCGGATGGTGTATGCATGCGACAGCTAAATTTGAGCTTTGAGTTCTGCTAGGAGGTTGAGCGCTTCCAGCGGAGTTAGGCGGTTCAGATCAACCTCACGCAGTTTCTCGAGGACGGGCTGGGAAATCGGCGTAAAGATCGTCAACTGCGCGGCGGGTGCGGGGCGGGAGTCGTTGGGTGCCAGCTGGCCGCTCAGTTGCCGTTCGGCGCTTTCGTGTTCAGTCAGCACTTCACGCGCCCGATTGATGACCTCGTTGGGCAACCCTGCAAGCTTCGCTACCTCGATGCCGTAACTGCGATCGGCGGCGCCGGGTTCAACCTTGCGCAGAAAGACGATGCCTCCTCCCGTTTCCTTCACCGAGACGTGGTAGTTCTTCACGCCGGAAAGGCGGTCGGCCAGTTCGGTAAGTTCGAAGTAGTGGGTCGCAAAGAGCGTTTTCGCCTTGGTGCGGGCATGAAGATATTCGATAGCCGCCCAGGCGATGGCGAGGCCATCGTATGTGGAAGTGCCGCGTCCGACTTCGTCGAGCAGGATCAGGGAGCGTGGCGTCGCCGTGTGCAGGATTGCAGCGGTCTCCGTCATTTCCACCATGAAGGTGGAGCGCCCCCGGGCGAGATTGTCGCTGGCGCCGATGCGGGTAAAGACTCGATCAACAATTCCCATGCGTACGGAGCGGGCGGGGACAAAAGATCCCATCTGCGCCAGAATCACCGCGATGGCGGCCTGCCGGAGAAAGGTGGACTTGCCCCCCATGTTGGGTCCGGTGAGAACCAGGATGGTGTGCGTGGTGGGATTGATGTACAGGTCGTTCGGAACGAAGCGATCACCTCCGACTCCGAGTTCCTGTTCTTCAATGACAGGATGGCGGCCTTCAATGATTTCCAGGTCGCCGGAGTCGTCGAGTTTCGGCCGGCAATAGTTGCGCAGCGCGGCGACGTGGGCCAGTCCAGAGAGGACGTCGACTTCCGCAAGCGCGAGGGCGGTTTGCCGGATGCGTTTCGCCTCGGCGGCAATGGCGGTGCGCAATTCGGCAAAGAGACGGCGCTCGATCTCGACGATCTTCTCTTGCGCATCCAGAATTTTGGCCTCATACTCCTTCAGCTCCGGAGTGGTAAATCGCTCAGCGTTCACCAAGGTCTGCTTGCGTTCGTAGTCGGTGGGCACGAGATGCAGGTTCGGTTTAGAGACTTCGAGGTAATAACCGAAAACGGAGTTGAACTTCACCTTCAGCGAGTTGATCCCGGTGCGCTGGCGCTCGCGCTGCTCGATCTGCGCAAGATATTGTTTGCTGTTGCGGCTGAGATCGCGGAGCTGGTCGAGTTCTGGGTCGTTGCCACTAGAAATTACGCCGCCGTCGCTTAGGGAAAGCGGTGGCTCGGGAACGATCGTGCTTTCGATGCGAGTACGAAGATCGGTCAGTTCGTCGATGGCGTCGTGCAATGCGCACAGGCGGGCTGCCGTGAAGTGGGAGAGCGCAGCCCGGACTGCGGGAATGTGGGCGAGCGAAGAGGCCAGGGCCAGCACGTCGCGTGGATTCGCGGTTTCCAGAGTTACGCGGCTGAGAAGGCGTTCGAGATCGAGAATGCCTTCCAGAGCGCGTCGTAGTTCTTCGCGGGCGATGAGGGAAAGGACCTGGGCTTGCACTGCGTCGAGTCGGGTGTCGATTTCTGGGCGGTCGATGGACGGGCGCAGCATCCACGCCCGCAGCAGGCGTTTGGCCATGGGAGTGATGGTCGCATCGATCGAGCGAAAGAGCGTGAGACCAGCATCGGTTCCGGTGAACAGCGGCTCGATGAGTTCCAGATTGCGCACGGTGACGGCGTCCAACACGAGGCAGTGTTGACGCTCGTAGAAGCCGATACGATCGACGTGATCGAGCGTGCCGCGCTGGGTGGAGCGAACGTAATGCAGGATGGCTCCAGCGGCGGATGCAGCGGCTGGTTTGCCGGCGAGGCCAAAGCCTTCTAGCGACAGCACACCGAAGTGATTTTCGAGTAGAGGGATCGCGTGGTCGGGCGCGAAGATCCAATCGTCAAGAGCGGTCTCCGCGTAGCCCCGCGAAATCGTCGGATGCGCGTCATGGGCAGCTTTCGCGGCATTGGGCAAGCTCTCAGTGGCTTCGGTGGATCCTTCAAACAACGGGGCGGCGGATGCGTAGAGCAGTTCCTTCGGGCGCAGTTGGGTCAATTCCTCCTGGATGCGTCGCGCCGCGTCGGCGCCCTGGAATTCCGTGGCACGGAACTCTCCGGTGGAAAGATCCAATGCGGCGAAGCCGACGCGATCTCCTACGCGAGCGAGCGCTCCCAGGAAGTTATTTTCTTCGGAACTGAGGGAAGAATCCGCAGCCGTGCCGGGCGTGACGACACGGGTCACTTCCCGACGAACGATTTTTTTGGCGACCCGGGGATCCTCCATCTGCTCGCAGATGGCGACCTTAAATCCCTTGCGGATGAGCTTTGCGATGTAGCCTTCCGCGGCGTGATACGGAACCCCGCACATCGGCACGGCGATGCCCTTTTCCTTGTTGCGCGACGTGAGGGTGATTTGCAGCTCGCGGGCAGCGACGATGGCATCGTCAAAGAACAGCTCGTAAAAATCGCCCAGTCGGAAGAACAGGAGAGCGTTGGGATGCTCTTTCTTGATGGCGGAATACTGCCGCATCAACGGCGTGGAGGTTTCAGTCATGTCGAGCGGCTTCGTGCGCGGATTATAGCAAAGCGGGGCGTTGTGTTCGGCGGTGGAAATCACAGTTGACGTGCGCTCGGAGTGGATGTTTTCCTTACGCATGGAACTTCGTAAAGATCCGATCACACGCTCGTGGGTAATCACCGGCGACGATGTGCCGGACAATTCGCCACGACCGGAAGGCGCGTGTTATTTCTGTGCCGATTCGTCCTCGGCACTGCAGATCATCGCTACCCGCAACGAAGGGGGAGAGGGCGTGCCCTGGTCGGCACGTTCGGTTGTGCATCCGTCGCCGTTGTACCGCATTGAAGGCGACCCCTCGCGTCGCGGAGATGGCCTGTATGACCGCATGCGTTCGATCGGCGCGCACGAGGTGTTGGTCGAGAACTCACGGCACGATCGGAACTTGTGGAATGCGAGTGACAGCGAGATCGAGCAATTTCTGCTGCTGGCGGCACAGCGCATCAAGGACTTGAAGGGCGATCCTCGCATCAAGTACATCAGTATCTTCAAAAACTACGGAACGAATGCCGGACAGGAGTTCGAGCATCCGAACGCGCAGCTGACGGCTACGACGTTTGTCCCGCGGCGTGTGCTGTACGAATTGCGGGCGGGACGCGATTATTACCAGCAGAAGGAGCGCTGCGTGTTCTGTGACATCATCGGCCAGGAAGAGCGCCAAGGGCTGCGCGTGGTGGAAATGCGTGGGGACTATATCGCGATGTGTCCATATGCACCGCGGGTGCCTTACGAGACCTGGATCCTCCCGCGGGTGCATGAGTCATCGTTCGAGCGGTCCGGCCTTTCGAAGGGGGCCGGGATCCGCGATCTCGCCAGCCTGTTGCGAAGAACACTGCAACGGATTCGTACCATCACGAGCGAATTTCACATGGTGCTGCATACATCTCCCAACACACTGCACGGGTCCAATAGCCTCGGTTATTGGAAGACGCTGGATGATGACTATCACTGGCACTTCGAGATTTTGCCGATTCTGGGAGCAAAAGCGAAGTCGTACACCTTTAAGGAGGTGTATTACTCACCGGTGACGTCGGAGACGGCTGTCAAACGGTTGCGAGATGCGAAGATCGATGCGTGAGTACATTCTCATTCTCATTGGGATAAGACGCGGCTTGCGGGCTCGGGTCCGGTGGGCTGTTGGGCTGCCGCTTCCCGGATGAGCAGGCTTCGTCGGGTGCGTCCACAACCGGTAGAATATCGTTGTACCTCGTAATAAAATCGATTTTGTAATTCTTGCTTTGCGAAGGGACTGAAGATGCTCTGGTCATCGTTCGTACCCCGCGACCGCAGGCTTGTGTCGACTTGTCTATTCACACTAGCCTTCTGGTTCACACTGGCTTCTTCCTGGAACGGATTGGCACAGGCCACCAAGGCTGCGCGCCCGTGGATGAACACCGCTCTGTCGCCCGATGAGCGGGCGAATCTGGCCGTGAAGGAAATGACTATCGACGAGAAGGTCGGACTGCTCCATGGCACGGGCATGAATGGGCTGAGTCCCATGAGTCCGCTGGCGATTCATTCGAACGGAGGAGCCGGTTACGTGACGGGAGTACCGCGGTTGGGGATTCCAGATATTCAGATGTCGGATGCAGCGTACGGCGTGCGCGCGAGCGGAGAGAACGGCCGCTATTCGACGGCCCTGCCTTCGGATCTTGCCGGGGCCGCGAGTTGGGACATCAATGCGGCGCATGAGTACGGGGCGTTGATCGGGCGCGAGCTCCGGTCGCAGGGTTACAACATGTCGCTGGGCGGAGGGGTTAACCTGACGCGCGAACCGCGCAGCGGGCGCACTTTCGAGTACATGGGCGAAGATCCGGTGCTGGCGGGGACCATGGTCGGACATGCGATGAAGGGGCTGCAGGAGCAGCACGTGTTGGGAGACATCAAGCACTATGCGTTGAATGATCAGGAGAGCGGGCGCAATGCGGTGAACGTGAACATTGACGAACGTTCCATGCGCGAGAGCGATCTGCTGGCGTTTGAGATCGGCATTCGAGTGGGGGAACCCTCGGCGGTGATGTGCGCCTACAACCGTGTAAATGGCGACTACTCGTGCGAGAACAAGCATCTGCTCACGGACGTGCTGAAGAAAGATTGGAAGTACCCGGGTTTTGTATTGTCGGACTGGCAGGGAACGCACAGCACCGTGAAAGCTTCGGCGGCGGGCCTGGATCACGAGGAGCCAGGAGAGATCTTCTACGGTCCGGAATTTAAGAAAGCCGTCGAGGCCGGGCAGATTTCCCAGTCTGAGCTGGATGATCATGTGCGCCGGATCCTGCGGTCGATGTTTGCCAGCGGGGTAGTTGACGATCCTCCGCAGAAGAGCGTAGTGGATGTGGTCGGGGGATTCGAAGTGGCGCAGAAGATTGCCGAGCAAAGCATCGTCCTGCTACGGAACCAGAAAGGGCAGCTGCCGCTGGATGCATCGAAGCTGCGCAGTATCGTGGTGATTGGCGCGCACTCGGATGTGGGAATGATTTCTGGAGGCGGCTCAGCGCAGGTGGATCCCCCGGTGGGCAATGCGATCCTTCCTCCGGGAAAAGGGCAGACGCGGTGGCTCGAGCCGATGTGGTTCCCGACCTCACCCCTGAAGGCAATCCGCGCCAAGGCGCCCCACGCGAACGTGCAGTATGACTCGGGGAGCGATTTGGGAAAGGCTGCGGCCCTGGCGAAGGGCGCCGACGTGGCCATTGTCTTTGCCTACCAGTGGGAAAGCGAAAGCATGGACCTTGAGAGCCTGGCATTGCCAGAGCACCAGGATGACTTGATCGCCAAGGTGGCAGCGGCGAATCCGCATACTGTGGTGGTGCTTGAAACGGGGAGTCCCGCCCTCATGCCTTGGGCACAGCAAGTGAACGGAATTATCGAAGCATGGTACGCAGGAAGCCGTGGTGCGGAGGCTGTGGCGAATTTGTTGTTCGGCGATGTGAATCCCAGCGCAAAGCTGCCGATTACGTTTCCAGTGAAAGATGCGGACCTGCCCCATCCGAATATTGTGACGCCTCCCGTGACGTCCACCACGGCCGATGGCGATCCGGATGCATGGAAGAAGATTGCAGCCGGGTTGCCTCCATTTCAGATTTCCTATGATGAGGGTCTAAAGGTCGGCTACAAGTGGTACGACGCCGAGAAGAAGCCTGTGTTGTTTCCCTTTGGGTTTGGGCTCTCCTACACGACGTACAGTTATTCGAATCTGAAAGTCGAGCCGGGATCGACAGTGCGGGTGACGTTCAGCGTCAAGAACACCGGTACGCGCGATGGGTCCGAGATCGCGCAGGTGTACGCGGTGCTGCCTGCCAGTGCGGGAGAGCCGCCAAAACGGCTGGTGGGGTTCAGCAAGGTTCCTCTAGCCGCGGGGGAGAGCAAGGACGTCAGCATCGAGGTGGTTCCGCAGTACCTTTCGATTTATGACGTCAGAGGGAAAGCGTGGCAACTGGTGCCCGGGGAATATACATTCCTGGCGGGAGGCTCGTCGCTGGACTTGCCGCTGAAGCAGAGCGTGACGTTGAAGTAGCGAAGTCGATAGGCGCGGATCCTTCCGATGCGCGAAGGATCGACTGCGCATCGCTACACCGGCGGCTCCTGCTAAAGTAAACAGGATTTATGACGATCCGCCGCATGAAGACGTACACGGGCTCCCAGGGGTACGTGTATCAGTACTACTTCGTCGGCAAGCGGACAGCGGTCGACCCAGCCCCGCCGGCGACCGAATACATTTTCGACGTAACGTCCGACCGCAAGACGACCTACTCGGTCAGCGTCATGGTGCAGACCAGGGCCCTGCAAGCCTGGGCCGAAGCACATGGCCGCGCTCCCACCGAGGCCGAGGAATATGGAGCCGCCAAAATGCGGCTTTTCCGTGCATTTGACGAGATCGAAAACATGATGGCTTCGGGGCGGGAATTGCAGGTCGATCTTCCGCAGCTAGAGGAAGCCTTCGGGGTCCTGGGCGTGGAGTGAATTCGGGCAGCCCTTCCAGCCGCAATCCAGAGGTTGTAAGACTTAGTGACTTACGTCACAAGCACCTGTGATCTGTCCAACTGTTTTCTGCCTCAGGGGCAGGGCAGACTATAATCGCTTTAGCGGAACGGGTGAGGACCTGCCCGCCGCTAACCTACGATATGTCAATCTTTTGGCTTCGAGTCGCGCTCGGATTCTATGGGGTCGGACTGCTGTATGCGCTGGTGGCGCTTAGCCGTACCCACGAGCTGCTGACCAGGGTGGCGTTGAACGCCGTTTATCTGGGTGCAATTTTCCATTTCGTGTCGCTGACGGAAGGCGTGTTCGCCGCTGACCACGTGACGGCCGCGATGGTCCACAGCTCGGAGTCGCTGCTGGCTTTTCTGATGATGGTCGTATTCCTGCTGGTGTTTCTGGTCTACAAGACAACTTCGCCGGGCATCATCATTTTCCCTCTGGTTTTTCTGCTTACGTTCATGGCGGCGACGCGCCAGCAGCCGTTCCTGGTGACGTCACCGGGCATGCGGACGAGCTGGTTATTTGCGCACATCGGTTTGATCTTTCTGGGATACGCGGCCCTGGTGCTGAGCTTTTGCGCGAGCGTGTTGTATTTGATTCAACAGCGCTCGCTGAAGGCGAAGCGCGCGACGGGCATTCTCGCGCGCTTGCCGGCTCTCGAGGACATTGATCAGATCGGCTATCGAGCTCTGTTGCTGGGATTCCCCTTCATGACCCTGGGCTTGATCGCCGGCTCGGTGGTGGCGGAGAGCACATACGGCCGGATCGATTTTCAGGATCCAAAAATCCTGCTTTCCCTGCTCATGTGGGCGGTGTACCTGATCATGGTGTACACGCGCTGGATCGCGGGCTGGCGCGGGCGGAAGGCAGCGGTGTTGGCGAGCGTCGCGTTTGCAGCCGCGGTGGTGGCCTGGGCCGCCAACTACTTCAGCACGATTCACAGGTTTGTGGCTTCATGAGATTTCAGCTCATCGGCGTGAATCACAACACGGCTCCGGTCGAGGTGCGGGAGCGGCTGGCGATCCCCGAGTCACGCCTGCCCGAGGCCTGCAAGAAGCTCACGGAGTTTCCGGGCATCGACGAAGGAATGATCCTGTCGACCTGCAACCGGGTGGAGATTCTCGCCAATACAAAGAATGGGTCCGGAGCGGATCTGCGCGCATTTCTGCGGGCGTATTTTCAGATGAACAGTTCCGAACTGGACCGGCACCTGTACGAGTATCACGAGCAAGACGCGGTGCGGCATGTGTTCCGAGTGGCATCGAGTTTGGACTCGATGGTGGTTGGCGAACCGCAGATCCTGGGACAAGTGAAGGAAGCCTACGCGACGGCGCGCGCAGTAGGCGCGATACGGGCGCAACTGGACCAGTTGGTCACGCGCGCATTTGCCGTAGCCAAGCGCGTCCGTACAGAGACGGCGGTCGGTTCTTCGTCGGTTTCGATTGCCTCGGTGGCGGTCGATCTGGCCAAGAAGATTTTCGGCAATCTGCATGGCAAGCACGTGTTCCTGGTGGGCGCAGGAAAGATGAGCGAACTGGCGGCGCGGCATTTGCTGGCGCACGGGTGCGAATCGATCTTCGTCGCCAACCGGACGTATGAACGCGCGGTCAGCCTGGCTTACAAGTTCAAGGGGCAGGCGATTCATTTTGAAGATCTGCACAATACTTGCGATCGAGCCGACATCGTGATTACGTCCACGGGCGCGCCCCATGCGATTTTTCGGCGTGAGCATGGCGAATTATTCCTGAGCCGCCGCAAAAACCGGCCGATGTTCTTTATCGATATCGCGGTGCCGCGCGACGTCGATGCCGCCGTGAACAAGCTGGACGGCGTGTTCGTGTACGACATCGATGATTTACAACAGGCGGTCGCCAGTCACGTAGCCGATCGGCGCAAGGAAGCGGAGCGAGCGGAAGCCATCGTCACTGTGGAAGTCGAGCGCTTCCAAGCCCGCCTGCAGACACTCGACGTTGTGCCGACGATTGTTTCCCTGCAAGATCATTTGGAAACGATCCGGCAGGCCGAGATCGATCGCGTGCGCGGACGGCTCGGACCTCTAAGTCCAGATCAAGAACTTGCGGTGGAAGCCTTGACGCGCGGGATCGTGAATAAGATTATGCACACTCCCATCAGCACCCTGAAGTCTGCGGCCCGCGAGCCCGAAGCGACGACGGTTATTGACCTTGTAAGGCGACTCTTCAATTTGCAGGAAAAGCGCGCGAAGACCACGGTTCCGGGAGACGAGAACTGATGGCACGTTTGCGCATCGGTTCCCGCGGCTCACAGCTGGCTCTTTGGCAGGCCCATCACATCTCCGATTTGTTGTGCGCGCAGGGGCACGAAATCGAGCTGGAAATCATCAAGACAACCGGTGACAAGATCCTCGATGTGGCGCTGGCCAAGGTGGGCACGAAGGGCATGTTCACGAAGGAGATTGAAGAGGCTCTGGCGGACGGGCGGGTGGATCTTGCGGTCCATAGCTTGAAGGACCTTCCGACGGAGTTGTCGGCGGGGTTTGAGATCGCCGCCATTACGAAGCGTGAGAATTCCCAGGACGTGTTTTGTTCGAGCAAGTACGCGAGTATTGAGGCGCTGCCGCGCGGGGCGCGGGTGGGTACGAGTAGTCTTCGGCGCCAAGCGCAACTTAAAGCAGTTCGGCCCGATTTGGAGATTTTTCCCTTGCGCGGCAACGTGGACACGCGGCTTCGCAAATTGAGTGAAGGCGAGTATGACGCAATCATCCTGGCCGCGGCTGGGTTGAATCGTCTGGGCAAGACGGAGTTGGTGAAACAGGTCATCCCGAAAGACGTGATGTGTCCGGCCGCCGGGCAGGGGGCTTTAGGGATTGAGATCCGCGCAGGCGACGCGACCACCCGGCAGTATCTGGCCTTTCTGGACGACGCTGGGGCACGCGCTTCGACTACTTGCGAACGCGCTCTATTGAACAAGCTGGGCGGCGGATGCCAGGTTCCGATCGGCGCGGCAGCGGAAGTGCGCAATGGCCGGCTGCATCTGGACGCGATTGTGGCGAATCCGGATGGATCGAAAGTGTTACGCGAGACGCGGGACGGGGACGATCCGGAAAAGCTGGGAAGCGAGGTTGGCGAGGCGCTGCTGCGACGTGGCGGCGACGCGATCCTCGAGGAAATCTACGGGCGCGGCCTGGCGGTCCCTCAGCAACCGTGAAGAGCACCAAGAAATCCAGCCAGCCTCTGGCGGGCGTGCGCGTGCTGGTGGGGAGGGCGCGTCACCAGGCGGGATCACTCTCTGTCGAACTCCGCAAACTGGGCGCGAGTGTTCTGGAAATTCCGTTCATCGAAATTCGCAAACCGCGCTCCTTCCAACCTCTCGACAGCGCACTGAAAGATTTAGGTAACTACGATTGGCTCATCCTGACCAGCGTAAATGGCGTGGAGGCCATGTGGGAGCGGATCGGTAAGCTTCGCGTCACGAAGAAACGCTGGGAGCATTTGAAGATCTCGGCGATTGGACCAGCTACGAAGAGGGCGATCGAGAAGCGCGGTAGACGCGTGGACGTTGTTCCAGAAGAGTACGTGGCCGAATCCGTGGTGAAGAGTCTGCGGCGGCGCGTGAAGGGGAAGCGTATTCTGTTGGTGCGCGCGAAGGTGGCCCGCGACGTGATTCCCAATGAGCTTCGCAACGCCGGTGCCCGTGTGGACGTGATGGAGGCGTACGAGACCATTGTGCCGAAATCCTCGCGCACGCGTTTGCGGGCTGCGCTGAAAGATCCGCGAAAACGCCCCGATGTTGTGACCTTCACCAGTTCGTCGACTGTGAAGAACTTTGTGACATTGCTGGGTGCTTCGCGGCGGACGCGAAGACCGGCTCAGTTGCAGGGCGTCACACTAGCGTCGATCGGCCCGGTGACGTCGGCTACTTTGCGCGAACTTGGCCTCGGGGTCGATGTGGAGGCCAAGCAATTCACGATCCCGGGATTGGTCAAGGCCATCGTCGACAGCAGAAAGTAGCAGCCTCCGAGTTTTTCAATGCTTGGAAGCTTTCCGCATGGAGTGCGCTGCCTGACTTCTTCACTACAGAGCCACAGAGGCACAGAGAAATCTCCGACCTCCGAAGACTTGCGGCAGTGGGCGGCAGGCAAGGAAGAGCCTTCTATAGCGGCTTGATCTCGCAGCTGCAGTCTGCGGGCGGCACGTGCGCCTTCAGGAAATCGGACACGCGCTTGAACGCGTCAATCTGGTTGTCGACTCGCGAAAAGCCGTGGCCTTCGTTTTCGTAGACCTTGTAGTCCACTACCCCGTTGCGCTTCTTGATGGCATCCACCACTTGTTGGGCCTCGGTCTTTGGGCAGCGCGGGTCATTACCGCCGGCCAGTAGCAGCAGAGGCGCCTTGATCTGGTCTACAAAGAAGATTGGCGAACGATCTTTGTAGAGTTCTTTGTTCTTCTCGGGGTCGCCCATCTGTGCGAGATCGATTTCGCGAAGCACCGGGTCTTCATTCTCGAGTTCGGTGAAGTAATTGACAAACGGCACGATGGGTACGCCCGCAGCCCAGACATCAGGAGCCTTCGTGACTGCCATCATGCTCATGTAACCGCCGTAGCTACCGCCCATCACGATCAACTTCTTGGAATCGACATAGCCGGTCTGCTTGATCCAATCGGCCGCTGCGAGCACATCCTGCAAATCGCCGCCCCCCATGTCGAACAGGTTGGCCTGTTCGAATTCCTTGCCATAGCCTGTGGAACCGCGGTAATTCGGGGCGATCACGATATAGCCTTGGTTGGCGACATGCTGTACGAAGCGGCTAAAGGAATTCACCGTTTGCGACGAGGGCCCCCCATGCACGTACACAATGGCGGGATGCTGACCGTTGCGCGGCAGGTTATAGGGCACGTAGACGAAGGCCGAGATGGTCCATTTGCCGTCCTTGCTCGGATAGTGCACGAGAAAGGGCTCGACCATGTCTTCCGGGCGCATGCCGGCGACGAGAGAATGTGTAACCTGGTGCGACTTTCCGGTCGCCATGGAGTGCACCCACAAGTCGTTGGGAGCGGACGGACCATTGTGGTAGTAGAGGAAGCGGGCGCCGTCTTTGCTGAAGGAAGAAGATTTTCCTGCCGGTTCGTTCACGCCTTTGGGTAAAGGGAGGGAAGTCAGTTTGCTTGTAGCAAGATCATGGACAAAAATGTCTGTATTCCCATCCACATTCGCGGTCCAGGTGACGCGCTTTCCGTCCGGAGAGAACTTGCCGCCTTCGATTTCCCACGTGTCCTTGCTGAGCCAGGTGATTTTTTTGGTCGGAATGTCCACGAGTCCGACGTTCTGATACCCGTTCTCTGCATTGGATGTAATGAGCAGTTTCTTCCCGTCGGGAGAGAGATCGTCGGCCGAGTATAGGTGCTCGCCGGAATGTTCGGTGAGGAGAGAGCTTTTTGCGGTAGCCACGTCGGCGATGAAAATGTTGGAGTCGGTGCCCTTGGCTTGCGATTGTGTGTAGACAATCGTCTTTCCGTCTTTCGACCAGACGGGCCCGGTGTTGCGCTTGTCTTTGGGGGTGTCACTGGTGATGTGCTGCACTTTGCGCATCACCATGTCATAAACGTCGATCTCTACCGCGGACGACGTCTTGGGCTTCACCATGTAGGCCAGATATCGGCTGTCCGGTGACCAAATGGGGCCCATCTCCGCGATCTCGCGGGTGTTGGTGAGGTTCACGACCTGGCCAGTTTTTGGCGAAACGATGTAGACGTCCCATTGCTCATCGCCGTCGTAATCGGACTGGTAAGCGATCCACTTGCCATCCGGCGACCAGGCAGGCGCGCTCTGGCGCTGGTCGCTCACGGTGAGTTGGGTGGGCCAACCGCTCTCGGCCGCGACCAACCAGAGATTGTTCCGTCCGCTGATGTTGGAGACGAAGACGATCTGTTTGCCGTCCGGCGACCAGTCGGCTGCGCCGACTTGCTTGGTCATGTACAGCTTCTCGATCGAAAGGCTCTTCTCCACCTGCGCGTTAGGCTTGCTGGCGATTTGCTTGGGGTCGGTAACGGCTTGCGGCGTGGGGAGAGTCTGGGCCATGGTCATAGTAGTGATGAGCACGAGGATCGCGATCGCTGGGCGCATGGATCTCCTGGAAAATTGCCGATGCTGATGGAAAGAATGTTGTCAGAAACATTCTTTCTGCGCAATGGTGAAGCATACGGGCACAAAATCCTGACGAGCCGACAGTGCCGCCGTCAAACGCGGGGTCTGTCGACTTTGGACTCAAAACGACAGACTTAAGCACACGTCCTTGCCGAGGCTCAGCAGTGGGCGGACCTACGCCTTGGCGCCCTTGTGCACTTCGACCGTCGTCCACGTCTTGTCCTCAGCGTGGCAATGCGGCTCGATCGGGCAATCGGCGCACTTTGGCTTGCGGGCGACGCATAAGTTGCGTCCGTGATGGATGACTTGGTGGGAATACAAAATCCAGCGCTCGGGCGGAAGGATCTTCATTAGGTCCTGTTCGATTTTCTGAGGATCATCGTGTTTGGTGAACTCCCAACGCCGTGAGATGCGATGTACGTGCGTGTCGACTACTACGCCGATCGCCTTCTTGAACCACGAGCCGAGCACGACGTTGGCGGTCTTGCGGGCTACGCCGGGCAAGGTGAGGAGTTCGTCCATCTCCTGAGGAACTTCGCCTCCGAAGTCGGCGACGATCTTTCTTGCGGCTCCGACGACCGACCTGGATTTGTTGCGGAAAAAGCCCGTGGAGCGGACATCCGGCTCGAGTTGTTCGGGTTCGAGGGCAGCGAAGGCTTGGACCGTGGGATATTTTGCGAACAGTACCGGGGTGACGCGGTTGACGTTGGCGTCCGTCGACTGGGCGGAGAGGATGGTTGCCACCAGCAATTCCCACGCGTTCTTGTGGTGCAGCGCGCAGACGGCATTGGGATAGAGCACGTCGAGGTTGTGAAGGATGGCCTGGACGCGCTCCGGGGCGACGGGGGTGTAGCCCATTGTTTTGGAAGCCTTGGTCTTGGGTTTCGCTTTTCCGGTTGATTTGTTCGACGGCCGCGGGGCAGCGAGCTTCTTGATGCGAGCGCGAGTTTGCATCTGGGCGGCGCGCACGCGGATGGTTCGCGCTCCTTCTTGACGGCCGGATTTTGCAGGTTGCCGGGGGACTGTGCCTCTTGCCACGGGAGGTGCTCCTGGGAAGATCCATGGTAGCAAAAGGTCTTGGGGGGCGTGGATGCGGTGGGGTTGAAAGCTTTAACCGTAAAGATCGCCAAGAAAGGCGGCGAAGAACGCAAAGAAAAGCATTTTGGAATGCTTAGCGAACTTTGCGGCTTTTCTTGGCGCCCATTGCGGTAACAGCGTCTCAGGCGATTGCACGCAGACCCGATGGCGGTTCCGGGACATGTCTATTCGTTCCATTGACGCGCGGATAGGCGGTGCGTAGTCTGGGAGCATCTTCAGAGCACAGGAAAACTTGTGGCCGTCAAATCCATTCAACTCGGGCAGGTCTGGCGTCAGGACACGAGTGGCCAGGATTATCTGGTCACCAAGGTGTACAGCGAGGTGTTCGCGCAATTCGCCGTGCTGCGTCCGGCAGAAGTGACTGCGCCGGATGCGCCGACTGTGAAGGTGAAAGTCGCCAAGTCGGCCGGCGGCGCTTCGCTACCGGGTTTCACATTCACCCAAGAAGGCTCGTTCTAATTTTTCCGTTAAACTGGGAAGAGTTGTTGCATCTCATGGTCGCCGGCGTTTCTCTCGTCGATTGTGAGATAGCTATGGGCGTGCATCCTTCATGACGGAAAAAATTCTTGCCATCCTCTTCGTTTTTATCAAGTCCGTTGTCGGTTCCACTGGCTATGCGGGCATCGCCCTGCTGATGGCGATCGAGTCGGCGTGCATCCCGCTGCCTTCCGAGCTGATCATGCCGTTTGCCGGTTACCTCGTATATGAAGGCTCGATGAAGCTCCTCTGGGTGGCCACGGCGGGTGCGATTGGCTGCAACCTGGGATCGTTGGTTGCGTATGAGATCGGCCGGTACGGCGGGCGTCCGCTGGTGGAGCGCTATGGCCGGTGGATTCTGATGGGCCGGCGTGAGATTGAGTGGGCCGACCGTTTTTTTGCGCGCTGGGGACAAGCTGCGGTCTTGGTCGGTCGCCTGTTGCCTGTCATTCGAACGTTCATCGCGTTACCTGCGGGCGTGGCGCGTATGCCGCGCGGGAAATTTCACATCTACACGTTTCTCGGATCGTGGCCCTGGTGCTTCGCGCTGGCATACTTCGGAATGAAGCTCGGGGAAAACTGGCGCAGCTTGGGCAAGTACTTCCACCAGTTCGATGCCGTGATTGGTGTGGTTTTGGTGGCGGCGGTGGGATGGTTCCTGTGGTCACACTGGCAGCACCGGATGCAGGCGGCAGAGTAGCAGCGAAGTTGCTACTGGCTGCTAGCTTCTCGCGGCCTACCTTGCCTTACTCCTCCGACTTCACTAATTGTGACCCTACGATTTGCCATTGCCCATTACGCTTGCAAACAACATCCATGTACAAATAGCGCACGGAAAAGCGGCGGCCATCCGCCTCGACTTCGTCCAGTTCGGATCCGTGCACTATCGCCATGTCACCGAACAGACGAATCTTACGTGCAGTGGACACGATCGAAGGATAACGCACTGTGCTGCTGCGCAGGTTCTCCAAGACTTCCTGCCTCGTGAAGAATCTGCCGGACGGATCGTATTGGACGTAATCGTCCGCGAAGATGCGTTCGAGGGTTACGATATCAGCACTCATCAGCGCGCGGTCTCCGGCTTCGAACAAAGCGTGGATGGCGTCTTCGCTGTTTTCTTCATGCATCACGTATTGTCTCGCCTTTCGCGGCTTGTGACTCTAACGCAGAACACAAGGTCTCTCGACTGGATTCGTCTTTGCCTCATTTGACTCGAGATGACCATGAGGGGAGGCGCTTCGCTAGATCGCGGGCTGCTTTGACCAATCCGCGGGGAAGAGTGTACAAGCAGGAGATTCGTTTGTGACAGGAGGCTTTATGTCTCGTGGCATTGCTGCCCTGTTTTTGACTGCCATGCTCATTCCGGTTACGGCCCGTGCCCAAGCCGCGCCATCGTCTGCAGATAAGCCTTTCGTCGTGGAGTACTACTACAAAACGCGCTGGGGCCATGCCGAGGAATTTCTCAACCTGTTCAAGAAAAATCACTACCCACTGCTCAAGAAAGAAGTCGAGATGGGCCGCATGCTCAAGGTGTGGATGGATCAACCGCGCTATCACACCACCGAAGACGGCCGTTGGGACTACCGGGTCACCATCGTTTTCAAGAACGCCACGGTCGCCAACGAAGCCTTCGATGAGGATGCCTTGAAGAAGCAACTCTTTCCCGACCAGGGTACCTACCAGCACGAAGAGGAGCGGCGCTTCTCGATTCTGGAAGCGCATTGGGATTTGCCGATCAAGATGGTGGAACTGGAGAAGTAAGAGAGGGGCGCGAGACTTCCCGCCCCCGAAATCGCGGGCGCACTTTACTGCCGAATTCCGCGTATAAGCCCCGATCTGTGCCCGCTCGCTCCCTCGATATTGCCAAACAGTGCTGCAATACGAGAACATATCCGTTTGCCTTACATAACTTAGACGAATAAGGAAGTGGCCTCTATGGCGACACGTTCCGAGTCCGCGAAACCGCGGATCGAAGTCAAAGAGCAGCGCAGCGAGAAAAAAGCGGGCGAATTGCAGGTGCCCAAGGGAAAGTTGGGTGTCATGATCCCGGGCATGGGCGCGGTGGCCACGACGTTTGTGGCGGGCGTCGAGGCGATCCGAAAGGGCATCGCGAAACCCATCGGATCAGTGACGCAAATGGGCACCATCCGCCTCGGGAAGCGCACCGACGGCCGTTCGCCCAAGATCAAGGAATTCGTTCCCCTCGCCGCCCTGGATGATCTGGTCTTCACGGGCTGGGACATCTTCGAAGACAACATGTTCGACGCCGCTAGCAAGGCCGGCGTACTCGATCGTTACTTGCTCGAGCAGATCAAGCCCTTCCTCCAGAAGATCACTCCGCGTAAAGCTGTCTTCGATCACAACTATGTCAAGATGATCGACGGGCCCAACGTCAAAAAGGGCAAGAACAAGATGGATCTCGCCGAGCAGGTGCGCGACGACATCCGGCAGTTCCGCAAATCTTCCGGAGCGTCGCGGCTGATCACGATCTGGTGCGGCTCGACCGAGAGTTTCATCCAGCCGAGTGCTGTCCACCAATCGGTGAAGAGCC
Organism: Acidobacteriota bacterium; assembly: GCA_046728215.1. GTDB lineage: Bacteria > Acidobacteriota > Terriglobia > Terriglobales > Acidobacteriaceae > Gp1-AA133. The sequence goes on along the minus strand of JBKPEB010000008.1, from coordinate 120,839 downwards.
TGGAAAAGGCATTTCTCCAAAACGACGAAAACATTCCGCCCTCCATGATCTATGCCTACGCTTCATTGATGGAAGGTGTGCCATTCGCGAACGGGGCTCCCAACCTCACGGTTGACGTCCCGGCCCTGCACGGCCTGTCGCGCGAGCACGAAGCACCCATCTGCGGAAAAGATTTCAAGACCGGCCAGACGCTGATCAAGACCATCCTCGCCCCCGGTTTCAAGGCCCGCATGCTGGGACTTGCGGGATGGTTCTCGACCAACATCCTGGGCAACCGCGATGGAGAAGTGCTGGAAGATCCCGGCTCTTTCAAGACCAAGGAAGAATCGAAGCTGTCGGTGCTGGAACACATCCTGCAGCCGGAACTTTATCCCGACCTGTACGGCGATTTTACGCACAAGGTCCGCATTAACTATTACCCGCCACGCGGTGATAACAAAGAAGGTTGGGACAACATTGATATCTTCGGATGGCTGGGCTATCCCATGCAGATCAAGGTCGATTTCTTGTGCCGCGATTCAATTCTGGCGGCGCCGATCGTGCTGGACCTCGTGCTGTTCCTCGATCTGGCGCAGCGCACGCCTGAGCTGAAAGGCCTTGGCATTCAGGAGTGGCTGAGTTTCTACTTCAAGAGTCCGATGACCGCCCCCGGGCTTTATCCAGAGCACGATCTGTTCATCCAATTGATGAAGCTGAAGAACACTTTGCGCCACCTGCGCGGGGAAGAACTGATCACCCACCTGGGGCTGGAGTACTACGACTAGCCGCTTGGTGCGCTTGTCGCGTATTGCTTTCTAAAGTTCCTATAAGCCTTGTGTCGCGACACGAGGCTTTCTTATTGCGGTGAGATTGGTGCGGTGGTCGCGCAGGTTGTAGGGAGGTGGTTACTCAAGTTGCATTGACAGGCTGGGAAAGCCATAGATATGCTCACTTTTTAAGGAAGGAGAACGATGCGATTTTCTTGTTTAGGCTTGATTTTGTTGACGATTTCCGCAGCTTTTCCGGTGTTGGCACAAGAGAAGCCTGTGCCGAAGACTGAGCCTGGCGCCGGAACGACGGCCACGACTTCTGAAGAGCAGTCGAGCACAAAGCCAGCCAATGAACCTGCGGTTGACGCCGCGAAAGTTACTGGGTCGACCTTTGAGTCCCCTTACTTCAAATTCACTTATGAGCTGCCGGCCGGTTGGAAAGCTCTCGACGACGCCACTCGCATGACCGCCAACCAAATTGCGATGCAGGAGGACATAGAGCGGTCGAGGACGGCGCTGGCGGCCGTAAAGAAGACGTCGGCAAAAGCGGGGAAAAGTGCTTCGGCGACGAACCCATCACCGAGCAAGCCTGCCGTGCCCGAGCGTTACAGCTTGATGGCAGCTTCGCCCGGCGGCCTCGATTCGCTGGCCAGCCCCGTTCTTCCGCGGATCAACATCTGGGCGCATCGCCGCGTCCCACCCCTGGATAAGGCTATGGATCACGCCCAGCTGCTCGTGACGGGCAAGCACAATGAGATTCTGGTCCGGCCTCACGAATTGCAGATCGAAGGACATTCCTTCGCCCGCGTCCAGTTGGTGAACGCGGCCGGAAACTACCAGGCCCGCTACATCACCGTCATGGGTGACTACCTGGTGGGGTTCGATTTTCTTGCGCAGTCGGAAAAAGACATGGTTGAGATCGCGAATAGCATCAAAAGCATTCGGTTCGAATAGACAGGAAAGAACAGCGCAACTTCGGATGAAGACTTTGGATTTCAGATTGCAAGTTCATCGGTGCGAGCACTGCTTCCAGTTTGGGGTTTCCATCTAAAATTTCCAATCTGCGTTCTGACATGATTTTTCGGTTCGCCGACAAGGGTTTTCCACCACCGAGGATACAGGGGGCACAGAAGAAGAGGCTCTCTGTGTGTCCTCTCTGGTTGTCAGCGTTTTAATTCCGCCGTCGGCAGAAATTTCGGCGCTTTGCGAACCTGGGTGGCCTGCTCGAATCCATAAGCGATCTTCAGAAGAGTCGGCTCGCTCCAGGCGCGTCCGAAGAAGGAAATTCCTACGGGTAGTCCGAACGAGTATCCCGCCGTCACATTGATGTTGGGATAGCCCGCCACTGCGGCGGCATTCGAACTTCCCCCCCCGAAATGATCGCCAGAAATGAGGTCGGTCACCCACGCCGGGCCGCCGGTAGGTGCAACCAGCGCGTCGAGCTTGTTCTTGTCCATCACGGCGTCAATGCCCTCCAATCGCGTCAGGCGATGGTTCTTCTCAAGCGCGTCGATATATTCGCGGGTGGTCAGCGGACCCAATTCCTGCGATTTCAGAAAAATATCCTGGCCGAAGTAGGGCATTTCTTTCGGTGAGTTCTGGATGTTGAATTCGATGAGATCCTTCAGGTTCTTCATGGGCGAGGCCGGCCCCAGCCGTGCGAGATATTTTTCGATATCGGCCTTCAGTTCGTAGTTGAGCACCAGGGTCTCGGTGTCATCGAACTTGCCGAAGGTTTCGATTTCTGCGGGATCCACGATGACCGCACCCTGTTTTTTCATCACATCGATCGCGTCGGCCATCAGGGCATCGACACTCTCGCTGAAGCCAAAGTATTTGCGCGGTATGCCGATGCGGGCGCCCTGCAGTCCTTTCGGATCGAGAAACTGCGTGTAGTCCGTGTACGCCTTGCGCTGGCTGACGGAGGTTGCACGGTCGTCGGGATCTACGGAGGTGAGCGTGCCGAGAAGTATGGCAGCGTCGCGCAGCGTGCGACAGATGGGGCCGGCCGTGTCCTGACTGTGCGAGATGGGGATGATGCCGGTACGACTAACCAGGCCCACCGTCGGCTTGATACCCACCAGGCCATTAGCGGAGGACGGGCAGACGATGGAGCCGTCGGTTTCGGTACCGATTCCTCCGACGGCGAGATTGGCGGACACGCCGGCGCCCGTGCCGGAGCTCGAGCCGCAGGGATTCCGGTCGAGCGCGTAGGGGTTGCGAGTCAAGCCTCCACGGCCGCTCCACCCACTGGAAGAATGGCTGGAGCGAATGTTGGCCCACTCGCTGAGGTTCGTTTTTCCGAAAATGACGGCACCGGCTTTGCGTAACTGCGCCGCGACGTAGGAGTCGCGTGGTGGCTTGGGGGCGCCGACTAGAGCCAGTGATCCGGCGGTCGTCATCATCTTGTCGGCGGTGTCAATGTTGTCTTTGATCAGGACTGGAATTCCATGAAGCGGGCCGCGCGCCCCTTTTTCCTTGCGCTCGCGATCGAGCGCTTCCGCGATCTCCTGGGCGTCGGGATTGATTTCGATTACGCTGTTGACTGCCGGGCCGTGCTTGTCGACGGCGTCGATGCGCGCGAGATAGAGCTCAGTGATCGAGGCCGAGGTGTATTTGCCCGAGTTCATGCCGGCCTGCAGATCATCGATGGTGATTTCTTCCAACTCGAACGGCTTTACGTCGGGAGTGGGAGAGGCAGGCGCGATCTCTCGAGCGGCAGCGAAGGCTGGATACACCGCAGCGGCTGTTCCGCCGACCAAACCTGTCTTCAAGAACTTCCGGCGGTTGCTCTTTCCCGCGTCCATTGAGCCGTTTTCAGTTGTCTTCAAATGAACTGTCTCCTGCGACGAAATAGTGACTCTTGCCTGACGAAACGCTAGTCTTTGCGGTCTTCGCGAAGCCTTCGCGTGCTTTTCAGTTCAAGGTTTTCCTTCACCCAAAGCCCTGAACAACGCCGCTTTCCAGCGCTGCACGTCCATGGTCCAACAAACCTTGGCCTTGCCTTTCTTTTCAAGGACTGCTACCCATTCCTGGCGGTTGCGCTCGTCCTCTGCAACGTTCAACCGATCGACCACGGTCATACCGCGCGTGAGTTCGCTCTGAGTCTCAACGTCGACATAGTGCGAACTCCACGAGGTCCCGACCGTTGGATCCAACGCCAGGCACATCGCCACCGGATCGGGCAGGGAAATGCCGTCCTCGCCGGTCTGCACTTTGTAGGCGGTACGCGCGTGGCTGTTGCATTCGATGGCGAAATGCGCCAGCGGAGTCTTCAACGCTTCGACCGCCGCAATGTCGCGATCGTTGAGCACCGACTCGCCACGGGACAAATGCCAGCCAATCAATTCCACAGGAATTCCGCTGCGCACCACCAACCTCGCCGCTTCGGGGTCGACCCAGATGTTGTACTCCGCTGCCGGCGTAACATTGCCCTCGCAACAGGGTGCGCCACCCATGATCACGCAACGGCCAATCTTTCCGGCAATCGACGGCTTTCTCGCGAGGGCCAGAGCCAGGTTTGTGAGCGGCGCCAGCGTGACGATCGTCAGCCCCGTATGCTCTTCCGTTTCTGCAATGATGGCATCGGCTGCGTGCCAACGTTCCATTGATCTTTTGGGCGGCGGGTACCCGTGCTCGCCCAAGCCGTCCGCGCCATGGAACCATGTCGCATTCTGATAAGGGCGCAGCAAAGGCTTATCGGCACCCGCATAGACGGGAACGTCACTTCCACAAATCTCAGCGACATACAGCGCGTTGCGGGTCGACTGTTCTACCGGCACGTTCCCCGCGACCGTGGTGATCGCGACCACCTCAACGTCGGGCGCGCGCAGCGCCATGATGAGCGCGACGGCATCGTCAGAAGCAGTGTCAGTATCAATGAGGAAGGGGCGCGGCACGCCGCGTATGATAGCAAACGGTGGAGTGCTATATTGTCACTCCTCGGAGGTGCTTTATGTCCCGCGTCGTGCGCTGCGGCCTCATCCAGGCGAAGACTCCACTGGACGGTAGACAGCCGTTGTCTGCCATCAAGAAGGCCATGATCGACAAGCACCTCAAAATGATCGAGCAGGCCGCCAAGAAGAAAGTCAAAATCCTCTGCCTTCAGGAACTGTTCTACGGACCGTATTTCTGCGCCGAACAAAACACGCGCTGGTACGAGCTGACCGAGCGCGTCCCCGACGGCCCGACGACGAAGCTCATGCAGAAGATCGCCGCCAAACACCGCATGGTGATCGTCGTCCCCATCTATGAAGAGCAGATGCCCGGCCTCTACTTCAATACCGCCGCCGTCATTGACGCCGACGGGAAGTATCTCGGCAAGTACCGCAAGCATCACATCCCGCACGTGCATCCCGGCTTCTGGGAGAAGTTCTACTTCACACCCGGCGATCTGGGATACAGCGTGTTCGACACCAAGTACGCGCGCATCGGGGTCTACATCTGCTATGACCGGCACTTTCCTGAAGGCGCACGCATCCTCGGCCTGAACGGCGCAGAGATTGTGTTCAATCCGTCGGCGACAGTGGCGGGATTGTCGGAATATCTGTGGGAACTTGAGCAGCCGGCGCATGCCGTGGCCAACGGATACTTCGTTGGCGCGATCAACCGCGTAGGCACCGAGAAGCCCTGGAGCATCGGGGAGTTTTACGGTAAGAGCTATTTCTGCAATCCGCGCGGCAAGATCATCGCGCAAGCCAGCCGCGACAAAGACGAGGTGGTCGTTGCCGAGCTGGATCTCGACATGATCACCGAAGTGCGCCGGACCTGGCAGTTCTTCCGCGACCGGCGGCCGGAGACTTACGAGCCACTGACAGAGCAGACGGGAAGAGCTGCCGCGGCTGATTGAGAAAACCAGTTCTCAGTTGTCGGTTCTCAGTTCTCAGTCGGAGAATCTAGGTTTTGCTGGCAACTGAGAACTGGGAACTGAGAACTAGTCCCCAACACTATGGATCTTTCCCGAATCCAAAACAGCCCCCTCTACAACCCCGACCTAGCCCCCACCACTCCCGCCCAGCGCCACTGGGGCACGTACAACTACGCCGCACTCTGGATATCGATGTCGGTCAATATCCTGACCTATATGCTCGCGGCGAGCCTGATCCAGGGCGGCATGAACTGGAAACAGGCGGTGTTCACGGTGTTTCTAGGCAACACGATCGTCCTGGTGCCCATGCTGCTGAACTCGCACCCCGGCGCCCGCTACGGTGTGCCGTTTCCAGTGCTGGCGCGGGCTTCGTTCGGAGTGCTGGGCGCGAACGTCGCAGCGGTGCTGCGAGCTCTGGTGGCTTGCGGATGGTTCGGCATCCAGACCTGGGTGGGCGGCGAAGCAGTGAGCAGCCTGCTGACCATCCTCTTTCCCGGATGGGCGCACGTCGAGCATGGCACTGCCATCTGCTTCTTCGTGTTCTGGCTGATCAACCTGGCCGTGATTCTGAAAGGCATCGAGTACATCCGCTTCCTGCAGGGCATCAGCGCGCCGGTTCTGCTCGCGGTGGGATTGCTCTTGCTCGGCTGGGCATATACGACCGCCGGCGGATTCGGCCCCATGTTGTCGGCCCCCTCGCGATTCGCAACCTTTCCAGACTTTCTGAAATTCTTAGTGCCTGCGCTCAACGCGACCGTAGGGTTCTGGGCAACGGTGTCCCTCAACATCCCCGACTTCACCCGCTTCGCCCGCAGCCAGCGGCAGCAGCTGATCGGACAGGCCCTTGCTTTGCCGACGACCATGACGCTGTATTCGCTGATCGGAATTCTGGTTACTTCGGCTACGGTCGTCATCTACGGAACGGCCATCTGGGATCCGGTTCAACTTCTAGCCCGCTTCCACTCGCCGATCGCAGTTGTGATTTCGCTGGTGGCGATTCTGCTGGCGACGCTGAACGTGAACATTGGCGCGAACGTCGTTTCACCCGCCAACGACTTTTCGAATCTTTGGCCGCGTGGCATCAGCTTCCGCACCGGAGGTGTGATCACCTGCTTCATGGGCATCGCCATGATGCCGTGGAAGCTGCTGGCCAATTACAAAACGTTCATCCTAGGGTGGCTGGGTGGATACGCCGCCTTCCTCGGCCCAGTGGCGGGCATAATGATCTGCGATTACTTCGTGATCCGCAGATGCGAGTTGCAGGTCGAAGACTTGTACCTGCGCGGCGGTGTCTATGAGTACCAGCACGGCTTCAATTGGAATGCGATCCTGGCGCTCGGTGCGGGAGCGGGGACCGCGCTGATAGGACTCGCCGTCCCGGCGCTGCGCTCACTCTACGACTATTCATGGTTCGTGGGATTTGCGGTGTCGTTCGTGGCGTATTACGGGTTGATGAGGCTGCAGGGCGTGCCGGGAATGCCTGTGCCGGAATCGTCGCTTTAGCATGTAACTATCTTTACAGGGGGTGACGCGATGCCAAGGCGCTCCGTGGCGCATCTTGAACGCCTCCCTCCTCGTTGGCATGGAAGAATTCCCCGAGGCGGCTCTCGAGAAAATGACCTCACGAGCTTCCGCGTTCCTGAAGGTGCTCCGGCCGCGTCAGCCCGCCGAAATCTTCTGCTGAAGGAAGCGTTCGATGTTCGGCTCGTGGCTACGGTTCTGAAGAAGCTTGCGGTAGACCGCGCTCGCGTCACGCTCTCGATGACTACATCTAGCGGGAGGAAGAGTCCGTTGCCGACGTCCCGATCTTCGTGTACCAGCAGAAGACCGCATTGATCTTTCCATTTCGTGGCCCGGCGCTCGTGATGCAGGGATGGGTGAACGATGGCGGTCACGCCGGCTATGCTAACCAGTTTGCCGTCGGCGTGCTCGGCCTGGATCCGAACTACGCGCCCCAATTGAACGATCAGGATGAGAACGCATCCTAGGCCGGATGGGATCGCGAAATTATCGCACCGGCCGACGGTACGGTGGTCTATGTTCGTAATGATGTACCGAACAACACAAGCAGTTCTGGACTGGATCAGAAGATGCTCGATTCGCAGCACGATCCCGTGTTCGCGGTCGCGGGGAATTGCATGATCCTTGACCACGGCAATTCCGAGTTCAGCGTCATGATGCACATGCGGGAAGGCTCGGTCATGGTCAAAGCCGGAGACCACGTGAAGAAGGGCCAGTTGATCGGCCGTCTCGGAAATTCAGGCGATTGGTTCGGACCGCACCTGCACTATCAACTGCAATCCGGCCCGGATTTATTTCGCGATCCGTCGATTCCGTTCACGTTCCAGAACCTAAATCGTTCGCATTTGTTCCGAGGGACCTACTTTCACCCGAAATAATCAGGCTCTACGTCGTCGCGCCCTGATAATGATGGCAAAATCTCCTTCTGATACCCCTCCAGCGTCGCCTCTTCCTCCCCGCACATCAGGTACACATTGAACTGCGTCACTCCCAGCTTCGCGAGCCGGCGCAGTTTCTCTCGATGAGCTTCGGCAGGTCCGACCACGCAGAATCGATCCACTACGTCATCGGAAACAAATGTCGAATTGCTGCTATCGACTTCGCAATGCTGCTGGTAGTCGTATCCGCCGCGATTGCTGACATACGACGTCAATGCAGGTGGTAACTCCTCGGGCTTGTAGCGCGATAGCAAGTCGACCACGTGATTCGACACCAGGGCAGGGAACCAGCGTACCTGCTTGCGCGCATGTTCCAGATCGTCGGAGATCCATACGGGCGCGGCAGCCATGACTTCAATCTTTTTGTAATCGCGACCCGCCGCCTCCGCTCCCTTCTTCACGAATCCTAAGCACCACTCGATCAAATCGGGATCGGCGAATTGCAGGATCACTCCGTCGGCGATGCGTCCGGCCATGTCGAGGACTTTGGGACCGTAACCTGCGATCCACACCGGCGGCGGTACCTGCGCCCAAGTGAGACGTGTGGGCTGGCCTTCGTACTCGACTTCCTTACCCGACATCAACGCACGCAACGTCTTCACCGCACGCTCCAGATCGCCCGCGCCAACCGGCTTCTTTCCCAGCACACGCCGTGAACTGTCGCCGCGACCGATGCCCAGTTGCATGCGGCCGCTCGAGATCAGGTTGAGCGTGGCGAACAGACTCGCCGTTACAGTCAGGTCGCGCACCGCGGGATTGGTCACGCACGGGCCGAGCTTCATCCTCTTCGTGTTCGCGGCCATCAGCGTGAGCATGGGATACGGCTCGAGCCATAACACGTGCGAATCGAAAATCCATCCGTATTCAAAGCCGGCGTCTTCGGCTTGCCGCGTCAACGCGACAATCCGCTCGACCGACATGTCAGGCTTGATCGTGATGCCGAATTGCATGGGGAACTCCCGTCCTTGGGTTTTCTCCGTGCACCTCCGTCCTCTCTGTGGTTGAAAACGATCTGGAACCACGGAGGACACGGAGGGACACAGCGGTAGCCCGAAGGTGGGGCAGTTTAACATACAATGCCGACTCGGCTTTTTATCGGGAGGATGTCCGCAATGGGCTTCGATACGCTCGTCGTCAATGGCCGCGTGGTGACCGCGACCGACACCTACTCCAGCGACATCGCCATCAACGGGGGAAAGATCGAAGCCATCGGAAAGGCCTTGTCGCGTGAGAACGCGAAGAAGGTGATCGATGCAAAAGGGAAGTATATTCTGCCCGGAGGCATCGACGTACACACGCATCTTGATATGCCCTTCGGAGGCACGACCAGTGCCGACGATTTTGAAACCGGCACGCGAGCCGCTGCGTTCGGCGGGACCACGACGCTCATCGACTTCGCCATCCAGTACAAAGGCCAGACCCTGCGCACAGCGTTTGACGCCTGGATGCAGAAAGCCTCCGGCAAAGCCGTCAGCGATTACGCGTTCCACTGCATCATCACCGACCTCGGATCCGCGCAACTCGAGGAGATGAATGCGCTGGTCCGCGAAGGGGTGACCAGCTTCAAGCTGTTCATGGCCTATCCCGGCGTGTTCATGCTCGATGACGCCAGCATCTTCAAGGCTTTTCGCGCCACGGCGAAAAACGGCGGCCTGGTCTGCATGCATGCGGAAAATGGCAACGCCATCGACGTCATCGTCCAGCAGGCGCTGGCGGATGGGAAAAAGGCTCCGAAGTATCACGCGTTAACTCGACCCACCACGGCGGAAGCTGAAGCCACTGGGCGCGCGATCGCTCTTGCGGAGATGGCTGGAGCGCCCGTTTACATCGTTCACCTGAGCTGTAACGACGCGTTGGAAAAAATTCGCGAGGCGCGCGACCGCGGCCTGCCCGTGTACGCCGAGACTTGCCCGCAATATCTCTACCTGTCGCTCGAAAACATGGATGCGCCTGGGTTCGAAGGTGCCAAGTACGTGTTCACGCCTCCGCTGCGCGAGAAGTGGCACCAGGAAAAACTCTGGAACGGACTCAAGCAGGATCACCTTCAAGTCGTCTCCACCGATCATTGCCCCTTCTGCTTCAAGGAGCAAAAAGAACTTGGTAAGGACGACTTCACGAAAATCCCGAATGGCGGCCCCGGCATCGAGCACCGCATGAGCCTTATCTACTCGGGCGGCGTTGCCAAGGGTCGATTCACTGTAAACCGTTTCGTCGAACTAGTGTCGACGACACCCGCCAAGCTCTTCGGCCTCTACCCTCGCAAAGGGACCATCGCCGTTGGCGGCGACGCCGACCTTGTGATCTTCGATCCCGACCGCAAGCACACCATCAGTTCCAAGACCCATCACATGCGCGTCGACTACTCCATGTTTGAAGGCATCGAAGTGACCGGCATGCCCGACGCCGTGTTATCGCGCGGACAAGTGATCGTGGAGCGGGACCTGTTCTTAGGACGAGCAGGCGCGGGGGAGTTTATTCGGAGGGCGACCTATGTGCAGCAGTGAGGAATTGGGAAATTGAGAAAGTTGTAATTTGGTAATCGGGTAATTTGTAATTTAAAGCCGAGTCCCGAGGTCCTAGAAACGAGCGAACGATCGAGCCGCGTTGCTTTCAAATCACCAAATTACAAATTCCCCAATACTCAATTTCCCAATTCCTCAATATTGCCACTCACAATTTCCCAAACTTAAGTTGGAGGCGGAACTTCCCCAAGAGATCCCGCCCCCTTGCCCCTTACTTCTTCGTGCTGACCTGTGTAAGTACAGTGTTCGCGGTTTGTTGTAGTAGGGGTGTCAGCACATCCTCGCCGTCGGACTTCGCTTTGTCCTGCAGGGAATTCTGCACGAGCGGAGACGCCTCTCCTGTTTGGGCGAGCTGATACTGCACCGTCACGTTATCCTTGGATTTGATCTGACCATTGAACCCGGAGAGCTGGCTGATCACCTGGTTCATAGCCTGCTGTTGTGCAGCCTGGGCTGCCGCCGAGGCGGCTGCTGATGCCGCGGTGGCTGCCATGGCGCCACCCATGCCGTGGGCCATCGCGCCCATCGGCGTCATGCTGGCCATCGGTGCGGCCATCTTCGCGAACTTTCCGAAGCCGCTGCTCTGCGCATGCTTCACGGCTACGCTGGAGTAGAGGATGTAGTCGCATTGCTTCTGCTGCGCTTCCGCTTGCAGTTGCATGGCGACGCGCGAGTCGAGCGCCGCGATTTCGACGGCGGGGCCGTTCATCAGCAGGATCATTGCGTTGCGAATCGGCGTGCTGTAGTCAGCGGCTGCGTTGTTACCTTGGCCAACTTGTGCGTCCGGTGGAGCCACGCCGATACGTATCTTGCCGGGAGCTTTCGGGCCCAGCGCCTGCGGAATCGCGATAGGAGCGCTGGCCGGTTGATTTCCCCCCGGTGGCATCATGTTCGCCATGTTTCCCATGCCACCCGCGCCCATCGCAGCTTGAGCCGCATACTGCGACATCATCTGCTGGCTTGTGGCATTCCCCGCCGCTGCCGCAGCATACGGATTTCCTTGCTGAGCCGGAGGCATGAAGCCTTGTGCCGTCGTCGGCTGCTCGGCAAACGAATTCACCTGCTTGTAGCTGGCGGGTACGTCGAATAATGCGGCGTCCAGCGGCTGCTTGCTGACCTCGGTGACGTTGATGCTCACCGTCATAGTGCTTCCGTCCGGATTGTGCATGGTGACGTTCTGTACCAAGGGATATCCGGGCTTGCCGCTGCCGCTGTGATGCTCGACGATCGCGTCCTGGCAGCCTTGGCTCTGGCGAACGGGTGGCGCCATCGAGGAGGCGCAACTGGCCACGTCTTTGCCCAAGTCTGCGTACCATCCGTCAACCTCGAACGTCTGGTCGACCTTGGTGCAGGCGTCATCGGAAGATTTTTCGACGACCTTCGTCTTGAGGTGACGCGCGTTTAGTCCGAACATCTGCTTGCGTTCGCCGGTATCGGCGATCGTCGCGGTGACTTCGACACGTCCCCCCGCCTTCTTTTCCTCCGGCACAGGTGCGCCGGTCACCAACGCGGCTGCGCGAGCGGCCGCAGCATCCTGCGGGTCATTCACGGCCAAGTAACTCTGTGCCTGGTCGTTCAGTGTGACGGTCCGTTTCAAATCGCATTGTCGGCGAGTGACCATCGAACCGGCAGGCCCCTGGTTCACTTCCCGGGTGCGTGCGCCCTTGATGGACGACTCGCTGTTTGAAACGACGTTGCCGCCGACGGAAATGCTTTTCTTGAAATGCAGGTCTTCGGCCTGCGCGGCCATGGCGGCCAGCAGCAGGGCGAGCATGCAGGAGAGCTGTCGCATCCACTTGCAGCACATATGGGACTCCTTGGAATCGTTTGGCTTTAAGGGAGCAGCTTGAGAAGAGTCCCCGGTCGACCTCCCCTCAATCCGGGCCGAACCGGGGAACGACTGCTCTCCTGACTGGTAATGCGTAAACCGCGAACAAAAGGTCTCAGGGTTCCGTAAGTTTTTGTCGGAGCGAGATGGACAGATCAACCAAGAAAGCAGGATGGCGGGGAGAGAGAGTTTGCTTCAAGCAGGGCTGCCCGAACTGGTAAATCTAGTGTTTTCAGTATCTTGACACCATAACCGGAGCCGATATATGCTTTGCGCACGTTGCGCCAACCCCCGTGGCGCTTTGGGGGACGCGGCCTGTGCACCAAGACCCTTCGGATCAAGTAACCCAGTTGCTGGTGCGCTGGCGCGATGGGGACCGGGAAGCGCTCGATGCGCTGATGCCCATCGTTTACGCGGAGCTACGCCGCATGGCTCACGGCTACCTTCAGCGGGAGCGTTCCGATCACACCTTGCAAAGTACGGCCCTCGTGCATGAAGCTTACGTCCGCCTGGTGGGACAAAAATTGCCGCAGTGGCAGAATCGCGCACACTTCTTTGGAGTTGCAGCCCGGCTCATGCGGCAAATTCTGGTGGAGTACGCGCGAGGGCATCAGGCCGCCAAGCGCGGGGGCAACGCGTGCAGGATTACTCTGGAAGAGAGCTCGCTCGTGGCGCAGCCGTCGAACCTCGATGTGCTGGTGCTTGACGATGCGCTTCAGGATCTGGCTAAGCTCGACGAGCAGCAGAGCCGCATTGTGGAGTTGCGCTTCTTTGCCGGACTCTCGATCGATGACACATCGGAAGTGCTCGGCATTTCTCCGGCGACCGTATCCCGGGAGTGGATGACCGCACGCATCTGGTTGCATCGGGAGATTTCGCGCAGGACTCCAGCTTAACATCAGCAATCAGCGGTGGAAGTCCGCGCCTACGGATCCCGATATTGCAGCCAACTCTCCCTCGGTGGTAGTCTCGGCTCAGCTACCGTCGTGAGCGGGAGTAGTTCAGCGGTAGAACGCCAGCTTCCCAAGCTGGATGTCGCCGGTTCGATCCCGGTCTCCCGCTCCAAATTTCTGATACTGCCTTTATAGGAATAAAACGGACTGCCGGTGTTCTTCGCCCGCCAGCCGCAAAAAGGGGACGCCTGGCAGCGTCCCCTTGGAATCCAACGATATTCGTTCTTACGCGGTAGCCCCGGCCTGTGCATAGGGCGCGTTGCGCTCGGCCGACGTGGCGATGCCTTGCGTGTCGCAAGCCGGGCACATGTCACTGGCGCCGGCGTTGAGAGCCGCGGCCCACATTTCTTCGTCTGCGACCCGATGCGTGCAGACAATGGAGACACCGGGGAATTCACGATGCAAATGTTCCACTTCCGCCAGGCAGGAAGCCTCGATGTCGAGCACGGCAACGTCGGCCCGGTAACGGGCAAGGTCGACGCGCAATTCCTCCACGGATGCGGCGACGTGCACCGCGTGGTAATGAAGGCTGAGAGTGGAAGATAGAGCTTGTGCCAGTCGCGGATCGCGCTGGAACACGATGATAGTCAGGGCTTGCATACGACCCCCTGATTCAACCGTACCGTGCACGGTGGGAGAGGCTGCAGTAACCGCCCTCGCGTTGCAGAGTGCAAAGACTGCAGACATTACGACGACAAGCCTTGGAACCGGAAGCTCGCTAACGAAGAGCCGAGCTTTTCTCGGAATCCGGCTCGAACGCAACCGCCTGAAGCTTGCCGTTCTGCTTCAGCAGGATTTCCACTTTGCCCTCTGCCTGTTCGAGTTCTTTTCGGCACGCCGACGAAAGTTGCATGCCCTCTTCGAAAAGGGTAAGCGATTTTTCCAGCGGCGCATCGCCCTTCTCCAACTCCTGGACGATCTTCTCCAGGCGCTGCAGGCATTCTTCAAACTTTGGCAAAGGGAACTCCTGCCACAATTGTAATCCAGTCCGGTTGCCGGGGAATGCGTAAATTTGTGGTTACAACGATCGATATCGTTGATGTTGAGGCGCCCGCCGATCGGCAGCAGGGTGCGTCGATGGACGAAGGGAATCCGCCTGGCACCTAGCCGGCAAGGAATACTGCAGGGCCGGGCCAGGCCATTCAATCGATCATTTCAAGAACGACTACCTTAGTACCCTTGCCGACTTTCCGGTAGGTAGCCAGGTAACAATATTCCCCGGGATACGCCTCCCAAGAAGTAGAAGTAGCGTCCTTGTCAACGAGGTGCGGCTTGACTTCATTTTTCCCGAAGGTGAACAAATCTGTGGTTGCGATCCATCGCAGGGGCAGGCCGACATTAGCAGGACGAAGGCGACGTTTCCTGCTCTCAGCAGTTCCGCAACTTCTGCATGCCCCACTCGTCTGTCCGGACGGGCACTCCAGCGGGCCTCTTCGGTTAACTCTGTAAGCGGCAGTCGCGTGACGATTCTCACCGTGGGTCCATGCGTCCGTGTCTAAGCCGTTGGCCGCGACCCAACGCCGAGCGCTTCGAGCACATCGACGGCCGCTGCATACTTGCCGTTGGGCGCGCTGATCTGCGCGCCTTGGACGATCTCACGGACGGCCATCAACATTTCACGCGCGATTGCCACCCCTTCTTGACGCGCGGCGTCCGGTGTGGATGCCTTCGCCATGCGCTCGATAATCGTATCCGGTACCGAGACCCGCAGTTCGTTCTTCATGAACTCGGCATTGCGGACGCTGACCAGCGGCCAGATACCTGCGACGACCGGGACGCGGCAGTGCTCGATCCGCTTCAGGAAAGTTTCCAGCAGCGCCAAGTCGAAAACCGGTTGCGTGACTGCGTACTCCGCCCCAGCTTCGACTTTGTATTCGAAGCGTCGAATCTCTTCGTCGATATTGGGCAAGCCCGGATTGGCCCCCACGCCTATTACAAAGTCCGTGCCAGAACCGATCGCATTGCCGCCGATGTCGAGCCCGCGATTTAGATTATGCACAATGTTGACAAGGCCGATCGCGTCCACATCGAAGACGGCCGTCGCATCTGGATAGTTGCCCATTTTCGGCGGATCGCCGGTGATGCAAATCAGGTTGCGAATGCCGGTAGCGGCAGCGCCCAGGAGGTCGGACTGGATTCCCAGCACATTGCGGTCGCGACAGGTGTAATGCAGGATCGCTTCGATGCCGGCCTCGCGCTGCACGATCAGCGAGAGTGCCTGATTTGAAATGCGCGCGGAGGCGCGCGGGCTGTCCGGTATGTTGATGGCATCGACGCCGACTGACTTTAGAAAACGAGCGCCTTCAACTTCCTTGCTGACGTCGGTACCTTTGGGAGGAACGATTTCGACCATGGTGACGAAATCCCCGGTCGCCAACTTTCTCCCCAAGACCGAGCGTTTCTCTATCGGTTGCGACGCTGCACTCGCAGGCGCGGGATGTGGTGCGGAAACCGGCACTCGCGCGGCACGCGCCTCCCCGGCGCGCAGCGCCGACTTCATGGTTCGGATATGCTCGGGAGTAGTTCCGCAGCAGCCGCCTACGAGTCGCACTCCGGCGGCCACAAACTTGCGGGCGTAGCTCGCCATGTACTCCGGGGAGCAGAGATAAATGTTACGGCCCTCGACGGAGCGCGGCATGCCGGCGTTTGGTTGCGCGGCTAGGGGCAGGGTCGTCACCGCACGAACACGCTCGATGGCGTCGAGCATGGCAACCGGTCCGATGCTGCAGTTGCAGCCGATAACGTCGGCACCCCAGTCCGCAAGCTTCGCCGCGAAGGTCTCCGGATCGGAGCCGTCAAGGCAGTTGGAGTCCTCATCCACCGTGACCGATGCGACGACCGGCAGCTTGGGATTCACA
Organism: Acidobacteriota bacterium; assembly: GCA_046728215.1. Classification (GTDB taxonomy): domain Bacteria; phylum Acidobacteriota; class Terriglobia; order Terriglobales; family Acidobacteriaceae; genus Gp1-AA133. Next base: position 104,603 of record JBKPEB010000008.1, on the reverse strand, counting down.
TCCCGTGCCGCGAGCATGGCCTGATGAAGCTCCTCGACGTAGCCGAAAGTCTCCAGGATCAGTAAGTCGACGCCACCTTCTGCGAGAGCGGCGATTTGTTCGCGGAACGCGGCGCGCGCTTCTTCGAACGAAGTTTTGCCCAGAGGTTCAATTCGAATTCCCAGCGGGCCAACCGAACCGGCAACCCAGACATCGAAACTCTTGGCAGCCTCGCGAGCGAGACGCGCGCCTGCCCGGTTCACCTGACCAACTTTATCCGCCAGGCTATGCCTGCCGAGGCGGAAGCTGTTCGCTCCAAAAGTATTGGTTTCAATGATTTCTGCTCCCGCCTGCAGGTAGCCTAGATGCACGGAGTGGATCAGCTCAGGCTGAGAAAGATTCAATTCGTCATACGAACGGTTGATGAAAACGCCGTTCGCGTACAGCAGGGTACCCATGGCTCCGTCGCAAAGGATCGGAGACTTGGCCAGTCGGGAAAGGAAATCGGTAGCCATTGTGTGTCGAGAATACAAGATGACCGCGGGTTTTGCATCCGGTTGCGGGCGAGGGTGAGCATCCAGTGAGAGTCCCCGCGGGAAGCGAAATGCGCTCTGCTATAATCCAAAGTTTCGCGTCCAAATCTTTTTCTACCATGCTCTTGGGAGTGGCCTGTTTGAGAAAACCCGTTCTCGTTCTGGTGGCCTGTGGCCTGGCTAGCTTGACCTTGCTCTCCTGCGGTGGTTACAAGGCTCCGCAGTCCACGACTTCGAGCACTGGATTGAAGTTTCGGGCATTGCTGTCCCAAGACGTGTCCTCGGGAACCATTTTGGGGGCAGGACTCATCATCATCGACGCCAACAAGGATCTCCGCGCGTCGCTGATTGGGTCGTCCAGCAACCTGCAACCCGCGTCGATGGTGGTATCGAATGATCGGAAACTGACGTTGGCTGTCAGCAACACGTTCACATCCTTCGAAGTGATCGACAACGTCCAGGAGAAGGCTTCGATCTCCAACGTTACGCTTCCGGGAAACACCGACAGCGTCCTGATCTCTATCGACAACACCAAGGCTTACGCCGCAGTTCCGAACGCGCCGGTTCCGGGAGGAGGAACGGACGGCGGGATTGCAGTCGCCAACCTTTCCAACGGAAGCACCTCGACCTTGCCTATCCCGACTGTGCACTATCTCGCGCAAAGTGGGGATGGAAACGAGTTGTTGGCTTTCAGCGACAACTCGGACGTGGTCACGGTCGTGTCGCTATTCAACATCACGCCCGGACAGAAAAACGCGAACTGCAATCCCGCGCCGCCGGATCCGGTCGTTTGCCGGCCTGTACCCGGCTTCGATCGTCCGATCACCGGCTTCTTCAACAGCGATGGTACGCAGGCTTGGATCCTGAATTGCGGTCCCGAATGCGGAGGCGTGCAGGCAAGCGTGCAGGTGTTGGACCTGCACGATCCGACGAATCCGGTTGCGGGTGCAGCCACGCCGATCCCCGGCGGCGCCACGGTCGGCTTCATCAAGGGCCAGACACTCTATATCGCTGGAAATCCGCCGCCGGGATCGAACACCTGTACCGGCGGACCCACCACTACCGCCACCACGTGCGGAAGATTGACGATTGTCGATTTAACGGCACTTTCCGCCACGCCCGTGCAGCCGGTCGCGGTAATTCCAGATGGATACCACACCAAGATTGATATCAGCGACGACGGGCAGCTATTCGTCGGCTCGCGCGGTTGCACGAATATTGCGCCTGTGAACCCGGGCGACGAGAAGCGGGGCTGCCTCGCGATTCTGAATACGAACAATGGCAATCTGATCATCCCGCCGGACAATGGCGACGTCACCGGCCTGCAGCCGATCACGAATCACACGGAGTTCTACGTTGTCCAAGGTGGAGAACTGCGAATTTACGACACGACGACCGACAAGCTGTCGACCGTGCACTCCATCGACGTGTTTGGCCATGCCGTGGATGTGAAGTTGATCGACTTTTAGTCTCAGGTGACAGGTCACGGGTCATAGGTAATACATCACGAGTGCGTTTGGGATCGTTGTCGAAAGTATTACGGCTTGACCACATCAATCACGTAGTCCGGGCTGACTTGCGAGGGTGTGGCCTGCGAATCGTTGGCCGTGATGGTAACTGTGTAACTTCCTGGCTGTGTAGGTGTGCCCGTAGTCTGCCCCGTGCTTGCGTCCAGGGTGAGGTCCGGAGGCAGGCCGACAGCGCTCCAGCTATAGGGCCCCACCCCTCCGCCTGCTGTGAAAGTGAATCCGAGAAAAACCGACTTGGTCGTGCGGCAGTTCAGAGGCCTGCCGACCCCGCAAGGTGGAAGAGATTGGCATAGGCAAGCGCTGGAGCACGGAGTGCAAACCATATGCCATCCCAGTACCGGGCTCCATCGGCAGGAAAGGTCTTCGGTCTTGGATGGTCCGTACTCCACGCCTGCAGTTCCGCCAGGCGGATTGCTGGAGGTGATGGCGACCGCCAGCGGGCCTGCGATGCCGATGGTGTACGGAACGCTGATCTGCGACGGAGGCGAACCTGCATCAGCGACTGTGACCAGTACCTTGTAATCGCCGGCCAACGTTGGCGTGCCTGAGACCAAACCCTCGTCGGAAATGCTGATTCCGGCAGGTAGGGAAGACTTGGATTGCGGCGTCCATGTCCAGTGGTAGGGAGCGACGCCACCCGAAGCTGCCAATACGAATCCGGATCCGTCGTAAGGCATGCCCGCTGTTCCCGCTGGCCGACTACCGGAAGTGATTGCCATGGAGAACTCTTGGCGGCGGAGAATTGGTGGATCCCCCCACATCCCGCAAACGAGACAGGCAAGCAAGTAACAAAGCAGACCGCAGACGTTTCGTCATGGAATCCCCCAGCCATCTCTGAGATCGCGTTGTCCCAAAGACCTCGTTAGAAAACGTGAGCAGCGGCGAGGAATCGTTTCACATGAGGGACAAGATTTCCGAGGTTGGAGCGAGATGTCTACTGAGGAGTCAACGTCAAAGTATGCTGCTTCGCTTTCTCCACCGCCTGTTGGGAGAACGGCAAAGGGAAGGTTGTTCCTTCGTACCAGGCCTGCCACTGGTCCATGTAGTACGGGCTGAGAAAATTGCCGCCCTGACCGGTGACGGTGTTGAGCGTGGATTGGTCGAAGTCCGACAGATCGGCAGTGTATCGTTCGGAAGGGCCGAAGGCGCGGCCCACCTGCTTGATAGTCAGTCCTCCGCCAGACTGGTCGTGCAAGCCGGGACCGGTGTGGCGGCCGATGAGCGGCAACCTGCTTAAGACGGGATGTTCTATATCGATGGGTGCGAAGGCTCCCCATCGCCATTGGGTGAGTTCCTTGGGCGCTTCCGGGCTGTTGACGGCCGTATCGACGGCGGCGGCCAGCAGCGCCTCATAGTTCGGGTAGCCACTGGGCAGCCAGCGCGGCGGCTGTTTCGCCAGGATGTTTTCGAGCCAGATCGAGGAACTGAACCAGCGATAACTTTTCCAACTAAAAATTTCTGGAGAGGAGGCCGACGGCTTTTTGTCAGCATCCTTTGGCGCCGGGCCGAGTTTGGGCGCGAGCAGAAGGCGCCGTAGCTCGTACTGTGCACGGTTCTCAATGGTGGCCGCCGCGGAATCGGTGGACAGCCGGCCATCCCAGTCCCGCATGAGGTCGCGAGCCTGTTGGGCGCGTGGGGACAGGTTTTTCACGTGATCGAGCGCATAGACGAAGCGCTCGGCGCAGAAACGATCGAAAGCCGAGTAAACATCGGTCTGCAGCGACAGCATATCGGCCGCTGCAAATTTGCGGCCTGATTCAAGGACCTGGTAAATACGATCGGTTCGCCATGGCGGATCCCATTCGGTGCTGATGCTGTAGGGATATTTGTCTGACGAGATGCGCGAGTTGGCGGTGGCCAAAATTCCAGATGGCGGATCGAACACGCTGGGAAGCTTGTCGAAAGGAATGTAACCCTTCCACTCGTGCAGGTCGTCGGCGCCGCTGACAGGCAGGCTGCCATCGCCCGCCGACCGTATGGGAATGTGGCCGGTCGTATGGTATCCGATGTGGCCGTCGACGTCAGCGTAGACAACGTTTTGACCGGGTGCGGGTAGCTCCGAAAACGCTTTCTGAAACTCGTCCCAGTTTTGGGCAGAGTTCACGTCAAAGAACGGATTGCGAAGAGAATCGTACAGTGTCCAGCGCAGGGCAATCTTGCGCGTCTCGCCGGGGATCAGGTCGGTGATGATGGGACCGTGCCGCGTGAGCACCACGTCGACCGTGACGTCTGCCTCGCCTTTTACGTGAATCACTTCCTTGCGATGTTCGGGGTGCTGCCAACCTCCGGGAGTCTGATAGGCGCCCTGCTCGTTGAACAACTCCACGTAAAGATCTTCGACCGTGGGGCCCACATTGGTGAATCCCCAGGCGACGCGGCGATTGTGGCCGACAATGACGAACGGCACGCCCGGAAGTGTGACGCCGATGACATCGTAGTCGCCGGAGTGGAGATGCGCCTCGTACCAGAGATTCGGCATCTGGTGGCCGAGGTGCATATCGTTGGAGAGCAGCGGCTTGCCTGTCACTGTGTGCTCGCCAGAAACGACCCAGTTATTGGAGCCTGGGATCAGTGTGGGCCGGCCTGGAATGTCGGTGAAGGGCATTGCCGACTCGATAAGACGCGCCACATTGCTGTCGACGTCGGAATCCATTTCGTCGTCATCCTCGTCCTCGTTGCTTTGCGAGGGGCGCTCATCGTTGATGCGACGGCCATTGCCGATGGGCGGCCGATCGCGCCAGGAAGTGTTGACGAACAGATCGCCGGTCAATTCGGGTCCGAGGCGGGCAAGAATTTTTTCCCGTACTAGCGCACTCTTGTAGGTGCCATGATTCAGGTCCTGGACCATGCGGGCGCCCAACAACAGCGAGTCTTCCACCTTCCAAGGTTCCGGCTTGTAGCCCATCAGCCGGAATTCGATGGGTAAGCGATCCCGATGCGAATCGAGAAATGCGTTGACGCCGCGCGCATAGGCCTCGAAGAAAGCGCGATCGTGTGGGGGCATGGCGTCTATACCGCCCTGGGCCGTGGCCCGAAGGCCGAGGATGCGTTGTTCCCGATCGTGCTCGAGTAAAGACGTCCCTAGAATCTCCGACATCTCTCCACCCGCGAAACGGCGCATCACGTCGAGTTGCCAGAGCCGGTCCTGCGCCGTGACATAGCCCTGCGCGAAGAAGAGATCCTCGAGCGTCTTGGCCTCTATCGTTGGGACGCCGTGGCCATCGCGGACGACAGTTACGGGTGCGGACAGACCACGTACCGAAGCCTTACCGTCCAACTCGGGCAGCGCGGCGCGCGTGCTGTAGTACAGATAGGCAACCGCCCCCAGCAGGATCAGCAGAAGGGCGACCGCTATCCACAGAACGATGCGGAACAAGCTGCGAGGCGGCGCTGATGTTTCAGTCGCGGTTGGAGACCAGGTTGCCATGGATTGTTATTGATTCTAGGGTCTGGAGAAGCGATAAACAAATTGGGAGGCGAAGCGAGGAATCACCGAATGTATCCGTTGAGAAATTCAAGCACGATGATGACCGCAAGCGCCAGGCCAACACATCCCAGGATTCTCGCTTTTTTCATCTGGCTGGGGGTAAGGCTTTGGCGCGTTCCAAGCGACGCAAACCGGACAAATCCGACAGGCGAGAGCAAAAGCCAGAGGGCTCCCCCGAAGAACCAGAGCACAGAAAAGACGCTGACGATGCCTTCGAAGCTCATACCGGCCATAGAGTATCAGTCGTAAAGGGCAGTCGCTAGTCTTCAGTCGCCAGTCGTCAGGAAAGACCCGAGCTGGTTCGTGATTTTGAATTTCATTTTCAAGATAGCCGGATGGTATCCTGAGGCCGTCCGATGGACGTTTGTGGCTGGCGCCTTGGATTTTCCCGGTCCTGCGGCCCGCAGATTCATCCACTCATGTTGCAAAAACGCATCGATGATCAGCCTTCGATCTCGCCGGAAATGGTGCGCGAGGCGCAGGGCATTCTCCACCAGCACCTGAAGAAGGTCGGATTGAAGCAGACTGCGCAGCGCGACACCATCCTGCGGACGTTCCTGGAAACCCGCGAACACCTCTCGACCGAGGAACTGCACCGGCTGGTGAAGAAGAAGGATCCGCGGATCGGGTACACCACGGTCTACCGAACGCTCAAGCTGTTGGCCGAATGCCGGCTGGCCAGCGAGGTAGCGTTTCACGACGGGATCGCGCGCTACGAGCATCAGTACAACCGCCGTAGCCATCACCACATGGTGTGCACGGCCTGTGGCAGTTCTGTGGAATTCTTTTCGAACGAAGTGGAAAAGCTGGAGCAGGAAATCGGGCGCAAGTATCACTACATGACTACTCGGCACAGCTTTCAGATTTACGGCGTCTGCGAAGATTGCCGAAAGAAGAACACGCGGCGCGTGGTGTAGACAGTTCGTGTCCGGGCGTGCCTCCGGAGCTCGTCAAGAACAAGCGGCGTGTGGTGCAAGTGGTTCGTATCAGGGCGCGCCTTTAGGCGCGACAAAGGGGATAGAGCGACTAGCGGCATCAGCCACTGAAAAGGCTAGCGAGGATTCCTCACGATTTTCTTATGTCGATTTCATGCGGATACTGTGGTGCCTCAATGCCGGACGTGGCAGAATTCTGCCCGTCGTGCGGGCGTCCGGTGAAGGAAGGGAATTTCTTTGCCCCGGAAGAGTCGAGCACTGGGTCGGCAAATCTGAACAGCGAACCAGCCCAGTCCCCGTCCATTGTGCTGCCGCCGGTGGAGTGGCAAGATCGCGTCAGCGGCGCGGTGGCGTACCTGACATTCATTCCGGCGATCGCCTTCTTGTTTCTGAAACAGTATAAGGGCCGGAAATTCGTGCGCTTTCATGCATTCCAAAGCGTGTTCTTCTGGTCGGCAGTAGTCATCTTCGCATTGTTGGGAGTCCTTGCCTCGATGTTCGGGTGGCTCTTCGGGTGGTTGCTTACCGGAACGTTAATCGGCTTAGCTCTCTTTCTCACCTGGGTCCTGCTCTCCATCAAGGCGCTCCAGGGCGAATGGTTCGGACTGCCGTGGGTGGGCGCGCTCGCGGAAGAGCAGGCTGGACGCTAACCAACACCTCCGGTCCTGCGCCGACCTTTAATCACCTAAGGACATAAAGGCCAAGGAAGCGTTATCCCGGATCCGTGGCCTTTGTCACAGTGGAAGAGTGTTTTGAGAGATCAGGCGACGTCGAAGCGATCGTGGTTCATCACTTTGGTCCACGCTGCCACGAAGTCTTTCGCAAATTTCTCCTTCGAGTCCGCGCACGCATAAACCTCTGCGAGGGCCCGCAGCTGGGAGTGGGAACCGAAGATCAGATCGACACGGGTGCCAGTCCACTTCACTTCGTTCGTCTTCCGGTCGCGCCCCTCGTACACGGTTCCGGAGCCGTTGGATTCATTCGACGGCTGCCATTGCGTGCTCATGTCGAGCAGGTTGACGAAGAAGTCGTTCGTCAGCGTCTCGGGCTTCTTGGTGAAGACGCCGTGCTTGGAGTTCCCGGTATTGGCACCGAGGACACGCAGGCCACCGAGAAGAACCGTCATCTCCGGAGCAGTAAGCTTGAGCAATTGCGCCCGATCTACAAACATCTCCTCAGGCGACAGGCGCTGCTGCTTACCATTGCTATAGTTGCGGAACCCATCCGCCGCCGGTTCGAGCGGCTCGAAGGACTCCACGTCGGTTTGTTCTTGCGACGCGTCCATACGTCCCGGCGTGAAGGGCACTTTGACGTCGTGCCCGGCAGCCTTAGCGGCTTTCTCCACCGCCGCGCAGCCGCCGAGAACGATCAGGTCCGCGAGCGAAACCTTCTTGCCCTTACTGCCGTTGGTCTGCGCGCTGTTGAACTCCTTTTGGATCCCTTCCAGCGTCGGCAGTACCTTTGCCAGTTGAGCAGGTTGGTTGACTGCCCAATCCTTTTGCGGCGCGAGCCGTACGCGTCCGCCGTTGGCTCCGCCGCGCTTATCCGAGCCGCGGAAGGTTGACGCCGAGGCCCAGGCGGTCGAGACTAGCTGAGAAACGGACAGCCCCGAGGCGAGGATCTTTGCCTTCAGCGCAGCAATGTCCTGCTCCCCGACCAGCGGATGATCCACAGGGGGGATCGGGTCTTGCCACGGCAGCGGCTCCTTCGGAACCAGCGGGCCGAGATAACGGGCAATCGGGCCCATGTCGCGGTGCGTCAGCTTGTACCAGGCACGGGCAAACGCGTCCGCGAACTGATCCGGGTGCTCGTAGAAGCGCCGGGAAATCTTTTCGTAAGCAGGATCGAACCGCAACGAGAGGTCCGTGGTTAGCATGGATGGCGCATGACGCTTTGACGGATCGTGCGCATCCGGCATCATGCCGGCGCCCGCGCCATTCTTCGGTCTCCACTGATGCGCGCCGGCCGGACTCTTGGTCAGCTCCCATTCGTAGTTGAAAAGGTTCTCGAAGAAGTTGTTGCTCCACTTTGTCGGCGTCGTGGTCCAAATCACTTCCAGTCCGCTGCCGATCGCGTCCCCGGCTTTGCCGGTGCGGAATTTGCTCTTCCAGCCCAGGCCTTGTTCCTCGAGGCTGGCGGCCTCCGGCTCAGCGCCCACATTGGCCGCATCGCCTGCGCCGTGGGTCTTGCCGAAGGTGTGGCCGCCGGCAATCAGTGCGACGGTCTCTTCGTCGTTCATTGCCATCCGGCGGAAGGTTTCGCGAATGTCCTTGGCCGCCGCAACGGGATCCGGGTTGCCGTTCGGTCCTTCCGGATTCACGTAGATCAGACCCATCTGCACGGCAGCGAGTGGATTCGCAAGATCGCGGTCGCCGCTGTAACGCTCGTCGGCTAGCCACTTGCCCTCGGGTCCCCAGAAGATGTCCTCTTCGGGTTCCCACACGTCCTCACGGCCGCCGCCGAAACCAAACGTCTTGAAGCCCATCGATTCAAGCGCGACGTTGCCCGCGAGAATCATAAGATCGGCCCAGGAGATCTTCCGGCCGTATTTCTGTTTGATCGGCCACAGCAGGCGGCGCGCCTTGTCGAGGTTCACGTTGTCCGGCCAGCTATTCAGCGGCGCGAAGCGCTGCTGGCCCGCCCCGGCGCCGCCGCGGCCGTCGCCGATGCGGTACGTGCCTGCGCTGTGCCACGCCATGCGAATGAACAGTCCCCCGTAATGGCCAAAGTCGGCCGGCCACCAATCCTGCGAGTCTGTCATCAAGGCGTGGAGGTCTTTGACTACGGCATTCAGGTCGAGACTCTTGAATTCCTTAGCATAGTCGAACTCCTCGCCCATCGGATCAGATAGGTTGGAGTGCTGGTGGAGGACTTGAAGACTCAGCTGGTTGGGCCACCAGTCGCGGTTCGTGTGTGCGGGAGTTGCGGTGGTGAACGGACATTTTGCTTCGGTTGCCATATTTCTGCTCCTAATGATTGCTGACCGGCCTTTCGGCTGACGTGGTGAGTTCCTTCTCCGTACGTTTACATTCCTTCGGATTGGCTAAAGACTGTGACGAACTACGAATTCATCCCTGGTTTTCCATTGCGCAACTGCAGTTCAGTGGATTGGCCAATGTGCCATCTATCAAGATCCACACGCCACGATACTTAACGGGAAACTTGCCGTGGAGCGCACTTCGTGCAGAGTCCGCGGAAAATAAGTTCGCATTCGCGAAGCACACGTTTACCAAGGGAACTCGAAGCAGGCCTGGGCACCCTGTACCAGTCGATGTCTTCGACATTGCCGCAGCGGTCGCAGATGAAGTGGTGATGGCGCATGCCTTTCGCATCAAAGCGCGCGGAGCGTCCCTCGACCGCCACCTCGCGTACCAACCCCGCCTGCACCAGGTCCCGCAGATTGTTATAAGTGGTGGCTCTCGACGAACGCGGATCCATTCGATTCACGGCCTCGAAAATTTCCGCAGCCGTAGGATGGCGGTGGCATTCCATCAGGAATGCCATGACGGCATAGCGCTGCGGCGTACACCGCAACCCGCAGCCCTCCAAGGACCGTTTAATCGCCTCGGCTTGCATGAACAATTAGAATAAATCTAATGTGATATTTTATCAAGCTGAAGGGCATTTCTTCGAGGCCGATCCGGCACGGAGAGGACGTGGCGAAGGACCTTGGATTCGAGATTGCTGGACTCACGCCCAACTACCGCAGCCACTCCTCCAACTCAATCCCGCGATCGGTTTTCTCATCGCGATACTTCACAATCACGGGAGTATACAAAGACAGATTCCACTGCGGCCCTTTGGTCACGGCACGCGAACCGGGCACCACAACCGCGTTTTCCGGAACTTCCAGCGGTCTCTCGGCCGATGCCCGGTACACCTCACCGCGCACCAGATCGTACAGTGGGGTCGAGCGCGTCAAGATCGTCCCCGCACCCAGCACCGCGCGACTGCGCACGAGCGCGCCCTCGTAGACACCGCAATTGCCGCCGACCAACACATCGTCTTCAATGATGACGGGAGCTGCATTCACCGGCTCCAGCACTCCGCCGATCTGCGCGGCAGCGCTCAGGTGCACACGCTTGCCGATCTGCGCACAAGATCCAACTAGCGCGTGCGAATCGACCATCGTCCCTTCATCTACATAGGCGCCGACGTTGATGAACATCGGCGGCATGCAGATCACAGACGGCGCTACATACGATCCTTCCCGCACCGAAGATCCACCAGGCACGACGCGAACTCGATCGGCAACGGAAAAACGCCGAACCGGGAAGGTGTCTTTATCGACAAAGGCAAGACCGTCATCGCCCATTTCTTTCAATTCCCCGAGCCGAAAACCGAGCAAAATCCCCTGCTTCACCCATGTGTTCACGATCCAACGGCCGTCTTTCTTCTCGGCGGCGCGCACTTTGCCGCGTGTGAGCGCATCGCGAAACTCCAGAAACGCTGCGCGCGCTTCCGGCTTGTGCTCCACCTCACCCAGAGAAGAAAGGCGCTCAATCGAAGTTTTCAGAGATGTCATGCGCGAAGAGTATACGTGGCGTGATTCAACGAGGAAAATGAGTGGTTGCGAGGATCAGTCGTTGTAGACGTCTTCTTGTACAGGCCACGGACGAGATTGCGATAGGCATCAGCCAACGACCATCAGCATCGAGCCATTCAAATACACTTGCACTCGCTGCGAATCAAAATTCCAGGCATATCGTGAGCGACCTGCCGAGCCTCGGCCAGCGTTCCATAAGGGCCATGCCACTTCGCGTGATTCGCGTCGTGTCCCGCGGGACGCCCTTTGCCGTGATTGCACTGCCCGCAGACCGAGCGGTGGAGCACGATCTTGTGCGGGCCCGCCAGCCAGTTTTCGTAGACGAAGAATTCCGCCGCGTCCGGCGAAGGCGCAGCCGGCTTGGTAATCAGCCCAACTTCGGTTGCGATTTTCTGCAGCTTGGATCGCGTATCGCGGCGCATCGGCAGCAACGGCAGCCGGTAGACTTCCTCGATCCGGCCAAGCATCGCCAGGACTGCCTTCACGGGCAGAGGGTTCGACTCGATAAAATTCGCCTGCATCAGCGCGAAATACTTGCGGTGAATGCCTCGCGCCGTGGTCCAGTCATTTTCGAGCGCTGCCCGGCTCATGGCCGCCATCTCGGCCGGGATTTCGTTCGACGCGACGGAAATGATCCCGACGCCCCCCAGTGCAATGACCGGCAGCGTGATGCCATCATCGCCCGAGAACACGAGGAAATGCTCCGGAACGGCGTTGAGCACCTCGGCAATCTGCGTAATGTTCCCGCTGGCTTCTTTCACGCCCAGAATGTTGGGGACTTCCGACAGCCGCGCCAGCGTTGCCGGCTCGATGTTGGCTCCTGTCCGTCCCGGCACGTTGTAGAGAATGATCGGCTTGCCGATCGCCTCCGCGATCGCGCGAAAATGACGGTACTGTCCTTCCTGCGTAGGCTTGTTGTAATAGGGCGACGCGGTCAGCACCGCGTCAACGCCCGGCCGCGCCGCCACTTCCTGGGCCTTGCCGACCGCCTCATTTGTGGAGTTCGAGGTTGCGCCGGCCACGATCGGCACACGTCCCGCGACCACTTCCGCCGTGACATCGATTACGCGCAACCACTCCTCGTGCGAAAGGGTCGGAGTCTCCCCGGTCGTTCCGCACGGGACTAGAAAATCGATACCCGATTCGACCTGCCAGGCGACCAGATTCCGGAGGGCGGCTTCGTCGATGGAACCGTCCTGATGAAACGGTGTGACGAGAGCAGTACCGCATCCACGCAGTTGCATATTGCCTAGGATAACTCCAGCCGCGCAACAAACGGAAACGCGAACCTATCGGCGGACGACATGCTTCAACTCGAGGTCAGGCGCAATCAAAAGCTTCACACTTGTCGCCAAATGTCTTTGAATTCGTAGAATCCCGTCTTTCCAGAGAGCCACTCGGCGCCCAGAACCGCGCCTTCCGCGTACCCGCGACGGGACTTGGCGTCATGGCATAGGTAGATGCGGTCATTCGGCGAATCGAAGATCATCTCGTGCAGGCCGACCACGTCTCCCTCGCGAAAGGAAGTGATTTCAAGTTCTGCGCCCGAAGCCTCCTTGATGATGGCTTGCAGTACCAGGCTCGTGCCCGAGGGGGCATCCTGCTTGTGCTGATGATGGCGTTCAAAAATCTGTCCGGAGTATCCCTGACGCGTGGCGGCAGCGGAGGTGCGTACGGCTTCGAAGAACAAGTTCACGCCAATCGAGAAGTTTGCGCCGTAGAGGAAGCCCGTGCCAGCCTGCCCGACCCGCTCGCGTATCGATTGCAAATGGGATTGCCACCCGGTCGTTCCAACTACCATGCTCGTCCCGGCCCGCAGGCAAGCATCGATATTGGCAAGCACCGCCGCCGGACTCGTGAAATCGAGCACCACGTGGAAGTTTTTCAGAGTCTCTGCCGTCAGGGCCTGGGCGCTGCGGTTTTCGTCGGAGCCGACAACCCGGACGTGGTGATGCCGCTCAGCCGCGCACTGCGCGACCAGAGAACCCGTCTTTCCTCGACCCAACACCAGAAAATTCATATCGATCTCACGACTGGAAAACTCTGCGGCCTGTGCGACTTTCTCCGCGAACTCTGCGGTTTAAGATTTTGCCGTCTCTTAAGCAAACACGGTTGTGTCCAACTCCGAGAAGAAAGCTGCATGCAATCGGCGAATCACGCCGGGTACATCTTCCTCCTCGATCACGAAGGTCAAGTTAATCTCCGACGCGCCCTGCGAAATCATGCGGACCTTCAAGTCCGACAACTCTCCAAATACCCTGGCCGCGATACCGGGTGTTTCTCGAAGGCTCTCGCCGACCAGGCAGACGATGGCCTTGCGGCCTTCATATTTTACGTCCGCCAGCTTGGCCAGGTCCGCTGCGAGTGCGGGGATCGCCTCGTTGGAGTCGACTGTAAGGGAAACGCTGACCTCGGAGGTGGACACAACGTCCACCGCAACCTTGTGGCGGTCGAAGGCTTCGAAGATTGCCTTCAGAAAGCCATGCGCCAACAGCATCCGGGGCGCAGCCACATTCACAATCGTGATGCGCTGCTTGGTGGCGATCGCCTTAAAGATGTTTTTGCAGTGCGGTGCGCGCGCCGTGATCTTGGTTCCTTCGCAACCCGGATTCCTCGAGTTCAGAATGAAGACCGGAATATTTTTCTGGACCGCCGGCAGCACCGTCGCCGGATGCAGCACCTTGGCTCCGAAATAGGCCAGTTCCGCTGCTTCATCAAAGCTGATGACTCGGATGCGGTGCGCATCCGGGCAAAGATTCGGATCGGTGGTCAGCATGCCATCTACATCGGTCCAGATCTCGATGGCCTCCGCATTCAGGCCGGCACCGACGATGGCGGCAGAAAAGTCCGATCCTCCACGTCCGATTGTGGTGGTTACACCGCCGCGTGTTGCGCCGATGAATCCCCCCATCACTGGAACCCGACCCTGTTCCAGCAGCGGTTTCATTTTCAACGAGACGCGTTGGTTGGTTTCGTCGAAGAAGGGAACTGCCCGCGTATGCGTTCCGTCGGTCACAATGCACGAGCGTGAATCTACGAGCGAGGCATGCAGTCCTCGCGCGGAGAAGGCTTCCGTCACAATGCGACTCGAAAGTAGCTCGCCGTAGGCGGCGACATGGTCTGTGGTTCTTGGGGTGAGTTCGCCCACGGCAGCGATCCCGCGCAGAAGTTCATCCAAAGCATCAAATTCTGCTTCCAACTGTCCGTGAAATTTGGTGAAAATGCCAGTCCCAAGAAGCTCTCCGGCGGTCGTGTAATGGCGCTCACGCAATCCCCGGGAAAGACCGAGAGCGGTATCGCGGTCGCCCGCCCCGGCCGCCTGAGCCATTCTTAGCAGCGTGTCCGTGACCTTGGCCATGGCGCTGACCACGACCACGGGTTTCTTGGAAACTCGCCCTTTGACGATCGAGGCAGTGCGATCAATCGCCTTAGCGTCCTCCACCGAGGTGCCGCCGAATTTCATGACGATCATGGGAAGGGAACCCGCTCAGGAACGTAACGTTGGCGCGCAGGAGTCACGAGAGCGGGAGTGACGATCTCATTCACCGGGGAAGTCACCCCAGATAACCCTGTGCCTTCAGCAACTCCGCATTCAATAACGCCGCTCCAGCCGCGCCGCGGATCGTGTTGTGTGAGAGCACTGTGAACTTCCAGTCGAGTACCTTGCACGGCCGCAACCGTCCCACCGTGGTGGTCATGCCCGCGCCGCGTTCTGCGTCAAACCGTGGCTGCGGACGGTCATTCGCTTCCAGATACACGATCGGCCGATCGGGCGCGCTCGGCAGGCGAAGCTTCTGAGGCTCCGCCGTGTAGGCATTCCAGGCGGCAATAATCTCGGCGGGCGTTGTCTTCTTCCTCAAACGAACCGAAACCGACTCGGTGTGCCCATCTTCCACGGCAACACGATTGCATTGGGCACTCATGGTGAATGTGCCTGGTACGACCCCGGCGCCATTGAGTTTTCCGAGCAGCTTCAGTGTCTCCTCCTCCATCTTCTCTTCTTCTTTGGCGATGTAGGGAATCACGTTGCCCAGGATGTCGAGCGAAGCCACGCCGGGATATCCGGCGCCGCTCACGGCCTGCATCGTCACCGCCATCACCGTTTCGAGTCCAAACTGTTTCTCGAGCGGAGCTAGCGCCAGCACCAGTCCGATGGCAGAGCAATTCGGATTCGTCACCACAAAGCCGCCAGACTTCCCGCGCCAGGCCTGCGACTCGATCATCTTCACGTGGCCGGCATTCACTTCGGGAATGACGAGAGGCACATCTTTTGCCATGCGTAGCGCGCTGGAGTTCGTGACGACTGCGCAGCCGGCTTCCGCGAACGCCGGCTCCATCTCGGCGGCAATGCTGGCATCGAGCGCGGCGAAGATCACTTTGGGAGCGCCTTCGGGCTTTGCTGGCGAAACGGTCATCTTGGCGACCCGCTCTGGGATCGATGTTTTCAGTCGCCAGCGTGCCGCATCGCCGTAGGCACGCCCCTCCGACCGATCCGAGGCCGCGAGCCAGGCGACTTCGAACCATGGATGATGTTCGAGCATCTGCACAAAGCGCTGCCCGACGATTCCGGTGGCGCCCAGAATTCCAACAGGGATCTTGTTCGACATAGACTTAGATTGGAATTTTACAACACCGGGCGAAGCGGGCTATTAGGCGCCGGGGTGCGGGCTGTCAGGCGGATTTCAGATTGCATATTTTAGATTTCAGATTGACTTAGCTGATGCAACTGCAACCAGGCGCCTTTTGAGGACAAAATCCAAGATCTGAATTCTGCAATCTGAAATACCTGAGTCACCGCCGCGGATGGATCTCGCCGCCAAAAGTGTACTCGTTCAACGGTCCAAACCGTTTCTTCTCGACATAGATCCGGCCGCGCCGCCAAACGATGCGTAGACTCGCCATCACCGGGATCGAGAGGTAAACCCCCAGCACTCCGGCGATTTCGCCGCCCGCCATGACTCCGAAGATTGCCGCCAGTGGGTGTAGTTCCATACTCTTACCCATCACCCGGGGCGAGATAACGTAGTCCTGGACTATGCGCCAGACGATCAGGAACAATAACAGCACGACCCAGTGGGAATAGCTCATCAGAACCGCTACGCTCAGGATGAGCAACGCCGCCACCAGAGGTCCCACGACCGGAATGAATTCCATGACGCCGCCGGCGGTGCCCAGCACAAGCGCATACGGGACGCGCATTATGCCCAAAAACCCCGCATACACGATGAGAGAGAAGGCCGCCAACGTGAGCTGGGCGCGGATAAACTGCGCGAGCATCTGATTCATGTCGGCGATCACGGCCTGCAAAAATTCCCGCTGCGGCCGCGACTGGACTACCGAGAGGGCTACGTCGCTGAACGCGCGTCCGTCCTTCAGGAAGAAGATCGCCAGCAACGGAACCAGCAGTATCAGCCAGGCTTTCTTGGCGACTCCCGCCGCGCGTATTCCGAAGCGCTCCGCGTACTTCTTGATATCGTCGGAATTGCGCGTCAAGAGCTCGCGGATCTTCTCTTGTGTCGTGTTGCTCCAGCCGTGCTCCTGTCCGATGTCGTTGGCAATGGCTCCGGAACTTACACGATTCAGCAAGTCGGGAAGGGACTGCCCCAGCCGGGTGCTTTCGTGGCCAATCCTCGGCCCGACCGAGAAGAAAAACAGGCTGACCCCCGCCAGTAACAGGACGTAAATCACCGCAATGGCGCGGCCCCGGCCGCGCAGAACCTTCTCCAGCCGCGAAACGGCGGGCTCCATCAGGTAGGCAAAGAAGACCGCGAACAGGAATACGATCAGGGTTCCCCGTGCAACGAAGAGGAATCCCAGGCCCAGCGCGAACAACAGCACCGTAAACAACACCCGCGCCGTTCGTGAGTCAATGAGAACCATCTTGGGCCGGGCGCCCCATCCCGGCGGTTGAGTGAATGCCATCCGGGCTCGTCCCGGACAATCTTTCTCAGTCTCTCACAACCTCAGTGTTGTCAGCGGTGACCAGAATGCGCTGCAGCTTGAATTGATCGTCGAGCCACATCGTCCAGTCGCCGCCTTCGCTGCGGAGAACAAACTTATTCAATTCGCGCTCAGTGCCGCGAATGCCAACCTTATCGCGCCCCTGAAACTCCACACTTAAGGGCAGGGAAGATCGCTGGTGAGGGTTCAGGGCTCCGAACTGAGTCTTCTGATTTGCCGGGCACTGCACCGAACCCTTTTCCTGCTTGCACGCGGTCGCGAGGTACCGCCATATCAGTACCTCACGATGGATGAAGACGTAGTCATCCAGAATGCTGGTCGACGTCGGCAACATAAAGGGCTGGTCTTCCGCCTTTTCATTGGGGTTGCCGGAAACGTGCTCCATCAGGAAGTCGTTGTTGGGAGACACGGTCGCCTGCGACTTACCCGGGCTGAGCTCCTTCCATTCGTATTTCCGGATATCGCCATTGGGCGCAAGCTGCAGCTCCGAGGTCTGCGCTGCCTTGTCTGTGCCTTCTTCGGTCTTGAACTGGGACGAAATCACGCTGCCGTTGGAATTTTGTTGAATGGAGAAGGTTTCCGTAGCAATGCGGCGCCCGTCCATGAAGACGCCCAGGGTGCCGGAGTCGACCATCTGTGGACCCGAATCCTTCTTGTCGACGGCTGCCAACGCAAGCGGTGCCGTCAGCACACCAACCAACGCGGCCTTGATCATTCTCGGAAACTGCACGTCATCTCTCCTCGCCGGAAACCCGGGAATTCAATTTCAGCCCTCTAACGATCTCTTGCACGATCTGATCAATGTTCCGGCCAGCCGTCTCGATCTTTACGCTGGCCTCGAGATAAAGAGGGCGCCTCGCGTCGTAAAGATGATGGAACTCCGCTTCGTTACGCCGCAAGGGCCGCTGGGTCCGGTCAGCGCTACAGCGGCGCCAAAGTTCGTCAGGCGGTGCGTCGAGAAATATCGTGATGCTTTCTGATTCCGCCAGCAAGGCCACGATCTCGGGTTGCGCGAATGCGCCGCCCCCCAACGCGACAACCAGTGGCGGGCCCGACTCGATCTCCGCCAGCACGTCGCGCAGCGCTGCACGTTCGAGCTCCCGGAAGCGACCTTCGCCACTGTTCTGGAAAATCTCGGGAATCGATCGGCCTTCGAGCGAGCGGATGCGGTCATCGAGATCCACAAAACGCCATGCGAGATGCCCGCCTAATGCACGCCCGACACTGGTCTTGCCCGCGCCCATGAAGCCGACGAGAAACACAGCGTGGACGGGCGCGTTGCGACCCTCCCCGCGCACACCAACATTTTGGCGCCAACCGGGCGTCTCCTTCATGCTTTGGTTCGAGCTGAAATTGCACTAACCAGCTGATTTTCAGCGTTTCTTGAGGTGGATTTTACCACTGAAGGTTCGCAGCCATACCGACGAAGCCGCTTTGTTGATGGTACCTGCGAAGGAACTCCCTTCCTTAACCAGGAAGGAAGTGTGCACCTTGGGTTGGAGTTGCACGTCGTTCAAAACCTGGCCGCGCACGGATTGCGCTTTCACATCGACAGAGGCATCGCTGGGGATCGTGGCGTCAATGTTGCCGGAATGGCTGTTGAAGCGATACTCGCCGGCATAACCGAAATCGCCGTCATATTGAATTTTGCCGCTGGTCGAACTGACGCGTACCAGAGGGCCGGTCACGGAGTTCAGGGTCACATCTCCGCTCACCGAATCGATTTCGACGTGTCCGTCACGGATATTGGTGAGCGTGATGGCCCCCGTCATGGTTTTGACGTGCACGTGGCTGCCATACATGTCGCGAACATCGATCGCGGCATTCGCACCTTCCGCTTCCACATCACCATGAAGCTTCTCCGCATGCAGCGGGCCGGTTGCCGATTCCAGGTCCACACTTGCATCGGCTGGGACAAGCACTTCGTAGTCCACGCGAGAGTTTTCCGGCTTGGCGCCGGAGAGCAGGTGGGATTGCACATCGACTCGATTTCCGTTCTGGTTGTGATCGACTTCAACCCGATCGGAGTAGATGGTGGCGGTGACCAGTACGAAGTTGCCGGTGGAGGGCTTCACCGATACGCTGCCGAACTGGTTGAGGATGGATACCTTCGACTTCGGTCCGACCTCGAAGCGATATTCCTTCTTGGTTTCAGCGACGGCTACCGTGGCCAGCGTAATAAGACCGACAACCATCCACTCAGCGGCGTACTGACTGCGATGCATAGATCCCTCGTGCCTTGTGGCCCTGGAGTAATCCATCGAAGCGTGATTCATTATGGCAGAGTCCGGTCTAAAGCCATCTCGTAAATCATCGACTTCTGACCGTAAGCGTCCATGAGCGCCTGCTGCGCTTCCTCGTCGTTGGGATCAGCATTCACCGATTCCTGCGCATCCCGGATGTAGTTATTCACGTCCTTGAGATTGCTCTCATACGCCGCGCGCATCATGGGAGCCTTCATGGAGACTTCATTCAGCAATTGTTCGTCGTTCTGGTCTGAAGCAAGCTTGGCAGCGGCAATCCCCGTCCGCGGCCCCCCCTGCTGGGTGCCGGCGTTCTGACCGCTCCTGGCGGGTGGATACAGCAGAATTCCCGCTCCTACCAACAACGCCGCCGCGGCCGGTACCAGCCAGGCTGCGAGTCCCCAACCTTGTCTTAACGAAGGAAGAATGGAGTGGTGGGGACGGGGATCGCGAATCAATTTCTCTTGCCGAAGAACCATCTCAATGGAATTCCAGACCCGCGGACTGGGTTCTTCCGTAGCCCGCAAATACGGCGCTTCCCGGATGATGCTTTCCAGGTTCGTCACCAGACCCGAGCAACTGGAACAATTCTTGAGATGCGACTGGAACTCCGCGTTGCCGCCGTCTTCCATGTATTCCGGCAACTCACGCTGAAACTCTGAACACGTCATGACATTCTCTCCCCAAGCATTTCAGTTACCGCCTGCGCTTCTGTTCCTCACGGCTATCCGGCCTTTTCGGCTCTGCTCGTTTTGAGGAACTCGCGCAACTTCATCCGCGCCTTATGCAACTGCGACTTGCTGTTCCCGATCGAACAACCCACCATGGTTGCGATCTCGTTGTGCTCGTACCCTTCTACGTCGTGCAACACAAAAATCGAACGATATCCGGGTGGCAGCCGGTCGACTGCATTTTGTAACCGTAACCGGTCTACCGAACCCGACAGGACAGGATCCTCTGCCCCAAAATCCTTCTTCGGCGTATCCTCGTCACCTTCGGTCGCCTCTTCGAGCGAAACCACCGGAAGTCCCTTCTTGCGAAGGTGCATCAGCACAACGTTCACCGCCATGCGATGAAGCCAGGTCGAAAATGCCGACTCGCCGCGGAACGTTCCAATTTTTCGGAACAATTGCAGAAATGCTTCCTGCGTCAGATCTTCCGCTTCCGCGGTGTTTGCCGTCATGCGCAGGCACAAAGAATATACGCGCCGTTTATGCAGGTTATAAAGGACCTCGAAGGCTTCCGCGTCCCCCTGCTTGGCTCGTTCAATGGCTTGCGCTTCCGACAGCCCCTGCGGTTGTCGTGGCTCGGTCAAGTCGCCTTTCCCGGCCGCATGTGTTGAGATGCGGCTAACTAGTTGTACGTTGTACTGGTTGCGGGCCGTTTTGGGATACCCGATTCCCGTAGTTTCTTGATCCAGAATAACAAAACCCGTTGCTTCCACACGGCTTCTCCGCCTTCCAATTTTGGAAGTGACTGACGAAACAGGTCACAGGTGACAGGCCACGGCTCACAGGACCTCGGTCCCGCTGCGGCTCGAACCCACTGGTAGCCCAAAACGGCCGCCTCTGGGTTCCGGCTCTGCCTTCCAGCCACCGGCTCCGACTCCCATCCGAAGCCGTCTATCGGATTAACACGATGTGGGTCCCAGTTTTGCTTTTTTCCCGCCAAGAAGCCAGAAGCGATCTTGCTGTCATCTGTCACCCGTGACCTAAGCTCCGGTCTTCGTCGTAATCGTCTCCAGTCCATGCCCCTGGGGCCCGGTTTCCCGGATGCGCAACAGGATGGCCAGAGCCAGTCCGACGAATCCCAGGATGGAGAAAATCCACATCCCGAGCGCGTAGCCGTGTGGATTATCCAGTCCCGCCCCTGAATAGTCGTTGGCCTTGCCGATCAGCAGGTTCAGGATGAAGAACCCGATCTGCTGGATCAGCGTCATCAGGGCATATGCCGTGCCCAGCCGCGACTCATCCACGAGATAGGCCACCGAAGGCCACATCACCGCCGGGATCAGCGAAAACACCGTGCCCATCATCGCCATCGTAATCAGCAACACCAGCGGCAAAGTCGCGTGTTCGATTGTAAGGTGCCCTTGCGAAATCCATGGAAACGCAAATGTCACATAGCTCGATGCCGGCAAGTACGCCATCATCAAATAGACGGGCATCAGCAGGACCGACCCCACCATCATGAGGAGTGCGCGCTTGCCGATCTTATCGGCCAGCAATCCGAACAGTGGTGTCACGATCATCGCCGAGAAGGGAAGCAGGCTGTTCAACACGCCCGCCTGCTGCAACCCGACGACGCGCGCCGCCTCGGTCGCATGCACTCCGCCCTGGAACGCCAGAATTTTGTTGGTGAAGAAATCGATAGCGAACGTGCGGAAGGGGAAGATGGCTGAGTAGAAGGTGAAGCACAAGCCGACCACGTACCAGTACGAAAGGTTGAACCTGAAGATCCCCTTGAACTCCAGCTTGTCGATCGATCCCGCTTTGCCTAGTTGATACCGCGATTCCGCTACGCTCTCCAGATACCAGTACAAGGCCGAACAAAGCACGCAGAGGACTCCTGCGCCCGTGGCGAGCATGAGTGGTCCCTGCCAGCTCGGTTCTCCCGCGGGGCCTTGCGGATAAAAACTCGATTTCGCCCACGTCGGCGAATTATCGGCTGCCACCGACGCCAGCCGCGCAATGGTCAGGTTCACGCCAAATGCAAAACTCAGTTCCTTCCCCTTGAACCATTTTGCGAGCGCCGTTGTGACCGCGACAATCATCGACTCCGCGCCCAGCCCAAGCACGGTGCGGCCCGCCACCATGGTCACAAAACTCCCGCGCCATGCCGTGAGCAGCGCGCCCAGGAAGCAGAGCGCGGCAAAGATGAAAAGGGATTTCTTCGTGCCAATGCGGTCAATGATGATCCCGCCGATCAGCAGCGTCAGCACGGCCGCCACGCTGTAGCTCGAGTTCAGCCACCCGAACATCGTCCCCGAGAAGCCGAGCTTCTCGATGAAGATCCGCTCCAGCGGATTGATGCTGTCGTAGATGTAGTAGTTGAAGCCCTGCGCGGCGCTGATGAACACCAGCACCAACCACCGGTACATCCGCGACGGTTCCGGAAGCGACATCTCTGTCATGAGGGCTCTCTTTATACGAGCAATCGATTTAGGGCATGTGCACCAAAGCCAGAGAAGATATCAGAAGGAGGTCACCGGGGACAGGTCACAGCGGGTGCCCCGGCCTTACGCGCACTTCGCGGAGGCCGGCAAGTTCAGCGGCAAACCGTAACCTGCAATCAACACAAAAAAGAAAAGGCTCGAAAAAGCTCGAGCCTTTCGGAAAAGCTGACGTCCAATCCTGTGACCTGGCTCCTACTTCCTCTTAAACTCCTGGCTCACCTGACCCACACGTTCCACATCGGCGTTGGTATACGTCCGTGCTGCCCGCCGTCCGCTCTTCGCGGTCGCCGATGCCTGCACCGGGCTGGCGGTCTCCACGCTGCGGGCGTAGTAGGTCCATGCAGCATGCGCTTGCTCGCCGCGCTCGTGTTCCATGTGCATCATGTGTTCCGGATGCATACCCATCGGGGGCTCCGGATGAGGCAAGCGCACGGCCGGCGAAACCAGCGGGCTGCCGCCGCCTGAATACCACACCACCTGGGTCGTCACCGCGCTCGGATTTCCATCAATGATCGAGAGCGTCGAGTTACGCGCTCCGGCGTGCAGTCCTCCGGTCGCGTTGGTCGCGCCCGCAGGCGACGACGAGACCGTCTCAAAGGCCACGCTGGGCGTTGAGATCAGGGGGATGTACGGCCCGCAATTGTAGGCACAGTAGTTGGGAGCGGGCCGGGCGCCAGCCTGACTAAACGCCATCGCCGAGGAAGCCAGCACCGCAATTCCGATCGTGAGTAAACGCATAACTACCTCCCGGAAGACACTTCTGGTACCTGAGGGAGCAGGTCGGGTGCCAGTGATTGCAACTTTCCGGGATTGCCCGGGATTTCCTGTGATTTCCCGGTTTTCTGAGGATACGCGCCGATGTGAACGCTCCGACAATGCGCAAGAATCTGCGTACAAACGGCAGAAAAACTAACGAGCGGCGGATCATTTCAGTTTGCAGATTTTGAAACCAGGGGAAACTAGGGGACGGAAACCATGGGACGGGAAATCAGGGGACAGACGGGACGTACCTTTACTTTTTTCTGTAGCGGTCAGTCAATCAGAAGCCAGTGAACGTCCATCTGTCCACGTGTTCCCATGCGTGCCTCAGGCACACCCACGTTTCAAGGAAGATGCTGAAGCATTTAGAATAGCGGCGGAGGAACGATGACACTACTGCAGATTGATTTTCCCAGTCGTGGTCCTTGGGGTGAGGATCTCACGAAGATGGCCAGTGATTTGGCCCACCATTTGAACGAAACACCAGGTATGGTCTGGAAAATCTGGACTGAAAACAGCCGCACAGGGGATTGCGGCGGTGTCTACCTGTTCACTGATGAAATTTCGGCGAACGACTTCCTAAACGAACACCTGCCACGCCTTGCTTCGATGGGAATCAAGGATGTGCGAGCGAAGGTTTTGGATGTGAACGAGAGCCTTTCGCACATCACACGAGCGCCGATCTCGGCCACTGCAGTGAAAGTGGCGTAGAAGAACCACGGAAAACGAGGGGACAAAAGACCAGGACAAGAGACCGGGGACAGACGGAACGTATCTGGCTTTTCTGCAGCGGTCAATCAATCAGTAACCGGTGAACGTCCTCTCTGTCCCCGAATTTCCCCGAGGAGCTTTCAACATCAGCTAACTCCCCACAAACCGCGCATACAAACTGCGCGCCACCCCGGTATCCGTGGTCCCCTTAATGATCGCCCGGCCATCCGTGAACAGCGTCATCTCAT
Organism: Acidobacteriota bacterium; assembly: GCA_046728215.1. Classification (GTDB taxonomy): domain Bacteria; phylum Acidobacteriota; class Terriglobia; order Terriglobales; family Acidobacteriaceae; genus Gp1-AA133. The sequence continues at coordinate 80,497 of JBKPEB010000008.1, read as the reverse complement.
ACGGCTCGCGCCAGAACTTCAGCACGAAGTCGTTGTGCCGCACGGTGCCGTGCGGCTTCAGCCGCTCGCTCATCTCCCCAAAATCCACCGGCCGATGCCGCTCGTGAATCTGCACCGAATTCCTTCCGCACAATGTGATGTGCGGCCGTCCTTCGCCCTCCAGGTGAACAAAGTCGCGCTCGCCGCAAGCCCGGCATCCGGCTCGCGGCTTGCCGGCCTGAATCTCAGCACTCTCGTTCGTCCATACATCCCACGACAAGAGTGTGCGCCGCATCTTCTCCGTAGCGCCCACCAGAAACTTCAGTGCCTCCGCGGTTTCAATCGATGCCACCAGGTTGACCGCTGAACCCAACACGCCGGCGGTCTCACAAGTCTCGACAATCCCCGTCGGCGAGTCGGGGAAGATGCAGGCCAGGCACGCGGTCGTTCCCGGAATCACATTCATCGTTGCGCCGTAGCTGCTGACAGCGGCCGCATAAATCCACGGCACGCCCGCCTTCACCGCATAGTCGTTTACCAGATAACGCGTTTCAAAATTGTCGGTGCCATCGAGAATTAGTTGCGCGCCTTGGAGCAGCGAATCGATGTTCTCCGGTGTGAGGTCTGCGACCTTGGCTTCGACCTCAATCTGCGAATTGAATGCCGCGATACGGCGCGCGGCCGCAATCGCTTTGGGAAGCGATTCGCGTGCGTCCGATTCGTCAAACAGTGCCTGCCGTTGCAGATTGCTGGGCTCAACGTAATCCCGGTCGATGATGCGGATCGAGCCCGCGCCCGATCGCGCCAACAAGGAAGCAACCGCCGATCCGGTCGCTCCACACCCGACAATCGCCACCCGAGCGATCGCCAGGCGCTTCTGCCCGTCGGAGCCGATGCCGCGGAAAAGAATCTGGCGGGAATATCGCTCGTTGTGTTCCTCAGACATTACCAATCCCGGGCTGCGAAACCATTATTATAAGTCCGGCGCCGCGACCTTCTCCTGCGACCGGGTTTTAATGATGGAGGGGTGCGAATCCGGACCACGGACAATGTTGCTTTCCAGCCGTTCATCGAAACAGTGAATCCACCAACGGCCCGAGGAGCTGGTTTGCGAGCAAGGACAACCCTGTGCATCGTCGCTGTTGCGTCGCTGCTTATCACGTCGGCCTCGGCTCGGCAGAATGCGCCACACTCGGCTCCTCCCCAAATTTCACCATCGACCAGCGAGGCAATTCCCCAGGCCCCGAACCCGGCGCTAGGACCGATCTCCGCCTACCTCGGACTTCCAGTTCGTGACATCCGCTTCACGGGCGTTCCCATGCGAGAGCAAGACCACCTGCGCGCACTCCTGCCACAAAAAGTTGGGAAGCCTCTGGATCGCGATCTGCTGCGCGACAGCGTCAAAATTTTATTCGACACAGGGCTCTTCGCTGACATTCAGGTTGCAGCCGAGAAAACGGATGGGCAGGTCATCCTGACGTTTTCTACGGTAGCCAATTCTTTCGTCGGATCGGTGACGGTGGAAGGCGATGCAGGGCGTCCGAGTGCCAATCAGCTTGTCAGTGCATCGAAGCTGCAGCTGGGGGAAGTGTTTACTCCCGACAAGCTCGAACACGCCACCAAGAACATTCTGCAAGTGATGTCGGACAACGGCTTCTATCGCTCGGCCGTTACGCACGAGGAGCATGCACACCCCGAGACCTCACAGATGGACGTCCTCTTCCGCGTCACACCCGGACCGCCGGCGCTGGTCGGTGAAATCAACATCAACGGGGGGGGCGGATACTCCAAGGGGCAAATCGAAGACATCGCCCACGTGCATCCCGGCGATCGCGTCACTGCGGACCGCGTCAGCAACGCCCTGCAGCGCATCCGCAAGCGTTACCTGAAGCAGAATCGACTTCTTGCCCAGGTATCCATCGCGTCGCGCATTTACCGGCCGGATACCAACAAGCTTGATTTCACGTTCGTCATTGATCCCGGCCCCAGTGTCGACATCGCCGTCGAAGGCTACAAGATCCGTCGCTCCGTCCTGCGCAAGCGCGTTCCCGTATACGAAGAGAACGCTCTCGACGATGACCTGCTGAACGAGGGCCGCCGCAATCTTCTCGATTACATGCAGTCCCGGGGATATTTCGACGCCACGGTCGGCATCAAGAAGCAGTCCGATCCAACCAAGAACGAGTTGCGTGCCGTCTACGTCATCGATCCAGGCATCCGTCACAAGCTCGTGAAAGTCATCATCGTGGGCAACAAGTATTTCGATCAACAGGCGCTGCGTTCCCGCATGCAGGTACAACCGTCGGCCCGGCTACTGACGCGTGGACGTTTCAGCCAATCGTTGCTCGCATCCGACGTCAACGGGCTGCAGGACCTCTATCGCGCCAACGGATTCCCCCAAATCCAGATCAAGACCACCATTCAGGACAATTATGAAGGCGTAGAGAAACGTATGGCCGTCCTGCTCGACATTAATGAAGGTCCGCAGACCCTGGTAGGTGACGTCAGCATTACCGGCAACCTCAAAGTCCCGAAGGACGACCTCGTGAGCCGGATCGACACGGCTCCCGGGCAGCCTTATTCCGACTATCGGCTCGCCGGCGATCGGGATACCATCCTCAACTATTACTTTAACAATGGCTTTCCCGACGCCACGCTCGAAGTCTCAACCCATCCAGTGCCCGGAGCGAAAGATCGCATCGCGGTCGCCTTTTCGATTCAGGAGGGCGAGCAATTTTTTGTCGACCAGGTGCTGGTCTCCGGATTGGTGCACACACGCCCCTACGTCGTTCAACGAAAGCTTCGCGTGACGCCGGGCAGCCCCCTGAGCCAGGAAGATATGCTCCGTACGCAAGCGTCCCTATATGACCTTGGAATTTTCAACCAGGTCGACACGGCGGTGCAGAATCCTAACGGTGTTGATCCCTCCAAGAATATCCTGATCGACATTCGGGAAGCCAAGCGGTACACGTTCAACTACGGACTTGGATTGGAAGTTCAGACTGGACAGCCCTCGACTAGCGAAACGGTACCTCAAGGCAAGACTGGCATCAGCCCGCGCGTCTCGCTCGAGATCACACGCCTGAATTTCCGTGGATTGGATCACACCATCATTTTCAAGGGCCATCTCGGACGCCTGCAGCAGCGTGCACTGATCAGCTACAACGCTCCCGGGTGGCTCGACAATGACAAGCTCACACTCTCATTCACCGGTTTCTACGACAACACGCTCGATATCACGACATTTACCTCCAAACGGTTGGAAGGCTCCGCACAGGTGCATCAGTGTTTCGGAACGAGTGACCAGTGCGTAGTCTCCGGACGGCCACCGACCGAAGCCGTCTATAGCTTCACGTATCGCCGGGTACAGGCGAGCAACCTGGTCATTAGCCCGAACCTGATTCCGACCTTGTCGCAGCCGACGCGGGTAGGCATTCCCGCGATCACCATCATCCGCGATCGCCGCGACAGCCCCCTCGAATCCACCAAGGGCACGTATACCACTTTGGACGCGGGAGTGGCCGCGAGCTACTTTGGCTCGGAGGCGGATTTCAGCCGCATCCTGTTGCAGAATTCGAGCTACTACAACATCGGCAAGAACCGGCCGCCTGCAAAACGGTTTGTATTTGCCCGTTCCACCCGCTTGGGCATCCAGAATCCATTCGGCAAAACCGTGATCCTGGAACCCAACGAGAATCCGCCCAGCGGAGCTAGCCTCATCCCATTGCCCGAGCGCTTTCTTTCGGGAGGTGGCAACTCTCATCGCGGTTTCGGGTTGAATCAGGCAGGACCCCGCGACCTGAAGACGGGATTTCCCCTCGGAGGCAGTGCCTTGTTCCTGAACCAGCTGGAGCTGCGCCTTCCGCCCGTTGATCTTCCATACGTGGGGAACAATGTCAGCTTCGCCGTGTTTCACGATATGGGGAACGTGTTTGCCAAGCCCGCCGATATGTTCGACAACCTCTTCCGGTGGCACCAAAAGAATCCCGAGCTCTGCCTGCACCAGGACACTTCCACCCAATGCGACTTTAACTACATTTCCCACGCGGTCGGCATAGGGGTGCATTACAAGACACCTATCGGGCCAGTGCGCCTTGATTTCGGGTACAATTTGAATCCACCCGCTTTTCCCAGTTTCCAAACGGTGACCAATACTGTGAACGATGTGTCGACGACGACACAGTTCGTTCCGCAGCGGGCCAGTCATTTCAATTTTTTCTTTAGTATCGGACAGGCATTCTGATGCGCAGGGTCCCCCTCTTAGCGACGGTTCTGGTGCTGGCATTCACGTCTTGCGCACAAGGCGCCGACGTCGTCGACCGCATCGTGGCCACCGTGAATGGCCACGTGATTCTGCAAAGCGATTGGGACGATGCCGTACGTTTTGAATCGTTCCTGGAAGGTCGCCCACTCAATCAGGTTACAGATCAGGACCGGGGACGCGCTCTGGATCGCCTCATCGACCAGGAGTTATTGCGCGAACAATCGCAGGGAGCAGAAGCACCCCAGCCGCCCGCCGAGGAGATCCAGCAACGCATTGCCGAGGTGCAGAAACAGCTCGCAGCCACCAACCCTTCGGAGTGGCAATCCGCGTTGGATCGATACGGACTCGGGCAGAAACAACTCGAGACCTGGCTCTCCCGCGACATCTCGATGCTTCACCAGGTTGAGGCGCGTCTTCGTCCCACAGTATCTATTCTTCCTCAAACGATTGAGTCCTACTACCACCAGACGTTCTTGCCACAGTTGAGGAAAGTCGGAGCCCAGGAAGTTCCCCTCGCGCAGGTGTCCGGAAAGATCCGCGAGATTCTCACCGAGCAGAAAGTGAACGAGCTCTTCAATTCCTGGCTGCAGAGCTTGCGCTCCGAAAGCAAGATTAGTACTCCCGCATCCAGCCCGCCCCCGCCCTCGGGAGGCCAGGGTTCGTGAGCGAGGCCGATCCGAAGCCAACCCGCCGCCGACGATGGTGGAAATATCTTTTGTTTTTGTGCCTGCTCGCGCTGCTGGCTGCTGGCGGCGCTGCCTGGTACATGACCACCGATTCTTTTCAGGCTTATGTACGAGCCCGCATCATCGCCGAGATCGAGAAGGCCACTGGTGGCCGCGTCGACCTCGGTACGTATCACACCATCCCTTTTCGGCTGCAGGCGGAGGTTCGCGATCTGACGCTGCATGGAACTGAAGGCCCCAATGAAGTTCCTCTCGCACACGTCGATCGCGTCGTCGCCCGTATTCGCATCATCTCCCTGCTCGACACTCAGTTCGGTTTCAAGTCTATTGTGATCGAGCATCCGGTCATCCACGTCATCGTTCATTCCGACGGCACCACTAACATTCCCAACCCGCCCGTGAAACGCGAGTCGACCAAGAATCCGGTCGAACAGCTTTTCTCTCTTTCCATCCGGCGGCTTGAAGTGCGGCAGGGCGAACTCCTTTGGAACGATCAGCGCACTCCCTTCGACTTCGATGGGAAGGACGTCTCCGCCGACATGACATACTCCTTCCTGCGTGGCCGGTACGAAAGCAATCTGCTTCTGGGTAGGGTTACTACACGTTTCCAGAAATTCGCCTCTTTCAACTGGACCGCCGCGGCCCACTTCAATCTCGGCAAGAAGGAAGTCGAGGTGAGTTCTCTTACATGGGAGACGGGGCGATCCAAAATGAACGCGAGCGGGCACGTTCGGGACTTTTTCAACCCCTCGGTGGAAGCGAATTACAAAGGCACGATCGACCTGGCTGAACTCGCCGCTATCACCCATCAAACAGAGGTGCGAGGCGGCTCGCTGGAACTCGACGGCAAGGGGACCTGGGCGGCCGGCAAATTCTCGACCGAGGGAACAACTGCGCTCAAAGCTTTCGAATGGCGCAGCAACCAGTTGGTACTCCGCGATGCCAGTCTCAACTCCAACTTCGCCATTACCGATCGCCAACTTAAATTCAGCAAGTCGCAAGGCCGAATGTTCGGTGGTTCATTCACCGGCGATGCCGAGATCACCAACTGGCTTGCCCCCTCCTCTCCTTCCCGCAACGCAAAGGAGAACAAGACCGAGGAACAGCGAGGACTGCTGCGCCTTCGTTTGAAAGATATTTCAGCGGAAGCTCTGGTTTCTTCTCTGAGTTCACGGCAGTATCCCCTGCAGCGATTGAAGCTTGCCGGAAATGCGGACAGTACGATCGAGGCGCGCTGGAGTGGCACTCCTGATCGCGCGGAAGCCGAATTCGCTATCAATCTCGTGCCCCCGGCTCGTCTGCAGGACGCTCAAATTCCGATTACCGCCACGGCTCACGGTTCCTATCGCGCCACCTCCGACGAATTGGCACTGGCTCAACTGGATCTCGGCACGCGTTCGACGCAGGTTCATGCCAGCGGGAAACTGGCGGCCAAGTCCTCACTGCAATTCTCTGCCACCACTTCCGATCTGGCCGAATTGCAGCCCCTGATCGTGGCGCTGCATGGGCCTGCACAGTTACCGATCGTGCTGCAGGGCAGTGCCCGTTTCACGGGCGCCGCCACGGGCAAAGTTTCTTCGCCGAGTTTTTCCGGGCACCTTCAGATTCAGGACTTCGACTCTATCGTTCCCGCCACCGCCCGTACTCAGGAACAGAAAATTCACTGGAAATCGCTCGCCGCCGACCTCCAACTATCTCCGCATGGGCTCGCCATCCGCCGGGCTGACGCTGTGCACGAAGACACCTCCGCGCATTTCGACATCAGCGCGAGCTTTACACGGGGCGAGTTCACGCCCAACGACACCGTCACAGCCAACGTCAAGTTGCAGAATGCCGATATCGCAGAAGTACAGGCGGTGGCCGGATACCACTACCCCGTAACCGGTCGTGCCAATCTGGTTGCGCATGCCTCGGGCACTCGCGCTCAGCCTCACGCCGAAGGCCACGTTCAAGTGGCGGATGCCGTCGTCTACGGCCAGCCCATTCACCAGTTCGAGTCTGATGTGCGCTGGAACGGAGATGAAGTTTCTCTGAACAACATGCATGTGGCCTATTACGATGCCGAGGCCGCCGGTGGAGCTACTTACGATTTCAGCTCACACCAGTATCACTTCAACGTGAACGCGAAGAATCTGGACCTCATGCGGATTCCACGCCTGCAGACCACGCGCATTCCTGTGGAAGGCCGCGTCGACATCACGGCGCGTGGCTCGGGTACGCGCGAAGCACCCGTCATCAATGCCAATATTCTGGTGCGCAACCTCACACTCGACCGCGAACGCGCCGGCAACCTCAATATTGATGCGGTCAGCGAGAACGACGTCATCCATCTTACGGCGCGCTCGGAATTCGAACATGCGCAGTTCAACGTCGATGGCACCGTGCAAACCGGCGATGACCTTCCCGCCGACCTCACGATTCGCTTCAATCACTTCGATCTGGATTCCATTCTCCGCGAGTACCTCAACGGCAGAATCGCCGGGCATTCTGGCGCTACCGGAGTTCTTCAGGTGCGCGGGCCGCTGCGCAAGCCGCGTGATCTGACGGTCGTGGCCAACCTCGACGGAGTGGAAATGACCGTGGATGAAGTCGCCCTGAAGAATGAGGGGCCCATCCGCCTGACCATGGCCGAGGAAATCGTGCGGCTTGAGCAATTCCACATCGTTGGAGAGAACACGAACTTCTCTGTCCATGGCACCGTCTCGTTGGCAGGCACCCACGACCTCGACCTTGCCGGAGAAGGTCACTTGAACCTGCAACTGATCCAAACACTGCGCCCAAACTTCACCACTTCCGGGCAATTTGACCTTGCATTGGCCGTTACTGGACCGATGGCGGATCCCCTGCTGCAAGGCAAAGTCACCGTGACGCATGGCTCGTTGGCCTATGCCGATCTACCGAGCGGCCTCAGTGACATGAATGGCACGCTCACTTTCAACAAGAATCGGTTGCAGATTGAAAACCTCACGGCGCACACGGGAGGCGGAACTCTGACGGTGACCGGCGGCGCCTCTACCTACCAAGGTCAAGTCAATTTTGATTTTAGCGCCAACGCGCAGGATGTCCGCCTGCGCTACCCGCCCGGCGTCAGTTCCACTGCGAATGCCGACCTGCGCTTCTATGGAACCCGCGAAGGGTCGACTCTGAGCGGCGACGTTAACATTAGCAAGCTTGCCATCACGCCGGGTTTTGACTTCGCAGCCTATGCTGCCAGCAATTCCCAATCGGTGGTCGTGCCTCCGGCCACATCGCCTCTGTACCGCGTGAAGCTCGATGTCCACGTCACAACCGCGCCTGACCTTCAGATGCAGACCGCGATTGCTCGGCTCTCTGGAGATGCCGACTTGCGTCTCCGCGGTACAGCTGCAAAGCCTGCCCTGCTGGGCCGCGTCGAAGTTCTCGAGGGCGAGATCAATTTCAATGGGGCCAAGTATCACTTGGAGCGCGGCGAAGTGTTGTTCCAGAGTCCGGTGAGTATCAAACCCGTCCTGGATCTGCAAGCCACCACCCGCGTCCGCGACTACGACATCACGGTCAGCGTGAATGGGGATACGAGCAAGCCGCTGAGCGTGAAATACCGTTCGGATCCGCCTCTACCCGAAGCCGATATCGTCGCCCTACTGGCCGTCGGACAGACCCGCGAACAATCGGCCCAGCTCGCGCAGTCGGGCTCCGCTTTCAGCGAAACTGCGTCGAACTTGATTCTCAGCGAGGCGCTGAACGCGACAGTCAGTAACCGCGTCCAGCGATTGCTGGGCATCAGCAAAATCAAGATCGATCCCCAAGGTCTGAGCACCGAAACCAATCCGACGCGCGGCCCGCAGGTCACGATCGAACAGCAGATCTCCAATAACTTCACGCTCACCTACAGCCAGAACGTGTCGCAGGCTTCGCAGCAGATCATCCAGGGCGAGTACTACGTTCGCCGGAATGTGTCCATCGTCGGCACGCGCGACCAGAACGGCGTGGTCAGCTTCGACGTAAGAATCCGCCAACGAAAGAAGTAGGTTGCTGTCGTGTCACATGGAGCGCCACAGGTGCTTAGCCGCTCTTTGGCCCGAGTAAAGTAAATAGGAAGGACACAGCTTCGGGGTGTCCCAATCAAACGCCGATCACGAATTGGGTTTTGAGGTTCGCTCGTTCAAGAAACTAATAGTAAAAAGTATTGTGGGCACGCACGCTGTCTTTTACCCCGGATACTTCTCGTAACTCTTCCATCCGCAGCCAACGAGCCTGCATCTAAACGCCAAAGTTCATCTAGAGGAGGATTTGTTGTGTTTCGAAAACATGTCATCGCACTCTTCTCTTTACTAACGTTGTGTTTCACGCTGTCTTCTGTGGCTGCGGCCCAAGTGCCGAAAGGCAACATTTTCGTCGGATACTCCTACGGTAGTGCCGACCTCAACCACGACAATCGCTCCAACCTGAATGGGTGGGAAGGATCGCTGGAAGGGAAGTTCCTGCCGTTCATCGGCATTGTTGCTGATTTCAACGGTCTCTACGGTTCGAACAATTTCCCCAGCAGCAGCCAGCAAATCTTCAAAGTCGACGCGCGTGAGCACAATTTTCTGTTTGGTCCCCGGGTTTCGGTGTCTGTCGGAAAGATTCGTCCCTTCGCCCACGCCCTGTTCGGCGCCGGACACGTCAGCGTAAGCGCAACCGACTACTCAGCCTCCGACACATCCTTCGCGGAAGCTTTCGGCGGCGGCTTCGATTTCAAACTCGTCCCGCTCATCTCCTGGCGCTTCCAGGGCGACTACCTGCAAACCCGCTTTTTCGGAAACACTCAAAACAACGGCCGCTTCTCGACCGGAATCGTGCTGAACTTCTGACGTCGCGCGGTCGAGCTACTCCTCCCCTGACGCAAGCGTGAAGCATCTGCACAAAGACAAAAAGAGCCGGTCCAAATCGGACCGGCATTCTCGTGTCTTGTCATCCTGAGCGAAGTGAGGCGACAGCCGAACGAAGTCGAAAGCTTGCCCTGAGCGAAATCGAAGGGGACATCGCGCGCCTATTCATCGTCCCTAAGCTCACGACCTTTTCCACCACGGATCGATCCATGCCCAAGCTGTACACTTGAACTCGCAACGCAAACCACAACCGTGCTCTTCCACTCCGATCCCGACGACCTCCGGCGCCAGATGGTCGAAACGCAACTGCGCCAGCGAGGCATTCACGATGAGCGCGTGCTCGCCGCGATGGCTCGCGTCCCACGCCACGAATTAGTGGCCGAGCCCTATCGACCCCATGCCTATGACGACAATCCTCTGCCCATCGGCGAGGGACAGACGATCTCGCAACCTTACATGGTCGCCATCATGCTCCAGTTGCTCAACGTGGCTCCCGAAAACAACGTATTGGAGGTGGGCACCGGCTCCGGATATCAGACCGCTTTGCTGGCAGAACTTGGACGCCACGTGTACAGCATCGAACGTCACCCCGCCCTGGCACTGTCCGCTAGAAACGCCCTACAGCAACTTGGCTACGAGAACATCACGGTCGAGATCGGAGACGGCAGCGCTGGACTCCCCGCCTATGCCCCGTTCGACCGGATCGTCGTAGCCGCAGCCGCTCCCGAATTGCCCCAAGCCCTGTTCCTGCAGCTGAGAGAAGGAGGCCGCCTCATCGTCCCGGTAGGCCCTCCCGAAGCCCAGCAACTTCAGTTAGTGATGAAGAACAACGGAACCCCGCTCATCTCCGAACAGGTCGCCTGCCGGTTCGTGCCGCTAGTGGGACTGCAAGGCTATCGCGAATGACCCGGATGGCTGGCTGAAGAGGATGACCAAGACCTGCTGTTAGAATTTCTCCGATGGCCCTGATCCGCGACCTTCGCGTCACGCTCGAGATGATCAAGTGGGAACACTCGATCTTTGCGTTGCCCTTCGCGTTGTGCGGTGCCATGCTGGCGGCGAGCGGATTGCCAACCCTGCGCCAGTTCGCCTGGATCATCGTCGCCATGATTTCCGCTCGTTCGGCCGCCATGGCTTTCAATCGCGTTGCGGACGCGGCAATCGACGCTGCGAATCCGCGCACACAGACCCGGGCTCTACCCGCAGGCGCACTCAGTCCCGCCTTTGTCTCGACGTTTGTCGCGGTCTCCTGTGGAATGTTTGTGCTGGCCGCGTTCCAACTGAGCCGGTTGGCCTTCCTCCTTTCGCCCGTCGCGCTGGCCGTGGTCTTGCTTTACTCATACACCAAGCGCTTCACGCGCTGGTCGCATCTGGTGCTTGGATTCTCTCTGGGTATCGCACCCGCAGCGGCTTGGATCGCTGTGCGCGGCTCACTCGACCCGCGTATTCTTCTGCTCACGGCGGCGGTGACGTTTTGGGTGGCGGGCTTCGACGTGCTCTACGCCTGTCAGGACTACGATTTCGATCGGCAGTCTGGCCTGCATTCCATTCCGCGCTACATTGGCATTCGCGGGGCCTTGGCCGTGGCCCGCACTTTTCACGTTCTGATGCTGCTCTTGCTGATCGCCCTGGTCGTGACTTTCGGCTTGGGCAAGATAGCCATGGCCGGAGTCGTGGTAGTTGCGCTCCTGCTGCTATACGAACATTCCCTGGTTTCGCCCACGGATCTCTCGAAGTTGAACGCCGCCTTCTTCACCATGAACGGAGTGATCTCCGTCGTCTTCTTCGCCTTCGTAGCCGCAGACCTGCTGTTGCACCGATGATCCCGGGCAAAAAATAACGCAAAGCTCTTAAGGCTCGCGACCTTTGCGGTTAAAAGCTTTCTCCGTGAACTCCGTGATCCAGAATTCAAACCGGGAACCGAGAACTGCCCAGTGCCGTGTTACCTGGTTCCCAAATTCTGCCTCCCGCCGTTTTACGCTATCATCCAATAAGCATGGCCTATCCGTTCCAAACTGACGACGCACGCCTCAACCCGATCAGGGACAAGGTCCTGGCTGGCGAACGCCTCAACGCCTCCGACGCCCTCGCGCTCTACCGCACCGGCGACATCCTCGCGGTCGGCTGGCTCGCCAATTTGGTCCGCGAGCGCATGCACGGCGACAAGGCATACTTCAACGTCAACCGCCATATCAATCCGACGAACGTTTGTGTCGCCGCGTGCCGGTTGTGCGCCTTTGGCCGCAAGAAGGATGCACCGGGCGCCTATACCATGGCGCTTGAAGAAGCCTTTGAGACTGCGGCTTCGGGCTACACCGAGGCGGTGACCGAGTTCCACATTGTCGGCGGCCTGCATCCGGATCTTCCGTTTCAATACTTCCTAGATCTCTGCTCTGGGCTGAAGCAGCGTTTCCCACAAGTGCACCTGAAGGCTTTCACGATGGTCGAGGTAGCGTACCTGGCCAAGCGCGCCAAGCTCTCCATCCGCGAAACCCTCGAGCAACTGAAGGCATCGGGCGTGGATTCGCTGCCCGGCGGCGGCGCAGAGATTTTCGCCGACCGCATCCGCCATATAATCTGCGATCACAAAATTGACGGCGATCAGTGGCTCGACACCGCGCGTATGGCTCATCAGATTGGCCTGAAGTCGAACGCGACGATGCTCTACGGCCACGTCGAGAATGATGAAGACCGCGTCGACCACCTGCTCAAGTTGCGCGACTTGCAGGACGAAACTCACGGCTTCCAGACGTTTATCCCGCTGGCCTTCCATCCCGACAACACGCCGCTTGAGCACCTGCCAAAAACTACCGGCATGCTCGACATCAAGCAGATCGCCGTCAGCCGCCTGGTGCTGGATAATTTCCCACACATCAAGGCCTACTGGCAGATGATGACCCCCAAGATCGCGCAAATCGCCTTGCGTTTCGGCGCCGACGACATCGATGGCACGGTCATCGAAGAGAAGATTTATCACGACGCCGGCGCTACCACGCCGCAAGGCATGCGACGCAAAGATCTCGTCCGCCTGATCACCGAGGCGGGCAGGGAACCGATCGAACGCGACACGCTGTATCGCGAAGTGACACGCACTGAGACATCGGTGACGGTGGCAGTCTGAAGAATCTGCGCGCCTCGAGACACGAGCTACGAGCGATCATCCACTTGCTGTCGGCTTATCAGCCATCAGACAAATGACCATTCTCGGCACCCTCGCGTTGATCGTTGTGGTCGTTCTGGGAGTCGCGGTTCTCCGGATGAAGAACGATCCCCTCGAGAACAAGACACTGCGCGAGGATCTTGCCGAGTTCAAGCGCAGCCAAGAGTCCCGCACAGGCATCCGGAAAAACGTAGATCCCCGATCCCTTCTGCACCGCATGACCGCCAAGGGAAACGCCATGGCGATGGCGTTACCTGAGACCAGGGCCGCCGATACCTTTGCGCCTCTTATTGCAAGTACATCCATCACAATTCTTCATCCATCGATACGCAAAAATTTACCCAAATCCCTGCTTGGTCCCTCCCTCTCGGGTGTAGAATCCGGCTTGTAAGGGTACTGATAGCTTCACCGGATCTGCTCCCGGGTTTCCGAGGCTCTCATGAACGTTCATATCGGATACAAAGTCCGCAAAACTCCCGACATAGAAAAAGAACTCCACCAGCAGGTCGAAAAGCTGCGCAAGCGTTTGCAGGTTTTTCGCCCCGAACTCGTTCATCTCAAAGCTCTGATCGAAGAGAATTCGCCTCGCGAGGGTGTAGTTGTGTCCCTCAACCTGCGCCTGCCTTCCGGACAGATGGCCGTGCAGAAGAAGGCTCCCGCTCCTGCCTCGGCCATCAAGGCTGCATTCGACGATTTGCTGCACCAGATCACCCGCCACAAGGATCTGCTGCGCTCCACCCACAAGTTTCCGCGGTTTCGTAGTGGTGGGAAAATGCGTCCGGGCCGGCAGGCTCCATTTGAAGACACTCTCGCCTCGGTGCATGCTCCGGTCGTGTCCTCCGACGATATTCGCACCTACGTCAACGTGAATCTCGCACGCCTCGAGCGTTTCGTCGAGCGCGAGCTATATTTCCGCGAGACTGCGGAGCAAGTCGAAGGCGATACGATCTCCACGGCGGAGGTTGTCGATGAAGCCATTGCCCGTGCCCTGAGCGAGGGCGGTGACAAGCCCGAACGCCTCGCGCTGGAGCCCTGGCTCTACAGACTGGCAATGGTCGCCCTCGATGAGATGGCCGCCGGCGCCGGCCAACATAACGGCAACGTGCATTTGGAAGACTCTGCCCGCAAGCGAAACGTCCGGGGCAGTGATGAGGCCGAACTGCAGTTTCATCAACCCGACGAAGCCATTCTCGGCGAAAGCGTGATTGCCGACCGCCGCGTGTCCACCCCCGAACAGATCGCGTCTTCCGACGAAATGCTTCGCCTTGTGGAACTTGCTCTGCGCGGCACCGATCGTTCCGCCCGCGAAGCGTTCATTCTGCAAGCCATTGAAGGCTTCACCGAAGAAGAAATCGCCGCAATTACCGACCGCAAGCCCGCCGACGTGCGCGCTTCGGTCAACGCAGCCTGCGAACATCTGCGCAAGTCTCCGCTGTTCGCCACTCCGTCCAAGCAAACCCTGATCGCACGATCTAATACCGCGTAACTGATTTCCCGGCAATTAGGAGAATTCGTGATGATGACCCGCGAGGACATCCGTGAACTAGCCGCATTTCAGGCCGACGCCAACGGCTGTGCCCTGAGCTTCTACTTTCAACCCCGCACTCCGCAGAACAAGTCGCACAAAGAAGAAGCCATTCTCGCCAAAGATCTGGTTCGGCAGGCGCTGCGTGAAACCGAGAAGCAAGGCAAGAACGGATGTGCCCGCGCCGACTTGGATCGCATCCTTGAGATTGCCGGCAACCTTCATGGCAACCAGGCACGCGCGAAGGCCGTGTTCGCCTCCAGTGCCAAAAAGATCTGGCGCGAATTCGATTTGCCCGCTCAGTTGCCGGGCACCCAACTCTTTGTCAACCGCCGCTTTCATCTGAAGCCGCTGGCCGCCCTTCTGGGAGCGCAGCCGAACTTGTGCGTGTTGCTCGTAGACCGGCAACGCGGACGTTTCTTTGACTTGCGCCTCGACGAACTGAAAGAGCGCGGCGACCTGTTCCGCAGCCTGCCGCGCAGTCGCAGCGACGGTTATGGCGGATACAACGCAGGCCACGTTGAACGCCGGGTCGCCAACGAAGCCATGCAGCACTACAAGCAGATTTCCGATCGCCTGAAAGAAGAGTTGGAACGCGGCACGTGGGAAAAACTCGTGGTCGCCTGCCACGACACGAACTGGTCGGAATTCGAGTCCTACCTCCATCCTTACGTACGCCAGCGCCTGCTTGGGCATTTTCCAGCCGACATCGTATCTTTGACGTCCGACGAGATCCGAGAAAACGCCAACCAGATCCTGCGCGAAGACCAGGAACGGCGTCGTGAAACGCTGCTGGGCGAAGCCATGAGCATGGCGAAAGGGAACAGTCGCGGCGTCACCGGATTGCGCAGGGTTCTGCGTTCGATGGAACTCGGCGAAGTGCAGACACTATTCCTCGGCGAGAACTACACGGCCCGCGGTGTAGAGTGCGAAAACTGCGGCCACCTCGATTCACACATGGTCCCCTTCTGCGTAGTCTGCGGAAGGGCCACGCGCGAACTGGAAGACATCTGCGAAGCCCTCGTCCCTACCGCAATCCGCCGGGACATCGAATTGTTCTACGTAAAAAACAACGACGCTTTCGACCAGGTCGGCAACATCGCCGCCCTGCTCCGCTTCCGGGCGGATCAGGCACGCACGCCGATCGCGGTCTCGGCCTGAAGCGTTCTTCGTGCGCTCTAGCCCGGAGGCTACATCGACCTCCGGGCTGTCTTTCAGTCCCCCGGCTATCCGGTTGTTTCAATTCGGGTTTGCCACGGCGCACCCTGTTTCGGCGTCCTGAGGCTGCGAGTCGCCAACATCCCAAACCAACAAAGCTAACTATCCGCACCGCAGAACCAAGATTGGGAGTACACTTAAAGAGGCAGGCCTAGGCACAAGGAATCCATGAAAAATACCAAGTTTGTCGTCAGACTGAATCGCGGTGGTGTGCGCGGTCCGCAGTACGTGCAGCGGATTGACCGTGCACCGATACAGACAACGTCCAACCTCAAACTGGCGCTGACCATGGGCAGGTTCACTGCTGAAGATGTGGTCAAGTCCATGCAGACTTCACGCTGCAATGCCGAACTAGTGTCGGTCCAGGTCCGCGGTTAGTCGATCCGCTCGGTCTTAAACGCATCAGGGAAGGTCAACTCGACTGCAGTGGCCCATTCAATGGCGTTCGGCGAATGAGTGGAGTGCCAAGGCAGCGTCGTCCTCTTTAGCGGCGATTCCAGTCGGCGCCTACCAAAACGTGAGGTTTCTTGTAATCCGTGCAGTGCTCGATTCCTCGGTTCGGTCCGCGCTCTGCTGAACGCCGCAGCACCGACGTAACCAATCCCTCTGCGCCAGTTCCGGCTAGAATTCCCTCCCATGGAACTCAAGAACCTGGTGCAAAGGTTTGTTTACCGGATCGAGCCGAATCCGGCCGGCGGATTCATCGCTCGCCCCGCCGATCCGACCATCCCGCCTCTCGAAGCTCCCACGCGGGAGGAACTGCAGCAGAAGATTCAGGCAAAGGCGATCGCTGCTCTGGGAGAGGCGTTCCCTGGCCTCAAGATTCCGCTTCAGGACAAGCGGCTCAATTTTGAACTCCACGTCGACCACACGCCGGGAAGCGGTTTCAGGGTGCACTCCGATGAATCCGGTACTCCGACCATCGATCCAGCTATACACGAAAAAATCGACCATTTCGCCGAGCAGCTTCTCGATTTCGTTGAAAAACACTTTCCTCACTTGTCCGAAACCATCGCCACGCAAGTCAAATCGAAAACCATTCAGGTATTTACAAACGAGAAGATCACAGCCAATAAGAACTCACCGCTTGGCATCGCCCAAGGATCTTCACCGAGTCTGATGGCCGGCACCGATAACGGCCTCGCCGGCGTATGGCAGGATACCGCGCCTGTGGAGCCGACACTCCTGAATAGCACACCCCTCGGCAACTCTCCCATCATTCCGGAGAGCAGTGGGAGCGGAAAAATCTTCCGCTTCATTCTCATTTTGCTGATCATTGCCGCCGCCCTGATGTACTTTTTCGCGCACCAGCGGTGACATTTCGCGGACGATCGTTAACCAACGACGGGATCGCCCTTTTCTACACGGGGCGAACCTATAATGTCGTGTGCCTGCAGTGACAGAACCTGACATGTCGAACCCGGCTCCAGCCGCACGCCTGCTGCGTTTTGGCATGTTCGAACTCGATACCCGGGCGGGTGAACTGCGCAAGAAGGGTGCAAAGCTGCGGCTTCGCGGCCAACCTCTCGATGTGCTCGAAATCCTGCTGCGGCGTGCCGGCGACGTTGTCACCCGCGACGAGCTCCGCCGGCAGCTTTGGACCGCTGACACATTCGTTGACTTCGAACACAGCCTGCACAACGCAGTCGCACGATTGCGCGATGCCCTGGGCGATTCCGCTGCCACACCACGCTACATCCAGACCTTGCCGCGCCGCGGGTACAAGTTCCTGTCACGCGTCGAGGAACTCGGCGCGGAGGCTTCGCCCGCGCTGCGCCCGCGACAGGCCGGCCACCGTTACGTTCCGATTCGGTCCCTAGCTGTACTGCCCTTGGCCGATCTCTCCGGCAATCCCGCGAAAGGCTACCTCGCCGACGGGATGACCGAAGCGCTAATTACGAGTCTCGCGAAAGTCGGAGACTTGCGCGTCATTTCACGAACCTCGGCGATGAAGTACAAGGAGACCCGCAAGTCGCTGCCTCGCATCGCGCGCGAGCTCAACGTCGACGCGGTCCTCGAAGGGTCTGTGACCCGCGCTGGCGAACGCGTACGCATCACCGCGCAGCTCATCCACGGGGCCAATGACGAACATCTCTGGGCGGAAAGCTACGAGCGCGACTTCCGCGACGTCCTCGCTCTGCAGAATGAGATCGCGCGAGAGGTCGCTAGTCACGTTCGCATTGTGCTCACGCCTGAGGAGCACGCGCGGCTGGAGAGTCCGAGTAGCGTCGATCCGGCAGCACACGACCTGTACCTGAAGGCTCGTTACCACTGGAATAAGCGCACGGAGGAGGGCGTTAGAAAAGCGCTTGCGTTGTTCCATCGCGCCATCGACAGCGATTCAACCTTCGCTCAGGGATACGCCGGCATGGCCGATGGCTACAACATTCTCGGCTACTACAACGCCCTTCCGCCGAAAGAGGCGTATCCGCAGGCCAAAGCCTCAGCTTTGAAGGCACTCGAACTGGATCCGATGCTGGCCGCCGCCCACGCTGCTCTGGGAGTGATCGCTCGCGACTACGAGTGGGACTGGTACGGCGCAGAGCGGGAATTCTCGCGGGCAATTGCACTGAATCCGGGATGCGTCGACGCCTATCACTGGCGCGGCACACTGTTCAGCATGTTGGGAAGCCATCAGCGGGCCCGCGAGGACAAAGCTAAAGCGTTGTCCCTCGATCCACTTTCCGTCGTGATCCGAGCGGACCTGGGCCGAATCCTCTACTTCTCCGGCGACTACGACCAAGCTCTCGAGCAATATCGGGCCGCGCTGGACCTCGACGGCCACTACTTTTTTGCCCGCATCGGCCTGGCAGAGGTCTACCACCAGAAGCGACTCTTTAAGCGAGCAATCGCGGAACTTAGAACCGGTGTGCGGCTTTCTGACTCCAGCACGTTGGCACTCGCGCGACTGGGACATGGTCTCGCCATGGCGGGTGCGCGCGACAAGGTGTCCGTTATCCTACGGCGCCTGCATGCCCTCGCAAAGAAGAAGTACGTTTCGTCCTATGACATCGCCATGGTGCATGTGGGCTTGCACGAGTATGACGCGGCATTCTCGTGGTTCGAGAAGGCTCTTGAGGAGCGTTCCGTGTGGCTTGGCTATCTGAAGGTGGAACCCCAACTCCGAGATCTGCGCGCGGACCGGCGTTTTGAGCGTCTGCTCAAAAACGTCGGTTTACTCAAGTTAGGGGTGGATGTCTAACGCAGCCGGTCCACGCACCGACAGCCCACAACTTTGGTACCGAAGTCATTCCTCCGGCTCCATGCTATCGTCGCCCCGAATGTCGAAAACTCAGCTCGGGAGTGCGATATGTTTTTTCTCTTTGGCTTGCGTACGAAGACGAAGCCCATCAGCCAAATTCAATATCCCTGTTCCAAGTGCGCGCGCCCAACCGTCTTTACTGCGCTGGAGTCGAAGCGCTGGTTCACGTTGTTCTTCATCCGCGTGATCCCCCTGGGCGAAAGTCACCTGATCCGCTGCAATCTTTGCGGCCTGACGCTGAAGTGTTCGCCCGAGTTGAAAGAACAAATCACCGCCAAGGCGATGGCAGCCGGAGCGTAGCACTCCCATCAACACAAACGAACTCGCGCCGCGGCACCTGTTGAGGCTCGCTCATCATAGCCCGCAGTAGCGTGAGATCAGAACTCAATCCTGGGACTCGACGAGCTTCATAGACAAAGTCTCGTGGTCGTTTTCGGAAAGCGTCAGTGCTCGAGGGACTGAGCGGGAAGAACTTCCATCGGACGAGGCTGGGGATCTCGCGAGCAAGCGATACTTATCCGGAGGCAAGCCGGCTAATGAGAAGTGTCCGGCTTGATCCGTCTGTGTATGGTGCGAGCGGAAGCGGGTATATGGCGTCTCAGGGTCGGCAGCGATGCGAACCCTCGCACCTATGACAGGGCCGTCGTCGTCGCTGACTGAACCCTCTACTTGCGCGCTCGCGGAGCTGAGCGTGACCTCGAGTTTCCCATTCGCGGTGCCCTTCTCCAGTTGCAAACCCTCTGACAATACGTCGTCTGCACCAAACCGCGCTGACTTTACGTACCAGTTTTCCTCAAGTCCCCATACGTAAACGGCATAATTGCTATCCTGCACTTCCTTGATTTCGAAGGTGCCATCTTTTTTCACGCGGTCTTGCACGGTCAGGTCCTCTTCGTCGACCGGATGGAGCCCCACCCCGACACGACTAACGTAAGTGTGCCCGGGCCATCAACCACGACCCGACCGCGCACACTTGCTCCCCGGCCGACAACAATGGTGAGTGACTCGATGTTTTCGCCGGCAACCTCGAGCTTTTGGCGCCCGTGTGCCTCAAAAATACCGTCGCGATCGCCTTGCTGGAATACCATGATCATGTAGCTGCCCGGTGGAACCCCCTTCAGCCGAAAATTGCCCTTCTCGTCGGTGGTACCACGCGGTTCGACGCCATAGTAGTCGCCTAAAGGCTCCATCTGAATCCATGCGTTCTTGGCAGGACCGTTGAGGCCTATGACGTGCCCTGCCACCTCCGCGGTCTTGACGCTGCGCATGGGTACGTCGGCTTGAGCCTCTGCGCCTGCCTTCACAGAGATGCTCTGCGCCGGACCGGCTTGCGAGACTCCGGGATAGTAGGCCGACGCATATTCGCTGCCCAGAAATTCCTGAACCTGATAGCTCTCGTCCCACCCTCCCACCGGGTCGGGTTGGAGTGAATCTGTTACCTGTATCAAGTATTCGCCGGGTTTGAGGCTCGCAACGCGATGACTTGGATACGAACCATGGCCTCACCATCCTCGCTCGTCACGCGCCCAGTAATCACCGCGGCAAGAGTCATGCGGAACAGGACATCGCTCACCTTGTCCCCTGGCTTGAGCGACAGAGTGGCCCCCGTCTCAGCCCCCTTTGCCTGATAATGCTGATCCACAAAACCGGCACGCGTAGCAAGGAACGTGTATCGGCCTTGCTCAACGTCTTTAAGCAAGAACCGGCCATCGCTGTCAGTGCTTGCCGCATACATATGCTTTTTAGAGTTGCGGCCCTCAGGGATAAGCGCCACGCGAGTCGATTTCAAGGGCGTTCCCTCCGCGGCAGTGACGACGCCTCCCGAAACAGCACAAAGCGGCTGCGGATGCTGCGCGGTCTTCTCTTGCGGAGGCTCAGCGCTTTGCGCAAGAAGTCTCGCGCTCAAGATCATCACCGCAGTGACAGGGACAAGGCTCACGCTGATACCCTTGGGTCGAGGATCCCGAGAGTGGAGGATGAAATTATAGGCCAACTCGTCTTTTGCTTCTCACCTGGCGAGCTACTCTTCGCGCGGAACCACGATCGTGGGGATGGCACCAGGTGGCAAACCAGTTCCCACGTTCAAGCAGCCCAGTTGGGATATCTTCTCGCTCATGCCATCACCGGATGGCCGCTATCTGGCGTTCGGGCCTCTTACTGCAAACGCCAACGCCTGGACAATCGCCAATTTCCCGAACAAATAACCTCCCAAAGCTCCCTATTTACGCCCAGAAAGCGCGAATAAATAGACAACTAGGTCGCAACCTGAGAATTGCAACTCGTTGGTGCCACTGCGTCTAGCACCTTTGCGCCATTGCGCACAGGGACTAAGTGCCGTAACCTCCCGCACTGCGCGCCGCTGTAGGAGACATCCTCGGTCTTTGGCCGAGCCGAGGGGTGTCTGGGCTTCTTTTCGGAGTAAGCCTTGGGCTTGATGGGTGGGCTGTCCGCAGGCGCGGGAGAACGGGTCGTGAACGGCAAGCGCCTCTTTTGGATCTCGCTCATTATCGTGGAATTGGTCCTGGTTTACGTGCTATGGAGGCCGCACCGCGACCGTCCCATGCGCACAGCCCATCGGCCAGCAACGCCACCCGCCGCAGTTGTAAAGCCTCAGCCAAAGACACCGCCCGAGGTCATCGCCGCCGCCACGCCGGCACCCGCCAAGCCAGCGGCCGCCATCCGTCAGCATCGGGCCTGGCGAAAGGCTCCAGTTGTCAACGCCGGATTGAAAACGCGCGAGCCGCTCACCCCAAAACCGTCCCTCGCACCTAAGACCCCCCTGAGTCCGATGGAAAGTTTCTGGTGCAACCTTTCGACGGTAGACTCGCAGTGCGACTGTAAAGGCAAGGGCGAAGAGCAGGCCAGCAACCGCGTCTTGCGCTAGCGTATCGGGCCACTTCAGTCCGCATCTCATCGATCCCTGACTCTGGTTCTCCACTCCTGACATCGGCGTCGGAATACCGCCCACTTTCAGACAATCTTAATGTCCGTTTGGAATACTTCTTGCGAGCGCTCGTGCCAATCGACACGGGAAGGGAAAGGCCTGCAATGTTACGAATGGCTGATCTTGCACTGGTGCTGCTTTGGTTATTGGGAATCGTCACCAAGCACTCGATGGGTGGATTCGTTCATGTCCTCCTGGTGCTCGCCGTAATCTTGTTTTTGATTAATTTGGTTCGAGGTAACAGCCCCTAACGAGTTTTCTGCTATGTGCGGATACAAAACGGCGCCGCCTCGTCAGGAAAGCTCATATGTCCCTCAGAAAGCCATTGTTGGATCGCACACGAGTGCTCAGCTACCGGTAGTTTCGCGTGGCGGGACTCGTCGCAGACGGTTTGAAGAACAGAGAAATTGCCGGCGAACTTGGCATCGCTGTGCAAGTAGTCAGGAACTACCTTTCCATGATTTACGACAAAGTGGGAGTAAGCAATCGTGTTGAACTCGCTCTTTGGTATGAAGCACGGAAGGATGAAGCCTCGGGGATGGCAGGTCACCGCTGACGGTCTTTTTCTCGATGTCCGGGGTATCGCCACTGATCAGATGGGTGGAAACACAACGAGAGGGGGTGGGCCGAATGCATCGTCTGGAACCGGGAGAAAAGGCCGTATTTACCGGGCTCTACAAGGCTGTGCATGCCGATGGTCACTTGCCGCCACATTACGTCATTGCTTTGCAAGGTGACGCCTTTCCGCATTGTACGCAATGCGCAGACCGGATCCGATTTGAACTTGCTGTCTCCGCCAGACATGTCCATGCAGACGCCCAGTTCAAGCATCGCGCTGGGGAAGATTAGGTAGCCAAGAGCGTCCCTTGGAGGCTTTCGCCACGTTGCCCTTCTGAACCCTGGTTTTGTTGAACGCTGCCTGGCGGTCGGGCATCTACACGTTGTTAAACGTCATGCCAAGCGTAAGTGTATTTTCCCGATTCGCTTGCTTTGCTCTCTGCGTAGTCCTGTCCGTTTCTTCAGCGATCGCTCCAGCCCTCAGTTCTGCAGCCCTCAATGTGTCCCCCCGTATGAAGCAGGCCGCAGGTCCCTCAGGCGGAGTTTCCCTGTCCGGGCCCGAGTTGCCTTGCGGGAGTGCACCTGTTCCGCCGTATCCACCTTTGGTGGATGCTTCAGTCGTGAAATCTTGGAGCAAATCGGATCTGGGTCGAGACTGGAAGCCACCGGAGTGTACCCATTGGACGCAACCTGGCTTCACGACTCTGGTGACTATCGCCGCTCGCTTTCACTCGACTGCCAGTGCGGAGACGCTGCTCCGGCATGTCGGGGCGGTTTCGGAGCTTGCGGCTTTGTCCTATTGGTCCACCAGCCACAAGCAGTGGCGTACCTTGATTGTGGATGCCTACGCGCTTACCGACTCCCAAAATGGCCAACGCCGCGGCAATTTCACAACCGATGAGATAAAGCCCGGTGCGACGTTGTACTTCGAACAGGTGGACAATCTTTCCGGCAAGGCCGTGTACCGTATGGACGTGGTCAACGCTTCCGCAAACCGGATCGTCTTCGCGATTGAGAATGTCACAACCATCCGCTTCCACTTAATACCGATGCTTCGTCCGGGCGACTTGCAGTCGATGTACTTTCTCGATCGTGAATCGGACGATGTCTGGCGCTTCTACAGCGTCATGCGAACTGGGAAGAACGCCAGTGGGCTGATCGCCGGCAATGAGGCTTCTTCCATCAACCGTGCTGTAGCCTTCTATCGTCACCTGGCGGGAATTCCCGCCACGCAAGAACCGCCCGGGGCGCGATAAAAAATTTTTTCCCAAGGAGGCTTTTTGACAATCTCACCTTCCAACTCAATTGCTGCCGTTTTCCTTCTCCTCACCGTCTCGACGCCGGCCCTGGGGCAAGAGAAGAAGATTGACCGCTCAGAGTTGCCGCCTGCGGTTGAAAAAGCTGTGGCTGCACTGAGCTAGGGAGCCACCATTCGCGGCTTCTCGCAGGAAAAAGAGAATGGGCGCATCCTCTACGAAATCGAGTTGATGGTCGCTGGTCGCACCAAAGATGTCCTGATGGACGGAGAAGGATCTGTAGTCGAGGTCGAGGAAGAAGTTGCCGTCGAATCGCTTCCTCCGGCGGTGCGCACCGCGCTGCAAGCCGAGTCGGAGAAGGGAAAGCTCCTCAAAGTAGAGACCCTGACGAAAGGAGCCAAGCTTGTTGCCTATGAAGCTCACCTCTTAACCAATGGCAAGAAATCAGAAGTGCAGGTTGGACCCGATGGCAAGCGACTCGACCACGAAGAATAGGGTTTTCCACCGTCACTTCATTGGCCCGCTCTTGATCACTGCACGCCTGGCTTTGTGTAAAGGATGAGGCACATGGAAAAACGCAACCTCGGGGGGCACATGCCAACACGGATCGATGATCTGAAAAATAAACTTTCCCGATCTACCGAAATTACGATCACTGTGACCGGGAGAAAGTCAGGACGCGCCATCTCAATTCCGGTCTGGTTCGTTCTTGAGGGCGACAAGCTTTACCTGCTGCCAGTGCAGGGCTCAGATACGGCGTGGTACAAGAATGTGCTCAAGAACCCAATGATTCGGGTAGAGGTGAGCGGTGCCGACGTTGAAGTTCAAGCCACCCCCACCACTGATGCCGCACAGGTCGCTTCCGTGGTCGAGAAATTTCGCAAGAAGTATGGCGCCCGCGATGTAAAAAAATACTATGCAAAGTTCGATGTTGCTGTTGTCACCCCGATGCAGTGATGTCGCATCCTCTCCGCTTTGAAGACGTCGGCAACGGCTTAGGTGCTCTGAACGTTCCCGCCAGTACATACTTTTGTCCCACGATGCGAATTTGAGATGCTGCGGCGCTGCGGAATTGCGACAATGGGCCTGATCGTGGAGGCTGCATGAACCGGATTGTGCTTCTCACCTCGCTGGTGATGACAACGTCTCTTCTCGTGTGCGCCCAAAAAGCCGACAAGACGAATACCAACGACGCCAAGATTGCGCGAGCTATGTCGGCGGCTCCCGCTGCGATTGCGAAGGATGCGCGCATCATCGATCAGGACGAGCAGGGGACAGAGACGGTTCTGCGCGAGGGAACGAATGGATTCACTTGTTTCCCGGGCCATCCAGGCAGTGTCGGCGACGATCCGCACTGCTCGAACCAGGCCGCGCTGCGCTGGGAACGAGACTTTCTCGCGTTGAAGCCGAAACCCACGAACACCGAACCGGGCATCGTCTATATGCTGCAAGGGGGCAGCGACTGGAGCGCCGCCGATCCCAACGCGACCTCCGGCACACCGCTGAAAGAACCCCCGCACTGGAGGATTCTCTGGCCCTTCGATGCGAAGACCACCGGCCTTCCGACCGAACCGGGGCAATCGGGAGCGTGGATCATGTACGCGGGAACACCTTGGGCTCACTTGATGGTGAATGGTCGGCCTTAAGGGCATGTGTCGTTTCTCTCAGGGCCGTCTTACAAAGGCAACACCTTAAACCGCAGAGTGCGCGGAGAAATGCCGCAGAGTTTGCAGGGGGAGGCAGGGTTCTGCCCCGGGCCGTACTATAGCTTGTCGCATTGCGCTATGGAATCGTTATATAGCTCAACATCTTTACGGGCAGTATCAACAAGTTATAGAGATTTTTAATCGTGTTACGAGCGTGCATCGGGTGAAAAACAGGGTCTGAACATTCTATAAAACGCAAGATAAATCAGTTTACAAAGTCCGCCAGGGGCATTTCGCTGCAGAGATGGAGGGAAGGGCCAGCCCACGATCGGAGGCGCTCCGGTAAACGCTCGCAAGGCTTGATAGCTGCCAGATAATAGGAAAGTACTAGGCGTCAGCGTTTCAAAATGGGATTGTAGCCGTCGCTCACCAGCTTTGCTTTCGTGGCCTCGGCCTCTTTGAGATCTGAATATGGCCCGACCTGCACGTGGAACAACTTGTCCGCCTGGGAAGTGCTCGCCGTGAACGCGGCGTATTGCTTTTTCTTCAATGCGTCGACCAGCGCCAGTGCGTCGTCCTGTTTGCTGACCGCAGCTACTTGCACGAAGTAGCCGGGACCGGCCGTGGCGGTCATCGGATCGGGCGGGCCAGATTTGGCGGCATCTTGCTCCGACGTTTGCTTGGAAGGTTCTTCCTTGGCGTTGTCAGCGGGCGCCAGTTGCGCGTTGGCGTCTTTGTTCTCGACCGCCTTGTAGAACGTCATGTCGCCGGAGTTCTGGCCTTGCGCTCCGCCAGACTTCATTCCTGACGGACGCAGAACGGGACCGGACCTGGTCTGAGTCTGGTCCGAAGACAGCATAGGCCGTACGGCGCCGCGTCCGAGCGAGAAGCCCAGCCCGAAGAACAGGCCGCACAGCGCGACCAGTCCGAAGAAGAGTGCCAGCATTTTGCCGGTACCGATTGTGATTTCCGTATCCTGAGAACTCATGCTTGTCTCCAGATAGTCTTAGCCCGCGTGCGAGCCGAAAGTTGCGCTCTATCCAGCTTTTGCTGGAGTCGCATCGCTGTCCCCTTTGCCCAGCAATTTCTGTATGCCCGAGAAGAAGTCCACCGGCACCGGGAAAATGACGGTCGTATTTTTCTCGACACCGATTTCCGTCAGCGTCTGCAAGTAGCGGAGCTGCACGCTGACCGGCTCGGTAGCCAGCAGTTTCGCGGCGTCGACCAGGCGCTGTGCCGCCGAGAACTCGCCTTCGGCGTGAATGATCTTCGAACGCTTCTCGCGTTCCGCCTCGGCCTGCTTGGCCATGGCGCGCAGCATCGATTCGGGCATGTCGACCTGCTTGACCTCGACGTTGGTGACTTTTACGCCCCAGGGAGAGGTGTGGGTGTCGAGAATGCTTTGCAGCCGCAGGTTGATCTTTTCACGGTGCGATAGCAATTCGTCGAGTTCCTGTTCGCCGAGAACCGAGCGCAGTGTGGTCTGCGCGAATTGCGACGTCTGGTAGACGTAGTTGGAAACCTCGACCACGGCTTTATTAGGGTCAATCACTCGCAGGAAGATCACTGCGTTGACCTTCAACGTGACGTTGTCGCGGGTGATGATGTCCTGCGGTGGGACCTCAAGCGCTTCCTGGCGAAGCGAAACGCGGACGATGCGATCGATGGGCGCAAACACCAGGATGACGCCCGGCCCCTTGGCCTGCCGCAACAGATGGCCGAGACGAAAGATCACGCCGCGTTCGTACTCGGCAAGGATCTTGATGGAACTGAGCAGGTAGATGATGACGACGATGATGGCAATGCCCGTCAAGGAAAGCATACTTGCGCCTCCCGGCGCTGGGAGCGTCTCTGTAGCGGATTTTACTCCATGAAACACGGGTTTCCGCGATGTGCGGAAGCACGAAGGTATTGTCGGGAATGGTGCGGGGGGACAGCCACATGGGATGGTCTTAGACCACAAGCGCGGTGAGGGTTTGTGGAGAAGCGCTTAGGAAAGCCTTTTACCGCAAAGGTCGCCAAGAACAGCCGCGAAGGACGCTAAGGAATGCGGAAGGTGCCTCAACCTCACAAGGTTGCCTTTGCGACCTTCGCGCCCCCTTCGCGCACTTTGCGGTCAAAAGCTCTTAATCTTGCTAGGGAACTGCACCAACGACTTGCGTTTCGCCGGTCGCCGGCAGCGGACTGACCTCAAGTTGCAGACCGTCAACGCGGCGCACCACGACTTTGCAGCCGAGTGGCACAGGCACTGACGAAACAGCGTTCCAGATCTCGCCGTGCACGAAAACCTTGCCTTCGGGCACAAGCGGGCTCTGGGCGATGCCTATTTCGCCGACCAGTCCCTGCACTCCGGTGACGACCTTGTTGCGGCGGGCGCGTAGCGCGATCATCATCAGAAACGCGGTGATCAGGCCGAGCGGAATGCTGATGGCCAGCGCAGTGAGCAGGCGGACGCGCATTTCCGGGATGGGCGCGTCAACGAGCAACAGCCCGCCCAGCGTGAGCAGCACGATACCGCCGGTGGTCAAAACGCCGTGACTGGCGAACTTCGCCTCCAGGGCAAACATGGCGAAGGCCGCGGCAATCAAGGCTAGCGCCGCGAAGCGAACCGGCAACAGGTTCAGCGCGAAGGCCGCCAGCAGGATGAAAACCACGCCCACCGTTCCGGGTACCACCGCTCCGGGATGATTGAATTCCACGTAAAGCGACAGCAGCCCAACGGCCAGCAGCAGGAAGGCGATGTTGGGGTCCATGAGACGGTCAAGAATCCTCTGCTTCAGCGTCATTTCAAAGACGCGAACGCCGGAACCGGACAGGTGGAGAGTGACGGTTTTCCCATCGAAACGCTGGATGGACTTGGCATCGATCTGGCGGAAGAGGTCGTCTTCGCTGGAGGCGACGTAGTCGATGAGTTTCTGGGTGAGCGCTTCCTGCTCGGAGAACGATTTCGATTCGCGCACGGCGCTTTCGGCGACGTTGACGTTGCGGCCGCGGCGCGAGGCGACAGAACGCATGAACGCGGCGAGGTCATTCTCGATTTTCTGCTTCATCACGTCGTCCATCTTGCTGCCTCCGATGGTGACGGGATGAGCCGCGCCGGTATTGGTTCCCGGCGCCATGGCCGCAATGTCAGCGGATTCAAGAATGAAGAATCCAGCCGAAGCTGCACGGGCTCCGCTGGGCGTGACGTAGACGATAACCGGCACCGGGGAGTCGACGATCTTCTCAATGATTTCGCGAGTTGAGTCGACCAGGCCTCCGGGTGTGTTGATTTCAATGAGCAGAGCATCGGCTTTCGAGGCCTTTGCTTCCGTCAAGGCGCGGCCAATGAATTCGTCAGTGATGGGCTGAATCGTGTCATTGATGACGATCTTGAGAATGTCAGCTGCGGCCGGATGGACGAAAAGAAACAGCGCGATGAACGTGCAGACCAATGCGGAGCGGAAGGACGATTTCATCAATTGGGCAGCGGCTGCGCTTTCTCCGCCAGCTTGGCTGCGACAGCACGCTTAAGGGTGAGAGCCGAGGGATTCGCGGGATCCAGCTTGAGAGCCCGGTCGACAACCTGGGCGGCTGCGTCAGTTTTATTGTCTCGCAAATCCAGGCGGGCGAGTAGGAGTAGCGGATCGATGAAGGTTTTCAGGCTCAAGGCGGTCTCCGCCTCGGCGCGAGCGCCCGACAGGTCGTTCTCGGCATCCAGAGCCCGCGCGAGTCCGACGTGAGCTTCGGGATTGTTTGCGTCGAGCGCCACCGCCTCGCGAAATTCTTTCTCAGCCTCCGTCAGAAAGCCCTGGGTTAGCAACTCCTGGCCGCGGCTCACGTGAAACAACGCGTGGCTGGTTGGGTCGGTTTTTGCGAGACGTTCTTCGGCTGCGGACTGAATCCCGAGCACCAGCTGCTGGAAGGAGTTCTCTTCGAAGTTGGTCTTGATGCGCTCCTGGGAAGCGTGTGCGGAATGAGAATTATCGAGCAACGCGTCGAGAAAGGCACGCGCCTCAGTGTCGGTGGGACTCAGCGCCAGGCATTGTTTCAGTTCGCGCTCGGCGTCGGCGCGCGAATCGGATTGCGCGAGAGCAATGGCGAGGTTGAAGTGATAGTCGGCGTTGTTGGGGTCGGCTTCGAGAGCCTTCTGAAAGTACGCCAATGCTTGCTTGCGGTTCCCTAAGCGATTGGTGACCGCGCCAAGATTGCTGTAGACCTCGGGGAGCGGCAGTCGCAAGCTCACGAAACGGAGAGCGCTCTCCGCGCGCGAGTAGTCGCCGATGGTGTACGCAGAGACGCCCAGATAGAAATTCGCTTCGCGCGCACCGCGTGCGGTCGTAGACACATGGCTCAAAGCGGCGATGGCCTGATCGTACTGGTGGTCGTCGAAGTACGTTTTCCCCAACCGAAACCAGGCCTGATCGTAGCCCGGGTTGAGGCGAACCGCTTCGCGGAAGTGCTGGATCTTGTCGGCAGCTGCGGTCGACACGATGCCGCGAACGTAGTGTTCGAAGGCATCGAGCCGGATCGAAGGCAGGCTGCTGATGAAAGTCTGACGGTCGAGTGGAGCAGTGGGTCGCAGCGACTTCAGCAGGTCCCAGGCAATCGCCGTTTGCACATCGATGAGATCGACGAGCGCGCCCGATTCATGAACCTCCGGAAGCAACTTGCGGTGCTGCACGTCGAGGATCTGCGCGGAGGCCGTGAACGATCGGCCGTCGAAGGTATATCGGCCGAGGATGATGTACTCGACATCCATTTCGTCCACCATGCGATAGATGGTGGCGCGGGGTGGGAGAATCTCCGCCGGGACCCCGGCGCGCTCGTACGCGCGCAGGCGATCCTCGCGGGTCAGCGGAAAAATGTTCGGCGAGGCGAGGCGCTGGCTGAGAAGTTCGGGGAACGCTTCGCTAATCCACTGCAGCCCCGGGGCTCCGGAAGCGTTCTCGAAGGGCATCACCAGGAGGGTGTCGGTGGTGTGCGAGAAGCCTTGGGCATACGCGCCAAGCGAGACGGCCAGAATCGCGCAGCAGCAAACGATGAGACGAAGGATGCGCAAGACAATCCAATTATAGCGAGAGCGAAGGCTGCGTCCTAGCCGGCGCGCGCGGCGGGGAGCCTTTCGTTCTTCTCTTTTGGGTCTTCGTGCTGCATGGGTTTGATGCCCGACCAGCCAGGCAGGGTCGTGTCTCCCGTGATGAGGCGGGCAGCTCGCTCGTAAGTCACGTAGGACCAGAACCACTGGATGAACACCAGCAGGCGGTTGCGGAAGCCGATCAAAAAGAAAATGTGGATGAAGAGCCACGACAGCCAGGCGATGAAGCCGGAGATGTGGATCTTGCCGAACTGGGCGATGGCGGCGTTGCGGCCGATGGTGGCCAGCGATCCCTTGTCCCAGTAGTGGAAGCGTTCACGAGGGTGGTGCTCGAGGTCCCGGCGAATCGCTTGTGCGACATATTTGCCTTCCTGGATGGCAACAGGCGCGACGCCAGGAATTTGCTGGCCGTGCTCGTCCTTGAGCGAGGCCAGGTCGCCGATGACGAACACCTCGGGACGACCGGGGATGCTGAGATCGGGTTGCACAAGTACGCGCCCGGCACGATCACAGGGCACGCCGAGTTTCTTTCCCAGTGGCGAGGCGGCGACTCCGGCAGCCCAAAGAATTACCGGCGCCACGATGCGCGTGTCGCCAACATGCACGGCACCCGCTTCCACCACGGTAACCATTGCATTGGTGCGAACGTCCACACCGAGGTGGCGCAACTGTTCTTCCGCGCTTTGCGAGAGATCTTCGGGATAGGCGGGCAGCACGCGGGGACCCCCTTCGAGCAGAATGATCCGGGCGCGTGAGGGATCGATGGAGCGGAACTCATGCTTGAGCACGTGGTGGGCGATTTCGGCGAGCATGCCCGCAAGCTCAACGCCGGTAGCGCCACCGCCCACGACAACGAAATTCAGAGGCTCATCGGCGGCGCCGGCGATGGATTGACGTTCGGCTAGCTCGAATGTCAGAAGGACGCGGCGGCGAATCTCGAGCGCGTCTTCGATCGTCTTCAATCCGGGAGCGAACGGCTGCCAGTCCTCATGGCCGAAGTAGGCATGGGTCGCACCGGCAGCCACGACCAGGTAATCGTAGGGAAGCTCCTGCTCGGCGGTTTTCACTACGCGACGGTCGAGGTCAAAGCCGTCGACTTCTTCGAGAAGCGTGACTACGTTGGCGTTGCGGCTGAATACGGAGCGTACGGGTGCGGCAATTTCGCCGGGAGACAGTCCTCCGGTGGCTACCTGGTAGAGCAAAGGCTGAAACGTATGGTGGTTTTTGCGGTCGACAACCGTGATCTCGACGGGCGCGCTGGCGAGCGAGCGCGCAGCGTTGAGTCCGCCAAATCCGGCGCCGACGATAATCACGCGAGGCGTGGTCTTGCTGGTCATAGGTCCTACTTATTAAGATTGCAGGAATGGCTGCGGGGTCGAAAAGTTTTACACCAATTCCGGTTGCGGAGCCAGCGGGAAGTGGGCCGGGAGCTGCGACCGCACAAGCGTCGAGCTTTCAACGAGTTCGTGTCTGGGGAGAAATCCTTCTCGTCTTCTTCTTGCTGGAGCTGATTTTCTGGACGCCGCGCAGCCTGGCACACAGTGGCTTGATTGTAGCCGCGGTCGGCAGCTCGATATGGCTAGGCTTCCGGGGACGCCGCCGCGAAGAATTGGGATTCCTGTGGCCTTCGCGCGCGGGGACCTTGACAATTCTCGCGAGCGGCTGCGTGGTGGCGATTGCGGTGCCGGCAGTGGTTCTGTTGAGCGGCCATCCGGTGCCGGCGAATCCGGACTGGCCAAAGTTCCAAAATGTCTGGCCGTACGTACTTTGGGCGGTGGGGCAACAATTTCTGTTGCAGTCGTTCTTCTACGTGCGCTTTGAATCGCTGCTGGGGACGCGCGCGGCCGTTATCGTCAGCACCGTCCTGTTTGCCCTGCTTCATCTTCCAAATCTTCCCCTGACCGCCATGACGGTGCTTGCCGGTCTGTTTTTCACGGAGATGTTTCGGACCTATCGCAGCCTGTATCCGCTCGGGATCGCGCACGCCGTGATGGGGATCGCCATCGCTTACAGCTTTCCGGATGCCCTCATGCACCACATGCGGGTCGGACTGTCGTACTGGCAGTTCTAATTGGATTTGTCTCTCCTTCAATTACCATGGAACCCGGATCTGCCCGGGCGGAACTTCTTGAGCACAAAATTTGAGAACGATACGGCGCGGCTGGAGGCGACGGAGAGCGCGCGCCGCGATGCTGTTCGCCATGGCGCGCCGGGTTCGTCATGGTTGCGCTTCGCCGTTCCATCGGTGGCGGACCTCGTGTTTGTGCTCTTGCTGGTGGCATTAAGTCGGGGAGCGTTATCCCAAGCACTGCTCGGTGACGCGGGCATTGGGTGGCACATCCGCACGGGAGAGTTGATTCTCAGCACACATGCGATCCCGCGAGTTGACCCATTTTCCTCCGTGATGCGAGGACAGCCCTGGTATGCATGGGAATGGTTTTACGACGGGATCGTGGGCGTGTTGCACGGAGTCGCCGGGCTGAATGGCGTGGTCCTGTTCAGTGCCACAGTGATCGCGCTGACGTTTGCGTTGGTGTATCGCAAGATGATCGAAAGCGGGGCGCAACTGCCCGTCGCGGTTGTCATGTTGCTGCTGGTGTTCGCCGCGTCGAGCATTCACATCCTGGCTCGTCCTCATGTTTTGAGCTGGCTGTTCGTGGTGATGTGGTTTGGTTTTCTGGAGCGCTTCGAGGCCGACGGCAACTGGCGAAGGCTGGCTTGGCTACCGGTGCCGATGGTGTTGTGGGTAAACGTGCATGGCGGGTTTCTGCTCGGATTGGCGCTGCTGGGGATCTACTTCGTGAGTGCTTTGCTCAGCGCGTGGGTCTCGCAGGGGAGTGAGGAACGGGATCGGGCGTTCGGGCGTGCGCGAACTTTGGCGGTTGTGGCCACGGCCTCGACAGTGGTGACCCTTGCCAATCCGTTTGGGTACAAGCTGCACGTTCATATCTACCGTTACATGAGCGACCGGTTCCTGATGGATCATATCGACGAGTTCCTCTCGCCGAATTTTCATGGGTTCCCGCAGAAGTGCTTTGCGGTCATTGTGCTGATTGCGGTGGGAGCAATGGCTGGATCACGAAAGCAGGTCAGACTCACCCATTTGCTGGTGATGCTGTTTGCGATTTACTCGGGATTGTACGCGTCGAGAAATATTCCGACTTCCGCGATTCTGCTGGCGCTGATCGCGGCGCCGCAACTTTCGATGGCTTTGCGCGAGGCGGCCGGAAACCGGAATGTGAGCGAGTCATGGCGAAGCAGGCTCGCGCGCCTCGATCGATTTGGTTCAAAGATGGTGGATCTGGATCGCGGCCTGTCCGGGCACGCGTGGCCGGCGCTCGCCGTGCTTGTGCTGGTGTGGGCTTGCGCACATCAAGGGTACATTGGAAGCACTCGCGTTCTGGACGCGCATTTTGATGACAAGCGGTTTCCCGTGGATGCGGTGGATGTGCTGGCGAGCGGGGAGAACGGAGGCTCGGTCTTCTGTCCTGACAAGTGGGGCGGGTATGTGATTTACCGGCTCTATCCAAAAACGCTGGTCGCGGTGGATGACCGGCACGATTTGTATGGAGCAGCGTTCTTAAAGCGTTACTTGAAGATTATGCATGGGGAGCCGGGGTGGGATGCCGAGCTGATGGCGACGCATGCCGACTGGGCGATGGTTCCGGCGGATTCGGCGCTGGCGGGGCTTCTGATGTTGGATGCAGGATGGAAGGTTGTCTATCGCGATGATGTGGCAGTCCTGCTTCGCAGGCTTGGATGAGGAGCGAATTCTCGGATGGACTGCCTCGCTGGTTGACGGGGGTGGTGGGTGTTTCAGAGGCGGAAGAATCAAGCCCGACCTTGCGACGAAGATTCGTTTTGATGCGGTGCCGGAAACTTGGAATCTATCCAATGCTAGTTTTCCCCCGTGGTGTTTGGATGCAAGAAAACCTCAGGTGCGCCTTTCGGTACGCTGAATGCCGTTGCAGATTTTGGGTCGCGACTGAACTTTGAAAAAGTGGAAGCATTATCTTGAAAATGTCTTTCGAGTGTCCTTATCCTCGTGCCATTGGCAGGATGGTCTGACAGAAGCTGTGGGATCTGGCTGGTGTCGGCATTTTGGAAATCCTGAAACAGCCAGGTCAGTCCCCAAGGGTTAAAACCGGCTTCAGCGCAAATGTCTGAACCCGTGACTTTGCGGCGTCGGCCCTTGTCTTAAGCGCCTGTACCTTTGCTTGTGCCTTGCGTTGCGCAGCATCACGTTTCTCTTTTGCCAGTTGCAACTGAGCCTGGATTTTTGAATCGAGCTGGTTAATATTCTGTTCGAGTTTCGCCTTCCGGTCCGCATGAGCCTTAGCGTGCTCTGCCTTAAGCTGAGCGAGATCGGCCTTCATGGCGGCAACATCCTCATCGTCAACTTTGTCCCTTACCTCGGAAAGGGCGCGTCGATGAACATTCCCGCCGATCGCTTCCATACGCGTATCCACCGGCGTGGTCCATTCCTCGTCGACCTCGGCAACCAATGCGACATTCGTAGGCGACAAGGCTTTCTGGACGTCGTCAATAAAGTCGGCTCCGACACGGATATTGTTGAGGTCCAGGGCGCTACCCGCGGCCATTCCAGCCGCTGCACCGGCTGCAACGCCAATCGGGCCTCCCAGAACACCGATAAGACTTCCAAGGGATGTGCCGACCAGAGTACCGATAGGACCAACGTCATCCCCCTGTTTTACAGATGCGGTTCCATCTGCGTTTTTTTTCACCACGGCGTAGGCGTAGACACTGACGCTTCCCTCCGAATCAAGCTGCTGAAGGGCCCTTTTCCCTTCGTACGCCTTGCTCTCGTTGGGGAAAATTACTACTAGCATGCGATCCATGAGTCATCTCCTGTTTCGGTTGTCGGACTTCAACGCGAAAATTCTCAAACAGAGGTGATCATCGAGTGCCGGATTCCCAGCTCACAGCTGCTGAGCTAGAGATTTCGTGGGTAGACGGCGTTGGCTTGTTGACCCGGTTCCTCAGTTTGAGGTTTACGTGCTATCGGCCCGTTTTGGGGGGTCACGGCGTGACCCGAAGCCTGAGAGATGGATAGGTGGTGATACGAAAATCGGAAGTATCACCGGCCTCTTGTTGTTGACAGTGGGAGCCCTAGAGCGCGGAATTCTATTTCAACTTGGGTCTGAGTGCAACTATGCCGCTCTCATGTTGTCGATGTCTTTCTTGAGCGCATCGGTATCGGCCTGTAACTGCGCCTTTGCGCGCTGTTTTGCCCGAGTGATGGCAGCCTCGACTTTTGCTTCGACGTCGGAAGCCGCGACCACCACCAGCCCGCTCGTACCGTCGTCGAGCAATTCGCCAAGATCCCTCAGATCGGATCGCTTCATACCGCCCACGACGTGCCCGGCTACTGCACCGGCGCCAGCGCCAACCGCTCCGCCGCCGAGCAGACCCGCTGCTAGCCCAATACCAGCCGCCGGGAACAAGGCGATCACTGCCCCAACCGCAAGCCCGACCACGAATCCTCTTGCCGCACCCTGACGAGTTGGCTCCTCAGTGCGTTTGACAATCTCGACCTTTCCGTTCGATTTACGGGTTAGCACAGCTGCATCGTAGGTGTCGATGATCCCGGTATCCGTGTACAGTTTGCGGACAGCATCGTAGTCGGCTAAAGCGTCTGTTTCGGTGTTGTATTGGTTTGCGAGGACGACAAAGGTGTCAAGTGACATGATCGACTCCTTTTCACTTGATGGAATTTTGGTTTCGAAGAGTACTCCCGAGAGAGAGGTGGTGCAAGCACGATCCCATTAATTTCCCCTACCCGTCCTCGACACCGGTAAGACAGATGAATTGAACCACAGGGTTTCGTTATGTATTCCAACCATGATATCGATGGAGAACTCCGCAAAATTTCCAACGCCTTCAAAAAACCTGTCATGCAAGCCAGAATCACGTCAAATTGTGTGGTCAGGAATTTTGATTAAGGAATGACCCGGTCGCAATGACCGAGAGGCCAGTTCTCGTTGATGCAATCGAGACCGAGAGCGGGCGCGCACTTTGCGTCTACGAATCCCGCTGAACATCGTCACATGGCCCACGCTCAGATCGCGGCCTAAAGATAAAACTTCGGCAGGTCGTTGTGGTGCCATTTAGGGCGTTAGATGCCGGAGGCTTGCTGCAAATTCATTCCACTCATTGCCCTTCTCACCAACGTGAGTTCGTTGGACTTCCGTCGGAGGTGAGTCATGCCTTCGGCGGAGTGTCGATGTTAGCGGGTGTCGATATTGAAGCCTAACAGGACGTTCACTTCGACTGGGTCGTTGCCGCGGAGGGCGGGAATGAATTTCCAGGCGTGGAGGGCTGCGACAACTTTTGCGGTGGGGGCGCCGGGGTCGGCCTCGATCTTCTGAATGTCATGCAGCACACCGGAACGGTCGAGTTGGCATCGGATCACGATTCGCGAGTGGCTCAGGGCGATACTCAGATTCGTAACCAGCGGCTCGGGGCTGGTGAGTTCCTGGGAGTAGGGCCGACTCGCCGACAAGGGATCGGCGAATTGCATGACTACCATGCCGGAGCCGGTCGGCAAGTATTTGGTGTAAACCTTGTCGCCGTGCAGCAGGCCGTAAAAATTGAAGGCTCCGCCTGATCGTGACGATCCTTCAACGGTTACATCAAGGCTGCGGCGCTTTCCGCCGGTAGGGGAGCGCCCGGGAGCAGTCGGCTCCGATCCGCCAGAATCAAAGCTGGGCAGGGTTACCGAGGCCGCGTAGTTTCCACCCGCGATCGAGACGCCCGGTGCAGGTGGTTGACCGTTGGTTCCGTTTCCAGCGCCGCCGGTGCCGGGGTAAGGCGAGATTCCTCCATGGGAGTTGGGATCGGAGCCACGTCCGGTGCCCGCTTTCGCAGCGCCCGTGCCATCTCCCGTCATGCCGCTGCCGGGTCCCTTGCCGCGGCCGATGCCTGCGCCGTCGCCGCTGCCGCCAACTCCGCTTTTGGCATTGCCAGTAGGCGACATCGCGATGGCTCCCGGGGTTCCGCTGCTCGGCACACCCAACGTCGAACCGGGCTGGCTGGAGACGATGAGGCCTTTACCTCCGCCATTGCCGCCGGCAGCGGGTGCGGGCGGAGCGAGGACAGAGCCAGCATCGAGCGGTCCGCCCAATCCTGTGCCGCGATTTCCGGTTCCGCGTCGTGCCAGCGCATCACCCCCTCCGGCCACACTCGGAGGAGGCGGCACCACCTGACCTGGGCCCAGCGATCCCTGCAAACCTCGCTGGCCACTACCGGTTCCGCGGCCGGCACCGTCGGGCGAGACGGAGGGTGGAGGCGGCACTACGTTGTCGGCGGAAAGAATCGTACCGAATCCACCTGCCGACGGTGCGTGTCCGCGGCCGCCGCCATTCACAGCGGTGCCGCCGGAAACGCTAGGCGGCGGTGGGACGACCACGCTGGCCGCGGTCATGCCCATGATCGCGTGCTTGTCCGAAGAGCGCCCGCCGACTTGCACCGGCGGAGGAACGACTTTCGGATCAGACAAACTTGCGCCCGAAACTGTGCGATCGCTGGTGACTTGCGAGGGCGGCGGAGCGATCACGGCAGGCGCGGGCATGGAGAGCTTTGAGGCCTGGGTGTTCTCGCGTTGCGGAGCTGAAACCGGCGGAGGCAGGATGATCGCGTTGGCGGCGGAGGGTCCACGCAGCGGCGGCGGATCACGGGGAACGTCGTTCGGCGAAGGCTGCACGATGGGAGTCGTCATCGACATGACCGCGTTCGAGCGATCGCGCGGGACGTCGCTAGGCGCGGGCGCAATGACGGTGGCAGTGGTCAGTCCCGTCACTTGGCGCGCTCGTTCCGCGGCAGCGCTGGGCGGTGGCGGAGCGACCACGCTGTTGTTCAGGCGGGGAATCGAGCGATCGAGTTCGCGGATGACTTCCGGAGGTGGAGCGACGATGGCGTTCTTCGAAAAGGACGGGGTGGGTGTGGCAGCCTTCAGGCCCTCGGCGGGCGGCGGGCCCGGAATCGATTTCAGCGCGAGCAGGTTGGCCACGGGGGCGAGCGAGACAGGCAGGTTGACGTTGGGCGCCTCGACAACCTTTTCCGTGCGCGATGTTCCGCGCGCAACGCGGATGGTTTGCGTATCGTGATGCGCCTGCTGTCCGCCGGCGACTCCGCTGCGGCCGGCCTCGGCTCCGCCGAAATCCTGCACCTGCGGAAGCTCGTGCCCGTAGTAGATGACCTGGTGTTTGGGCGGCGTAACGGTGCGGAAGGTGCGCATGGTCGCCAGCCGCGCGGGAAGAAGAATTGCGAGGGTCAGAAGGATGGCCTCCGCGCCCCAGGACACCAGAATGCCGCGCAAAGGAAACAACCCGGTAGGAGCTTCGCCCGCCAGAGGCGTGGGGGAGCGTCCGAAGGCCGGGCCGATCGCGGAGCGGAACTCCGACCAGCGCGGGGACCACTCCACCAGTAGTTTCGGGCCTTCACTCATGCGGGCGGGCGTCTCCGGCGTCGTGGGGGTTGATTTCGAGCTGATCCCCAATTGTAGTGCCTGTGGCACGAACCGTATTCTCCGGAAGTTCTAGTACGGATGCGGCCTGAAAGCGGACGGGGGCGAAACGCCAGGGCCTTAACCCGTATTCTAGATGCAGAACAGTGTTTTCCTCCGTCAGATATACGACGTCTATGGGAATTCGCATGAAAAACGTGTGAACGCCCCGGCAGGGAACGATCCAAAGGCCCTGGCCTTGCGGAAACGTGGCGGCAGTTTTGCCCATCAGGCCCAGGAAGCGGGAGGCGTGGGTGTTGGCGGTCGCCAGTTGCTTGGCGAGGTACTGACGGCGCGTGCGATTGAATGCGTAGCCCGTTGCAACAAACTGCGACATCGAGACTCCGAAACAGCTTTTCACCACAGAGGACACAGAGAGCAGGGAGAAGAACAATCTCTCTAGTTGGCGTTTCTGTAACCCTCTGTACCCTCCGTGGTTATCTGCCTTAACGAACGCCCCTTATGCGATCAGCGTGCGGTAGAGGGAGATGATGGCTGGGCCGAGGGTCACGATGATGATCGACGGCAAGACGAAGACGACCAGCGGAGGAACCATCTTAATAGTGGTCTTGGCGGCCTGTTCTTCGGCGCGTTGCCGGCGCTCGGTACGCAGGGAGTCGGAGTGCACGCGAAGTGCCTGCGCGATGCTGGTGCCGAAGCGATCCGTCTGGACCAGCGTGGTGACCAGCGACTTGACGTCATCGACACCCGTACGGTTGTAGAGGTTCCGGAGCGCCTCGGCGCGTGGCTTGCCGGCGCGCAATTCGAGGTTCATGAGATAGAACTCGTCGCTGAGATCAGGGTGGGCGTGGCGGAGATCTTCTCCGACGCGCAGCAGGGCCTGATCAAGAGAGAGTCCGGCTTCCACGCAAATTACGGTGAGATCGAGCGCATCGGGCATGCCGAGGCGGATACGAGTTTGTCGCTCGTTGATCATGCGCTTCAGGAAGAATCGCGGAATAAAGAAGCCGAGGCCAGTGACCCCGATGAGCAAGGGCGGAGACTTCACTCCGCTGATCAGCAACACCGTAACAAAACCGATGGCGGCGAACAGGACCCGGACGCCCTGGTAAATGGTCATGTGCCGGGCTTCACGGTAGCCGGCCTCAATCAGCCACCCGCGGGTGCGATTGGTGTCGGTTGGCGAAAGCGGCAGGGCCTTGCTGAAAGGATCGAGCGCCTGCTCGATGCGCTCCCGGATGGCAGGTTTTTCCTGCACCTGGGGCCGGTTCCAGCTGAGCGAGCGCAAGCGCGATCCGAGGATGGAAGACGGCGCGTAGGCTGCTGCCCCGAAGGCGAAAATCGCCAGCGCGATCGTGACAAAAATCAGAATTGCCAGAACCATCGCCATAAGGTTAGACCTGGATCCGAATAATCTTGCGAATCACGAAGTAGCCGACGGTCTGCAGCGCGATGCCAATGACCAGCATGGCGTGCCCGATCGGGTCGGTGAACAGCGGTTGAATGAATTGCGGGTTCATGAAGTACATGCCCATCACGATGAGAGGCGGCATGCCCATCAGCAGGAGCATGGTCAACCGGCCCTGAGCCGTATAGACGCGCACCTGCCGCAGAATCTTGAAGCGCTCGCGGATCACGTAGGAAAGATTGTCGAGGATCTCGGCCAGGTTGCCGCCGGTTTCGCGCTGCAGCATGACGGCGGTGACGAAGAACTTCACGTCGACGAGCGGGACGCGGTCGACCAGGTTGGTGAGGGCCTCGCGGACGGGCAAGCCAAATTTCTGCTCTTCGAAGAGCTTGCGGAATTCGCTGGCCACCGGTTCGGAGACTTCGTGGGAGATCATCTCGAGCGCCGTGGTAAAGGCGTGGCCGGCACGCACCGCGCGCGCCAGTGTATCGATGGCTTCGGGGAAGAGCTCCTCGAATTCATTGAAGCGTTTCGACCGGGAATACGAAGCATACGAATACGGCACGAAGCAACCGAGCAGGAATCCGACCCAGGCGAAGATGAGCGCCTTGTTGGCCACTACGTAGACGATAAAGGCCATGACGACGCCCGAGCCGAGGCACAGCATGAGGAAGTTGCCGGCTCGGGTCTTGATGTCAGCCTGGGAAAGCATTTTCTGCAGCGCGGAGACGCGATCAGAGCGGCGCAGGAGGGTATCGAGCGCCGGGATCTCGCTGAGCATCTCGTCGCGCAGCAGGGCGATGTCTTCCAGGGGCTTGCCCTCGCCGGTTTCGCTCGCGGAGGCGAGGCGGTCGCGCAGCGTACGCGCGCGCGACTTACGCTCGTCGAGCAGCGAGAAGACAACGAAGCCTCCCAGCGAGACGACGACAAAGACGAGAAGTGCGATCATTGCAGCCATGCGCTGACCTCTGGTCTAAACCTCCAAGCGCGATTCGAACAGCCCGGGACGCAGGCGGCATCCGCCGGTAGCCAGCCGCTCCGCAAATTTTGGACGAATCCCGGTAGCGCGGAACATGCCACGAACCTTTCCGCTTTCATCGATTCCCATGCGGTCAAACACGAAAATGTCCTGCATGGAAATGATTTCGGTTTCCATGCCCGTGATCTCGGAGATGGTAATGATTTTGCGCGTGCCGTCGGAGAGGCGAGCGACCTGCACAACCGCGTGGATGGCCGAGGAGATCTGGTGACGGATGGCACGCTCCGGGATGCTCAAGTTGGCCATCGACACCATGTTTTCGATACGGGCGAGCGCGTCGCGCTGCGAGTTGGCGTGCACAGTGGTCAACGAACCCTCGTGGCCGGTGTTCATGGCCTGCAACATGTCGAAGGCTTCTTCGCCACGCACCTCGCCAATCACGATGCGGTCGGGGCGCATACGCAAAC
Organism: Acidobacteriota bacterium; assembly: GCA_046728215.1. Taxonomy (GTDB): domain Bacteria; phylum Acidobacteriota; class Terriglobia; order Terriglobales; family Acidobacteriaceae; genus Gp1-AA133. The sequence goes on along the minus strand of JBKPEB010000008.1, from coordinate 38,733 downwards.
TGTTGATGACGAGTTGCCGCTGGCGGATGGCGCCCTTGCCTTCGATGTTCGGGGGGCGCGTCTCGAGGCGGACCACGTGTTCCTGCTTCATCTGCAATTCGGCGGCGTCCTCAATGGTGACGATGCGCTCGTTGTTCGGAATGTATCCCGAGAGCACATTCAGTACGGTCGTTTTGCCGGCGCCGGTACCGCCGGAGATCAGAAGATTGAGCCGGCCTTTGACCATGGCCGAGAGCAGTTCGAGCATCGGCTCGGTGAGGCTCTTGTTTTCGATCATCTGGCGGGCAGTGATCGGATCGCGTCCAAAACGGCGGATGGAGAGGCAGGCTCCGTCAATCGCGAGCGGAGGGATGATGGCGTTGACGCGGGACCCATCGGCCAGGCGGGCATCGACCATGGGCGAAGATTCATCGATGCGGCGGCCGACGCGCGACACGATGCGATCAATAATCTGCATCAGGTGGCCGTTATCCTTGAATGACAAACCCGTCGGCTCGAGTTTGCCTCCACGCTCGATGTAGACACGATCGAAGCGGTTCACGAGGATGTCGGAGATGCTGGGATCCTTGAGCAGCGGCTCGAGCGGGCCGAGACCGAAGATTTCGTCAAGAATTTCGCGGGCCAGGCGCTCGCGTTCGGCAAAGCTTAGCGGCACCGCCTCGCTGTTGACAGAGCTGCGAATCAGGGCGAGAACTTCCTCGCGCGCCGTCTCGCTGTTGGTGCGGCCCAGCTTTTCCAGATCCAGCCGGTCAAGAATCTTGCGATGGAGGTCGGCCTTTACCTGCTGGTATTCGGCTCGCTCGAATTGTTGGAGGTTCGGCATTTTTCTTCCTAAACAGTCTTAAACAGGGACCAGGCGGACCGCTTCGCGTCGTCGTCGTCCTTGGTGAGCGCTGTCGCCAGCCCGCTGAAGGAGCGCGCGATCTCCGTGTGGTTCTGACTCATCAGCGGCACGCCACGGTCGATGGCACTGGACACTGCGAAATATTGATTGGGAACGCGCCAGAGCAGACTGGCTCCGGACGCTGTTTCTGCGTCGCTCTCATGGAAGCCGGGAATCTTGCGGAAGCGGTTCAGCACCAGCTTTACGCGCTCGCGGCCGCCGTTTTCGTTCAGAAACTGGACGACTCGGGAAGCGCTCCAAAGGGAAGCAACATCCGCGTGGGCTACCAGAAGAACAGCTTCCGAAAGATTGCTGATCAGCCGCGTGGCGCTGTCAAGACGCGAGGAGTTGTCCACCACCACGTAACGGAAATGGCTACCCATGAGGTCGAAGAGTCGGGCAAATTCTGCACTGCTGGGCTCGGTGACGGCCGGTGTGTTGGCGCCTGCCAGCAACTGCAAGCCCCCGGAGTGGCGCGTCATGAAACTCTCGAGCAGGGAACTGTCCATTCGGTGGAGATTGCGAATGGCATCGGCGACGCTGAAAGGCGCCTTCAGGTTCAGGTGGAGGATGGCGTGCCCGAGGGGCGCGAGATCAACCAGGGCGACGTTGCCGTAGGCCGACTGCAAGGCGAGCGCGAGGTTCACGGCGACGGTGGTTGCGCCGCTGCCGCCCTTGGCGTTCACCACGGTGAAGACCTTGCCGCGCGGGCCGTCGCGTTTGACCTTGCGCTGGTTGGTCGAAAGCCGAATGAAGGCTTCGAGCAAATCGGTGGTGGTGGTCGGACGCTCGATGAACTCCTTCGCGCCCGCCCGCATCGCGCTCACGATGACCTGGGGCTGCGACAGGCTGCCAATTGCAAAGACCGCCGCCTCGCCCAGTTCGTGGTGCAGCAACTCAATCGCATGCAGAGCCGCGGATGAATTCTCGATCGGAACATCCACGAGGATGACATCGGGATTCAAGCCGCGGATGCGCGGAATAAGAGGGTCGGTACCGGATACCGGGTAAGCGGGAGCGGAATGGGTGGTCCGCGCGACACTGGTCCCGTCGACCAGTACCTGCAGCACCGCGCGCTGCTCACTATCAACCGCGATGATCACAACAGAAAGTTCAGCCATGACACAACACTATTTTCCCGCTCCGGGCTTCTTCCCATCAAACTTGTCGTCATCCAGGAAAGGTATCGGATTCACTGGCCCGGTGGGCGTCTTCATTTCCGGAGCGATCTTGCGCACCGTGCACAGGACCATCAGCTCCGCCTTGCTCTTCTGAAAACTCTTGCTTTTGAAAAGATAGCCGAGGACCGGAATGTCTCCGAGGCCGGGAATCTTGTTCACGAGACTGGTGACACGATTGTCCATCAGTCCGGCAATCACAAAGCTCTGACCATCTTGCAATTCGAATTCAGTATCAGCGCGCCGGGTGCTCAGCGCCGGGATCAGGAACCCGGAAATCTGCAGGGCGTTGGTGAAGTCAAGCGTGCTGACCTCGGGTACCACTTTAAGATGGATCGCGCCGCTTGGCATGATGACGGGAGTGAACTTCAGCTTCACGCCGAATTCCTTGAACTGGATGGTTACTGCAGTGAATCCCTGGCCGGGCTGGACGATGGGGAAGGGGAACTCGCCACCGGCCAGGAAGCTGGCTTCCTTGCCGTTGACGGCGATCAGGTTCGGCTCCGCCAGAATCTGCAGAAGATTTCTGGCTTGCAGCGCCTTGATGGCGGCGCCAATGTTGAGGTCGGTACGCGCGATAAAGAGATTCAGGAAGTCGGTGACATTGACCGTCGGCGGCGTAACGACCGGCGTAGTGGTGCTGGTGCTTCCGGTCGTGGTGGTGGCGGTGCCGTTGCGTGTCACCGTCACGGCACCAAATTGTCCCGTCTGGCTCACCGCGATGGTGTTACCCAGGCCGGGCGCGAATATGTTGACGCCCAGTTGGGTAAGCGCGGTCCGATCGACTTCCGCGAACTTCACCTCCAGCAGAACTTCCTGCGCGCCCTTCGGGCCGAAGGTGAGGACGTTGACGACGTTCTTCGAGTAGGCCTCGGCAATCTTGCCGGCGCGCTGGGCGACACTCTCGTCGGAGACGTGGCCGGAGAGCACAATGGCCGAACGCGAGGGTGTGACGATGATTTGCTCGTCGGGGAAAACACTCTTCTCTTCTTCGGCGGCGGCGGTGACATCGACGTCGACACGCAGATCGAAACTGCGGGAACGCTCGAGTTCATCCCAGATCAGAAGGGAAACTTCGCCCGCGGAGCGTCCGTGGACGAGCACTTGCGTCGGGGTGACCACGCTGATGTCGGCGACGCCGGGATCAGTGACGGAAACGCGCTTGAGGCGTTCGCTAGTATTGATGAGCAGCGACTTTCCAACCATCACGCGCAGCGGCGCGGCTCCGGTGGCCTCGTTGGGAGCGGGGATGTTTGCCGAAGAAGGATGCTCCACCGGTTGCTGGGGTGCGGGCTGTGCATTGGCCGCGGGATCCTGATGGAGCATGTCAGCGCGAGCGGTTGGGGAAGCTGTCAAGGCGGCGGCCAGCGATCCGCCAGCGGCAAGAACCAGCATCCGTGTGTGATATTTCGAGATTTGGGCAAAAAATCCGTTAGGGCAATAGAAATCCATTGCTAGTGGGCGCCTGTTTGATCTGGGAACTTGGTTTCGTCGACCTTGTTACCGCGGATGACCTCTACCTTGTAGCCCGCGGGCGTTGGAGGGGGGGCCTCGACCTTGGGCCTTGCGGTCTTGGGCCTCGGCGCCGGAGCAGGTGGGTTGAGATTGCGGTACAACCCGGTCCCCTTCATGGCGGGCAAATCTTCCTTCTTGGTGTCGATGGGATTTCGTAACGCGAGCTGAATGTGTCCCTGGGAACTGGCCAGGGTCAGTTTCTGCGCGTCGTCGGGGGAGACCAGCAGGGTGATGACGGGGGTGCTTTGCGGTTCCCCCGCGCCATTCCGCTCAAGCTTCTGCCCGGCGGCGATGACGGCGACATTTTCCAGCACGGTGGTGGTTTGGGACTCATTGGCGCCGGCCGGATTGCCGGTCAGCAATACATCCACGCGCGTTCCGGGAACCACGAATCCGGCAACCGCGACGACCTCATTGACCCGGACAGAGACAGCGCGCATGCCGGCGGGAATCAACGAGGGAAGTCCGGAGCCGCCCTCTACCGGGGCTAATTTACTGGGCAGAATGAACTCGCCCTGCTTGACCGGAAGAATTACACCGCGACCGATGATCTTTGACTTGCTGGCAAAGTAGTTGGGCGGCAGCATGGAGGCGGGAGCTTTGACTGTGCGGACGTCTCCATCCTGGAGCTTGGTGCCTACCTGGAGGTCATTCGCGGCGACGATGACGTCAGTGCCCGGTTCGGTGTTGGCGTTGGATTTCGAGAGCACTTTCTTATAGACAACGAAGCTGACGAAGGCTCCCAGCGCGAGGGCGAGGACTCCAATAAAAAGGAGCCGAGAACGGTTCATGCCTACACCTCAAAACAAACCAAAAATTGCAAATGTGCGACGCATCGTCGCACTCCTTGCCAGCCAAAACCGACATCCGCTTTAGAGAACGAGGGCCCGTGGAATCGACACGCCTGCCAGCATCCGAACACACTTTACTGAATGGAACTAGCGACTTGAGAAAAGACGCTGTTGGCGTTCGATCCAATGAGCCGAACCGTTCCGACTACGATGACAAGAATTACGGCAAGCATGACTGCGTACTCGGCGATGTCCTGTCCGTGATCATCGCGCAACAACTGATTGAAAATCTTAGACATGGCGGTCCTCCCGTCACAAAGCTGGATGCTCGAAGTGCGCTCGAATACAAAGACTCATGGACGCTCGTCGAGCGACCTAAGCCAACCCTCTTTTTTCAATCGAATCAAGGATTTGTGGGACCCGGTGGCGCCGTGCGCGAGCCGGTCGCGGACTATCATACCGCGACCGGGCCAGAGGGGAAGCTAATTTCTTGGTTCCCTGGCATAGAAAGGCCAGTCGCAACCCCGCGCACTACGGCTGGGGACTCGCGACCTGCTGGGTGGAACCGTCCCCAAATGGCTGCAATTGAGGGTGAAAGCCGTCCGCATCGAGAAGCCAAACCTGCCTTTCTTTGAAGTAATCGAGGAGCGGCTGGAGATCGATGCCGGGAATGTCGCGCGCCCAAACGACCTTGGCGTGATCGATGTCGGCGGCGTTGTAGACCCATTCATGGTGCGGATTGTGGGTAGGCTTGTAGCGGACGATGATGAGGTGCCTGCCCGGCTGCGCTTGCAGCCTCGCTGTGATCTGCACGCGCTCCATACTCCAGTCGCGGGCGGGATTCAGAAAGTGGTGGATGGCCTGCACTACCACCCAGTTCACGGCGAGGATTACGACGATGCGGGTCAGGAAAACCCCAATGGGCTGGCCCAGCAGCCGGACTTGCCGCAGATGTCGCATCGCCTGTACCAGCAGTAGATAGACGGTCGCCGCCAAGGGAGCGGCGTAATTCGGCTGAAACCAGATTACGGCCAGAAAGCCCAGGAAACAGAAAGCAAATTGAAAGACCGGCAGGCGCATCCGGTGATCCCGGATGACGCGATAGGCAGTGAGGAACGGCACGGTCAAGACCCGTCCCAGGTATACGTGCCACCAAAACCAGAACACTTGTTCGCTGCGCTGCTTCCAGCCACCCCACGTGAGTGGATAGTTCGTCCGATGCCAATCGTTGAAAAAACTTTCGAACTGCGGGTTGCCATAGTGCAACGGCGGCCGCACCGTATGCCACGCGAAAGCCGGATAGTTGAAGTAGCGCTGATGGTAAAGCGTATAAGGAAAAAGCAAGGCGTTTCCGGTGACTCGCCAATTGTAGTAAGCGAGGAAGCTCAACCCGATCCCTGCGATGATCGCCACTGACAACACGATCCGTGGAAAGGCGGCTGCGAATCGGAACTTGGGTCTGGAGCTGTATTCGATCAGCAGGAAGATCCCTACCGGAATACAGAAAAGAAGGCCTTCCACTGGACGGCTGGCGGCGAGAATGATCGCGCCCATGCCCATCAGAATGCCCGCGCGCAGGTCTGCGAAGCGCACGATTCGTGGAAAGGCGCCTAGCACGAGCGCTGCTCCCAGGGTGCCGATCGAGGTGTTGTAGAAGTTCTCCATCCAGGGATTCAAAAGTCCGAGATGGAGAAGAGTCAGGACACCGCCGAGGAGAGCCCAAGCAGGAGGGAACCAACCCTGGAACATCCAGGTCATGGCCATCACGGTTGCAGCCAGAGTTAGCAGGACACCGAGCCAGGGGTGGCCGAAGACCTGGCCGAGCGCCATGGCGGCTCCGGGCGCGGGTGGGTACTTGGACGCATAAGTGGGCTTTTGCAGGACGTGAAAGGTGTCGAAGTAGATCGACATCGGGTGTGGTGGATTCGTCAGCCGCCCATGCGCGAATGTGTCGGCCGCGAGCAGGTAACTGAACTCATCGTGAATCGCGGGAACAGGGGCGTGAACCGCGGGCAGCAGTAGGAGCCGGGCGCCCAGGGCCGCGCCGCCAAGGCAAAGTATGACGACGCGCCTGCGTGTCGCAAAACGGGCAGCCGCACGTTCGAACGGCCGAATCCAGCGGTCACCGAGCCTTGATAGAAGCGTGATTGCTGCCAGGAGTGCGGCGCGGAGCTTGTTAGACAAAACGTGCACATCAGCTTCCGTTCGGGGCGTCCGGAAGAGGGTCATCCCGACCAAGCGGAGCTATTTGTAACAGAAATTTCCAAGAAATGCTTCGGGCGGCTTAGTGGCCCAGAATACTAAAAGTAATCTTAGTTAGAAGCGATGAGGCCAAATACAACTGCAGGTAAGTTTCCATCCGTTTTGGTGAAGATGAGCGGCTCTAACTAATCTTTCCTAGGCGAGCCATGAAATGGAGACGCGCCCCGAAGACCCAGTCGGCAGGAGCGGGATACAAATCCAGGCGCGTGATCATTTCTTCCGAAGACCAACCGACGTCTTGCCATGTCACTTTCCACTGTTTCTCGCTCCAATAGTTGTAGGGAAGAGCGACACCGAATCTGGCATTGCCGACCCAGTCCATCATCCGCAGACGCAGGTTGGCAGCGAAACCCTCGCGGAAGTGGTCTTTCATAAGCAGCCATCGCGCCGAGACGCGGCGCGCTTCGCGAAGCAGGACCTTGGGATCGAGAGTGTGGTGGAGAACGTCGGCGAACAGGATGGCGTCAAAGGAGGCATCGCTGAACGGGATGGTGGAGCCGTCGAAAATTTCTACCGGTATGTGCGTTTTGTCGCGGGGAAGAACGTCCAGGCCTCGGATTTGCAAATCCGGCCGCTTGGAGAGAAGCATCGCCGCAAGAGAGCCATCGCCACAACCCACATCAAGGATGCGGGCACCAGTCGGCGCGAGTTTGGCGAACCAGGACGAGAGAACGGCCGCCCTCCGGTTTAACACTAATCGATTGTGCAGGGTTGCGACCGCGCTCACAAAGAGTCTCCGCTCTCGGTTTATACCAAAGTTACGGATGCGGGTCTTAGCGGCGATGGGAATTGCCGGCGGGGATTTCACCACGGAGGCACAGAGAAAATCCAAGAGAAGCCGTTTCTCGGTGATTGGGTGACTGTGTGGTGAACCTTGCCTTGTTCTTGGGATATAGTCTGCCTCGCATAGCGGACCGGCGTGACTCAACATACCTTGGACATGCGGCCAGGAACGGAGGCACTCACGAATTCCGTTGATCCGTGGATGCAGAGGCTCAGCCGCTTCGGAGCAACGCTCTTCTTTCTGGCCTTGATTGCTTTCAACTTTGTCGATGTCGATCTTTGGCATCAAATGGCGCTCGTTCGCGAGAGCCTGGCAGTGGGTCATCTGCTGCGAACCGATCTCTTTGCCTACACACCGACAATTCAACCCTGGGTCGATCACGAGTGGAGTGCCGGCGTCGTTGCTTTCTTCGCTACAAAATGGTTCGGTGGGCGAGCGATCGTCGTGCTGAAGTTCAGCCTGGCACTAGCGACCGGGTTGCTCTGTGCGCGGGCCAGTGAAAAGAACGGCGCGGAAGTTCGGTTTGTGATGTTGTGCGCACCGCTGGCGATCTTTCTGTCGCAACTCGGATTCCTGGCAGCAGTGCGCGCGCAGGTGTACTCATTTTTCTTCGTTGCGCTGCTGCTGTGGTGTCTGCAAGTCGACCGGAGAGGCGGTCGCCGCTGGATTGTTCCATGGCTGCTGCTTTTTCCATTATGGGTCAATCTCCACGCAGGGTTTGTGGTTGGCATGGGAGTGCTTGCTCTTCACCTGGTCGAGGAGATTTACGGTGGCGGAGAAGTGAAGCGGCTTTTTTTCGTAATGGCGGCAATGGCTGGGGAGATGTTTCTGACGCCGTACGGTACGGACTACGTGCGCTACCTGCAACGCGCCCTGTGGATGGCGCGCCCGTTCGCGCCAGAGTGGAGACCGGTGTGGGATCTTGGCCCGTGGTGGGTCTTTTGTTTCGCGGCCGCAATCGGCATCGGTGCGTACGCTGTGGCGGCGACTGGTATCCGCAAGACACCAGGCCTCCTCGTGCTGACCGCGACGACCATCGAAGCGATGATGCATCGCAAGCTGCTGCCGTTTTTCGCTTTGGCATGGTTATGTTATGTGCCATCCGCACTGCAACAGACGAGGGCGGGCGTGTGGTTGTCGCGATTCATGATTCGACGGCGGCCGTTTGTCGTGGCAGCGTGGTCGGTTCTGGCGAGTGCAAGTCTGGTCGCGGCGATTCGCCAAAAACCATGGGACGTCTTTGTACCGCAGCCGATTTATCCTGTGGGACCTGTGGAGTATTTGGCAGAACAGAAGTTTTCTGGCAATTTAATGGTCCCGTTTCGCCTAGGGGCGTACGTCACGTGGAAGCTTTTCCCTCATGTGAAAGTTGCTCTCGACGGACGATACGAAGAGACGTATCCGAACGAAGTGGTTGAGCGGATCTTCCGCTTCTACGAAGCCCGGCCCGCTTGGCAGACGGCATTAACGACGTATGCAACAGATGCGGTTCTAATCCCACGCGACGCCCCGATCTCAGAACAGATGGCTGAAACCAACTGGCAAAGAACGTACCGCGACCGGGACTTTGACATCTATGTCCGTCCCGGGCTTGGACTGCCCTCGCAAGACTGGACTGGGAAATCATTTCGCGGAACATTTCCATGAAACGATCTTGGACTGAAGAAGACTATTCGGATAGCGACATCAAAATACAAGGCGCACAGGACGACGTTCATAGGCTTACCATGGGTCGGTTCCATTCTGCGCCGGGCTGCGTTCGATACCGTTGATGAAGAATCCCAAACTCTGGCTCCTCCTGGCAGTTTTGTGTCTCGGGAGCATGTGGTTCTACATGAGCCACATTCTTGTACCGCACCAGCGGGCTGATGCGATAGCGCACGACCGGCCGCGAGGGAATCTTTCAGATCTGTACCCGCGCTGGCTGGGAGCGAGGGAGCTTCTTCTAAACCACCGCGACCCCTATAGCGACGACATTACACGCGAAATCCAGATCGGTTACTATGGCCGCCCATTGGATGCAAGCCGGCCAGAGGATCCCAAAGATCATCAAGCGTTTGCATACCCCGCGTATGTTGTCTTCTTTTTGGCGCCCACTGTCCATCTGCCGTTCGACCAGGTGCGCACCGTTTTTGGTTGGATGCTGGTCGCATTGACGGCTCTGAGTGTGCCGCTATGGTTGCGGGCGATGGGTTGGCGACCTTCGATCGAGGTGGTAGCGATCATCACATTGCTGACTTTGGGCAGTTTTCCGGCAGTGCAAGGTCTCAAGCTGCAACAGTTGAGCTTGGCGGTGGCAGCGACGATCGCCGCCGGAAGCGCGCTCCTGGTAAATCGACACTTCTTCTTGGCGGGTGTGGCCCTGGGGTCGGCGATGATCAAGCCGCAACTGGCCCTTCCGCTTTTGTCCTGTCTGATCCTTTGGGCCGTGAGTGACTGGTCACGAAGGCAGAACTTCGTGTGGGGTCTTGCGCTCACCATGGGGTTGCTGGTCGGCGCAGCAGAAATCTTACTGCCGGGCTGGTTCGCAGAGTTCCTCAATGCCACGCGGGAATATCGGGAATACACAGGTGGTCTGTCGATTCTCGATATGTTTCTTACGCCGTTGTGGGGCGGAGTCGTCACCTGGGTGATGATCGGCATGGTTGCGTTTGTGTGCTGGCGGCTGCGGCAGGAGGACTCTGATGCGCCGGCGTTCGGGTTGATGATCGCGCTGGTGCTGGCTGTGACCGTCATCGTGATTCCGATGTTTGCCCCTTACAACAGTGTGCTCGCCTTGCCTGCCTTGCTCGTCCTGGTGGCCAGTTGGCGGACCCTGTGGGATCACAGCCAGATGGTTCGGCTCACGCTGCTGCTGGTGACGGGCATCCTAGTGTGGCCGTGGGTGGCGACTCTCGGGCTCGCGTGCGCTTCGTTGTTTCTCAGCCCACAAACGGTTCAGCAGGGATGGTGGCTTCCTCCGTACACCAGCGCCAAGATGCCGATTCAACTCGCCTGTCTGGCACCTCTCAGCGTGCTGGTTTTGTCCGCGTGGCGAAGAGATGACAAGTCGGTCGCGGCGATCCGTCACGGCTCGGCGTAGACCGTCCGTTTCCAGCCGTTTTCTCGCGATGGCTGCTTGCAATGGCTGATCGCAAGCGTTAGGCTTCTCGGGCATTTTCGACGGTTTGTGGCGGGAGGAGCGGATGACACTCAAGATGGACACGCTGCTGGCGGATGGTGTCACGATCGTCGCCTGTTCCGGACGGATCGTTTTCGGGGAGGAAGCCGCCGGCCTCCGGGACAGCCTGAAGAAGTTGCTCGAGACTACGAAGCGGATTGTCCTGAACTTGAGCGGCGTCACTTACATCGATAGCGGCGGCCTGGGAACACTGGTGGGAGTGTATTCGTCTGCCCGCGCCGCAGGAGCGGATATCAAGCTGACTGGCCTCGGCCAAAGATTGCGCGACGTGCTGGCTATCACCAAGCTGGCCACAGTTTTCGAGGTTTACGATACAGAGCAACAGGCGATTGCGGCGTTCCAGGGCAGTCATTCCTAAAGGACCAGATTCGCCTACCCGACCTTCTGGAAGCTGCCCGGACCGGCGAAGATCCGGTTAACAGGCGGGTGCAACCCCTTTCCGCTGGGCCTCATTCCTGTCATTATCTGTAGTCGATAAGAAAGCGTCCGAACTGCACGCCCTATGGCGTTTCATCCCATTTCCGGCATCACTTCCGACCCCGGCTCCGGGGTATTTCCATCCCTGATCTACGTGCAGGGTAACGAGCAGCGCTCGATTGTGATGAACCGCACACCGTTTTCAGTAGGCCGCAAGGTCGATAAGGACCTGGTTATTCCCGACCCGCGCGTTTCCCGCGATCATGCGTTGATCGTGGCGGAGAACGGCGATTTCTTCGTCGTGGACCAGGGCAGCAAGCACGGAACCTACGTGAACGGCGAACGCGTGCAGCGGCAACGACTGCAGCGCAATGACCGGGTGGAATTTGGAGTTCGGGATGTTGCCTACGTTATTTTCAGCCCCCAACATGCGACGTCGAATACAGCGCGCGAGTTTCTTAGCCAGATATCGGGCATTCAGATCTCGACGGACACGACCGATCTCGAAAAGCTGACCTTGTTTCTGGAAGCGGCACGCAAGCTGAACACGGTCGGGGTGCTGGACGAAATCCTGGTAACGCTGGTTGACACAACCTTGAAGTTGATTCACGCCGAGCGAGGGTACGTGTTCCTTAACGACGAGGAAGGGAATCTTCGCCTGGCGGCCGGCCGCAATTCGAAAGGCGAGGCGCTGCTGGACGACAAGACGATTTCGCACTCGGTTCTGGACGAGGCGATGAAATCGAACTCCGAGTTTCTGTTTACCGACACCAGCCAGTCGCTCGACCTGGCGGTACGGCAAAGCATCGTGGCCTACGATTTGCGAACCGTGATCTGCCTGCCCCTGCGCAAGCCACAGGTGCAGACCACCCGGGACGTGAGTAATCCGTCAGAGGCGGAGGTCATGGGCGCGCTGTATCTCGATTCGCGCTTTGCCTCCCGCGACATCTCACAGGTGAGCCACGACCTTCTTCGCGTGATTGCCACCGACACGGCATCTTTGATCGAAAACGCGCGGCTGGTGCAGGCGGAAGAAGCATCGCGCCGCTACCAGCAGGAGTTGGCGATTGCCGCGTCGATCCAACAGCGGTTGATGGCCGTGACGATTCCGGAGGTGCCTTTTGCCAGGATGCGGGGACGAAATCTTTCCTGCAAAGAAATCGGCGGCGATTTCTTCGACGTGGTGAACACGGAGGACGGGCTGGCAGTGGTGCTGGCCGACGTGAGCGGGAAGGGAGTGTCGGCAGCGTTGCTGGCTTCCACGTTGCAAGGGATGGTGTACTCGCATCTGAGTACACGCATGCCGCTGGCGGAAATCATGGGCGCCGTTAATCGCTTCTTCACGCAGAAACACCTCGGGGAGAAGTACGCGACCGTGATCATCACGCGCATTCGCAGGGATGGCGAGCTTGAGTATGTGAATTGCGGGCATGTTCCGCCGCTGCTGATTTCGCAAGGTAAGGTGATTCGCCCGCAGCACGGCAATCTTCCAGTGGGGCTATTGGCCGACGCGACCTATGAAGGCGATCATGTGCGCATGAAGCCGGGCGACCGGTTCATCCTGGTAACCGATGGAGTGACGGAAGCGGAAAACGCGAGCGGGGAGTTTTACGATAACGAGCGCTTGGAGGAGGTCGCGGCGCACAGTCCGACACTGGAAGATATTTTTGCGTCGGTTTCGACTTTCTGCGCGGGCACGCCCTTAGGAGATGACTGCACAGTGGTAGAGCTGGAGTTTACCGGGTACGAATAGTCGCTCGAGATTCGCCACTTCCATTTATCCGGCGACGACTGTATAGTCCACACCTTCCCAGCGGTCTTCTGCTTCCCACAAAAAAGTAAAGACGATCTGGTGTGCGACCGGTATTTTGTCGGTTGGCAGGTCCGCGAAGTGAACACCAAGCTTTGTGTCGCTGGTGTGCGTGACAGGTCCATTGCGCACAATAAAGCTCGCGGCATTGTGCACCATCGGCCACCAGCGATGCAGATCCCCTAGGAGGCCTTCGCCTTCGCGGCGCAGCAGATCGAGCAGCAGGATGGGGAATGCAGTCTCATCCATCTGGATGCCGCCCCAGTAAGGTCGGCCGTCGAGCCAGAGGTTCTGCGCCCAATGGCCATCGGCCTCTTGAGTAGATTCGAGATAGCGGAGCACGCGCAAGGCGTCGACTGTCGCTTTGCCGGCGATAAGCGCACCGGCTGTTTCGACGAGATCACCTGGCCAGACCAGGTGATAGCCACCCAGATCCTCGTCACCTTTGTCGAAGCCCCATGGTATGGAGAGGCTGGCGATGATCCCACCCACGAAATCTTTCGATTCGTGCGTGCGCAAAACCGCCATGCTGGTGCGATAAAGATCGCGACCACGGACGGGACGATCGAGCGGAAGCAGTTGGTCGTGCCAATTGCGCCACTGGCGGACGAAATGATCGCGCACTTCGTCGGCGTCTTCCAGCAACGAGGACAGAACCTGCTGACCGGCCTCCCAGCAGTTGCGTCCGAAGCCCAGGGCGAGTACGAACTCGCCTTGGTTGGCGGTGAGATCAATTTCGCCGGTCAAGGCGAGATTGCCGTTCTCGGCGCGCGTGTAGTTTCGAGTCAGTTGAAAGTGTTCGGAAAGATCCTGCCAGCCGTCCGAATAACCGACAAACCCCACTGAACGACCCATCCACCGCGACGAACATGCAAACGCGAGGGTGACATGGTCCCGGCGCGCGAACAGCATGGGGTGACCCTTGTAGTCGCCCACCCATCCGGTGTTTCCAAATCCCCAGTTGGCAATGAGGGGCGCGAGCAGCGCGTAACAGCGATAGTCCGACATGTCGCCGAGCAATGGTTCGAAACGGATTCTCTGCAGAACGACGTTGCGGTAGGGATCGCTGAAAATTTCCTTACGGATGCGATAGCGTCCGTCAAGGCTGGTGTTGGTGAGGTGGTAGACGGGAATTCCGGGTTCGAAAGGAACATTTTCGAAACTGCAGTGGCGTTTTTCTTCGGAGAAGTAGTTTCGTCCGTTGGTGATGATCAATCCAAGATCGCGCGTGCACGCCTGATCGACACGGGGAAAATAGACTTCATTGAGGATGCCATGGCTTAGCGTGTACCAGACACGGCTGTGTGGGTTCAGCGCTGTGCCGATGCCGGATTTCGCGCTGGAAGTCCAACGCGGCGCGATCCCAGGCCATCCCGGAGCGTAGCTGTCGTTCGAATCTGCCAAGGCGAAGTGACCCAGAGAGTGTGTCAGAATCCTCCGGATAAAACACAAACCCGTCCGGGGTCTTTCATAAGAAATTCACTATTTTGTAACAGTACTGTAACAGCCGGCGCATAAAACCGAGGGGAAACTCATCCTGAGGAGGACTAATCGCGTGATCCGTCGAATCGCGGTGCTTGTTCTGTGTTCCGCTCTGGCGATACCCGTTCTGGCCCAAACGACTTTGAACGGAGCCGGCGCGACGTTTCCCTATCCGATGTACTCCAAGTGGTTCAGCGAATATCACAATGCACACCCGGAAATCCAGATCAACTACCAGTCGATTGGCAGCGGCGGTGGAATTCGCCAAGTTCTCGCGGGAACGGTAGATTTCGGAGCCAGTGACGGGCCCATGTCCGATGAGCAACTGGCGCAGTCGAAAGTAAAGATCCTGCACGTTCCCACCGTCCTGGGTGCGGTAGTGCCTGCTTACAACGTGCCGGGAGTGACGTCGGAAGTGAAGTTCACCCCCGAAATGCTGTCGGGTATATTTCTCGGCAAGATTACAAATTGGAACGACAAAGCGATCACGTCCGCAAATCCAGACAGCAAGTTTCCCGACCAGCCGATTATCGTCGTGCACCGTTCCGATGGCAGCGGCACAAGCTACATCTTCACCGACTATCTTTCGAAGATCAGCTCCGAATGGGCCAGCGGACCGGGGAAGGGAACCGCGATCAAATGGCCAGTCGGTCTGGGTGGAAAGGGTAACGAAGGCGTAGCCGGCGTGGTTCGTCAAATGCCGGGCGCCATCGGATACGTTGAGCTCATTTACGCGGTGCAGAACAAAATTCCGTACGGCAGCGTGAAAAACGCGGCGGGCGACTTCGTGAAGGCGTCATTGGAAAGCGTTACAGCGGCTGCAGGATCGGTAAAGACCATGCCCGCGGATTTCCGCGTGTCGATCACCAACGCGCCCGGCAAGGACGCCTATCCCATTTCAAGCTTTACGTGGCTGCTGATCCCGAGCCAGTCGAAGGATGCGGCAAAAGGAAAAATCATTGCTGATTTCCTGAACTGGATGGTCGATGACGGTCAGAAGATGACGGCTGCATTGACCTACGCACCCCTGCCTCCCAACGTTGCGCAGAAAGTGAAAGACGAGATCAAGCAGGTTCGGTAAGCGGCGCGCAGTTTTCCCACGCAGTCGACCCGCAGGATCCGTGGAAACGGATCCTGTGGGTTTTTTATCTGCAAAGAAGTGCACATTGTAAATATTGTTGGAATCCCCACCTTTTGCCGTAAGCTGCTGAAACAACAACAGTAAGCGGCCTTTTGGAATTGTGGTTGACGGGCTGCAGAGAAATCTCTAGATTGTCTACTATTGAAATAGACATTAGAGGCTATAAACGCCCCACCATTGGTGACAAAACGGAAAGCAGGTCATGAAAATCATCTTCGCTTGCACGCTCGTTCCCTTAACGGCTGCGCTCCTTTTCGCGCAGTCTGCGACCTCCCGCCCAAAAAGCAGTAAAGCGGCGCCCAAGCCGCCCGAACCGGCTGTGACAGCCGCCGACGTCCAAGCTTTGAGAGAGGCCCTGGCAGAGCAGCAGCGGCAGATTCAGGAACTGCAGCAGTCTCTCGGACAGCGAGACCAGGCCGTTCAGCAGGCGCAGCAGGTAGCGCAACAAGCGCAGACAGAGGCGTCGGAAGTTCGGCAGAGTGTCGCGGCGGCACAAGCCTCCGCAGCCGACAAGGACTCGGTTGCGAAACTCAGTTCGGATCTGACCGACGTGCGAACCACGGTGCAGAACGAACTGGTAAGTTCGCAGGACGAGCAGAAACGCGTTTCCGCGATTGAAGGCCTTCTGGGCAGATTCCGCTGGACGGGAGACATCCGGGTCCGCGGTGAGAACTTCTTTCAGGAAGGTGTCGCTGATCGCAATCGCGCCCGGGTGAGAGTGCGCTTCGGATTCGAGGGAAAGTTGAACGAAGATTTCTACGGGGGTGTGGCGCTGGCGACTGGATCCCTGGGCGACCCCACGACCACCAACGAGACCCTCACGAACAACTTCGACCGCAAGACGATTGGACTGGACCGAGGGTACATCACCTACAATCCGGTGGCCCTACGTTGGCTGTCGATTACGGGTGGTAAATTCGCGTACCAGTGGCAGAAAACCTCGTCAACCGGCGATCCCGACATCAATCCCGAAGGCTTCGACGAGAAACTGTCGTTCGATCTGCATCGCGTGCCGGGCGTACAGAACATCACCTTCCAGTCAATGCAGTTGCTGTTCAATGAGACATCGGGAACTGGCGGCTTGTACCACGGACATGACTCGTTCGCAGTGGGCGGGCAAGTGTCGGCGCGGATGAAGTTCGGTCCGTGGTCCGCATCGCCATCGTTCATGATTCAGAATTGGCGGTATGCGGATGCGTTGTTGAATTCCAGCGCGTTTGCGGTCGCAGCGACCAACGCGGGCTTGAACGGGAATCCGATCACCGGGACTGGCAACATCGGGCCGATTCCCGTGCCCGGTGAGGGGCCAGGATGTTCGAATCCCGCGGTTACTGGGGCAGGAGGGAGTCTACCTACCGTCCCCATCAACGTGCCGAGTTCGAACGGTTGCGTGTTTTCTCCAAACGGGATGACGAATTCCACTTGGGTAGACCTCAGCAAACCGAACGCCCCGGTGTGGCACTTCCTTTCGAACTTCCTGTACGCCGACTTCATTCTCAACAATCAGATCAAGACGCCCTCGGCACGGTTGCCGATCAACATCCTGCTGGAGTATGAGAACAACCTCAACGCTGCGGACCATCCCTTTGACAACTCCGCGCGCAGCGGGTGCACCCAGGATCCGGTCACGCTGGTCGTGACTTGCACCACCAGCCGCCCGGCGGTGAACACCAGCCTGGGAAAGCAGTCGCACGTGTATCTGGTCGATGCGAGCCTGGGCCAACAAAAGAACAAAGGCGATGTGCAGTTCGGCTATGCCTTCTTACGGCAAGAACAGGATGCAGTGATCGCTTCGTTTGCAGAAAGCGACCAGCGGACTCCCACCAACGTCTTGCAACATCGGATCTACGCATTGTGGAAAATTCGTCAGAACACGGTTGCGGCATTTACCTGGTGGCACGGCCGTACCCTCAACAGCAATTTGTTGAACGCCACGCTTGCCACGGGGGTAAAACCTGGGCAGGTGGAACCCTGGCTGAACCGTTTGCAGTTCGACCTGATTTATACCTTCTAGGACCTGGGGCGCCAATCGCCAGATTGGCGCCCTCTTCTCTTTTTTCATTACTCATTCATTACTCTTTCATTCTCTTTTTCACGCCTTTTTTCTCCTTCCGAAAATCAGTGCGCTGTAACGAACTGTTCATTTGGCAATAGGCCGAAAACTGTGTACAAAGCGGGAACCCGCGCACTGTTTTATACTGAAGAATCGTCATGACGCGCAGATTCATCGCCATGGGGGCGTTTCTCCTTCTTGCGATCGGGCTTTCGCACGGAGCCCAGCGGCAATACGTGCCGGGCACCGATTTTCGACCTCCGTCACCAGGTACGGGACCGGGTCGATTTGTACGTGGTGAACACCGCGATCATGACGGAAGAGCCCTGTGCCACCATCTCCGTGGATGTGGATGGCATGCGGTATGAGGGTCAGTTTTTGCCGCGCAGCGATCGCGAAATGCTGCCCAGTTTCTGGAAAGCAGACGTCAACATTCTGCTGCGCCTGGAAAAACATTTTATGTATCTGAAGCGCGAGGATGGGTCGGAATCCAAATTTCTGATCCTGGCGAAATCACGGCTGAATTCTCCGCGGAATACCCAATAGCCATGGCCCGTCCGGTTCTCGACAGCCCGTCCAACTTTATCAATCGTGAACTTTCCTGGCTCGCCTTCAACCGGCGCGTTCTCGAGGAGGCTTCCGATGCAAACAACCCACTTCTGGAGCGGTTGAAGTTTCTGGCGATCTCGGCCAGCAATCTGGACGAATTCTTCGAGGTGCGCGTCGCCTCCCTGGTGCAGCAGATCGAAGACGGGTACAACGAAGGCGCCGCCGATGGCCTGACTCTGGTGGAGGAGCGGGACCAGATCAATCGGGAGACGCACGACTTCGTCGACGATCAGTACGACTGCTGGAACGGCCACCTGCGGCCACGGCTGGCGGAACATGGCATTCGCGTGCTCGGGTTGCACGAGTTGGATGCGGGCGCAAAGTCCTTCGTCGAAGAGTACTGCGAGAAAGAACTGGATCCGCTGCTGACGCCGGTGACGGTGGATCCGGCCCACCCATTTCCGCGAGTCATCAACAAAGCTCTATGCGTGGCCTTCTTGCTGCGCCGCCGACGACGATCGGCGATGACGTATACGGGCGTGGTCACGGTTCCGCGGGCGTTGCCGCGCTTGATCCGTCTGCCTTCCGAGGAGACGGTTGATTTCATATTTCTTGCCGACCTGGTTGCCTTCCATGCCGCGCGGATGTACCACGGATACGACATCGTGTCTTCGGCGGCGTTTCGTGTTACGCGCAATAGCAATCTCTACCTGGCCGAAGAAGAAGCGCGCAGCCTGCTGGAATCGGTGCGCGCGGAACTCCACAACCGGCGCAAGGGCGACGCCGTTCGTATGGAGATCGAGGCGGACGCTGATCCGGAGATCATCGAGCGGCTGCGCGGCGTTTTCGAGCTGGATCCCTGGCAGGTTTTCTCGGTGAATGGTCCCGTGAACCTGTCACGGTTATTCAACATCTACGAGCAGACGAAGCATCCTGAACTGAAGTACAGGACCTTCGTGCCCAGGGAACTGCGGCTCACCGCGAAATCGCAGGATCTGTTCGAAGAGCTTCGCCGGCACGATGTACTGCTTCATCACCCGTACGACTCCTATGATTCGGTCATTTCGTTTATCGAGTCGGCTTCAGAGGATGATCGGGTCTTGTCGATCAAGCAGACGTTGTATCGCACGAACGAACATTCACTCATCGTTCCGGCGCTGATTGCGGCCGCGCCGAAAAAAGAAGTAACGGCGGTGGTCGAGCTCAAGGCGCGCTTTGACGAGGCGTCGAACATCCGTTGGGCGCGTGATCTGGAAGACGCCGGGGTGCAAGTGTTCCACGGCCTGGTCGGCTTGAAGACGCACTGCAAGTTGTCGCTGCTGGCGCGCCGGGATCCAGATGGAGTGACGCGGCGTTACGCGCATCTGGGAACGGGGAACTACAACGCGACAACGGCGCGCATGTATACGGATCTGAGCCTGCTGACGGCGAATCCGGAGATTACCAGCGCCGTGCACGACGTGTTCAGCTTCCTGACGGCGTACGCGGAGAACCCAAGCTACGAGCCGCTGCTGGTCGCGCCCCTCGACCTGGCGGAGAAGTTGCTCGCCTTGATCGCCCGGGAAGCGACGCATGCCCGTCAGGGGCGCCCAGCCCGCATTATCGCCAAGATGAACGCGCTGCTTGACAAGAAAACGATCCTGGCGCTCTACGAGGCCTCGCATGCAGGAGTCGAAATTGAGCTTCTGGTACGAGGAATTTGCGCGCTCCGTCCAGGAGTTCGTGGCGTGAGTGACCGGATCAAAGTGCGGAGCATTGTGGGCCGCTTCCTCGAGCACAGTCGCGTCTTCTATTTTTCGAACGGCGGCGAAGAGGAGGTCTATATCGGCAGCGCGGACTGGATGCCACGAAATCTGTATGAGAGAGTCGAAGTGCTCACCCCGTTGAAGGATCCGATGACGGTAGAACGTGTTCGTCAGGAGATTCTGGATGGATACCTCGCGGACAATCTGAAGACGCGCATTCTGGCCCGCGACGGCACCTATCATCGTGTGTGGCAAAAGCCGGGTGCGCGCCGTGGGAGAGCTCCTTCCGGCGCAAATGCGTTCAATGCCCAGGAATTCTTCATCGCCCTGGCCGAGGGAAAGCAGCCGTTACAGACGATCCCCGCGCCAGCGACGCGCTCGCGACGGAGAAGCCTGGTTGGAAAGGAATTTTGAACTGAATGATCGTCTATTTCTTGCGGCACGCGAACGCGGGCGAGCGGCTGGTTTCTCCGAAAAAGGATGAAAAGCGAGGTCTCGACAAGGAAGGCATCGAACAGTGCGGATACATGGGGCGCGCGCTGGCTGCGCTCGACGTCCAGGTGGATGCCATCATCTCGAGCCCGCTGAAGCGCTCTACGCAGACGGCGTCCTTAGTCGGAAATGAAATGGGGTTTGAGGGCAAGCTGCAGATCGACCCGGCGCTGCGGCCACAGGCAACGTTTGCCGACTTCAGGAAGTTGTTGGATAAATACGTCCGGCAAGAAGCCATCATGGTGGTGGGACACAATCCAAACCTGAGTGAATTCCTGGGCCGCGTCATCAGCGCTGCCGGCTGCGAAGCGGCTCTCGAATTGCGCAAGGGGGCGGTGGCAAGGGTGGAACTGCGGCGGAGTACGGGATCGCTTTCCTGGTGCCTCACGCCGAAGATCGTACGCAGCCTCTACACGGCAGCAACGGAAAGTTCGCGTCCGAAGAGCTCGCGGAAGTAATCGCGGTCTTTTTCAATCGCCCAGAGTTCCAGATCGACTCCTACCTTTCTTCCAGCCACCAGCTTGATTCTGACCACCCCGTCGCGAGTCGACACGTTAGCTTTCTGGACGGCCCGGCCGCGCCCCAGATTCATGGAGCGCGCGAGCCGGAGCAACATGGAAGCTTTCGCGATGCGTTCCTGGTCGAGGGGCTGCAAGCCTTTCAAGCTGCTGTCGCCAGGGGTGGGGCGGGATTTTCCGAGGTAGCGCGCGATGGCCGCAATCACCTGACGTTGTTCCGGGGTGTATCCCAAAATCTCGGAGTTGGCGATGATGTACTGCGCGTGACGGTGGCGGCCATTGCGGTTTACGAAATCGCCGACCTCGTAGAGCATGGCGGCAGCGGACAGCCATTCCCGATACTCCAACGGCAGGTGATGAAGAGACTTCAAAGCGGAGAACAGCTCCATCGCCGAAGTGCGCACCTGCAGGGCGTGGCCCATGTCGACGCGGTAATGCTGCACGGCCTGCTGCAGCGAGTCCCAGCGTTCTGATTCAATCTGCCGGCCCGAGCGCGTGCTGCGGTCATACTCGGCGGCCATCTGCTCCAGCAATCCGTCCCGCAGCCCGAGGGGCGAATAGCGGAAGGAGCGCAGTTGGCAGCGCTCGACCAGTTCGCGATAGACCATGGCGCCAGCGACGATGATTTCGGCGCGCCGAGGCCCGATACCTTCGATCTTCTTGCGTTCTTCGAGTGGAAGCCGGCTGAGGAGCTTGGCGATCCGCATCATTTCGGATTGCGAAACGATCGGGGTCCGCCCCTTGCCCGCCGAACGAATCAGGTGACTGGCAGCGGCCGCTAAGGCTGCCGCGGTCCCCGAGGTGGCGATCGCAACTTTGACCCGCGAGGCCACGATGCGTGCCGACGCGCGGCCTACTTCGCGGGCAATGAAGCGTCGCATGCGCTGCAATTCTCCCTTGCGGGGAGGATCGTGGGCGAGAAACTCGTTGGTCAGTCGCACGGCACCCAGCGGCAAGCTGACGGTGTCGCGGATATGGCCGCGGCGCGAAACGGTGAGCTCACAGCTGCCGCCGCCCAGATCGATCATGAGGACCGTGGACGCCGCGAGGCGCAGATTTGAAACCAGCCCCAGGTGAATCAGGCGCGCCTCTTCGAGTCCGGAGATGATGTCAACCGTCCACCCGGTGGCCGAGCGTACCCACTCCAGAAAAGTTTGCGAGTTGCGCGCATCCCGCAGGGCGCTGGTGGCCACCACGCGCACCGAGTCGGTGCCTAACCGCTGTGCCGTGCGATGAAAACGGCGTAGCACTTTTACTGTCTCGGCGACTGATTCAGGCGAGAGGAAGTTGGTACGAAATACGCCTTCTCCCAATCGGGTGACTTCGCGGTCTTCATGAATCGCGTGGAGTTTGCGGCCACTCAAACGAGCGATCTTAAGACGAACCGAGTTAGAGCCGATATCTACCGCGGCGAAGACAGGCATGGTCGAGGAGATGCGACGCCGACGATTCTAATGGAATCCGGTATTTTCTTGGAGAAAGACGGCGTGGTCCGCCGCAGTTGCGAGATCAAAACTGTGGTGAGAGGGGAAGAGATGCAAAGGTATTGTGTTTTTGGGCTCAGGGCGAGAGGACACTGTGGCCTTGTGCGCCTTTTAACACTCCTGTAACAACCTTCTGTTAGGTTTCCCGCATGGCGAATCAAGCCATGTTTCGCCCGCAAGCCGCCGGGCCCCAGCCAGTGGCAGCCACCCAGTCCAAAACACGGACCAGCCCTTTGCTGAATTCCTCCGACGGGGTTCTGGCCGATAGCGCTTTCAGCTGGATCATCCTGGGTTGTGCGCTGATCGTGCTTCTGCTTCTGGGACTGATCGTATGGCAACTGGTGAGCCGCTCTCAGCTTTCCTGGCATGCCTTCGGATGGAAGTTTTTCTGGGGACAGGATTGGGATCCGGTCAACGACCAGTACGGTGCTCTGCCTTTTGTCTATGGCACGCTGGTGTCTTCGTTACTAGCGCTGATTATCGCCATACCCCTGGCGGTCGGGGTAGGAGTGTTCACCACCGAGATGTGTCCAAAATGGCTGCGCGGCCCCCTGTCGTTCACGACGGAGTTGCTGGCTGCGATTCCAAGTGTGATTTACGGATTGTGGGCAATCTTCGTACTCGTTCCCATCCTGCGGAACTATGTGGAACCATTTCTGGCGCGCACGTTCGGTTGGACAGGGCTATTCGAGGGCGCGCCCTTTGGTATTGGCATGTTGGCGGCCGGGATCATTCTGGCCATCATGATCATCCCGATCATTTCCTCAATTACGCGAGAAGTACTGCAGGTGGTGCCGCAGCATCAGCGGGAAGCGGCTCTGGCCTTGGGTGCGACGCGATGGGAAATGATTCGGATCGGCGTACTGCGCAATGCACGCGCGGGCATCGTCGGCGGCATCATTCTCGGTCTGGGGCGCGCTCTGGGCGAAACGATGGCGGTCACGATGGTGATCGGAAACCGGCCGGAGATCGCGCGTTCTCTTTTTGCGCCCGGTTACACGATGGCCAGCGTCCTGGCAAATGAGTTCAGCGAGGCCGCCGGAGATCTTTACCTTTCTGCCCTGATCGAGATCGGGCTCGCCCTGTTTCTGGTGACCATCATCGTGAACGCTCTGGCACGTTTCATGGTATGGAGTGTGACGCGCGGCCAACCTGCGAGGGCACGTGCCTGATTCCACTCAACCGGTAACCCCGAAAAGAGAAATCGGCCTGTGGCGGCGGATCACTGATCAGTTAGCAACCACGTTTGCGCTATCCACGGTCATCATTGTCCTAACGCCGCTGGTCGCGATTTTCACCTATCTCGTGATCAAAGGCGTCGGATCGGTGAACTGGGCCTTCCTGACCCAAACACCGAAGCCGCCGGGAGAGATTGGCGGGGGCATGGCGAACGCGATCGCGGGTTCGGTTTTGATCCTGGGGATTGGCAGTTTGTTAGGTGTGCCTCTGGGTATCGGGGCGGGGATCTACCTGGCAGAGTTCGGCCGCAACCGGTTTGGCGATTTGGTACGTTTTGTTTCGGATGTCCTGAATGGTGTGCCTTCCATCGTGATTGGAATCGTGGCGTATGCGCTCGTCGTGCTCCGGCAACGGCATTTTTCCGCGCTGGCCGGTGGCGTGGCTTTAGCCATCATGATGATTCCCACCATCACGAGAACCACCGAGGAAATGTTGCTGCTGGTTCCGAACGTGTTGCGGGAAGCCGCCTACGGGCTGGGCGTACCCCGCTGGCGGACCACGATGTCCATCACCTTGCGCACCGCCACATCCGGAATCATCACGGGTGTGATGCTGGCCTTCGCGCGCGTTGCCGGCGAGACTGCGCCGCTCTTGTTTACGGCCTTCGGCAACCAGTACTGGAACTGGCATCTGGACCAGCCAACGGCTGCCTTGCCGTTACAGATTTTCACGTACGCCATTTCGCCCTATGACGACTGGCATCGGCAGGCGTGGGCGGGAGCGCTGGTCTTGATCATTCTGATTGTTTCGGCGGTCGCGGCCGTTCGCTTTGTGGTGCGCCGCGGGACGCTCGGAGGAGTCGCTTAACTATGGGAGTGGGAATCCAGGTCGAGAACTTGAATGCCTGGTACGGCAAGACGCAGGCGCTGCACGAAATCAACCTGAACGTGCAGGCCAATCACGCTACCGCCCTGATCGGGCCGTCCGGGTGCGGGAAGTCGACGTTCATCCGGTGCCTGAATCGCATGCATGAGACCAGCCCCGAGGCGCGCGTCGAAGGCAAGGTAAAGATTGGCGAATACGATGCCTACGAGGGGACGTCGGCAACCAGGCTGCGCCGGCGCATCGGCATGGTGTTTCAGAAACCCAACCCTTTCCCGACCATGTCCATCTATGACAACGTGGCCGCGGGGCTTAAGCTCAATGGGTATCGTGACAAAAAACATCTGGACGAGGTTGTAGAGAAGTCTTTAATTTCCTCAGCGTTGTGGGAGGAAGTTAAGGATTCGATTCACAAGAAATCCGGCGCGAGCCTATCCGGCGGACAGCAGCAGCGTCTTTGTATCGCACGGGCGCTGGCGGTCGAACCGGAAGTGCTGCTCATGGACGAACCGTGCTCGGCGTTGGATCCGATCTCGACGGGCAAGATCGAAGAACTGATTTTCGAGCTCAAGGCGCAGTACACTATTGTGATCGTCACTCACAACATGCAACAGGCCGCGCGGGTGGCAGAATTTACCGGCTTCTTCCTTCTGGGGCGCATGATCGAGTTCGACAAGACAGAGAAGATCTTCACCAATCCGTCGGACAAGCGCACGGAAGACTACATCACAGGCAGGTTTGGATAATGCGTAGCCGATTTCAGCAGGGCCTCGATGAATTGCGCCAGAAGCTGCTCCGGATGGGTGGGCTCGCCGAACAGGCGGTCGATCGCGCCTGCCAAGCCTATCTTGACCGGGATTTGTCTCGTTGCCAGATGGTTTTGGAAGGCGAGACGCAGATTAACGTGTCGGAAAGAGAAATCGACGAGTTGGCGTTCGACCTGCTCGCCATGCAGCAGCCCATGGCGGTGGATCTCCGGTTCATCCTGGCCGTCACCAAGATCAATGCTGACCTGGAGCGCGTCGGCGACCAGGCAGTGAACATTGCAGAACGCGTCATGGACATGGTCAGCCTGCCGGCGGTGGACTTGCCGGTGGACATCAGCCGTATGGCTGCGGCCGTGAGCGCCATGGTTCGTCGGGCGCTCGAGTCGTTTATCGAAGCGAAAGCGGAACTGGCGCAGGCGGTTCTGGAAATGGATAACGTCGTCGATCGCATGCGGGACGAGGCTTTTATCGTCCTCGTGAAAACGATGAACGAAAAGCCCGAAACCACCCGGCAGGCACTGGATGCGTTACTGGTGGCGCGCAACCTGGAACGGGTCGCCGACCACGCCACTAACATTGCAGAAGACGTGATTTTCTGGGTGCGGGGTGCAGATGTCCGGCATAACGTGCCTCAGGAAGCGAGCGGACAGGAAGAGCCCGCACAACGCGCCGCCACCGAAACGCACTAGCGAGAGCGATTGCAAACCAGTAAGCCGGTCAGAGATACTGACCGGCTTTCGTTTTTTGGTGGGTTAGATAGCATCGGGCCCCGGAGGTTCCTGTGCGGATACGAGCGATTTCCGTCATAGCTTTATTGAGCGGGAGCTCATTGCTATCGCAAGACTCCGCCAAAAAACTGACCACTCCGCTGCCCACCAGCAAAGGGCTCGCCCCGGCGGCAGGTCGGACGTCTTCTCTGAACAGTTTCCCTGCAACCATTGCGGTAAGTCCCGACGGCCGCTATGCCGCCATGGTCCACGCGGGCTTCGGGACACAGAAGAGCTTGGGACGTCAGTCCATCTCAATCGCCAATCTAGGCAGCGGTGAGGTGAAGGATTTTCCCGACGACCGGTTGGCCGATGAAGCGCACCAGAGCTTCTTTGTTGGTCTGGCTTTCAGCGGGGACGGCAAGCATTTATACGCGTCGCTCGGCTCGATCTCGGATCCGACCGGTGCCAAGCCGGGGAACACGGGGAACGCGATCGCGGTTTACAGTTTTCGCGATGGGCAAGTCTCCCCGGAGCGGTTGATAAAACTCGGCCCCACACAGCTTGCGGCAGGGAAGTACGTCTCAGTCGGTTTATTCAAGACGCCCAAAGGGACTGCGATCCCATATCCAGCAGGTCTGGCGGTCATCCCGTCTGATAAGGGCGAGAAACTGCTGGTAGCTAACAACCTTTCTGATAGTGCAATTGTGGTGGACGCATCCACCGGACATCTGGATCGGCAGTTTGACCTCAGCGCCAACCGCCTGGTGCCCTCAGCGTATCCCTACACGGTAGTTGTTTCCCGCGATGGAAGACGCGCATGGTGCAGTCTGTGGAACGCTTCGCAAGTAGCCGAACTGGATCTGATAAGTGGCGAGGTTGTGCGAAGAATTTCGCTGCGTAAACCTGAGTCGGAGATCGCACCGGGATCCCATCCAACAGCGATGCTCCTGAGCCGCGACGAGAAGACGCTGTTCGTGACGCTATCGAATGCCGACCTGGTGGCCGCGATATCGACCGCTGACGGAACGCCGACGCGCTGGTTCTCGACCAGGCTGCCGCGGCAAGCCTACGGCGGCACGTCGCCGGTGGCACTGGCAATTTCTGGTGATGGAAAGCAATTGCTGGTAGCCACTGCGATGCTGAACGCAATCGCGGTCTTCGATCTCAAGGAGGATCAAGAAGGAGCGCACAAGGACGCGCCGCAGGCCGCGGCTGGGTTCCTGCCGACCGAGTGGTATCCGACCGCACTGGTTGTGCATGGCGACGACGTGTGGTTCACGACCGCCAAAGGCCGGGGAACCGGGCCGAATAACGGGCCGAACGTGATTCCGGAAGGCAAGCACCACCATCCTCATCCTTACATCGTGACACTTTTGTACGGTTCTCTCGGGCGCGTGAACTATGCGGAGGCCAGCAAAAAGCTTGGCGAGTTGACGCAGCAGGTGGAGGAAGCCAACCGCCTGCATGCAGAAGCTGGGAAATTCCAGTTCCCGGGCGGGAGCAATCCGATCAAGCATGTGATTTACATCATCAGGGAGAATCGCACCTACGATCAGATTCTGGGCGATATGAAGGAAGCTTACGGCGATCCCTCGCTCACGATGTATGGCCGCGACATCACGCCCAACGCACACAAACTGGCGTTGCAGTTCGGAATCTTTGACAACTTCTACGATAGCGGAGAAGTCTCAGGCAACGGTCATGTGTGGTCCACGGCCGCCATCACGTCCGACTACAACGAGGCCACCTGGCAGATTGCCTACCGAAGCCGTGAGCGCACCTACGACTTTGGAGGATCGGTGGCAGAGGAATATCCCGCGGAACGCGGCGTTCCGAACGTGGATTCTCCACAAACCGGCTACTTGTGGGTGAACGCCGCCAGTCATGGGATCACGTATCGCGATTACGGCGAGTTCATCGAGAGCGATTTCTGTCCGCTCAAGAATGCTGAAGCGAGACCGCAGGAAGGGAATCCGCAACCGCAGGGCACGCAGTGCGAACATGATGCGATCCGGCAAGGAGAACCGTTGCCGGCAAGTCTCGGAACTCCGAAAGGCGGTGCAAGTCCGTACCCCTGGCCGATTCCGCTGAGCAAGCGAATCATCGCAACCATGCCCGAGTTGCAAGGGCATACTGATATGAAGTATCCGCCGTTCAATCCGGATTATCCCGACCAGTTGCGGGCCGATGAGTTTTTGAATGAGTTTCAGAGATTTGTGCAAGCACGCAACGAGGGGAAGGGCGAGCAATTGCCGAATCTGGTGATTATGCATCTGCCGAACGATCACACCGGCGGGACGCGGCCCGGCAAGCCCACGCCTTCAGCGTCGGTCGCTGACAACGATCTGGCGCTCGGCAGGATTGTCGAGGCGGTTTCTCACAGCTCCTACTGGGACGACACGGCGATCTTCGTTCTCGAGGACGATGCGCAAGACGGCGTGGACCATGTCGATGCGCACCGCTCCGTAGCGCTGGTGATCAGCAAGTACGCGCCGGGATTTGCCGATCATCCCTACCTCGAACACGGCTTCTTCACGACGGCGAGCGTTGTGCACAGTATCGAAGAACTTTTGGGACTGCCGCCCATGAACGTGAACGACGGGTACGCGCCTCTGATGGTGGGATCGTTTTCGGGTCCTGGAAATCAGCCACCTTACCAGGCGGACGCCTCGAATCGCGAGAGCGGGCTCCTCTACAAGGTCAATCCTCCGAAAGCGAACGGGGCGAAGGCATCGCTACAAATGGATTTCACGCGTCCGGATGCGTCCGACGCACGGGTGTTGAACGGCGTTCTTTGGCGCGACCGGAAGGGCAACATAGAGATGCCCGGAATCAAGCACACAGTATTTCCAGCGGGCTCGCGCGACGACGATGATGACTAACTCCGCTTCGCCGGACGGAAATCCAGTAAGTCTTTTCTGTGGCCGAAAGTCGTTCAAGAGCTTCGAGATGCTGGGAAATTGTGCGATCCGCGAGGGCAACCAGCCCTTGCCCGAGCGTATCAGTCTGCTTGCAATCCATGGGAAAGGAAGCGCGATGCTCTACCTGGTTTTTGTTGGCGCCCGATGCGGATTTTGACACCTGCGACCGACTTTTGACCGAATCCGCAGGAGTTTCACCCCTAAATGAACGCTTGCCTGGGGCCTAGACCTAAGTTTTTCCCTTTTTGCCCCTTTTGCAGTGCCTTTGTCACCTAAATGTTACGAACGGCGGAAGGTTTCTCAGATAACCCCTCCTGCCCTTTTGGCGTCCAACTCAGCAGAATCGTTAGGAGTTCCACATCCAGGCGGGCGTATAATTTCCAACCAGTGGGGCCCGGGTCAAGGGCAGGAGTTCGTTATGAAGCGTCGCCTTCTACCAGGTGCGGTCGTTCTGTCAGCGCTATTGTTCGTTCCTTCGATGTTTGCTCGACAATCAGACTCCAAGCCTTCCACAGATTCGACGCCCGCGGCCAAGCAAGAGCAGAAGACGTCCACTGAGCAAACAGGTTCTACGGAGAGTCCTTCGATTAAGCCAGACACATCGGCTAAGCCAGATGCGTCGACGCAAAGTCCAAGTCGGACGCCCTCGGATCCGACGGCCAAGGCTCCCACCGACTCGGAAGTCAAGGATGCTCCTAAGGATACGCACAAGGTGATCGAGCAGCCCGATGACAGCAAGGTCAAGCATGATGGCGGGAAAAACGACGTAAACGCCATCGGCAACCGGAAAATCGGAGGACGCGGGCTGGGCGACTGGTATTCCCTCGAGGGCGAGATTCGCATGGGCAAACAATATGCCCAGGAGGTGGAAGCCACTTCCAAGCTGATTCGCGATCCATTCATCACGGAATACGTGAACCGCATAGGGCAGAACCTGGTGCGCAACTCCGATGCCCAGGTACCGTTCACGATTAAGGTGGTCGACTCCGATGAAGTGAATGCATTCGCGCTGCCGGGCGGATTCTTCTACGTAAACTCCGGACTGATTCTGGCGGCGGATGAGGAATCTGAGCTGGCCGGCGTGATGGCGCATGAGATCGCACACGTGGCGGCGCGGCATGCGACGCGGCAGATGACGCGCGCGCAATGGGCGAATATCGGAACCATTCCGCTGATCTTTGTAGGCGGCGGCATCGGGTATGCAGTGCGATCGGCGGCGGGCCTCGGACTGCCCTTGGGCTTCCTGGCGTTTTCGCGGGGCTTCGAGTCAGAGGCGGACTATCTCGGACTGCAGTACATGTACAAAGCGGGATACGATCCCAACGCGTTCGTGGCCTTCTTCGAGAAACTGCAGGCACGCGAGAAGAAGAAGCCCGGCACGCTGGCGAAGGCTTTTTCGACACATCCGCAAACTCCGGACCGGATTACGAAATCACAGGAGGAAATCGCAAGCATTCTGCCGGCGCGCCAGCAGTACATCGTAACCACGTCGGAATTTGCTGATGTGAAGGCGCGGCTGGCCAGCATTGAGAATCGCCGCAAAGTGGTGGACGATAAAGGCGGAACCAAGCCGAGCTTGCGACGCACGGCAAGCACCGACAAATCCAGCGATAAAGATAAAAACGGCGACAAGGGTGGAGACGATGATCGTCCGACCCTGCATCGCCGCGATGACTAAGGGAATTCGTTTCGTTGGAAATACGAAACCGGCAGCCAAGGCTGCCGGTTTTATGTTGCTCCGCGACTTCGCGGGACACGAGGAACTCGCCGTCAGGCGGCTTCCTTCGTAGTCAATGCCCTCATCGCACGCGAGCGATCGGCGGAATCAGAAACCACTCTCATTTCTGTCCAGTCGTAAGCGAATTCCTTTCCGCAATCGAGGCAGACCACGTATGTACCGGTCAGCGAGGCAGCCTTGTTACGGCGCGAGCCTGGCCGGAGTGTGATCGGAAAACTGTAGTGACTGTGCCAGCAACCGAAAAGCGCATCGAACAACCTTCCCATTGCGAAACCTCCCCAGAACCCAATCCTTCAACTAAGCAAGACTGCAACCAAATACCAATATTTCCTTAGATTCGGATACATGCGAAAAGGTTCCACTTGGCAGAAGGGCGCCCTCTGCCGGAAATCGAACAATGGAAAACTCTTGCATACAATGAGCTTTATTTTTATCGGGGAGAAGAAGGGGAGTCTTGCTGCTAGAAGCTCTCCTGGGTCTTTTTCCGCTGTTGGCACTTGGACATGATGGCCGAGCGAAGGCGGGTACGAAGATCGTCGGGAAGTTCGTAAAGCTCCGAGTCGCGATAAATCTCAATGGTCTTCTTGGTGGTATCGCAGACCACGTAGCAGTTGTGGCACCAAGCCAGGTGATCCTCGAGTTCGGACTTGGTCCGGTCATCGAGGGCGCCGTCCAGATAATTGGTCAGCTCTTGCAGGAATTCAGAGCATTTCACTTTTGGCCATCTCCGCTCTCACGTTTCTTAAAGTAGCGGCTGAGCCGCTCCCGCAGTTGCAGGCGCGCCCGCAACAGTCTTGATTTCACCGCAGGAATGCTGAGACCTAAAGCCTCGGCCGTTTCCTCGGTGGAAAGTCCTTCCACGTCTCGCAGGACGAAGACCGTCCGGAAACTTGGCGGCAAGCCTTGGATCGTTCGCGTCAAGATATCCTTCAACTCCGCCTGCTTGTAGAGTTGCTCGGGATTCGGACTCCAATCCGCGATCTCGCGGGGAACCGAATCCTCCTCTGTCTTGACGTCCTCGTCCAGTGAAACTGTGCGCTCGGGCCGCCTGCGCCGCAACTTCATCAGCGCTTCATTGACCGCGATCCGAACCAGCCACGTGTAAAACTTCGACTGTCCCTGGAACTGCTCGAGGTTACTGTACGCCTTCAGGAACGCGTCCTGGACAACGTCTTCCGCATCTTCGCGATTCTGCGTAATGTGCTGCGCGATGCGGAAAACATTCCGGTCGTATCGCTTGACCAGCTCTTCAAAAGCAGAAACGTCGCCCTGTTTGGCCGCCTGTACGAGCGCCAGTTCGTCGCTTACGGGCTCACCTACTTTTGGTTGGATGGCGCTCATTCTCGGTCCGATGCAGTATTTTGCGAGGTTCTCGCTGTGGGCGAAGTTGTTATTCTACTTGGTAACCCGAGCTTCTGACGAGTGCTTTTGGGGTTTCGGGGGCGGGCGGTTTACGGTAGATTTTTGGCAGGCGTGGCTGTGCACCAGGGAACACGTCCTAACGGCACCGGAAGTGTCGTGCAAGTACCGTATAATCAAGGGTTAGCAAGTCCAGTTGATTTTAAACAGTTTAGACCTGCAGATTGACCGCGTGGGACGTAAATGCGTACGTAGCTTCACATCACCTTCCGGTGTGTAACGATCTTGTTCTGGATCGAGTCAACGTCTGGATGCTGGTATCGAGCGGCGACTTGCATGTCACTGTGACCGCCGATGTCCATCACCTCGCGAGTCGTCAACGCTTGCGACAAGTCAGTAAGAGCCCCGTGGCGACTTGAGTAAAGGATCAGAGTTTTCGGCAACCCTGCTCTGTCCCGGGCCGCATTAAACGTCTGACCGATACTTTCAATGTGACCGCTGGGCGCCAGTGTGGAAGGGAAGACCCATCCCTGAACTGCCATTCCCTGTTCAAGGTGTCGGCGTCTGAGAATTCCGACAGGATCGCCGAGCCCTAAATCAACGAGTGGTACGGTTCGGCGCGCTGATCTCGTCTTGCCGCTAGGATTAGCGTAGACGTGCCGATCGAGATTCAGGGACTCCCACTGCATGCTGTAGCATTCGCTCGGGCGCATGCCGGTGGAGCGAATGGTAAGAAAATCCCGCACATCGCCCGTCTCCATCTTGTCTGCGATCTGTTGCGCTTGGGCAATTGTCATGCAGCAAGACCGCGGCTCGACGCGGGCTTCGGAATTTCCGGAAGGTCACCACAGAGTCGCCTCTTTTTCGTGGCAAATCGCTTAGCTTTTGCTAAGCACTGCAAGAGCGATGTTCGCTGATGCGTTTCCGGGAAACGCGGCCGTTTTGCAATCGTCGTCAGTGATTTCGTTTAATCGCATGCCGGCCAGGTTCGTGGCGAGCAATAGTTGCATGCCTCGCGCATATTGCTTACGGGTACGCGCCTTGCTCGTTTGACCGGCCTCCAGGTGGGCCAGAAGTTCAGGCGCAAATTCGGCAAGAGTGGGCGGTTTCGTAGTGACTGCGGCTGCTCCCTCCCGTCGGGCGCGCGTCGCAATTTCGTCACGTACTTGCCTAGCTCGATACTCGGCGCGTTCGCCGGTTGAACCTTTCAGCCGCTTTCCGTCGACTGTGATGTCGTAGTACCAGAAGGTCGATCGTGCGCGCTTAAAGAGCCCGCTCTTGCTTCGAAATTTGGGCTGGTGTTTCAGTTTCTTCGTCTCGTCCATCCTTGATTCCTTTCCGGCGGCAGTGGCCGCGATCCGAAGCCTACGCTCTCGCCGGATGTTTTGTCAGTGACGACGGTTAACTTATTTCCGATCCCGACTTCGGAACGGCGTTCCGGAGGCCGGCGGTTCGAATACAAGCGAGTCCTCGTTGAAGTAATGCTTGTCGGCCCTGTGAAGGGGGCGATAGCAGTTCAGGAGTACAGTCCTTGTCTCAGATGGAAGGTCTATGTCTTCCGTGCTCAAGTAATACAGAATCGCCTGAAGGCGCTCAGCAGCATCCTTAATGGCTACCGCGGCCTCACGCTCTCGCGGGTCCACGTAATCAGCATCGTCAAAACGTGCCATTTCATTGCCCCTTAAAAAATGGGCGGCTCGAACTTTCCTGAACCGCCCGTGCTGGTAAGAATCTAGCGGAATGGGTTCACCCGACGCGCGTCTAGGTACCGCGTCAGTTCGGCTAGGCTATAGCGAAACGTAAGTGGACCGAGTCGAGTCACGGCTGGTCCGATCCCGTATCGACGCCAGTACCGCAGAGTGGGCTCACTAACACGAAGGAGCTTGTGCAGTTTCTTTTGGAGTGAGCATCGGAATTAGTTCGTTATCCATAATTACCTCATAGAGAGGCGTGGCAATAATTTCCAACCTGAGCTCCCAGATAGCAGCGGCCCCTGGTTTCCCAGAGGCCACTTACGGGAGAGACATCTTCTCCACCTAACTACATTATATACCCTTTTGGGACCATGATGGTCAGTTATCGCGGTTTTCACTAACGCTTGTTGTACTATGTGGCGGATTGCTCACTCACAACGGCGCCTTATCACATCTTGCCTTTCATCACCGTCACAAAGTTTCCTGCCGTGGCTGCGCGCTGGCCTCATTCGATCAGGACAAGTGGGCGCAGCTTGGCGACTATGGATCATGGAATGCCGCTGAGGCACTACAGATGTTCCGACTACTCCGGGAGGCAAATCTTCGGATGCTGAGGCAACTCTCCGCCGAAGACCGGGACTCTTTCGGGGTACATGCAGAACGAGGGCGAATCAGCGTCAGAGACTTGGCGCGACACATGGCCGCTCACGACGGAAACCACTTGGATCAGATTTGGGTGATCCTCGGCCACATCTCACAGGTAGAAAAGTAATCCCGAAAAAGTCTCAGGGCCGAGTTTGCATGGGTGCTTCTTCGAGTTGTCGCGGGGGAGGCGTCGTAAATGATCAATCTGTGTCCGGAATCGTGCTGCAGAGTCTCTCGATAGAGTGCACCCGGTTCGGATCGACGCAAGCCATAGCTCCGTGATCGGGAGCCAAAATCGTTTGGGATTCAGCTGCAGTGCGCCGCTGAGTCCCGCGATGCGTCAAGGCGTACAAAACGAGCTCAACGCGATTCGAAACTCCCAATTTGTTGTAGATCCGCAGAAGCGATTTCTTGACCGTATTTTCCTTGATACCAAGTTGCTGTGCGATCTCGCGGTTGCCAATGCCTTCGGCAACAAGATACACCACCTGGTCTTCCCGGGGAGTAAGCAGGCCTTCTCCCCTCACATTGACCACACGCGACGGAGCCGAAGAATTCAAGGCTTCGATTACGTATCCAAACTGCTCGGTGTTCGCCCAGAACTGACCTTGATGCACCACCGATATGCAACGACAAAGGGCTCGGAATGGTTGACGCGCCCGGCAGAAGAGGCCACGGGCACCCGCTCGCATCGCGTCCACGACCAGATTACGATCATAAGTATCAAGCAATAGAATTAATCCGACATTTGGATAATTTGTACGTAAACCGCGCAGCGTATCGATCATGTGATTGTGATGTGTGGGACCATCGCCCAACAACACAATATCCACGGGGATTGTTCGAAGTGCCTGCAGACAGTCCGACAGCTCTCCGCGACAGCACGCTATCCGCATGCCGGCGTGGCGGCGGAGCGCGCTGCTGAGTAGCTGCGACTGGGTCTGATTGGAATCGGCGACAAGAACCCGGACATGCTCGCGGCCCGCACCGGTAAGGACGTTCATACGCGTACCCTCCAAGGCAGGTCTGGGGGAAGGGGCCTGCGGTCATTCGAGGCAAGTCTTGGGGGGAAGGGCCTGCAGTCATTCTAGAGTAGTGCGCATCGTGCCGCGGTAAATTCTGCGTCAAGTATGTAAAACCTGATTCCCGCATCGGCACTTCTCTACCAGAATCGCTGTATCGCTATTGCGTTTCACAACTGCGCCTATCGTAGATCACACGGATTGCGTTGTCTGTGCCTGCAAAGTATGAGTACTCGACCGATAGTTGCATTCGCGCATCCTGAGTCGGGCTGCGGCAAAGGCGGCGAGTCGCCGGAGTTCCCACAGGCACGAAACGCATCGCTCCTCCACTTTTGCAAACAGCTTCTTGTCACCGACGGAGGACAGGGTTCGATCGTCCCTACTCATTACGTTCAGTCTCATTCGGAAGCATCCGCGATCGATCCGTGTGCGCTCGGGGACGCACTTTGTTGGTCTTGAGACGTTGTGCTTTTCCCGCTACTTTGAGGCACGGAGATTTTCCGAGCCGTAATTCGACCCATGGACCTAAGGCAAAACAAGAGATACCACCTGCGAGCATCCGTGGACTTTTCGTGGGAGCAAGGGGATGGAGGCTTGATGCGAGGCGAAGGTCCTACTCGCGATATCAGCGCCTCTGACGTATTCGGCGTTGCCAGTGATCCGGTTCCATCGGGATCTGTGCTGAGCTTGCAAATCGTACTGCCCTCGCTCCAAGCACAACGGGCGTCCGGCGCGTGCCTGTGCACGCTTGGACATGTAGTTCGCTCCGAGCCACTGGGTTTGCGGTGGTCGCCGACTCGAAATTCCAGCTGCACTTTCCCGAGATCCCGTCCTCAAGAAATACGCGTGGAAAATCGTGCGACGGCGACCATGACACAACCACTGGAACCGTGAAGGGTGTTCAGAACGACCAGGTTCTGCGTTTTTAAACTCCTCGTCTCATCGCAGCCTTGATCAAAGGGCGAACAGACACCGATCTCGGCGAGAGACCGCGTTCTGACAAGTGGGCTGTCACAGAAATTATCGCTGACCTGGCCGAGGACGAATTGGTCACTAGTTGGCGCTACCGTCAGATGATTGAGAATAGTGGATGCGCTCTGCCATCCTTTGATCAGGATCAACGGGCAAGGTTGGGAGATTACCGATCATGTAAGGCGACGGATGCGCTCGAAATGTTTCGATTGCTGCGCGATGCCAACTTGCGCATGTTGGAGCGCCTGTCAAACGAAGAGTGCGACCGATTCGGCGTGCATGCAGAGCGCGGTCGTATCAGCGTCCGTGACCTGGCGCGACACATGGCGGGTCACGATATGAACCATGTCGACCAGATTCGATTGATTCTGTCGAACCGCTGACCGTCGTGGCAGAGACCGGAATACGACAGGACCGCGCTCCGCCTCCGGGCTATGTTCAGTTAGTTCTCGGAAACTTTGCCAAAAGCGGAATCCATAAGTCCGACATGTCTTGGATCCAGACACTCGACCGCGACGTCCATATCCGTTCGCGATTCGTGGGAGGAGGGCGTGCTCCTGTACGCTCCGCTGTGCGTTAGCGCATACAAGACGAGTTCGACCCGGTTCGAGACTCCGAGCTTGTCATAGATTCTCAGCAGCGACTTCTTTATCGTATTCTCCTTGACGCCCAGCTGCAGTGCAACGTCGCGATTCCCAATCCCTTCCGCAACCAGCCTGACAACCTGGTCTTCGCGCCGAGTCAGCAATCCCTCGCCGCGGGCGTTGAGCACACGCGAAGGCGTGGAGTGATTCAGAGCTTCCATCAGGTAACCCATCTGCTCCGTGTTTGCCCACAACTGACCCTGGTGGACCACGGTGATGCAACGGCAAAGCGCGCGAAACGGTTCGGTCGCGCGACAGAACAATCCGCGTGCACCTGCGCGCATTGCATTTACCACCAGGTCTCGATCATAGCTGTCGAGTAAGAGAATGAAAGCAATTTCGGGATGAATGCTATGCAGCTCACGGAGTGTGCTGATCAGTTTCCCGTGTTCGGAAGGTCCGTCGCCCAGAAGCACAATGTCAGCAGCAACCAACTTCAAGGCCTGCAAACAATCAGATACCGCGCTCTGACAGCAAGTGACCTTCAAGGCGGCCTGACGGCGAAGAGCGGCACTGAGTAGTTGCGATTGAGTCTGGTTGGAGTCTGCTATGAGTACGCGGATCGATTCGCGACTCGCTGCAGAAGAAGATTTCATGAGGCTACCTCCCCGGGAGCAAGCCTCGGGGGTGGGCAACACAAGTGTAGGCTCTGCGCGGTGTATAGGACGTAAATTGTAGGTAAACTGCGTAAAAACAAATTCCTACATTGGCACTCGCGATCAGGTCCACAAAACGAGATTTGCGTAATCATTCGCGCGCACTTGTGCGAAGCATTGCACTGAAATAGTTGATGGATCATTGCAATAACGAATTATTAAACTAATTATTAGCAGAAATTTCTCTGAACGAAGACTAGGAATAGTACTAGGGCAATCGTCTCCCACCCATGCTCGAGAAAAGTACTCGAACCTAATGTGAACCGAGGGATCTACAGTGATCCCCGTATCAATTCACTTTCAACGTATCCACCAGCAAATGTTGGTGGCTCACTTCTACGGCGTCCACCGTTAGCGGCTTGGCAATGGCGGGCGGAGTCGCGGAAGTGACAGCCTGTTCGATTCCGCGATGCGTCAATGCGTACAAGACGAGTTCCACACGGCTGGACATCCCAAGCTTGTCGTAGATCCGCATCAGAGATTTCTTGACGGTGTTCTCCTTGATGCCAAGTTGATCCGCAATGTCACGGTTGCCCATTCCTTCCGCCACCAGGCTGACAGTTTGATCTTCACGCGCAGTCAGGAGGCGCTCCCCTTTGGCATTGACAACGTGTCTAGGCAAGGTCGAGCCAACCGCGTCAATCACATAGCCGATCTGCTCCGTGTTCGACCAGAACTGGCCCTTGTGAATGACCGAAATGCAGCGGCAAAGGGCCTTGAATGGCTGGCGGGCGCGATCGAACAGTCCCCGAGCTCCCGCGCGCATGGCATCGACGACAAGATTGCGATCGTACCGGTCCAATCACAAACCAGAGCGGCACGGGGGTGGCTCGCGTGCAAGACGCGGACCGTGTCAATCAGATGATCGTGATCCGGTGATCCATCGCCCAGGAGTACGACATCCACCGGTGCGAAATTGAAGAGCTTGCATGCAATCGGAAAGCTCCGCTCGACAGCAGGTGATCTTTAATGCCGGGCTGCCGGCGAAGAGCGCTACACATGACCTCTGACTGGGTCTTATTCGAATCGGCAACGAGAACGCGAATGTACTCGCGCTTAGTGCCTGGGTGTTTCATCCAATTGAACCTCCCACAAAAGTTTCGGGGGTAGGGTCCGACTGACCCAACCCCCGAAAACTGTACCAGTCTAGAATGTGAGTTCTCCTAAGAACCAGGAGAGGAGAGCCGCAATGAAAGGCACGCGACACAGCGAAGAGCAGATCATCGCGATCCTGAAGCAAGGCGAGGCAGGATTGACCA
>JBKPEB010000007.1:0-123397 GCA_046728215.1 Acidobacteriota bacterium | reverse complement strand
AGGAGACCGCCAGAGGGGCCGCACCGCTGGCGGAACTCACCTGAATGCTGACTTGCGCCGACGAGAGCACCGGCAGATTGGCAGCCAGCACGGTCGCATCCGTTACTCGTGTGCCCGGAGCGTTCGAGAGAAAGGTCTGTGGAGAGAGCACAATCTGGTCGATTGAAAGGCCGTCTTCCCGCACCTGAACTCGAAGGGTATGGGTGCCGGTAGTTTGAAAGTACAGCGGTTTGCCCGACTTGCACCAACCATTATCAGACCAGCCCCATCCTGACTCCAGAGCTCCCGTGCACGCTTGCAGGACTACCGCCTCCGCAGAGGTGGTTCCAATCCGATCAATTGCCGAACCTGCATCGTTCACGCTGTCGGAAAACTGCACATAAACGGAATCGTTGCTCGTGTTGTTGTTGAG
The DNA here is from genome assembly GCA_046728215.1 of Acidobacteriota bacterium. GTDB lineage: Bacteria > Acidobacteriota > Terriglobia > Terriglobales > Acidobacteriaceae > Gp1-AA133. Next base: position 122,985 of record JBKPEB010000007.1, on the reverse strand, counting down.
AGACTTGGATCGAATCCAAAGGTGATAGCCTACGCCAGCGTAGGCGGGAAATTTGATTTCAAAATAGTTTTGCGGTTTCGCAAGAGGGGTCAAAAGCTTGGCGGCGCCAAGGTTTGGGTTCCCAATGACAAATCCTCCAGCCGCGGTAGAATCTGCCTTGACGGCCCAAGTTCCTGCCCGAACCGGCGCTTTCGAAGCGTATAAGACGACGTCGTTGCTGTTCGCGTGGGCGGTCGCCGCCAGTGCAAAAGTCAGCAAGATCGCGAACGAGTGCGACATAAATTTGGGGGAACGTACCATCTTTTTTGGGCCTCCATCAGAGATTGCCTTGACTCGCCAACGTGATTCCCGCGAAGGCGTCAAAGGGTTCTATTTGTGCTTATGTTGCAGTAATGCAATAGTTTCCGACTGCTTCGTGACCTTCGTCGAGATCACTAAGGTACATGCGCCGGATCCTCGTCGCGGCACCACCCGGTAAGTACCCCAGCGCACACTGGGGCCAGCGCGAACAGTATCCGCCATCAGGATGTAGGTCACGGTGAACTGCCGGTCGATTCGGCTTCGACCTTAGTTCTTTGCGACGAAGAAGCAGGTGCTAACGAAAAAGATCAGCCAGATGAGTTCCGAGCACAGTGAGGCCCGTCTACCACGCCCCGGGGGCCGATTTCCCTCACACCGCGGCCGGCGCTTGAACAAAGAAAACTGTCGGATGGCCGGAAAGTCTATCACAGCCGACGGTGACCGACGCAAGTGGTGGTCCGGGCGCAGCCCAGGGATCGAGTCGTGGCCGCTGCCAATCAAAAGTGATCATCCCTAAATCACGTTGCCTCTACCAACCTAAAACTTGGCGAACGCTAGCTTTTACAGTCCGATCATTTAAAGTTGCCAGAGGGAGCCAAACGAGTCTGTGATCACTGACCTTGACTGCAAAAAGGCTCACGCCCGGCCAGCGGAAGATCGAGCGCAAACGACAAATGGCCTTGGTAGGATCTGGAAATCCTATTGGGCTTATCCGCGTCTTGTGACCAGGAACGACTATTCATGAGATCGTCAATCCATGGAGAAGGAATTACGGATCCCATTCACCTACGAACGGAGGGAGAAGAGTCTGTAACAGCCGTTGACGTATCCGTCGTCATCAGTACCTACAATCGATGCAGCCTTCTAGCCCGAGCACTCGAGTCGCTACAACATCAGGAAACCGCGGACGTCTCCTACGAGATCCTGGTGGTCGACAATAACTCAACCGACAAGACCCGGGACGTTGCGCGCCGCTTCGTGGATCAGAGCCCGGGAAGATTCCGTTATATTTTTGAACCAAAACAGGGGTTGTCATATGCGCGCAATGCAGGGATTGCTAAAGCGCGTGCCGAAATTATTGCCTTCACCGATGACGATGTGCGTGTTTCCAGCAACTGGGTGTCACGCATCAAAGCAGGCTTCGCTGCTGAGCCCCGTGCAGACTTCCTGGGCGGCAAGGTCTTGCCGCAATGGGATGGCACGCCGCCTGCATGGCTGACTCGAACGCACTGGGCCCCTCTCGCGCTACTGGATTATGGCGATCAGCCGTTTTATGTGGATGCGGGCCGTCCGATTTCCCTCATCGGAGCAAACTGTGCTTTTCGCAAAAGCGCGTTCGATCAGGTAGGCCTATTCCGCGCCGACTTTCAGCGGGTTAAGAACGGCGTCGGCTCGTTGGAGGATCACGAACTGCTGTTGCGGCTGTGGCAAGCTGGCCGCAAAGGAATTTATCTTCCCGATCTGACGGTCACGGCCGACGTCCAGCCCGACCGTTTGCAGAAGACTTACCATCGCGAATGGCACACCGGACATGGCCGCTTTCATGCCATGCTACGGTCCGAACTGCTGGAGCGCTCCAAGCTGGGCAGGATCTTGGGAGTCCCCGCTCATCTTTATCGCCGAGCTCTGACGGATGCGGTCCAATGGACGATCAGTCAGTTTCTCGGACAGCGGGATAAGGCTTTCGGATACGAAGTTCGAATGAGGTTCTTCGCGGGTTTCGCCGGCACTCGCTGGCGCGAATTCTTTCACTTTCAAAGTGCGGCAAAAGCAGCCGCAGAGGAATAGATCCGTGATTGGCGAGAAACCTGGCGAGCTATGGTTTCGAATCTTCGGTGACTCGATAGAAATGTTTGCCGTAAAAAAATCCGGCTAGATCCCAAAGACTCAGCTCATGGGAGAACTTTTGGGAAGGTTTTTCATTGTCCTTCCCGACAGTTTTCAGAATCTGCCAGCTGGCGCGAGCCGCTTGGCCAAACAGGTAGCGTGGAACGCCCAGAAAATAAGGCACCTTCTTGCGGTGCTTGCGATCGAGAATTCCCGATGAGACCCCGCGACGGAAGCACCAATGCCGGTAATAATGCTTGGTGAGCCTTTGCGGATGAATGTAGTGATAAACGACTAAATCCGGCAGATATAACCCCTGGGCGCCTGAGGCCATCAGTCGCAAATACATATCTGTGTCCTCGTCGGCCAGATAGTCATCTCCGTGAGGCCCCAGATCAGTGGCGTACGGCATCAGCTTTTCCAGGGTGGAGCGCCTCACCACTGCGTTCCCGCCGGGCAAGGGAGTGTCCGCTCCATAAGGACGCCGTTCTGAGCCCAAACAGAAGGCTCCAATCACGCCCGAATACCGACTAGGCAGCCACGAGGGCGGCGGCGCGCCCCAGCGCGGCACATAAGGACCGCCGATAAAATCCAGCTCTTTGTTGGTGAAAACTTCACTGATCCGCACGAACCAGGAACGATCGATTTCCTCATCATCATCGATCATTCCCACCAATTCGCCGGAAGTGGCTGCAATCCCCGTGTTTAGAGCGTGCGATTTTCCCGGTTTTGATTCGAACAAGTAATTCAACCGGCCATTGAAGGAGGGCTTAAATGAATCGACCACCGATGAGGTTTCATCTCTGGAATTATTGTCGACAATGGTGATCTTTACATCCAGATTTGCGGGCAACTCGGCCGCGAGAAGGCTCTGAAGAGCGCGCTTCAGCAAAGAGTGCCGATTGTATGTGGGCACAATAACGTCCAGCTGCATATTGGGCTAGACTAACCTCGACATTCGGAATGATTGGATCGCTTCTGTGCAGTGATACTCCTGATCTGCCCCACTTAACCCTGTTAGAACCCGCAGGTTGCTTCCGCTAGCTATGGTACTGCAAGCTGTGGCCAGGACCGGTGTTCTTCGCCCGATTTCAACTCTTAGGCACGACTCCTCCTTTGACCCTGGGCGGGTCATCCCTCAGCGGACCATTTTCCAATGCGCTAAATTTCGGGGGGAAGCTTGCCGAAGCGACTGGATTGCCATTCTTTTAAACGATTCCACGTACGGTACAATATTACAATAGAGGGTTCCCCCCAGGTGGTAACGGCTGGCCGTGTCCGACGACCGAAGCTCTAAAACCAGTATGGCGACGACAGAATTGGTCATAAAACCTCGTAAGGGATGGCAGCCCTTTGACTTCCGCGAGGCATTCCTATACCGAGAGCTCCTGGCATTTCTGATTTGGCGCGACATAAAGATCCGATACCGGCAAACCCTATTGGGCGGGCTTTGGAGCATCCTGCAGCCATTGGCGGGTACCCTCATCTTTGTGCTGGTCTTCAATCGCTGGGCCGGTGTTCACAGTGACGGGCCACCCTATTCGTTGTTCGCATTCGCCGGGTTGGCTCCTTGGACTTTCTTCTCCAACTCTGTCACCAATTCGAGCAACAGCCTGCTGGCCAGCCAGCAATTGGTTTCGCGCGTCTATTTCCCGCGCATTTTCATTCCATTTGGAACGATTGGGGCATTGCTGCTGGATTTAACCATAAGCTTAGCGGTTCTGGGCTGCATGATGATCTACTACCATTGGGCCCTTTCCGCGAAGGTGCTGCTGCTTCCCATATTTCTGATAGGCACGATCATGGCTGCCTCCGGTATCGGCTTCGCCTTCTCGGCTTTAAACGTCCTGTTCCGGGACGTCAAGTACATGGTGCCATTTCTGCTCCAGATGGGGCTGTTTATCACACCAGTCATTTATCCCGTGCGCTACGTTCCTTCGCGCTGGCAAACACTGTTTGGGCTAAACCCGATGTCTGGCATGGTATTAGGGTTTCGCTATTGCCTACTCGGCAGTCCCGTTTACTGGCCTCTTATTCTGACGTCGCTGCTGATGTGCCTGATCTTGTTCTTCGCTGGTCTGATGCTTTTCCGGCGAATCGAACGTCTCTTCGCTGACGTAATCTAAATGTCAAACGTTATTGAAGTCCGGAATTTGTCGAAGCAATATCGGATCGGGGGGGTGAAGACCCGGAACGAGAGTTTCCGCGAGTTTCTCGTCAACACCCTGAAACGTCCACTGCGCTCCTTTTCCAACAGCGAGAATTCCGGGCGCGATCAGTCTTTCTGGGCTTTGCGCGATGTTAATTTCGACGTCGCGCAAGGGGAGGTGGTCGGCATTATCGGCCGCAATGGCGCCGGTAAAAGCACGTTGCTGAAAATCATTTCTCGCATCACTGATCCTACAGACGGTTACATCAAAGTGCGCGGCCGACTGGCCAGCTTGCTCGAAGTTGGTACCGGCTTCCATCCCGAGCTTACAGGACGAGAAAACATCTTCTTGAACGGCGCGATCCTGGGGATGAGTCGCACCGAAATAATTTCAAAGTTCGATGAGATCGTTGCCTTCTCGGAGATTGAGCAATTTCTGGATACCCCGGTAAAGCGCTACTCCAGTGGAATGTACATCCGGCTGGCATTCGCAGTGGCCGCTCATTTGAATCCCGAAATTCTCGTCGTGGATGAAGTGCTGGCGGTGGGGGACATGGCTTTTCAAAAGAAATGCTTGGGCAAGATGAATGACGTCAGCCGGAGCGGCCGCACCATACTTTTTGTTTCGCACAATATTTCGGCTATCGAACACCTGTGCCAGCGCGGAATCGTACTCACTCAGGGCAACTTGGCGTTTTCAGGGACCGCTAAAGAGGCCGTTCAGTATTACATGCATCGAGCCATGGGGGATGGCGACACTGGAACGTCCGGCAACTTTGTGGACCTTAGTCAGGCACCCGGCCGATGGGCTCAACGTCGGCCGTTGCTGCGGCAACTGGAGTTTTGCCCGGAAGATGGCAAGTCACTGAAAGCCGGGGTGCGCGTCGGGGCTCCGCTCACGATTCGTGTGCACTTTATACTTCCGTCCCCGACCTCCAGCTTCGACATTGGTTTGGGATTCGAGAATCTCCTTGGCCAGCGAGTATTCACCGCTCATACCGCTTTCGAACCTGGCCGCGATCACAACCAGGTTACGGGACCACAGGTCTTTGTGTGCGAAATCCCCAGCCTGACGTTCGTTCCGGGAGAGTATGTTCTACGTGTGTGGATGGATATCGGACAGGTCGAAGTAGATAAGATCGACAATGCGGCTCGCTTCGAGGTGATTCCCTCTGACTATTACGGTACCGGGAAGTCGCCATGGAATGGGATTTTTGTGCTTAAACATCACTGGTCTCTTGTCAATCCGAAGGAGACTTCCGAATATGCGGCCTCAGAGGCACTCCCCGCAATAAAACCACCTGTGAGCTAGGAACCAGGTGCAGCCCGAGTTTACAACGTAATCCATGATTGTCGGGCTACAATTCCGGCAGACACGACTAATCTCTCGAGAGGGTTGGCGTGTTTAGCCGGACTTGGGCACTCGTTGGCTCTCGTCCGGCTTATGTCCTTTTCGGCTTTGAACTTCACCGCGAATCGTTTCGAACTTTTTGCTCAAGCTTGCTAGATCTTCGTCGGACAACTTCTCGATATCGATCATTTCGTTGCGAGCGACGTCTATAGAGCGAATGATCTCGTCCAGTTTGAGGTGAATCGCGCGGGCATCGCGATTCTGCGTGTTTTGGATGAGAAACACCATCAAGAATGTGACAATCGTTGTCGCTGTATTGATGACCAACTGCCAGGTGTCGGAGTACTGGAAGTATGAGCCAACGGAAGCCCATGCGAGAACGACGATAACGGCGACTAAGAACGCCCATTTGGACCCCACGATGCATGAGGCTTGTGAAGCGAAGCCTTGAAAAAGATCGCGATGATTTGTTCTCTCCATACTACATTCTGTCCTCCGTTATTCCGAAGAGTTGGATGATTCAATGTGCGATAGGGATGGGTCGAAGCCTCATCGGTCGACCGTCCGCCTGCCAGAGCCAACGAAATTTGGTCCTGTTTTGTGAGATCCAGGGAAGACCTAAGGGGAAAAGGAAGAGTTTTTGGACTCGTGCCCAGTCTGCCACGGCATCGAGAAAGTCGTTAACTTGGTTAATCCGAAGATTCCGCTAGCGAGGACTCGCCCCCGTTGCTCGGGAATCAGTCGCCTGGTTAGCATCGAGATGCACACGTCCCGCGATCCGTAATTCCGGGATTACGAACTCGGTGAATCCGTTGTGCTTTATGGGGACGAGAGACTCGCAACATCTATGTTCTGGCGTCTCGTAACGGATCGAGGCAAACGAGCCCTTGACTTGCACTTGCACACGAAGCGGTTCTTCAGCGTAGTTGACAAACTCGAGGACCTTCACCGTCCCACCGTGCTCGCGATAGGGCACAGCAATCGTCGTCAAGCCGTTCCATAGACCCAGCAGCACATTTTCCTTTCCCAGGAGCCGACGAATGTCTTGGGCAAACGTCTCGGGATCGGTGACCGGTTCCGAGAGTTCAAGCACTCTTCCGCTTCCAAGGGCATAGGACACCGTTTGTTCGTTCAATCGGACCGCTTCTCGGCTCTGCCATGGATAGGAACCATGCGCATCCACCAGCACGACAACCTTGCCATGAGTTGCGAGCTCAGCGATTCGCTCACAAGCTCCCCTGTCTGGCTTCGCGAACACTACCACCACATCGAAACCTTCGAGGTCCCCTGATTTCAAGTCTGAGGGACGTAAAACGGTAAATGGAAGGTTGTGACGGGCCAGCAGATTCATCACTTCGTCCGTTGGATCTAGCTCATCGACCACGACTGCGACGTTGGCAGCGGCTTCCATCCCTTGCTCGGCCGAATCCGAGTAAAAGCTTGCGTAGGACCGTACTTGGTTCCAAAGTGTGCAGGCCTCAGGTTCATGTTTACTGAGAGCTTTCTGCAAGCGCTCATCAAGCTGCAAGATCAGATCAGCATGAAAGGCGCCTGCCTCGGCCACTGCCAATGAGTAATCCGCCGCGGTTGGCGCTGATTGTTGCTGCCCGGAGTCCGACGATCCTCCCCACAAAAAAGTGTAGAGCGGGACTTGCCCCTGATAAGACCTCTGTTCAACCTTGACGAGAGCGAGGTTCGTGTCAATCCAAGGTTGGGCGGTGGGGCTCGATACCTCGAGCACAGCGCCTCGCTTGATCACCAAGCTGCCTCGCATATTCGGTTGCTTGCCATCGGGATTGAGCACAACGAATTTCAGCTTCGGGTGAGCCGATCGCAACTGTGGAAGAGACTTTTCCAGTTCTGCGCGCTCAGACTGGCGAACAGTCAGGATGACGCCATCCAGGTCACTCGCGCCCGTTTCAGCGGCAACAGCCGCCTGAGCCAGCGGAACTTCTACATACACTCGATAACCTTGCCTGCGGGCCGCCTTCACCTGCGCTGGAACTTTGTCGTTCCAGGACAGAACCAGGTTCTTCAAACCGAGTTCCTTCGCTGGGGGCAAGCTAGCGCCTGTCCAATGCACGAACACGTCGCTCCAAGCGGAGCTGGAAACTAGAACGAACACCCACACGAGCGTCATGTGACCAATATTCATGGAATTTGCCAAGACTGAGAGGAGCCTACAAGCCTCTGTAAAACAGAATCTGCGGACTGCCATTCACTGTTTCCACTTGTGCGTCATGGGAAATCCAAATCGCTGAAACGTCTGCCATACTCTTAATTAGGACCTTGCCCCTTTCCGGGCCGAGGAGCAGTAAGGTAGTCGACAACGCATCCGATGCCGACGCGGTTTTTGAAACCGCGCTGACCGCAAACACCGTTTTCAAGGGCATTCCTGTATCCGGATCAATGATATGGCCGGCTGAATCGTTGCCCAGCAAACTGGGCGCTGTCTGCTCCGACGTAGACACACTTCCATCTTTGAGCATGACTTGCGGATCTATCTTGTTCGAGGGATCGCGCAAGTGTACGAGCCAGCCTGTCTGCTCGGGAGGGGACCCCATCGCGAAAATCGTGCTTCCTCCCGCGTTAATCAGAGCATTACGGATTCCCAAAGCCCGCAGGACTTCAGCGGCCCGGTCTACGGCGTAGCCTTTGCCAATAGCGCCCAAGTCCAACTGCAGACAGGGTGAGCGGAAACTGATCCGGTCCGGGGGAAGCAATTCAATCTTCTGGTAGCCGACGCAACTTCGGACTTCATCTTGCTGTGCCCGCGAAGGTGTGCCATCGCCCCGCAACGCTGCTTTCCACAGATTCACCAAAGGCGCGATGGAGATGTCAAACTTTCCGTCCGAAAGCCGGGAAAACTGCACGGCCTGATCGATGACGCGGTACAAGTCCGATGGAACCTGTTCTGCGTGAAAGTGAGCGGAGCGGTTCAAGCTACTCAGGGCGCTGTCCGGTTTGTAGTTGCTTAGCAGATCATCGAGGCGGACGATCTCCTGAAAGGCCTTCTCGATCGCACGGGAGGCATGTTCGGATGATTGGTCGTAGGCAGCGATTTCGAAAATCGTGCCCATGACGTACTTCTTCTTGTAGACAAGAACTTGATTTTCGGCGCTCTCGACGAAGGAAGAGATTAATAGGAAGAAGGTGAGCAGCACCGCTGCTTGCCGCTTATCGCAGCGCATAAACCTCGCCGCTCAGGCTTGTCAGATAGATGGTGTCGCCGGCGAGCACTGGAACCGACTGGACTGTGCCCGCCAGAGCAGCCCTCCAAACCACCTTGCCCGTCGCGCTGTCCAGGGCGAATGTACCTCCCGCTTGAACACAGACGATACCGTCGCCGATCACCGGAGGCGCGGTCACCACTTCGCCCACCGCGGTCTTCCAGCGCAGGTGCCCCGTGTGAGTCTCCAATGCATACAGAAAACCGTCTTTGCTGCCGATGAATGTGAGATCGCCCGAAACTGCCGGTGAAGACGAGATGCCTAATCCTGTTTCGTACTTCCAGCGGACTTCCCCGGTGCCAGTGTTCATCGCATAAAACCAAAAATCTTCAGAGCCGATCAGAACCAAGTCGCCAACTACGGCGGGCGATGAGTCGATGCTGTTGCCGGTGGGCGTGCTCCATAATATTGCTCCAGATGAGGTGTCGAGACAGTACAGTTTGCCGTCTCCGCAGCCAACGTATAGCCGACGCTCGGTAGCATAAATCGTGGAGTAAATTCTCCCGCCAAGTTCATGCACCCAGCGTTCCCGGCCGTTCGCGGCGTCAACGGCGTAAACCTTCGCGTCCGCACTTCCGAAAAAAACAACTCCACCACAGACGACGGGAGAAGCCCAGACCTCTGCTCCAGTGGCCGCTTCCCACAGCTTGCTTCCCGCATGCCGATCCAGTGCATACACTTTGCCGTCATCGCATCCGAACAGGATTCGATTGTCGGAAAGCGAAGGCGTGGAATGAATCTGACCCGGCGCCTGAAATTTCCATTTTGATACGCCCGTGACCACGTCGATGGCGTGCAGTACTCCGCGAAGCGAAGTGACATACAAAAGTCCGCCATCAAGGATCGGCGCAGAACGCACGGAGCTGCCGGCCCGAAATTGCCAAACAGCCCGTTCCGGCGACCGTGCTGGACGTTGCCCCTGCGCTCCCGTGCGCGAGTTGTCTTTGAGCAGCGTGGGCCAGTCTCCCGGAACTTTGGACTTGGCTGTTTCGGTCGTCATGAATTCAAGCCGAGAGGATACGGTGATCGATCTGCTTCAGGTCTGCGACGCCCAGGCCGAGCTTCCCAGCCGCTGCCACATGTCCTGGCTGGCGAAAGAACAAGTTTTTCGACGCGTCATGATAAAAATCATTATTGTCTTCTGTGATGCTGTCCGGGTCGTGTCGCCACAAGGAAGGTGCGCCCCGTTCGCGGCGTTTCGTTTCAATGGCCTCTAGTTCGATGGTGTCCAGTGCGACTGGATCCGTCGCTACGAGGAGAATGCCTGGCTGATCGATGAAATCCTGGACTTGCGTGAGCGGACCGCCGTGCCACACCTGCCGCATGCCGTCCATGATATGCAGCACAGCCTTCGAGCGTAAGGGTTCCACCGTGCACATCATCCCGATCAGCGGATTGGTGAAGGAATAGGGCGCACGATGTGTGCGCGCCACATTGTTAAATGTGCCGTAGGCCAGGTTCTTGAGGGCTCCAGTAACGCCTGAGGCCGAGTGGTCCTTCATGGTCGGTACGTTGATAATCTTCGTCACGTCGTGAGCCACGATGCTTGCCATGTAGGAGCGGGTTTCCCACTCTCCAAAAAAATTGACATCGCAATAGACATTGGGTTCGTAACCGGCATCGCCGGCGAAGGCCTCCTGGATGCCCACGATTCGAACCCCTGGAGGCAGCAATACTTGATAACTGCCGATGTCCATTTCAAACGAATACCGGTCGTAGACCAGGATGTTGCGTGCGGGAACGCCAACGGATTGAACTGAGCCGATGATCTCGCGCAGGATCTCGGGAGAAGAACAGCAGGCAGGCGCGCCCGATGGGTTGATCTTGATTCCAACAATGTCGTGGGGTTCAACAAACTTGGCCCATGCCGCTTGCGAAGATTTCTCTCCCGTCAACTCCTTCATCGCGTGCTCCAGCATATGGCGCACAATCGGCTGTGAAACGCGATTCCTTACGATGGCGTTTGGGTCGCGGAGCTCGATCACGCGGCCCGGATACAGTCCCGGCATGCCCAGCGGCGAAGCTTCGTGGTCTGGCAGGCCACGGAGTTCGATCGGCGGCACGACCAGAGGAGTCACGTCCGCTCGCATCGCCGGATCGAGCCCCTGCATCAGCAGCGACGCGCTTCCGATGCAACCCGCCTTGACGAAAGTACGACGATCCATGAGTCGGTTCCTGATCCGCAGTCTGCTTGCCGGTCGAACCCCAAAAACAGCGATCAGATTACATAGGGCGATCTGCTTTTACAACTCACCCGCTTGGACTCACCAGCAATGGTGACAATCTCATTGCTACTGGATACACTTTCGCTTCGACAAGCAAGAGAGGCCTATGCAGAACTGGATCAAAATGCCGCTCGCAATCCTAGCCGTAATCGCGCTCGCCTACGGATCGCCCGTCGCGATGTTTGCCCAAGCACCTCATTATGACTTGCTGTTAAAGGGCGGCCATGTGATTGACCCAGCTAATCACATCGACGAGGTGCGAGACGTCGCCGTTTCCCAAGGGAAAATCGCTGCCGTCGAAAAAAATATTCCGGCGGACCAGGCCGGAAAAGTTGTGGATGTCTCGAAGCTCTACGTTACGCCGGGGCTCATCGATATTCACTTTCATGTGGGCCATGGAGGGGCGCCGCTGAACTGGTTTGCCCCCGATGCGCGAGCGCACATCTTGCCACTGGGAATTCCAGCGGACCTGGCGTTCGAGTCAGGCGTAACCACCCTAGTGGATGCGGGGACCTCCGGTGCGGAGACCTTCCTTCAGGAAAAGGAAGAAGTCATTGACCGGGCCAGAGTGCGAGTGCTGGCTTTCCTGAACATTGTGGCCAATGGCATGAACGGTGGACTCGAGCAGAGCCCCGACCAGATGGACGTAAAGCTTTGTGCCGACACGATCAAGAAGTATCCGGACGTCATTGTGGGAGTGAAAACCGCCCATTACTGGACAAAGGAGCCTGTGGACGCGGCGCACCCGGTCTGGGCTGCGGTTGACCGTGCGATTGAATGCGGGACGACCGCCAACGTTCCGGTTATGTTCGATTTCTGGCCACGGCCGGATCGAACTTACGCTGACCTGATCCTGAAAAAGATGCGGCCAGGCGATATACACACGCATGTATTCGCCCAGCAGTTTCCCATTCTTCTGGAAGACGGGAAGCTCAATCCAATCTTGACGGAAGCTCGCGCCCGCGGCGTGATTTTTGATGTGGGGCACGGGGCCGGCAGCTTCTGGTTTCGCAATGCTGTGCCCGCTGCAAAACAGGGATTCATCCCCGATTCCATGTCCACCGATTTGCACACCGGCAATTACACCATCCTCAGCATGAACAACGTGATGTCAAAGTTCTTGGCGATGGGCGTGCCACTGGACGATGTCATTCGCCGTTCAACCGTCAACCCGGCAAGCGAGATTCACCGACCCGAGTTGGGAACATTGTCTGTTGGGAAGGACGCGGATATTGCGGTTCTGGAACTGATGCGTGGCCATTTCGCCTACATTGATAACGGTGTGGCCAAAATGAATGCAAACGTACAATTGGCCGCCCGCATGACGGTCCGCGCCGGACGCATCGTGTACGATCCGTCCGGGCTGAGCATGGTGGAATGGGAGAAAGCCCGTCCGCAATATTTCACGACTCCCGATCGCGGCGACTCGTTGCCAGCCAAGGCGGATGACTATCCGAGAGATTGAAATCCGAACGACCAAAATGCACCGGAGGGAACGTAACGATGCCACGCATGACTCGGCGAAAGCTCTTAGGCAAGGGAGCGCACGCGGCTCTCGCGGGAGGTGTCGCGCTCTTCGGAATCCCAGTTCTGGAAAAGCGGGCATCGGCCAAATCGGCTCCTCAAGCTGTGGACTACTACCAGAAGCTCGGGGTGACTCCATTCATCAACGCGGCTGGTACCTACACGGTTCTTTCGGCTTCCACCATGCCGGATGAGGTCCAGGCGTCGATCGCGCTCGCGGCGCGACAGCCGGTAAACCTCAACGAGCTACTGGATGCATCGGGAGCATATCTGGCCAAGCGATTACAGTGCGAGGCTGCTCTCGTCACGTCCGGCGCCGCCGCTGCGCTCGCAGTGGGAACGGCGGCTTGCGTCACTATGGGAAACGAGCAGGCCATTCTCGGCATTCCCACCGATATGGCTGCGCTTAAGAATGAAGTGATTGTTCAGAAATCTCATCGCTACGGATATGACCACGCCCTTCGCAATTGCGGAACTCGCTTTGTGGAGGTAGAAACTCTTGAGCAATACGAACAGGCATTTACCGAACGTACGGTGATGGCCCACTTTTTCAACGCGGGTGCTGGAAAGATCAGCCGGGAAGATTGGGTGCGAGTGGCCCACCAACACGGAGTACCGTGTTTCAATGACGCTGCTGCTGATGTCCCACCCATTTCCAACCTTTGGAACTATACGAAGATGGGGTTTGATCTCGTAACGTTCTCTGGGGGAAAGGGGCTTCGGGGCCCTCAATGTAGCGGTTTGTTGTTGGGCAGAAAAGATCTGATCGAAGCGGCCAGGAAAAATAATTCACCAAACTCGAACACCATCGGGCGCGGGATGAAGGTAGCGAAAGAGGAAATTGTGGGCCTGGTCGCTGCGGTCGACTGGTTCCTCAAGCAGGATGATGCCGCGATCGAGGCAGAGTGCCGGACACGGGGGGATCGCATCGCCAAACAGCTGAGCACGATTCCGGGTGTGCAGACTCAGATCTTTATTCCTGAAGTCGCCAATCATGTTCCGCACCTGCTCATCACTTACGACCAGAACCGGATGAAGATCACCGGCGCGGAAGCCATGCAAAAGATGCGGGAAGGCAAGCCGCGCATTGAGCTGAATCCATCCACCGGAGGTGCCCCTGCGAGCGCGGGATTACCGGGCGGACCGAACACTATCGTCGTCGGTCTTTGGATGTTACAACCCGGGGAAGAAATGGTCGTTGCGAAGCGGTTACGCGAAGTTTTGCAGGAAGGAACCCGCGCGTAGCGACTCTGCTTGCACTCGGAGCGTCGAAGGGACGATCTAGGGTTTGGATTCTTGCAATAAGACGACGTCCGAATCGGTGTGCCCGCGCAGGATGCCGAGACGCTTGCCATCGGGTGACCAGTGAAATGAGAGGATGCGTTCGGCATTGAAGTGGGTAATCTGGTGTCCGGGAGTGCCTTCGATGGGCTGAATCCAGATGTTATCCACGCCATTCTCGGCGATCGGGTATGCCACGAATTTTCCGTCCGCCGTGAATTGCACGCCCTTTGAGATTCGGGGATCGGCGTCGAACATACGCGGTGAGTTGAGAGTCGCCACATCCAGCAAGGCGATTTTCTGGATGCTCCTTGATCCTCCTGGATTCATGAGTCCGACAACATACGCCAGGGTCTTCCCATCGGGCGATATGCCGATGCCTCGTCCCGCCAGGAATGCACCCTCAACGCCACTGCCAGGAATCGGTTCGGGTTTGCCGGAACCGTCGAGCGGAACCCGCGATAATTGCTTAACCCCGGGCCAGTAGTACACCCAGTTTGAGTTGGCGGAGCATACCGGAAACGTGTCAAACTTCTCGTCCGCCAGTTTTACGGGATCGGCGCCATCCGCCCCGACACGCCAGATGCCAACCGAGTTGGTGTTGTTATGAAAAGCCCAGGGAAAAACGATCGACTGGGTGCCACACGCCGACAGACTGAGGATGCCCGCCGCCGGGTCGCTGACTAGCTGCACGGGATTTTGTCCGTTGGCATCTCTGCGCGTGAGTTGGGTGAGGTCCGATGTTAGCAAAGCACCGTCAACTGCCCAGTTGAAAAACTGGATGCGCTCGCCGCTCGAACCGATTGGTGTGATGTCTGTGGACGCGCTGCCTTCGCCCGGCAAAATGTAAAAATTGCTCGCCACCTTCTGTTGAACGGTGGCCAGAGTTTTGCCGTCTGCCGAAAGGCTCAAAGTGAAATAGCTATTGGTATCCCGGGAAATGGCCCGCAGCTGTCCGTCGGCAAGGGCTACAAAGCCGATCTGACGGCGGTTGTAGTTCGGCCCCTTTTGCTGATAGACCACAAACAAGCCATCCCCACTAGACGACCACATCATTTCGCCAATCGTTTTGTCGGCAAATGTGAGAGTTTGAATTTTCCCCGTATCCAGGTCGTAAAGATTGATTCCACCGAGTGCAGTGCCAGGTTGGGCCTCGGGATAGGCGAGCTGCTTGCCGCTTGGGGACCAGGCTAACCAGCGAGCGAGCGCACCCATGGCTGCAATGTGCAATACCTTTTCATCGCTGCCATCCAGATTTGCGTCGAGCAGGCGATACTTACCCGTTTCCGGATTGTTGGCGCGAATGTACGCCAGCCGTCGGCCGTCGGGAGAAAATGCGAAGGCGCTATCCACGTCACGGACCACAGGTTTCGGGGTGCCACCCAAAACCGGGGCCCGATAGATACTGAAGTCACTAGCGATGGCATTTTCGGCTTTGCGGAAGAAGATGTAATTTCCGTCCGGCGAGAATGCAACATTGACGATTGCAGCCGAAGGCGGGAGCACTTGGGTGTCGCTTCCAGTCGCCACATTGCGTAGCCACAGGCTGTTCAATCCTTTATCGTCCATCACAGTTAGCACATATCTAGCATCGGGAGATATGGCGGTAACCAGGGCACGGCTAGAGTTGGTGACCTGCGTGATCGCGAAGTTCTGGAATGGAGTCGGCACTGCACGATGCAGGAACCAGTACAAACCCACTCCCGCCGCCAACAGAATAATAGTAATAATGAGCGCTGCCATGCCGGCTGCTCCGTACCACCATGGTCGCGGCGGCTGGGCCGCTGCTACGGTTGCGCTGCCGGAAGTATGAGCCGGCTGACCTGTTGTCAGTACCGCGGTTGCCACCTCTCCGCTGCTGGCTGAAATGTGTCGATTCGAATCCGTATCGCGCTTGAGTCGTTGCAGTTCCGCCCGCATGTCGGACGCATGCTGGTAGCGCAAGTCGCGATCCTTCTCCAGGGCCCGGTTGATGATTCGTTCCAGTTCCGCGGGCACGTCCGGATTGAGGCGCACAGGAGGTACCGGAGCTCGGTTCAAAACGGCTTCAAAGATCATCCCCGAGGTGTCCCCCCGGAACGGCAATGCGCCAGTCGCCATCTCATACAGCAACACGCCGAATGAGAAAAGGTCGGTGCGGGCATCCAGGTCTTTGCCACGCACTTGCTCAGGAGACATATAGGCGACGGTGCCGAGCGCTGTTCCCGGGCTCGTGAGATGGGGCTCATCGAGGGTCCCAGTTTGTGTGTAGCTCTCTACAATTTGGGTTGAAGAATTGGCCCCTGCCGTGACCTTAGCCAGACCGAAATCAAGAACCTTGGCGTGTCCGCGCTTGGTAAGGAAAATGTTGGCGGGCTTGATGTCACGATGGACGATACCTTGGCTGTGAGCTGCGTCCAGCGCGTCTGCAATTTCGATTCCCAATCCGAGGAGAAGGTCGGTCTCCAGCGGTTTTCCGGCGATCCTGTGCTTCAGCGTGAGCCCGTCCAGAAACTCCATCACGATGAATGGTTTGCCATCTTGTTGTCCGATTTCGTAGATCGTGCAGATATTGGGATGGTTGAGGGCGGAGGCGGCTTGCGCCTCCCGTTGAAACCGGGCCAATGCCTGGGGGTCTTGGGCGACGTTATCAGGCAGAAACTTCAAGGCCACAAACCGGTGCAGAGTTACATCCTCGGCCTTGTAGACGACACCCATCCCGCCGCCACCGACCTTCTCTACAACGCGGTAGTGCGAGATTGTTTCGCCGATCATTCGGGAGATGCCTGGCTTTCGAGTGCCTCATCTTAAAGACGTGGCCTCCGACAGTCAATGAAAGGCGGAGCTGGGTAGTGGGTCAGTTTTTCAAAACCGATCCACCTACCCGGAGCTGACTGAGCTGGCGAAGCCGAAGACTCGCTTACGGGCCCAAAGTCATCCGAAGTCCAGTGTCTGAAGACGAGGGCGGAGATCACTTTCTGATGCTCTGTGTTTACGGTACAGCCTCCAAAGCACTTCGTGCATTTCAAGGAGTGGGCCTTTTTTTACTCGACGGCCACGAACTTCAGGCATACGGGTGAGGGGACATCGAGTGTCTGCTTCGTAGCGGTTAATCGGCCGTTGTTGGGGTCGATCCGAAACACCACAATGTTGTTCGCATTCTGATTGGCTACGAACAAGAACTTGCCAGTGGGGTCGATCTCAAAATTACGCGGGGTCTTGCCTTGGGTGGGAAAGTGATCGGCCAGAGTGAGAGCGCCGGTCTTGCTGTCGATGGAGAACAGGGCAATCGTGTCGTGTCCGCGATTGGAGGCAAATAGAAATTTGCCGCTGGGATGCACCTGGATTTCGGCGGTGTCGTTGCTTCCCCAGAAGTTCTTCGGAAGGGTTGACACTGTCTTCAGCTTACGCAACCGGCCATGGCTGGCATCGTAGGCAAATGCGGTGATGCTGGACTGTAATTCATTGACTACGTACGCGAATGTGCCGTTTGGGTGAAAGGCGAGGTGACGAGCGCCGACTCCAGGATCGAGCTTCGCGTAGGGAGGATTGTTCGGGGTAAGGGATCCGGTTTTGGCATCGAAGCGATAGATCAGCAGCTCATCAAGGCCAAGATCCACTGCGATTGCGAAACGATTGTCGGGGGTGGTCTCGATCCAGTGCGCGTGCGGACCTTCCTGGCGCTCGCGGTTGACACTCGACCCTGCGTGCTGCACGAAAGCTGAGGATTCGCCGATGTGGCCGTCGGCCTGAACCGGAAATACTGCCACGCTTCCGCCAGTGTAGTTGGCTACAAGCGCGTACTTTCCGGTCTTGTCGAAGGCGATGTAGCAAGGGTCGGCTCCGCGCGAGGCCACTGCGTTCAGCAGTTGCAGTTTGCCGGTCTGCCGGTCTCCTTTCTGAGAATCGATGGCGAAGGCGCTTACCACTCCGCTGCTGGCCTCTTTATATTTTTTGATTTCGTTGACCGCGTACAGGAAGCGGTGGCTTGGGTCAACCGCAAGTAATGAGGGGTTGGTGGTTTCCGCCGCCAGGCCTAGCGGAGTCAGTTCCGAGGATGCCGAATCGAAACGGTAGGCGTAAATTCCTTTGCTCTCCTTCTCGGTGTAGGTACCGACGAAGAGGAGATACCTGCCCTTTGGGGAATCATTGGCTGCGGTTACGGTGACCAGTGAAAAGAGGAAGAACCACAGCAGGTAGCGGCGGCGAGCATTGGTCATGGAGTTTATGAAAGCGCATTCGAAGGTTTAGCGCAAGGCGGGCGCAACTGGCGGAGAAATTTGTAGTTCTTGATCGTCAGAAGGGAGCCTGGGTCCCCATGAATTGCCTCTCCCAATTTGTGTGACGCCAGATTCCCAAACGTTCTTTCGAGTGCGCAGCCCGAGCGTCGATGCCCTTCTCTTCGCAAGCCAGATTTCCAGGAAGTACGCCTCTCAGAAGGATTCTACAGCTCTTAAACAAGAACATTGAGTGTGAAACGAGAGCTTCCTGGCTAAGCCCCACCATCGTTTGGAGTCGTTACAAACCGGTGCACGGATCAACGGACTGTAAAAACTGCGTCGGCACGAAATCCGGTTTCGGAGTTGGAGCGTACCTCAGTTCGTAGACGGATCCAATCGTAACTCCGGGTGCGTGGCGCCGCGTGCCCGGTTTCAAGGTTGCCGAATGGCGACGTCCACCTACTTCAATCGCAAAGGATTCGACAATGAAACGACTGAAAGCGGTCGTGGTCCTCGCCTTGGCGTTATGCGTGCTGGTTCCGGCCAGCCTGTTTGCATCCAGCCATCGCGAGGCCCCGATCTCTGCCCTTGACCGCGGCGCGGACGTGACCGACTGGTACGCCTTCGTCAGCTACGACCACCCTGACCGCGTCACCATGATTCTCAACGTCGATGGGTTCCTTGAGCCCTCGAATGGACCCAACTATTTTCCTTTCGATCCCAACGTTCTCTATGAAATGAAGGTCGACAACAACCACGACGGAGTCGAGGACATCACGTTCCAATTCCGTTTTAACACGCAAATCCGTCAGCCGGGTGTGTTCACGGGTTTTGTCGGCGGGATCGCGGGCATTCCTCAGATCACCGCCCTCGATGGTCCGGGTTCGGAAGGGCTGAGTCTGCGGCAGACCTACACCGTCACCATGATCAAGAACGGCATTGCCACAGACTTGACCGATGGGCGCACGCTGTTCGCTGTGCCCTCCAACGTTGGCCCTCTGACCATGCCCAAATATCGGAACCTGTTCAACCAGGGCATCTATGAACTGGAAAATGACGTACGCGTATTCGCTGGAACCGTGGATGATCCGTTCTACATCGATCTGGGCGCGGCCTTCGATTCCTTCAACTTCCGCATGGGCGTTGGTGGAATTCTCTCGCCGAAGATTGATGGAGATGACCGCCATAACTATGCGCCGGACGCGGTGTCCGGTTTCAACGTCAATTCAATCGTCCTGGAAGTGCCCACCGCCATGCTGACTGTGGATGGCAAGTGGCACGGTGCTGGTGACAAAAACGCGGTAATCGGCACCTACGGCGCGACGTCCCGGCAACGGGTCACGATTCGTCGGGTCAACGGCCAGTTGGATAGCAATGGACCATGGCGTCAGGTAAACCGCGAAGGGAATTCGCTGATCAATGAACTGATCATCGGAACCGGATCCAAAGATCTCTTCAGCGTTTCCGATCCGGAGAAGGACGGTCAATTCGCAAGCTTCTTCCTCGATCCACTTCTGGCGAAGCTGTACTCGTCGATTCTCGGGGTCCCGGTACCACCCGCGCCTCGTGCCGATCTGTTGCCGCTGGTCCAGTACATGGCTCCGATCTGTCCCGGTTGCGAGCCGAAAGATGCTGGCCCGGTCGCCGATCTGCTGCGGCTCAACACCGGCATTCCTCCGACGCCGGTCTGGAAGCAGAAGAGGCTGGGCTTTTTGGCTGGCGATCTCGCGGGATTTCCGCAAGGACGGCGGCCGATCGACGATGTCGTCGACATCGCTTCACGCGCGGTTGCCGGCATCCTTGTTGATCCGGTGAAGTACGGTGCTGCGATCGGTGACGGCGTTAACACCAACGAAGACGGCTATGCGAAGACGTTCCCTTACGTCACTCCTGCGCATAGCGGTCGCAACAGCCGGCACACTGGCCCCGGGCAGAAGGGTTGCAGCGGTCAACCCGAAGGCATCTGCCCCGTGAAGTAAGTGTCAAATTGTGGCCGTCTCCCCGCAGGGTGGCGGCCACGAATTCTTATCCGAGAAGTGAGGAACTGGTTATGAAGAGACTGACTGCTTTTCTTCTGACATTCATGCTCGCCGTGTCGGCTATAGCACAGACCAAAACATCTTCCAGCGATGAGAACCTTTCACCCGCGGAACAAAGCGTGGCTCAGGCCAACCGGATGATTGCCAAGAACCCGAAGAATTTTGAGGCCTACAACGCTCTCGCTCTAGCGCTCTCCCGCCGAGCTCGCGAGACCTCCGACGTCAAGTTTTACGCGCAAGGTGAGGAGGCATTGAAGAAGTCGTTTGAAGTTTTTCCCGGCAACTTCGATGGAGAACGAATCCTGGTCTGGCTGTTGTTGGGGAAGCATGAATTCGCCGCCGCTCGTGACGCGGCGCGAAAGCTTAACAAGAAAATGCCGGATGACGTGATGGTTTACGGATTCCTCACAGATGCAAACATCGAACTGGGAGATTACAAGGATGCGGAAGAATCCGCCCAACTGATGCTGGACCTGCGTCCGGGCAACCTGCCGGGACTTACCCGCGCAGCGTATCTCCGGGAACTATTCGGTGACATTGATGGCGCAGTCGATCTGATGAAAATGGCGTTGCAGTCGACGCCACCCAACCAGGTGGAAGATGCAGCTTGGATCCTCACTCAGGTCGCCCATCTTGATCTCGCAGTGGGCAAAGCTTCGGAAGCGGAAGCGCAACTTCAGCGCGCTCTCGTGCTCTTTCCGGGTTACCACTATGCATTGGGAAATCTCGCGAAAGTGAGAATCCTGCAAAAGCGGTATGCCGAGGCGATTCAACTTCTTGACCAGCGCTACCGGGCGGCCCCCCATGCCGAGAATCTCTACGAGCTCGCCGAAGC
Source organism: Acidobacteriota bacterium (assembly GCA_046728215.1). Taxonomy (GTDB): domain Bacteria; phylum Acidobacteriota; class Terriglobia; order Terriglobales; family Acidobacteriaceae; genus Gp1-AA133. The sequence continues at coordinate 102,025 of JBKPEB010000007.1, read as the reverse complement.
GTTGCAACTTGCCGGACGCAGCGATGAAGCCATGAAGGCTTTTTCAGAATTCGAACAGAAGTCGCTCCTTGAAACCGACCGGGCGGACAACTCGAATCATGAACTGATCTTCTACTACGCCGACTATGCCCATGAACCGGTGCAGGCTCTGGAAGTGGCAAAGAGGGAATTAGCGCGCCGGCATGATGCTTTTACACTGGACGCCTTCGCTTGGGCTCTCTTCGTGAATGGACGCTATCGAGAAGCGCGTGAGCAGATTGAGAAAGCACTGGCGGTCGGCCTGCGTGACACCCGCGTCATGCGGCATGCCGGCGAGATCGCACTGAAGGCTGGAGATCAGATCTCCGCCGAACGGTACCTGAGACAAGCAGCGGAGTTCAATACGGCCGAGTCGGAACAAGCGCGAGCAGTTCTGGCTAGACTTTCATCGACCCAGCGGTAGCCAGATGCCGATCCTCTCCCATTCGGAACGAGATAGTCCCATGACGAATCGCACCCACCTGATCATGGCTCTCGCAAGATTGCATTTGATAGCCGCGATCTTCGCATTGGGATGTATGTGCGCGTCGGCTTCGGTTGTGCCGGCCACTCTGACAGGAAGTCTTACGGACCCTGGGGGTAGCGTGGTGGCTGGCGCAACCATCCGCCTTCTGCGGCGCGCAGATTCATCGGGGCGCGAAGCACAGACTGACGGTCAAGGCCAGTATTCATTTGCGCGGCTCGATGCGGGCGAGTACCGCCTCACCGCGGAATATCCCGGATTCGCGCCCATCACTCGTACGATTGTCTTGACGGATGGCAGCCGCATCGAGAATGTGCAGTTCTTCGATATCGCTTCGCAAGGCGAATCTGTCACCGTGACTGCGGATGTTTCCGACGTCGGCTTGTTCGCGCCTGATCCTGCCCAGCGGATCATGGTGCGAGAAGAAACCCTTGACGCCAACCCAGGACGACCCGGAATGCCGATCTCAATCCCGGGAATGCCGGTTGAATCTCCAGCAGGTGGGATCAAGCCGCCCCAATATTTTGTTCCCGGCGTGGCGGGGGACCACGGCGAGCCGATCGCGATGTTTTTTCAGGTCGGCGGGTTTCTGTTTCCCAACAATCTTCCGGCGAATGCCCATGGCAATGGATATGCAGATCCGAATGTCGTCATCCCAATTGCCATTGAGAGTGCCCAAACCGATGGGGGCGCCTTCAATGTGCGGGAAGGCAACAGCTCCGTGAACTCGTCGGTAGTCTTCGGACTTCGCGACCGCCTCGATCCGATGATTCGGGTTACAGGAGACTATCGGGATCTAAATCTGGTTACAGGTTGGAGTCCGCGTGACCCGGCCAACAAGTCGTGGATTGGGCTTGAGGTTTCGTATGGAAACGGCTCTCTGCAGCGCCTGGAGCACCGCAAGCAATACAAGGGGAATGTGTCGAAGGTCTTCAATTTTGGAAGGCATGAACTCACGGTCTACGGGATCGGTTACTACGGCTTTGCGTATCAACCGGGGTTGATTCCAGTAGATACGCGCGTCGCCGGGGATACGATCGACGCCCGGCAACGGGAGGAAACCGCCAATGGCGCCGTTATCTTCAACGACGTGTGGAGGCTTACGGAGCGCCGCCAGTTTCAGTTCTCCGGGTTCTACCGCTATTACACGCTGGATGTGCGCCCGAATTTCGGCGATGGCTTGATACGGCAGAGTGAACACCGAAACGCAAATTCCGAAGACATCCTCTATGGGGAAAGCTTCAACAAGTCTTTCTCGTTGCTGGCGGGGGTAAACTTCCGGCGCGAGGCTCCCCGCTCGCTGGCCCTCGACCACATCACCGACAGCAACGTCTTGCTGCTCTTGACCAACAACAATCTGACGTTGAATTTCTACAGCCCGTTTGTGTCCGCCGATGGAGCGGTTCGGCGCGTGCTCCACTACAACCTTGGCTACCGGCGGGACGAAGTCACCGTCGACAACGAAGACCTCTTTGGGCACGGTCTTTCATTTTCCCGGCATGCGAGCGTAAATTCGCCCAAGGGAACGATCAGCTTTCTGCCACCTGCTACTCTGTCGTTCCTGCCCTCCGTTGCCTTGAGTTACGGACAGTCATTTCACGTGAATGATCCGCGGATCGGGACAAGCGCGATCGAGGGCGGGACCATCGTGTCCAAGGCCCGGTCGTATCAACTGGTGGTGAGCAAGACGGTGGCCCGGACGGAATTCCGGTTGACCCTGGAACACGTGACGACGGCTCAGCAGCTCGCGCGCATCTCGAACGATACCGGCTTGCAGGAAGATCAGGGGGCCCGGGATTCTGAAATCGCTCACGATCCTTGCCCGACGGAATCTCAAGTACGGTTTTGTGCAGGGTCTTTTCGCTCGCGCAGACGCACGGGATCGTATTACTGGGGAACCTACTCCCGAAGCGCCTCGTCTGGTCTGGGACGTCCTCGGTACATTCGACCGTTTGCCATTTCACTTGCTTGCGCGTGGAGAATATGAGGAAGTTGGCAGGAAGCCCTTAGGCGATGGGTTTGACGCAAGACCGGTGTGCGAATTTCGGGGGGCGCTGATCCGTCCGTTTCCGAGTAAGGGAATTGATGTGGGTGTGAACTTCCTGATTGCAAGCGGATATGGCGGCCAAATTGTGGAGAATCTTGCTTTACCGGGGGAGGCCATGCCTTTCGAGCGCATCACCGGGTTTCCCCTGAAGTCTTACGTGAGCGCTTCTTTTACGTATCACTTCCGGCGGCGCTAGTTATGCCCCTGACCCGGCCGGGCGAGGGTGAGAAGGCAACTCAAAGGGCCAACGTTTCAAAGTGCCCCTATCTGTTCATTGACTTTCGTTCCGAAGCCCGGTAATTTTTGCGACTAGCTTAGCCCTCCCCGCTCGGTGTCGCTTGCGCTCAGCTTGCTCGAAACGTATTCCGATCTGCGAGAGGCGGTTCTTGTTGGACTCGCCGGTTCGCTCAGCCGAGCTTGTCTCTGTGGTGCGGCACGCTTTCTCGCTGCCCACGATCAGAATTTCTTGTCCTGGGATAGTGACGCAGATCCTCTGGAGCCCGCGAAGATGACTCCTGAGCGTTGGCAGCACGTAAAGGGAGTTTTGCAGCAGGTTCTGGAACTGGCGCCCCAGCGGCGCGCTGCGTTTCTGGATCACGCCTGCAGCGGCGACGAGCCTCTACGCCTTGAGGTGGAGTCTCTACTTGCCGACGAGAGTGCAGGGGCCGAGGGATTTCTGGAGTCTCCGGCCTGGAGCAGCGCACCCATCGAGGCCTTCGCGGAAGATTCCTGGATAGGCCACCGCATTGGCGCTTATGAAATCGTAGCGGCCATCGGTGAGGGCGGGATGGGCTCGGTGTACCGGGCCGTGCGGGCCGATCAACAATTCGAGAAGCAAGTAGCCGTCAAGGTTGTTCGTCAGGGACTCGGATCCGCATTCGCGCTGGCGCAGTTCCGGGCGGAGCGCCAGATTCTAGCGAATCTCGATCATCCAAACATTGCCCGCCTGTTGGATGGGGGAACGACCGAAACCGGTCTCCCTTATCTGGTCATGGAACTGATCGAGGGCATACCCATCGACCAGTACTGCAACCTACACCAGCTGTCGATCGATGACCGGCTCCAGCTGTTCCTCCGCGTGTGTTCGGCGGTGCAGTATGCGCATCAGCATCTGGTCATTCATCGCGATCTAAAACCCGGCAACATCCTGGTCACGACGGACGGAACGCCGAAGCTCCTCGATTTCGGCATCGCTCGGATGCTTGACCCCGGGCTCTCGCCGCGCACTGCCGAAGCCACTCGCACCATGGTGCGCATGTTGACGCCGGAGTACGCCAGTCCCGAGCAGGTTCGCGGTGAAATCGTGACCACGGCTAGTGATGTCTACTCGCTCGGCGTCATCCTGTTTTTGCTGCTAACCGGACAGCATCCTTACCGGATCGAAAAGCATTCTCCGGATGCCCTGTTGCGAGCCGCGTGTGACACCGAGCCTCCCAAGCCCAGCACAGTCGCTCGGGCGCCTGTTGGGAATCGGGGGACAGCGGATGACGAGAAACTCGCCTTTCGTGCAGGGATGGAAGATTCGCCCGCAAAGCTGAGCAAAAAGTTGCGAGGCGATCTTGACAACATCGTGCTGATGTCATTGCGCAAAGAGCCGCAACGGCGGTATGCCTCGGTGGAACATTTCGCCGAGGATCTGCGCCGCCATCTGCGGAGTTTGCCCGTCGATGCACGTACCGATTCATTCCGGTATCGCGCCTCGAAGTTCGTCGTTCGCCATAAGCGCGCCATGATCGTCACCGCAGTGGCGGTCACGATTCTGATTGGCTTGATGGCGGGAATTGTCTGGGAAGCACATGTCGCGCGTGTTCAGAGGATCAAGGCGGAACGGCGCTTTCAGGACGTTCGGGAGTTGGCGAATTCGCTGATTTTCGATGTACACGACTCTATCCAGGACTTGCCGGGCGCCACGTCGGCAAGAAAACTGATCGTCGACAAAGCGCTGCGCTACCTCGACAGCCTCAATCAGGAGTCGCAGGGCGACGCGTCGCTTCGCAAAGAACTTGCCGAAGCCTACAAGCGCATCGGGGATGTGCAAGGCAACGAGTTTTCCGCGAACCTGGGAGACACGAGCAACGCGCTGAAGAGTTACGAGAAGGCGCTCGCGATTCGCAAGAGCTTGTGGTCGCAAAGCAATCAGGACGTGAGCGGTGCTCTCGCACTCGCTGAACTGTACCGCCTCGTCTCCCAAACGCAACTGTTCGCTGGAGAAGTGTCGGCGGCGCTGGAGAGCAGTCAGACCGCGGTCAAGGTGATGGAGCCCACAAGTGCCGCTCATCCCGCAGATTCCAAAGTAGTCTTCGAACTCCTGGCTGACTACCAATCTGTAGCAAACATTCTCGGAGGCGATCTCAGCCTGTCGAACATGGGAGACAACGAAGCCGCGATGGTATTTCGGCGCAAGCAACTTGAGGCTGCCGAAAGACTAGTCAATCTTGAACCCACAAGTCCCAGGGGAAAGGGCAATCTGGCCATTGCCATCAGCACCATGGGCGATCAGTTATGGCAAGGTGGGCAAGCGAGCGAGGTGTTGCAGCATTATGAGCGTGCGCTGCCGCTTTTCGAGGATATCGCCTATCATTCGAACAAAGGACCTCGCGGCAAATATCTTTTAGGTCTTCTCTACGAGCGCATCACCGCCGTTCAACTGTTCAAGGGCGATATGCCGGCTGCCCTTGCTGCTGCACAGGCGGCTTTGAACCTTTCGTTAGAACTCACGGCGGCTGATCCGCGAAATGCGCAATCGGGCATTACGCTTGCCGAGGACTACAAACTCGTGGCCGACCTCGAGTCCCGGAGAGGACGTGCCCGTGACGCCTCCACCGACATGGAGAAGGCATTTTCCTTAGTTCCGAAACTCCTCAAGCAGAGTCCGAACGACACCGAGGTGCAGGCTGTGAAGGCCGACCTGAACACCACGGCGGGCGACATTGCCAGCCGGAAGGGCGATTTCCACCATGCACTGAAGTATTACGAGACCTCGATTGGCGTTCTGTCGGCGGTCGCATCGGCGAATGCAGGAAACAGCGGAGCCGTGCAGCGTCTTGCGGCGACTCACAACAGCATGGGCCGGGCTCAACTGGGTCTCCACAATCTCGATGGAGCCGAAGCCAGTTTTCGGAAAGCGCTGAGCCTGGTCGATCAAGCCGCCAAGGCAAGTCATCCCAATATGCAGACCCTCTACACCCTCGCCGACGCCTGCACAGGGCTCGGTGACGTGGCAGCGGCCCGCGCGTCGGATACTCGCCTTACACGCGACGCTCGCGGCGAGCAGTGGCAACAATCCGCTGCCTGGTACAAGCAAAGCGTGCAGGTGTGGGAGCGTGTGCAGGAACCGGGCCGCATCAGTCCCGACGCGTTCGATTGCGTTCCGCCCGCAACGGTTGCCCGGCGATTGTCCCAAGCCGAGGCGAACATCCGAAAATCAGGCATCAGCTGATTCTCAGGCGCGCATGCCCTGTATCTCAGGCTGGTGGTCCGATGGGATATTGTCGTCGTCCGGAGCCCCGGCCACCTCGCGATACACCTTGAGAATGCGGCGCGCGGAGTCATCCCAGGAAAAGTGTTTTGCCCGTTCATAGCCGCGCTGCTTCAATTTTTCGCGAAGCACGTTGTCAACCAGTACGCGGTGCGTGGCCCGCATGATCTCGAACACATTCTCCGGATTTACGAGCACCGCGGCCTTGCCGACCACTTCGGGCAGCGACGATGTGTTCGAAGTCACGACCGGCGTCCCATGGGCCATGGCCTCCAGCGGCGGAAGTCCAAATCCTTCGTACAACGACGGGAAAATAAATGCGACCGCCAGATCGTAGAAGATGCGCAGAATATCGATGGGAACGAATCCAAAGAAGCGCACCTCATTGGGGACGCCGCTGCGGATCACCGTGCGGCGCAGGTCGGGATGACCCGAAAGGTCGTCTCCGATGATGATCAGCTTGAGATCAGGGAAGCGGCCTTCCTTCTCCAACTCGCCGCGCAGAGCGGAAAATGCCTCGATGATGCGTACCAGGTTCTTATGAGGGCTGATGCGTCCGGCGTACAGCAAGAAGGGATACGTCACCAGATACCGCTCGGCAATCAACTGGCGGTCAGCGTCGGTGGCGTGTCCGTTTAGAAAGCGTTGATCGATGGCGTTGTAAACGACTTCGATTCGCTCTGCCGAAATTCCGAACAGCTTCTCCACTTCACTTTTCGAAAACTTCGAAACGGCGAAAATTCGCGCGGCGCCGTTCAGCACTCGCCGCGTGAGCTGATAGTGCAACGAACGGCGAAAACCTGAGAATCCCTTGGAACGGGACATGTGCTCGAGTACATCGTGCACCGTCATTACATAAGGACACGGCAGCGAACGAGGAAGCCAGAACAGGTGAGGAATGTGGACAAGGTCCACACTCAAGCGCTTCAAGATCGTGCGGAATTCGAAGTAGCCTTTGAATGTGCTGTCCGGTTCGAGCAGGGGGACGGTATGAAAATTAGGTGGAAGGGAGCCGATCTCTTTAACTTTTTCGGGCGAGCCGATCAAAAAATATTTCGATTGCCGGTCCAGCCGGCCCAGGGCCCGCAACACGTTGCGGGTGTAGGTGCCGATGCCGAACTCCGTCATGCGACGGATGTCGATGGCAATCTTCACGGGACGATTTAACCACAGGAATACCCTGAGGCTACAAGGATTTCGCCGGATTTCCCCTACCCGTAAACCTGTAGGCGAGGCTGATCCTAAGCGCGCGCCTCGGCCTGAGCCTTGGCTCGGCGGTCCGCGTACAAAGGAAACGCTTCCGCCAACTGAAGAACTTGTCGCCTGATTTTGGTGAGCACGTCGGGTTCCCCCCGATGTTGCAGGGCGTCGGCAATCCAGCGTCCGACCTGCTGCATTTCCTTCTCTTTCATGCCGCGCGTAGTCAAAGCCGGGCTGCCAATGCGGATTCCACTTGGTTTCAACGGAGGATTGGTATCGAACGGAATGGCATTCTTGTTCACGGTGATGCCCGCTTCACCCAGGGCCTTTTCGGCTTCGCTGCCCAGCATGCCTTTCGCGAAGACATCCACCAGCATTACGTGCGTGTCGGTGCCGCCGGAAATGATCCGGTACCCTTCCCCGGCCAGCGTTTCCGCCAGCACCTTGGCATTCGCGACGACCTGCCGCGCATACACCTTGAATTCCGGCTGCATCGCCTCCTGAAAGCAGACGGCCTTCGCGGCCATGATGTGCACGAGCGGTCCGCCCTGCATGCCAGGGAACACAGTTTTGTCGATCGCCGGTCCCAGGTCCGCCTTTGCCAGGATCATGCCCGAGCGCGGCCCGCGCAGCGTTTTGTGGGTTGTCGATGTGACGATGTGCGCGTGCGGCACTGGCGAAGGATGCGCGCCGCCCGCGACCAAGCCGGCGAAATGCGCCATGTCGACCAGGTAGATCGCTCCGACCTTATCGGCGATCTGGCGCATGCGTACGAAGTCGATGATGCGCGGATAAGCGCTGCCGCCGCCGATGATCATCTTCGGCCGTTCCCTCGCTGCCAAGCGCTCGAGTTCGTCGTAATCGATTGTCTCGGTCTCTTTGGTCACGCCGTACGGAACGATCTTGTAAGTCTTCCCGGAAAAGTTCAGGTGATGACCGTGCGTGAGGTGCCCGCCGTGTGCAAGGTTGAGACCGAGGATTGTGTCGCCCGGCTGAAGCGCTGCCGCGTAGGCTGCCATGTTGGCCTGCGACCCAGCGTGCGGTTGCACGTTCGCAAACTCGGCGTTAAACAGGTGTTTGGCTCGTGATCGGGCCAGTTCCTCGACCACATCGGTGAACTCGCATCCCCCGTAGTACCGTTTGCCCGGATAGCCTTCCGCGTACTTGTTGGTAAAAACCGATCCGGCCGCTTCCAGAACGGCTTCGCTGACAAAATTCTCGGAGGCAATCAGTTCGAGGCCTTCATGCTGGCGGCGAGTCTCGTTGTCGATGGCGGCAGCAATCTGGGGATCGGTTTCGAACAACGGGCGGTACATCGATGGATTGCTCATCAGCAGTGGCCTCCGGTGGTGTCGCTCAAACCACTAATTCTACGCTTCGAAGGCGGTTCGGAAAAATGACGCGAGGTGCCAGCCATCCATGTATTTGTAGGGCGTTTCCCCGGTCGTGTAGTGTCCGCACGGCAACACGACAACTTTGTGATCCAGTCGATGGGCTGCAAACTGGTCGACCACTTCGCGGGAAAATTCGGGCAGGAAGGTCAGATCGTAATTCGCATAGACCACCAGCGACTTCTTGCGGTGGCGGGAGAACTTATCGAAGTACACCATCGGACTGATGGCCAGCCACAGGCTGCGCAGACGTTCGAGATCGATCTCGGCTTCGATTCCCTGGCGAATGTGCCGGGTCGTTTGTCCGTGCCAGACGACATCCGCGAAGTAGGTGGACGCATGATTGAAGGCGGCGGCACGGATGCGTTCATCGTGAGCGCTCGCGATGAACGCGTAGCAAGATCCCAAGCTCGTGCCAATTAAGCCGAGTTGCGTGTAGTCCTGCTGCTCGAGCCAGTCCAGACAGCAGCGGATATCGACCACACCCTGGCGCACAGCATCAAGCGTGCGGCCGATATTGGCGGAAACGGCGTAGTCGGCGCGGCGAATCTCGGCGGGCATGCGGATGTCGTGATAGGGCATGCTGAGGCGCAGCACGGAAACGCCGAGCATGTTCAGCACCTTGCACAATCCTGTGTAGGCGATGGCGTCGGCATTCCAGTGCGGCAGCAACACAACAGCGCGCCGGCCGCGCGCCGGGAACCAGCGCGCGTTCACCAGATTGTTGTCCGGAAACGGAGTTCGCACCGTAGAAGTGAAGCGCAGAAAGTTCGCTTCCGTGCCGCGTACCTTTTCCTCCAGGCGCGGGTCAGGAAGTTCTCGCGTGCTGAAGACTTTTACTTCGCGTCGCTCCAGCCGGAAATCGGTCGGGACGCGATAGGAATAGAATTCGTCGCTGTTGGCAATGATGCGCTGGTTGTATTCGGCGAAGAACTTCTCTGGATCGGCGGGCACCTGTCCGGCCGGAATACCGTTGCGGCATGGCCACTCGTGCGCCCATTCCACGCCCCAGTCCAGTGGGCGGACCACGCGGTTATTATCGACCGAGGTTAGCCGGTCTTCCCAGTCGTACATCCACTTGGCGTAACGGGTGCGCATCGTGTCACTCGAAATATAGCAAGCCGGGCAGGTTGAGAGCAGCGAGTGCACATCCAGTGGTGAAATGCTGCATTCAGTGGGGAATATTTACCGGGATCGGAGGAGGAGCTACCTTCCGCGGATGGCGGCTCCTTTTGATAGCATAATTCGAAATCGATCCGTCCGACTGGTATCCAGGCATCATCTTCCCCCAGGAAGAGCGAGGTCCATGAAAACGCAACAGTTTGATCTGGTCACCGTCGGTGGTGGCCTTGGTGCGTCGGCTCTGGCTATCGCCATGGCTCGCGAGGGCGCGCGCGTGCTCGTGATCGAAAAGGAGCAGAAGTTCCGCGATCGGGTTCGCGGGGAATACCTGTCTCCGTGGGGTGTCGCAGAAGCACGAGAGTTAGGTATCGCCGACCTGCTGCTGGAACACTGCGCCAAGGAAGTTCCCTGGATCGAAATGGGGTTCGGGCCGCGCAATGTTGCGGAGACCACCCCGCAGAGGATGTCGGCGCTTACTTACAGCCATCCTGAAATGCAGGAGGTTTTGCTGGCGGAAGCTGAGAGGGCTGGTGTGCAGATTCGTAGAGGCTGCATCGTGCAGGGGATCGAGCCCGACGCAAGCCATCCAGTGGTCATCAGCCGCAATGAAAAAGAGGAACGGATTGAAGCGCGGCTCGTCGCTGGGGCTGATGGCCGGGCATCGGCCGTTCGCAAGTGGGCGCAGTTTGAGACGCAGAGGAATGTGCAGCCCTTCCAGTTTGCCGGAGTGCTTCTGACCGGGGTTGCCGGACGTGACGACCTCACTACATTTCTCTTCAATCCCGAGCTGGGGCTAGTCATCGCCACCATCCCACAAACGAAGCAGCGGTGGCGCGCCTATTTGGGGTATCCAGTGAAGGGTGGACTTGCTCTGCAGGGTGCCGAGAAATTGAAAACATTTCTGATTGAGTCCGCTAAAGTCGCACCGAGTGTCCAGGAGTTGTATGCGAATGTCGCAAGTGTCGGACCGCTCGCGAGCTTCGAAGCTGGGGAGAACTGGGTCAACCATCCATATCACGATGGCGTGGCACTCATCGGCGATGCGGCTGGGACAAACGATCCTACGTTCGGGCAGGGGATGCCGATGACCTTGCGAGATGCCAGGGTGCTGCGTGATTCCTTACGAACTCACTCGGATTGGGACCGCGCCGGTCACCAGTATGCCCGCCAGCACGATGAGTACTTTCAAGACATGCGCAAGGTTTGCGGGTGGCTACGGACCCTGTTTCAAGACCCCAGCCCGGAAGCGCAAACCCTTCGCCAACGTGCCATGCCGAAGATCGCTGAAGACCAATCGCGCGTGCCCGATCATCTTTTCGGAGGCCCGGAGCTACCCCATGACGAAACCGTGCGTGCCCGCTTGTTTGGCGAGCTATGACAGGTGCACGCGCGGCACGCGCTTGGAAATGCCGCACAGGATTTCGTAGGGCACGGTTCCACACAGGCCGGCGATTTCGGCGGCGTCGACTCGACATGAGCCGCTGCTGCCAATCAGCGCGACGTCGTCGCCTTCTTCGACTCCGGAAATCCCGGTGACATCGACGAGCGTCAGGTCCATCGAGATGTTTCCTACGATGGGTGCGTAGCTGTCGCGAATGATGACGCGACCCTTATTCGAGAGGCCGCGGCGGTAGCCGTCTGCATACCCGACTGGCAGAACGGCGATGCGCGCCGCACCGGGAGTGGTGTAGGTACCGTTGTAGCCGAGCGCCTGACCCGCGCCGAACTCGCGGATCGAGATGATGCGGGTCCTCCATGAGAGCGCGGGCTCGAGCCGGAGGGCCAGCCCGTTCGCGACGGGGGCGCCTGCGCGGCTCTGCCGGAGAGCGTAGCCGTAAAGGGCGATGCCCGGACGAACCATGTTTCTCCAGGTTTCCGGCCGTGCCAGCATTCCGCCCGTGTTGTCCATGTGATAAAGAGACGGTGTCAGCCCTTCCTGTTCGATGATTCGAATCGCGCGCTCGAAGTTCTCGATCTGACGCTCCGTTTCGGCTGAATCGAGGACCTCGGAAGATGCGAGGTGCGTGGACACTCCCTCAAGCACAATGTTCGAGTAGCGGCGAATCTCACGGCACATCAAGGCGACTTCGTTCAGCGCCACACCCAGGCGGCCCATGCCCGTGTCGATCTTGAGATGAACCGGCTGCCGCCGAGCCTGCAAGTAGCGCGCGGCGCGATCCAGCAATTCGACATGCCACGGCTCCCAGACCGTTGCCGTGAGATTCTGGCAAACCACTTCCTCTTCCTCGCCGCGCCAGAAGCCCGTCATCAGCAGGATCCGCCCGCGCAGTCCGGCGGCGCGAAGCGGCAAGCCTTCGTCGGTAGTGGTGACGCCGAACCAATTTGCGCCCGCCGCTTCGAGCGCCCGTGCACAAGGAGTCGCGCCGTGACCATACGCATCCGCTTTGATGACGGCGCAAACTTCGACTTCGCGGCCAACGTAAGTTTGAACGCTGCGGAAGTTGTCGCACAGCGCGGGGAGAGAAATTTCGGCCCAGGTGGGCCGGGCCGATTGCCGGGAAGGTACGTCGAGCGCCGCGAAACTCACGATGTCGCGATTATATCGACAGGGGATTCTGCGGCGCTCGTTACTGTTGTCCCATCATGGTTCGGAACAATCGGGTCTGTCCTTTCGCTGCACGGACTACAGACTGAAAGAAAATGTCCGCTTCCAGGACAGCGGCAAGGCATTGTGAGAACCCGAGAATCCTCCGCGCGTCTCAAGCTGATTCACTTTGAGCTAAGTCGTTGAAACTGCGCGAAAGCCGTCTAAGTGGTTGAAATTAACCTCACGGACACCACATAGAATAGCGATTGCGAGCTTTTAGGAGCCCGTGGCGCGACTTTCTCCCCCGGGGTAAAAGGTCGCGCAGCGAAGCGGGAGGCTCGTATAAGCGACCCTGTCGCAAATGGTTAGCTTCTAGTAAAAAAGCACTAGTCGATTGCGAGCTTCAGCCGCCTTTCCCCGGCGTGAATTTCTCCGCGCCGCGTTTGCGGTTTGATCCCGCTGCTAGCCTCCGGAGAGCGAGAAGTTCACGGTCACTTGTGTTTCGACCTCCACCGGATCACCGTTCAGGATGTACGGCCGATAGTGCCATTGGCGCACCGCATCACGTGCGGCACCGACCAGCATGGGATGTCCACTGATAGTTTGGAGGTTCTCGATTGTCCCGTTGCGGCTGATAATCGCGCGCAAGACGACTGCGCCCTGGATCCGCGCGGCACGTACGAGCGGCGGATAAAGGGGCTGCACACGGTAAATCAAGTTTCCTTCCATGATGGTCGAGATGCGAGGCGGGCGCGACGGTGGCGGTGCGGGAGGGACGATATTTGTTCCACTGCCGATCGAGTCGAACACCGGGTTCGTGCCGGACAACGTTCCGGTTCCACTGGGAACGCAAACAGCGCAAGGTGCGGAATCCTGTGGTGAACCTTGGTCGACCACATGCGACACGCCAGCCGGAATGGTTGGAGGAGCAACCACCAGGCCATGGAAGATGTTGCTTTGAATCGGGCGGCTGGTTGATTGCACACGGCCAGCCGGCGGCGGGCCAGGCGGCGGCCCGATGGGCGCCGCCGAAACCAGGTGGAGCTTGGGCAGCCCTTCGGTGTAAAGCAGCGGCAGCATCAGGACGCCGGCCACGGCCAGCGCTTGCAGCGCAAATGAGGTAAGTGTCGTCCAGCCGCGTTGGGCGCGACCGGTGAAATGGGAATCGAGCAGACTGACAGCGAACATTGTGTCCTCCACATCAGGTAGTGCTAGCTGTAAGGACACCGCGCGTTACTTCGCCGGACGCAATCACTCGAAAGAAAAAGGCCGCGTGTGCACGCGGCCTTTGGGAACCTTTACGACACCAAAGGTGTCGCGGTGCGATTATTTCGGCGGCTCGGGTTGCTTCACTGGAGGCGTCGAGGGTTTCACACCGGTGGCGGGCGGCTTGGCGCCAGCGCCCGCGGGAGCAGGCCTGGCAGAAGCCGGCGGAGGCGCAACGCCCGACTGCGCGTTGTAAACATCGACTACGGGCTTGGTCACATCGACCGATTCACCCCACCACACGACCGGGCTCTGCGGCCAGGGCTGCGATGTGTCGACGATCATGCCGAAGCCATTGTCGGTCGCATACTTGATGAGCACGGGGCCGAGCTTCTGCAGGATGCGTTGGGCGATCTCGTTCTGTTGGTTCTGCGCGTCTTCACGAGCGTCCTGCAACTGGCGGTCAAGTGATTTCTGCTTGCCCTCGATCTGTTTCACGAGGTTGGCGCGCGCATCGTCGTTCAGCTTGTCGCCTTGCGTGTTGAGCTGTTTCTTCAGGTCCTCGATCTGATCGTTCTGACCCTTGAGTTCGTTCTGCTTGGGTTCAAGTTTCTTGCTGAGGGCCTCGAAATCGCGCCGGCCTTCGTTGGTGGCGAAGATGGCCTGCTCCATGCTGATCGTGCCGATCTTGGTGCCCGGACCGGTCACCGCGGGCGCGGCAGCGGGAGTGGCGGGTTTGGCGGCTGCGGGAGCAGCGGCGGCGCTGCCGGTTTGAGCCAGAGCCGCAACCGAAATTACGAAGGCCATGGCCAGAAGAGTGCGCGTGAACTTGCTTTTCATTGGATCGCTTTGGACTCCTTGGAAATTGTTCCGGGAAATTTTGGCTTACTTCGCTGTTCCCAGACTTACGCTGGGCCGTGCCACTAGGTTGACCGGGTCTTGAAACAGATTTCCTCGCGACCGGGACAGGTGAGCTCTCAGCTCCTCACGCCGAACCTGATATGCGTGGCAGCACACCCCGAATCTCTGTACGTTTCTCAGGGCAGAAGTCGTTTCATTATAGCACTTACAGTCAACCGATCCTCGAGACGCTCCTTCGCCATCGTCCCCTCTTGCATGAAACTAGAACGTCGTCGCCACTGTGAATCGGAAAGTCTTGCGCGGTTCGCGCAGGGTGAAATTCGCTCCGTAAGTGTTGATGGCCTGCGTGAAAGTGTAGTCCCCGGCCGCTTTGTACAGGAACGGCTCGGTTGCGCCAGGGAACATCGAGCGTGTGATGGCGGTGGGCGCGGTGGCGGTCGAATCCAGGCGCAAGGGATTGTAAGCCCAGTAGATGCGGAAGGGCGCATTGATGACGGGCAACATGACCTGCAACTCGAGGCCAGTTGACATGCGCGGCGTCCAGTTGGTGCCCGCCACCGGCTTCAGAAATCCGGAGAACGTAAGACTCTGACCACCGATGCAATTCAGGGCGATGTCGAGTGCCGGGCATCCGAAGGGCGTGTTGTTGATGTCCCCTAACTGGCCGGGATTGATGCGGAGCTGTGACTGGCGGACGATCGGGTCGATGCCCATGTCCATGAAGGGCGCGAGAGTCACGGGGCCCACAATCGAAATGCGGTATTCGACGTTGCCGAACACGTTCAAATCGCCACCGGGCTGCACAATGCTCGCTATCGGGATCGGAATCTGGTACGGGCCAAGCCGCGGGTTCGAGGGATCCTTCAACACCGCCGTGCCGTCGGGGTTCGTCAGGTTGATGACGGCCTTGTTGGGCAGGAATGCGATCGGCGACACGGAGCGGATGTCGAATCCGCGCAAGTCGTTTTCGCCACCCATGTAGAAACGCTGGAAGGGAGGTGCCACTAGCCCGCCGTATCCGGTCAGGAACGATCCCTGGAAGTTGATGCCGATGGCGTTCCGGCGCTTCTGCATCGGGAAGAACTGTTTGTACTGCACGATCGGCCTCACCGATTTCACAGTGCCGCCCAGGCCGGCAACTTCCCCGCCGAGGAAGAGTTGTTTGCCGCTATGCGGCTGGTAGCTCGCGTCGAGCGTGTTGATCGTGAAGCTGGGAAGTATCTTGCTGGTAATGATGCCGCTGAGAGCGTTCGGGCCGGAAATGCCTCGGAACGCGAGATTGGTGAACAGGGCCTTGGAGGCGTCGCTCAGCGCGATGAGCGAAGAGTTGTCGAACGAGTACGTGAGGCCGACGCGCTTCAACGACCGGTGCAGCGGATAACTCAGCGACGCGGTGAAGCCGGTGCTCGACTGCGTATAGTTCTGCAGGTTCTGCAGGTAGTAGGAAGGCAGGTTGAGCTGTTGTCCGGTCAGGACCGCGTACTGCCGCGCCTGGTTGTAGCTGGTGCGCGTGGTGTACACCGTGAAACCGGCTTGCAGCGGACGATCCCACAAGTACGGCTCCGTAAAGCCGAACAGCACGCTGCGCATCAGGTTTCCGATGCTGGCCTGGATTTGCAGGGTCTCGCCTAAGCCGAGGAAGTTGTTGGTCGTGTAGCTCAGACCGACGAACGCGCCTTCCAGTCCACTGACGCCGCCATTGAGGCCGATGCTGTTCTTGCCCTTTTCTTTGACTTTGAGGGCGAGATCGACCGTGCCGTCCTTTTCGTCGAGCTTCTTGTCGGTCGTGTTTGGATCGTCGGGTTTTAATTGCTCAAAGTAGCCGAGTTGATTCAGGCGCAGGAGGCTGAATTCCCAGAGACGCGAGTTGTAGACCTGGCCTTCTTCGAGTGCAATCTCGCGACGGATGACCTTGTCGCGCGTCGTCGTGTTGCCCTGGAACTCGATGCGCCGAACATAGAACTGCTTGCCCTCGTCGACGTCGATATCCAGAAAAATAAGTTTCTTCTCGTCGTCGAACTTAGTGTCCGGGACGGACGTGAAGTTGATGTACCCGAATTCGCCGTACGCCTTGCGCAGGTTCTCCAAGCCCTTGCCGACTTTCTCGCGGCTGAAGACGTCGCCGTCTTTGATCGGAAACAGCGCGCGCAAGGCCTTGGTGTTGGTGATCGCCTTGTTGTTCTTGAACGTGATGCTGGCCAGCGTGTAGCGCTCCCCTTCTTCGATGGGCATGGTGATGTCCACCGCTTTGCCGGGGCCTTTCTGGATCAGCGGCACGTGGAAGCCCGGATGCCCGGTATCGTGGATGTCGGTCTTGGGATCTTGGACAAGCACCTTGAAGAAGCCGCGATTTTGGTACTCGTTGCGGACGCGCTCGGTGTCTTCCTCAAGCTTGGTCGCGTCGTAGGTCTTGGCGAAGATGTTTTCCAGGAAGATGGAATGCGGGATGCCGATCGGCTTCAGGTTCTTCATCGCCGCCCGGAGCGTGCGGTTCTTGATGTTGCGATTGCCGGTGAACCGGATGCGGCCGACCTTCACCTTGGGCCCTTCCTTCACCACGAAGGTGATGCCGACAGCCGCGGGAGGAATGGGACGAACTTCGGAGCGGATGGTCGCGAACTGGCGTCCATGCTCGGCGAGCAGTTCCCTGATGGCGACCTCGGCCTTTTTGATGCGGGTGGGATCGTACTGGCTTTCCACAGAAAGCCCGACCTTGCGCTCCTTGAAGCGGTCGAGGACGTCGCTGGTGGAAACCGAACTCAGGCCGGTGTAGTTAATCTCGCGGATCGTCGGCTTTTCTTTGACATAGACATGGATGCGCCAGCCTTTCGGCGTTTGCTCGCGCTCGAAGCGGATATCTTCGAAATAGCCGGTGTTCCAAAGGGAGTTGAAATCGCGTTCAAGCCCCGCCGCGTCATAGACATCGCCGGGATGGGTGAAGATGCGCGCCTTTACGGTATCGGCTGGGATGCGGCGGTTTCCATGAATCACGATCTCAGTGACGAGATCCTGCTGGGCCCAGCCGCGTGGACAAAGCAACACCAGCAGCACGGTCAGGAAACGGGCGACGGGACGACGGGCCTTGGCGCGAAACCAATGCGCCGGAAAGAATCGTGACTGGAATGCCGGGGAAGCAGATCGGCCAGAGCCGCTCAGGCGTGACACAGGGATATCCGGATGAAAGCGAAAGAGAATCGCTACTACCTCGGCCTCTGGGAGTTAGGAAAACGGCAATTATACGGTAGACGTGGGCGCAGCGTCCAAATCCCCGCCTAGTCGTTCAGTCTTTCTATCGAATCGTTTAGCTTTAGTTTGAAGGTTGGCTTGGCGAAGCCAACTCCACCTCAACCAAGACGGAATAAAACGTGGCGGAGTTGCCCATGTCCGTAAGTTTTTCTGAGGTGAGGACGTTGATGTTCCGTCCACCCGGGGTCAGCTTGGCCCAATTCAGGGCGGCGGCCACCACTCCAGACTGCACCGCCCCGTTCACTCTTGCGCGCAAAAGCAGTTCGCCGCGGGCATTGAAGACGCGGACAGGGTCTCCGTCGCGGATATTTCGGCGTTTTGCGTCTTTCGGATGGATCTCAAGAAGTCCTGGTTCCTCCAGGCTTTGCACCGACGGCAAGTTGGAGAAAGTGGAATTCAGGAAGTTGTCGGCCTTGCGGGCCAGCATTTCGAGCGGAAACGAGCCGTTGCCATGGCGGGATTCCGCCGGGGGAATGAATTCAGCCACCGGATCGAGCCCCTGTGCGGCAAGCGCTTCGTTGTAAAGCTCGGCTTTGTGGCTGGGAGTCTGGAATCCTCCCTGGGCGAAAGGCAAAAACGGGGCGGGCGCTGCCGGGCCGGACGGCTCGCTCCCGTTTTCGAAATTCAGGCGGACCTGGTTTGCTTTCTCCAGTCGCTCGCGATCGATTTCCTTGAGCCAGGGATTGGGAGAATCCAGCGCCTGATCGATCATCTCGTCGACGGATTCGGTGAAGCAGGAATCGTCGAATCCCATAGCCTGCGCCAGCGCTTGAAAAACTTCGACGTTGGAACGGCATTCCCCGAGCGGCTCGATGGCCTGATTAGAAACTTGCAGGTAGTAATGCCCGTAAGCCGTCTGCAGATCTTTTTGCTCGAAGAAGGTAGTGGCCGGCAGTACCAGGTCGGCGTAGTCGACCGTGTCGGTGAAAAACTGCTCGTGCACGACGGTGAACAGGTCAGGGCGCTGCAAGCCGCGGATGACGTCATTGTGGTTGGGACAGACGGCGGCCGGATTCGAGTTGTAGACGAACAGCCCTTTGACGGGTGGATCGGCGAGCGTGTTCAGCGCTTTGCCGAGTTCTACCATATTGACGACGCGTGCTTGACGGCCGAGGGCCTTCTGCATCAGGTCCGCGCGCTCGAGTGGGGTCTTGTTCAATCCCCATCCACCGCTGAGCGAGAGCTGCAAGCCTCCGCCCACTTCCTTCCACGAACCGGTGATGCAAGGCAGCATGGCGATCGTGCGGGTGGCCATGCCACCGTTTTCGGAGCGCTGGACGCCGTAGTTCATGCGAATCACGGCGGGGCGGCGGGTGGCGTAATCGCGCGCCAGCTTTTCAATGTCGGCGGCTGCGATTCCGGTCCAGCGCGCGACGCGATCGGGCGGATAGTCTTTTACCTTTTCACGAAGCTGCTCGAAACCGGTGGTGTACTTCGCGACGTAGTCGTCGTCGTGCAGACCTTCGCCGATGATGACGTGCATCATGCCCAGGGCGAGCGCGGCGTCGGTTCCGGGATTGATGGGTAAATACCAGTCGGCGCATTTTGCCGTGCGCGTGCGGTAGGGGTCGATGACCACAAGTTGCGCCCCCGCTCGACGCGCCTCTTCAATGAAAGGCCAGAGATGGACATTGTTCCCGTGAATGTTGGCGCCCCAGGCGAGGATGTAGCGCGAGTGACGGAATTGCTCGGGCTCGGTGCCCAGCTTCACGCCTGTTACGGACTTGAGCCCGGCCTCTCCGGCGGCAGAACAGATGGTGCGCTCCAATTGCGAGGCTCCGAGCCGGTGAAAGAAGCGACGGTCCATGGACCCGCCGCTCAGCGTGGCCAGCGTGCCACCGTAGGAATAGGGCAGGATCGCTTCGCTGCCGAAGTCGGTCGTAATCGCCTTGAAGCGGGCGGCGATTTTGGAGAGGGCTTCATCCCACGAGATGCGCTCGAAATCGCTGGCGTCTTTATTGCCGCCGCCTTTGGGCGCCACGCGGCGCATGGGATAGAGAACGCGGTCCGGCGAGTAGACGCGATCGAGATATTTCGCAACTTTCGCACACAGGAATCCGCGGGTCACCGGGTGGCTGGCATCGCCCTGAATCTTTGTGGCGCGCCCGTCCTCGACCGTGATCAAGACACCGCAGGCATCCGGACAGTCGTGGGGGCACGCGGCATGAACGACTTTCTTCATGGTCTTGTGATTATACGGGTAGGGTGGTGCGGATTCCTTCCTGTCACCGGTCGTAAAGGTCGCGGGCGACGAACTCGGGAATATGCAAGGGGTGTGGGTGTGGCCGCAACGCACTCTCTCTGTCTAGGCCGCTCAGCGGTGTGACAGGACGGGCGTTTTCGCGGCCATCGTCCACGAACCGGCGGGGTTCACTGGCAGACCCGTTCAGTTCTACCAGCCACGCCAGCATGGATAGCAGCACAAATCCGATCCCGTTGAGGACTCCGTGGGAGTTTGCCATGCCGGGGATGCTGATCCAATTCCGGTTGAAGAATTCGCGGACGGCATAAATCCCTGCCAGAGAGAAGGCGACCGCGGCGGCGCAACTCGCGAGACGCAGGAATATCCTGGCCGTACCGCTGCGAAGTTCGCTTGAAAACCAACACGCCACCATGGCCAACGCAGTGACGGCGCTGGAAAGTGCAATGCTCGCCACGAAGCGGAGCAGCGGAGAAAACACGAAGCCTATAGCGACTGCGAAGGGCAGGAGGGCGATCAACCACACCAGCGCCGTGAGGCCGGGCATAGCGAGTTTGGTGCGGTGAAACTCTCCCAGCGTGGCCGAGGCAATCAGAGCAGTAGCGAAGCCGCTGTAGTGAAAATGAATCGCGGTCAAAAGGATGATGGGTTCCTGAAATCCCATAGGGTGCCACCCGGCACGGGAGATCAATAGCCATGCAGATCCGAAAATCAGATCGCAATATGCAAGATTGACGATCAAAGAGGTGGCTGCGCGATCGCGACGCGATCGCCGGACTCTTTCACCGGCCAACAACAGACAGTCCACGAGCCAGACGCTGCTAAGAATGGCTGCGGTGCGTCCCGGCGGCAGCCAGAACGCGATACACACTGCGAGCGAAGCTGCGAGTTGAGTGAAGCGCAGCGCGGTGTGCAGGGAACCGCCTGTCGAGTCGTTGAGGCACCGCTCCAGTTCCATGCCGAGCGGAACGATTACGAGCGCGGCCAGGAGGAAGAGCAATTCGACAATGCTGAAGGGCGCGCGGCGCAGTCCTGCGAGGGCGGCAAAGATGGCCCAGAATGCGGCACCGCCGAGAGTCACCGAGGCAGTCCACTGGCTGGCTTTCCTGCGAGCGGCCAAGGCTGGGCTGGACATGACAACCTCCTCACATCGTCGGACGAATGGCCACGAATCCGAAAATCCCGACCAGGGCGACGAGGGAGAGGATGTAGAGAGCATCGAGCGCCCGATTGGCGCGGCGGATCTCCCGGTCGTAGTAGAAACACTGCAGAACAATCCGCAGGAGCCAGAACGCAGCAATAAAGGCGCTCAGAAAACGGCCGAGCGTGGAGGCGCCGGCAAGGTCTGGCGCGAACCCAAAGCAGAGCGCACTGAACAGGCCAACCACGAGCACGATGTAAATCCAGTGCACGTAGAAAATCTGGCGCAGAAAGAGCGGTACTTGGCGGAGATTCTCGCGAACACGCAGTCGTCTCGGCAGCGGAATGTTGGCCAGGACGATGCCGGCGTGAATCGCTCCGGCCAACCAGATCAGGCGGGTCGACAAGGCGGCCGTCATATCGCCCCCTCGGCGTTGCGGCGTGCGGTTTGGACCGTTGCGAGACCCTGAGTTCTGGGGATGAAGCGACTCAGAATCCAGCCCAACATCAGGACCGATCCCACCAATCCGATCAAGCCCCATCGCAACTGGCTGATCATTGCTGGCAATGGAGGAGCGCCCCCTTGACTCGTGGGATCCACCAACATGGCAAAGATGGCGGGTGTCAGAATTACGGTTACATTCGAAAATACCGTCCAGAATTCGGCGCGCTCAGCGTTTCCGCCAGATCTCGTGCAACTGCCTACGCAGCGGCCCACTGAGGCATCGGACCACGACCGTGGCGGCAAGCAGAGTTATCGTCAAGCCCGCGATGAACAGCAATGCCTGGTTCATGCGACCTCCTGTATTCAGACATTTCTGTACATTCAGAAATACAATTTTAAAAAAATTTATCTCTTCTTCACCCGCAACAGTTTCCGGATCTTTCCGCGCACACCGACTACGCTGCGCAACACGGGCAGCGAAATCTGGCTGAGTTCTCCGTAAGCGGACGTCGCCGCCTCGAAGAACTCGGTCATGCTTTCCAGGCGCTCGCGGGTGTAGGCGTCACCAGGGGCGCCGGACCCAAGTTGCGCGAGACAGGAACGCAACATCTGCAGCGTGGGATCGACTTCGCGGCGCTTGCGTTGCTCGACGATCAGGCGAAACATCTCCCACACGTCCTTCATGGACTCGTAGTGCTCGCGCCGTTCGCCCAGAACGTGCACCGCGCGCACGATTCCCCAGGTTTCCAGTTCGCGTATCGATGTACTGACGTTGGAGCGGGCGACATTCAGGGTTTCTGAAATCTCGTCGGCCGCCATGGCCTTAGGGGAGAGGAAAAGCAACGCATGAATCTGGGCGACGGTGCGATTGATGCCCCACCGGGTGCCCATTTCCCCCCAGTGCAGGATGTATTGACGTTGGATTTCAGTGAGAGTCGCCATAACAGATATTTCTGTACAGACTGAAAATACAGAAATAACGCTACGGTGTCAAGAACGCGATTTGGAGCGGATCGAACGGGTTGCAAGGATTGGGAATTGGGAATTGAGTAATTGGGGAGCTGGAAGGCCGAATCAGAAGGTGAAAGCCGCGACGGGCAGGGCTTTTGAAGATGGTTGGCTGAAGACTGGCGACTGAAGACTGACGACTGGCACCTGCCTACTTGATCTCCATCACTTCTTTCTCTTTCCCCTTGCTCATGTCTTCCATCTTCTTGATCTCGTCGTCGGTGAGCTTCTGGATTTCTTCGAGCGAACGCTTTTCCTCGTCCTCGGTGATCTTCTTGTCTTTCATCGCCTTCTTGATGGCGTCGTTGCCGTCGCGGCGGATGTTGCGCACCGCGGTGCGATGCTCTTCGAGGACCTTGTGCAGGTGTTTCACCATGTCGCGGCGGCGTTCTTCGGTGAGCGGGGGGACGGGGACACGGATCAATTTGCCGTCGTTCATCGGGTTCAGGCCGAGATCGGCGGTGCGGATGGCCTTCTCGATCGTCGCGAGCGATGAGGGATCAAAGGGCTGCACGGTGATCATCTGTGGCTCGGGCGCGTGCACGGTGGCAATCTGGTTCAGCGGCATCTGGGAACCGTAGTAGTCGACCGAGACACTGTCGAGCATGTGGACCGAGGCGCGCCCGGTGCGTGTGGCTGCCATCTCGCGGCGGAAGTCTTCGACCGCCTTCTCCATGCGGGTCTTCAGCTGGATGTACGTTTCTTTCAGCCCGGGGACGGCGGCCATTGTCGCTTGCGCCATAGTCAGCTCCTGAACTAGTGCGAGGGGATCAAAACAGAGGATTATAAACCAGCTACGAGCTACGAGCTGCGAGCGATTAGCAAGCCGAAGTCAACTACTTGGAATTTTCGCGCTGAGCAGAAGGTCGGCTGCCCCACCACAATTTGAAGAACCACCATGTGACAGCAAAGCGAATGATGAAGGCTAATGGAATGACGAACATCAGGCGGTGATCGGAGCGACCAAGGTGGATTGCATCTACAACCGCGCTTGGCGTAGTCAGAATTGAGACGACCACCAAAAACAGCCATCCCCATCTCGCATATTTTTTCACGCTGCTTTTTTTCTCGTTCTCAAGTAAAACGCATTACACAAGCAGTAAAATATTGCGTTGCTCGAAGCTCGTGGCTCGGCGCTACTTACGCACTCACCAGCGATCCAATCTTTTCACCGGTCACGACTCTGCGAATGTTGCCGCGCTCGTTCAGGTTGAAGACGATGATGGGCAGGTTGTTGTCTTTGCAAAGCGAGATGGCGGTGGAGTCCATGACCTTCAATCCCTGGCGCAGCACTTCCATGTAGGTAATCTGATTGAACTTCTTGGCGCCCTTTACGAGCATCGGATCGGCATCGTAGATCCCGTCAACCTTGGTTGCCTTGAGGATCGCATCCGCCTTGATCTCCATGGCGCGCAGGGAGGCAGCCGTATCGGTAGAGAAATAGGGATTGCCCGTGCCGCCGGCAAAGATGACGACGCGGCCTTTCTCGAGGTGGCGGATGGCGCGGCGCCGGATGAAAGGCTCAGCCACCTGATTCATCTCGATGGCGGACTGCACTCGCGTGTGGACGCCGTTCTTCTCCAGCGCGTCTTGCAACGCCAGGGCATTGATCACGGTGGCCAGCATTCCCATGTGGTCGGCCGAGACGCGATCCATCTCTTTGGCCTGTTCGGCCACGCCACGGAAGAAGTTTCCGCCGCCCACCACGATAGCGATCTGAATGGCGAGCGCGTGAACGTCGGCCAGCTCTGCAGCGATTTCGTGGACTCGGGTGGAATCGACGCCAAAGCCCTGGCCTGCCGCCAAAGCTTCGCCGGATAGTTTCAGAAGGATTCGTTTGAAGACCGTCTGCGACATGAAGATGGGTGTGAACCTTTGCTTCGGATCGGTAAAGCCGAGACCGCCGACAGGGACCCGGAGAGCGCCTTCGGCGGCTCTCCGAATGCCTGGTTGAATGAAATACGAGCGTTACTTTCCGACCGGGGCTGCCTCTTCACCACCGTCCGTCTTGGGGGCGGTGAAGGCCACCGTCATGCCGGATTCGCCGACCTTGAAGCGAGCGAAGCGCCGCACGGCGATGTTCTCGCCCAGCTTGCCGATCTTGCCGGCGATCAACTGTCCGACGCTGATGGTCTGGTCCTTGATGAAGGGTTGCTCGATGAGGCAGACCTCTTCATAGAACTTTGCCATCTTGCCTGCAACCATCTTTTCGGCGATGGCCGGCGGCTTTCCGCTGGCGACAGCCTGCGCCAGGAAGATGTCTTTCTCGCGCTCATAGGCTTCGGGCGTGACGTCTTCCTTGCGAACAAACTTGGGGTCGCTGGCCGCGATGTGCATGGCGATGTCGTGGACCAGTTCCTTGAAGTCGTCGGTGCGCGCGACGAAATCGCTTTCGCAATTCACTTCGACCAGCACGCCGATCTTGCCGCCCGCGTGGATGTAGCTGGCGACGGAGCCCTCACTGGTCGCGCGACCCGCCTTCCTTTCCGCCACAGCCGTACCTCGTTTGCGGAGCAGGACGATTGCCTGCTCCAAGTCACCCTTGGCTTCCGCCAGGGCTTTCTTGCAATCCATCATGGGAGCCCCGCTCTTGTCGCGGAGTTCCTTTACTTGCGCTGCAGAGATATTCACGGTAGTTGTGCCCATTTCTAAAGAATCCCTTCCTGCTTGGATGCCGGATGCTAAAGTCGCGATGCGAACGCGGCATCGCGGACCTGTGGTGAAACGATGCCCTGACAAAAATCAACCCGCGGCGTTGCGACGCGCGCGGGTCCGAAATCTGTAAACCAGTTCCGTTTAGAACGTCTGGCTTTCGACCTGCGGAACCTCGTCGGCGGATTCAGGCGCGGAAGCTGGCGCCTTTTTCGTCCCGCCGCCCAACACGTCTTCCATGCTGATGTCGTCGCCGGCCGCTTCGGCGGCGGGCTGTTCACCCTCAGCAGTCGGTTCAGCAGCCTGGTTGCTGTAGGCGGCGGCCGCGGCCAACTCAGCCGATTGCTTGTCGGTGGCCAACTGCGAGCCCTCGACGATCGAGTCGGAAATCTTCGAGGCAAACAGACGGATCGCGCGCAGCGCGTCGTCGTTGCCCGGGATCACGTAATCCACTTCGCTGGGATCGCAATTCGTGTCGACCACGGCGACCACGGGAATTCCCAGTTTCCGCGCTTCACGCACGGCGATCTGCTCTTTGTTCGAATCGATCACGAAGATCGAGTCGGGCAGCCGCGACATATTCTTGATGCCTGCCAGATTGGCCTGCAGGTGTTTGCGCTCGCGCTCGAGCTTGATGACTTCTTTTTTCGGGAGGAGCTCGTACCGGCCATCGGTGGCCATGTCGTCGAGTTCCTTCAACCGCTTTACCGACTTCTGGACTGTGACCCAGTTGGTCAGCAGGCCGCCCAGCCAGCGCTGGTTCACGTAGAACATGCCGGCGCGGGTCGCTTCTTCGGCGATCGCGTCCTGGGCCTGGCGCTTGGTCCCCACGAAGAGCACGATCTTGCCTTCGGCGGCCAGGTCCTGCACGAACTTCGACGCTTCCTTGAACATCTTCAGCGTCTTCTGCAGATCGATGATGTAAATCCCGTTGCGCTCACCGAAGATGAATTCTTTCATCTTAGGGTTCCAGCGCTTCGTCTGATGCCCGAAGTGAACACCCGCTTCGAGCAGTTCCTTCATGGTGATGTTAGCCAAAAAACCTCCTCATTAGTCTGCATCCTTCGAGTCAGTCGCTAGTCGCCAGTCGTCAGTCGTCAGCAAAATCGCTGCGATCTGCAGATGGGCCACCGGTTACTGCCGTCCGGATTGCCATTCCCGTCCCCGCGCCGGGGCACGGGAAGAATTGAACACCTATATCAGCTGATAGCTGTCAGTCGATCGCTGTCAGCCAAACCTTGTTTGCCATCGGCCATCGCCAATAGCTGAAGCGCATTAGCGCTTCGAGAACTGGAAGCGCTTGCGGGCGCCTTTCTGCCCGTATTTCTTGCGTTCCTTGCCGCGCGAGTCACGCGTGACCATGCCCTCGGACTTCAGCTTCTTGCGCAGTTCCCCGTTGAACTGCATCAGCGCACGGGCGATACCGAGCTTCATGGCATCGGCTTGTCCGTTGACGCCGCCGCCGGAAACATTGGCGACCACGTTGAAACTGGCGGCCGTGTCAGTCGAGAGCAGGGGTTGCCGAGCGCTCGCTCGCTGGGCTTCCGTCACGAAATACTCGTTGAACGGACGACCGTTGACCTTATAGTCGCCGCTTCCCGGACGCAGATAAACACGCGCCACCGAAGTCTTGCGACGCCCCGTACCGTAATATTGGACCAAATCAGCCATTCGAGCTTTGAGCTATGAGCCGCGAGCTGCGAGCCAACAGGCTCCGCTCCAGCTTTTCACTCCAACCTTTCAAAGATTCTAGAGATCTTGATGTTGCTCGAAGCTCAGAGCTCGTAGCTCGCAGCTTCGTTACGCCAGCACCAGCGCTTCCGGCTTCTGAGCCTCGTGCGGGTGCTTGTCACCGCGGTACACCTTCAATTTGGTGAACATCTGCCTGCCCAGTTTCGTCTTGGGGAGCATGCGCGACACCGCGTCTTCGATGATCAACTCCGGCTTGCGATCAAATCGCTTGCTGAAGTCTTCCGAGCGCAGTCCGCCCGGATAGCCCGTATAGCGGTGATACGCCTTCTGTTCCGACTTCATGCCGGTCACGCGGATTTTTTCCGCGTTGATGACGATCACGTGATCGCCCGTATCGAGAAACGTCGTGTATTTCGGGCTTTCTTTGCCCATCAGGATGCGGGCGACCTGCGAGGCCAAGCGGCCGAGGGTCTTATCCGCTGCATCCACGACATACCACTTGCGCGCAATTTCCCCCTCTTTGGGGAAATAGGTTGACATCTGAACTCTCCCAGAAATTAAAACAGCTTATGAAGACCGCTGAGTGCCACCAAGCGCTGAACGCGCAGAGGTATCAGGCGGGCAACCACAGGACTTCCGAAGCTTTAAAGATAGCCTAGATTTCAGAATATTGTCAACGAAATGCCGGAGTTACGGCCGAAACGCCCTGCTTGGCAGGCAGCTTGGAGCTGTTTATTCGTAGGCCAAAGCCTCGATTGGATCCTTCTGAGCCGCTCGGTACGCGGGGTAGAGGGCGCCCAGCATGGCTCCGACGATCGCGATGATGGTGGTCTTCAGAATCCAGCCGCCCGTTACCACGACCCGCAGGGTCGGGATTCTATGAGCAATCCCCGAGCGCGCGGCCAGGCTGATGGCGATGCCGAGCAGGATGCCGCCAATGGCCAGCATCAACGTCTCTCGCAGAATTACATTCACGATGTAGAACTTCGACGCGCCGATGGACTTCAGGATGCCGATCTCGCGAGTCCGCTCCATCACAGCGGTGTACATCGCTTGGAAGATCACGATGAAGCCGATGGTCACGGAAATCAGAATCACCACGTTGAGGAACGTCCCCAGGCCCGGGTAGTTGTTGGGGCTCAGCATGGAGAGGTAGTAGTTCATCGAATACGCGATGTAGCGTTCCATCCCCGGAACATGCTTGATCTCGTCGACCACGGCGTCGGCGTTGGCAGGGTCGTCGAGTTTGAGATAGAAGATGGACGCCTTGTCTTTGGAACCAGTCAAATCCTGCAGCGCGCCGATCTCCAGGAATTTGCGGGCACCTTTGCCGGGCGCGACGATCCCGGTCACGCGAAACTCGTGGTTCAGAATCTCCAGCTTGTCCCCAATCTTGATGTGCTTCGCCTTGGCGAGAATGTCGTCGATCAACACATCGTCCGGTCCCTGGAAGGGGCCGCCCTGAATGAAATGGAAGGGCCCCAGAGCTTCATAGCTCGACAAATCGATGCCCGCGATAACTTCCAGCGTGCCATTGGTGGAGACTTGGGTTACGACGGGAGCGACGACCTTCACGTGCGGCAGTTTGCCGAGAACCTCACCAATCTTGATCGGCATCGGAGCACCCGTAAGCCCGACGATGTAAGAGGATCCGGGTGGCATGACTACCACATCGGCACCGATTCCGGCTTGGCGCTGTTTCGTGTCGTTCACCATGCCAAGGGAGAGGCCGACGATTAACAGAATGAGCGTGACTTCGAGGGCGACCGCAACGATGCTGATGAGCGACCGGACCGGCCGGTGCGCGAGGTTACCGACAATCATTTTGTTCATCATGGGAGAGCAGTCGTCAGGATCAGTCTTCAGTCGCTAGTCGTCAGCGTTCCGCAAGAGCGATAGTAGAGTCGCGTTCAGTTTAGCAAAGGGTTGCTCTGCGCCGCCCAAGGTGCGGCTTTACCTTGGTCCACTTCCTCCCGAACCGGAGGACTGAGTAAGGGCCTTGCCATTCTGCTGGCCCAGGCGTACGACCTCGGCGCCGGCGGGTTGCTGCAGTTCAAACTGATCGTCGGTGAGCGGCTTGTTCAGGTCGAGTTTGACGATGTTCAGCGTGATGTCGTACTCCTCCTGCGGGCGCTCGATTTCGGTTTGCTTGGGGAAGCTGATTCCATCGTAGTCGTTATAGTCACCGTAGCGAACGTCAGTGACGACCTCTCCCTTCTCGTCGTAAATCAGCTGACGATGGGGCTTGAGATCCGTCCGGCTGAAGATGACTTTGCGCGACAGGTGCCAGCCGGAATCCCCCTTGCGAATCACCACCAGTTCGTAGTCAGGCTGCTGGTACTGGTGCCGCTTGGCGTCGAGGACAGTCTCAAACCCGTTTTCCAGGACCGCGATCTCCTTCTCGGGATCGATCGCACGGATCAGCAAAGCCTCGTAGATATTCTGTGGGCGGACGTTTTCGAAGGGCTGCTTGGGATTCGGGGTGACGACGTCATTGCGGCCGACGACGAAGCGATTCTTTGGCGGAATCCAGAGCTTGAACTCCTTCCCATCGCTGACCATGTCGAAGGCGCGATTGCGCACGATGGGAAGCAAGCCAATCATGCGCAACATCGAGGGCTTGCGGGCCAACACGTATCCGCGAATCTCTTTATAGTCGGTGACCTTGCCCCGGTTGGCGCCGCCGACCGAGGTGTCGATGTCCACCGTGGCCTGCATGGTCTTGATCTTCTCGGCTTGCGAGTTGACCGCATCGACCAGTCCCTGCTGGGTTGCGATCATGAGCGGAGCGGGACTCAGCCTCCGCTCTACCTTGCGGGAGCGGAACAGGCACCCCGTGAGCGGAAGGATGGCAAGCAATAAAAAAACCGCCCGAAGCTGAGGCAGACGGAGCATGCTGGAATCAGTGAGATTGAGTATAACGCCTCGACGTTGCACGAAATTCAGGCGACGCAGGAGATGTTTGTAGGAGGACCGACGATGACAACGAGTTGATGGTGTTCAGGGGTGGTGTTGCACCGTGCGACGGAACGCGTTTACGTTGCGATTGTGCTCTTCCAGGCTGAGCGCAAATCGGTGGTGACCATTCCCATTGCTGACGAAATACAGGTAATCACTGACAGCAGGATGCAGGGCGGCGTCCAGCGCACTTCTACCGGGATTCGCGATCGGGCCTGGCGGCAGTCCCGGATAGCGATACGTGTTGTAGGGCGACTTGGTCTGCAGATCTTCGTGATGCAGCGCGCCCTGGTAGGTATTGGCGAGCAACTCCGCATAGATGACGCTGGGATCCGCATCCAAAGCCATGCGCCGCGTGAGCCGGTTGTAGTAGACGCTGGCTACCAGCGGACGTTCTTCGGGTGCAGCTGTTTCTTTCTCCACGATCGACGCCATGGTCACCGTGCGATGCACATCGTTCGCTAAGCCGAGAGAGCCGGCGACCTGGCGAAAGTGATGAACCATGACGGTCGCAATGTCGCGCATGGACTGCGTTCGGGTGAGTTCGTACGTGTCAGGGAAGAGATAGCCTTCGAGGCTGGTGGCTTCCGGCGCCAGGTCGTGAATCAGATCCGTATCGCTGCGCGCCACCTTGAGAAAGTCTTCTTTTGGTCCCAGCCCGGCTTCTTCGATGGTCTGCGCGACATCGAACATGTTGTAGCCCTCGGGGATCACAACGGTGTGGGTATAGATGTCGCCACGCACCAGCCGATGATGAACGGTCACGACGGTGGCGGGCTTTTCGAAGAGGTATTCCCCGGCTTTCAGGGAAGCGCGCCGGTGAAAATAGTGCCAAAGCAGAAACGCTTTCTCGCTGCGGATGACGCCGGCTGACTTGAGCTCCGCTGCAATCTTTCGGGTCGTAAGCCCGCTGCGAAGCATGACAAACTTCTGACCGTTCGGGGTTGTGGGGACGAGCAGTCCCCAAGCCAGCCAGGCACCCATCGCCACTAAGCCCAGCAAGAAAAGTGTCAGAAGTTTGCGCAAGTTGCCGCTAGTTTAGATGAAATCCGAAGCTTTCCAGATGACCGATGGTGGCTGAACCGTAGTAAGCATGGGTGATAGCTGATGGCTAATGCTCGTAGGGGCGACGCGCCATCAGCTATGGACTATCAGCCATCAGCGTCTTTGCCTCTCCATCCAGGACTGCAAGATCAAGACGGCGGCCATCTGGTCGACGACCTGGCGACGGCGCAGAATCGACATGTCGGTCTCACGGAGCAGACGGTTGGCTTCTGCTGACGTGAGACGCTCGTCCCAGAGGTGCACGGGCAAGCCGACCCGCTCCCGAAGTTCGTCGGCGAAGCGGTGCATCTTCTCAGCCTGGATTCCTTCGACGCCGCTCATTCGCAGCGGGAAGCCGACGACGATCTCGCCCACTCCGTAGTCGCGAACGACCTGGGCGAGTTTCTCGAAATCCAGCCGTTTGTTCTGCCTCTGCAAGGTCTCCAGCCCCTGCGCCGTGATTCCCAAGGGATCGGACACGGCAATGCCAATACGCTTCGACCCGACATCGAGGCCGAGCACACGCCGGATCGGCGCCTCTTCTTTGCCTATTGGTGGACCCTGCACCAGGCGATTATAAGTTGCTGCTGCGCGTTCGAACTTCGACTACGATACCGAGGCATGTCGGAACAGCTCGAAATCGTTGCCGTCAAGGCGGAAGCGCCAAAACGCGACTGGCCGCAGACGATTATCGCTATCGGCGTGGTGTTGACGTTGTGTTATGTCGCGGAGTTGGTTCTGGTGGTGATTCTGGTCTCGACACTGCTCGCCTTCATCCTGGCGCCGATTGTGGACTTTCTAAGCCGGCGCCGCCTGTCGCGGGGATTCGCTTCTTTCATCGCCGTTTTGACGCTCCTGCTGCTGGTCTATGGCATGACGTATGTCTCTTATAACCAGGCCGCCACGTTTGTTCAGGTGCTGCCGAAGTATTCGGAGCGTATTCGGGCTACCGTCATGACCTTTCGCGAGCGAGCCGAGTTGCTAAACCCGCTGCGTCCGGCGACGGACGACAAGAGCATCGTGAAAGTCCAGCCGAGCAGTCCGATCGCGGATCTTGTGTCGCGCGGCTTCGGATCTGTGTCGCAGCTGTTTTTTAGCCTTTCCTTTACGCCCTTCCTGGTTTACTTCATGTTGAGCTGGCAGCAGCATGCCCGTTCCGCGACGGTGATGCTGTTTCGCATGGAACACCGTCATACGGCCTACATCACCCTGGGCTTGATATCGCGCATGATTCGCAGCTTCATGGTGGGCAACCTGCTGATCGGATTGTTCACGGCAGTGGTGAGCATCGCGATCTTCGGCGCGTTCCACTTGCCGTTCTTCCTGGTGGTCGGGGCGATCAGCGGGTTTCTGAGCCTGGTCCCTTATCTGGGTCTGGTCCTCGCGCTTGGTCCGCCGCTGTTGGTAGGGCTGGGACAATTTCAGTCCGAGGATTTGATTGCTCTTTCGCTGGCGGTCGCCGCCTTGCACTTTTTCGCGCTGAACGTCCTTTATCCTAAATTCCTGGGAAACCGCATGCAGCTGAACCCTTTGGCGGTGACCATGGCGTTGCTGTTCTGGGGCTGGCTTTGGGGCGGGGCAGGCCTCGTCCTGGCCATCCCGATCACCGCGGCGGCCAAAATCATTTTCGATCACGTGGAGTCCCTGAAACCTTGGGGGGCGTGGCTGGGGGAGTGAGTTGTTGGCTGGTGGGTCGCAAGGCGCCATCAGCCAACGACCAACAGCGAACAGCTAAGCTTCAAATTCCGAGGCTTCCGGGAAACGCAGCTTGTGTTTCATCGCCAGCGCCTTGGTCAGTATTTCCTCGATCTGCTGCTCTTCGCAGTTCTTGGCCATGGCCAGTTCACTTACCAGGAGGTAGCGGGCGCGCTCGAGCATCTTCTTTTCCCGGAATGACAGCGGCTTGGACTGGTTCAGCATCAACAGACTCTTCAGGACCGAGGCGACTTCCAACAGAGACCCGGTGCGCATGCGCTCGGAGTTTTCCTTGAAGCGGTATTTCCAGTCGGCATTGCTCAGGCACTCGCCATCTGTAAGATAGTCAAGGATTTTCTGGATTTCGCCGTTCCGAACGACTCGCCGCAGCCCAACGCTGTTCACGTTGTTGAAAGGCACCATGACCTTCAAGCTGCTCGACTTGATGTTGAGGAGGTAAAACTTCTCAACTGAGGCGCCGATAGTTCGGCTGCTGATCTGCTCGATTACGCCTACGCCATGGTTGGGGTAGACAACTTTGTCACCGATGTGAAACCCGTCGCTACTAATCATGAGGAACACCCTTAAGAGCGCCGGAAAAACTATGAAGGACCTACAATATGTGCAGTTTACCGCAACCCCGAGGGAAAGGCAATTTGGCGCCGAATCCATGGGCGCAGGTTGTTCTAAGTGATTGCGCTTGCGGCTACTAGCGACTAGCCGCTGGCTGATGTCTCCTCATCTGAATCAGATGGATCGGCATTTCCAGGCCAGGGAATTTTCCGGAGAGGTCCGCATTGCAATTCGCGATACCCATGGAGGATAGACGCTAACGGGTGGTCGCTAGAAGCTAGAAGCCAGCAGCCCGCCGCCAGTTTATAATTCTGCAAAGTATGACTGAGCACCTCAAGAAGAAGCTCCAAGACGAAATTGCAGCGCTGGAGCATGAGCTGAGCCACGAACTCCCAAAAGAGCTGAAGAAGGCGGTGGCGCTCGGCGACCTGAGCGAGAACGCCGAGTATCACATGGCCAAGCAGCGCCAGGAGTTCGTAAAGGCGCGCCTCCGCCAGCTCGGGCGACGCCTTGCCGATCTGTCCTTAATCAACATGAACAACATTCCCAAGGACAAGGTGGGCCTCGGGTCGACGGTGAAGGTTTACGACAGCGGGAAAGAAGAAGAGATCGAGTACAAGCTGGTTACCAGCGAGGAGACTGACGTCGCGAGCGGCAAAATCTCGACGACCTCCCCGATCGGGCGTGCCCTCCTGAACAAAAAGGTCGGCGACACCGCCATGGTCGTGACCCCGAACGGCAACCGCGAAATGGAAATCCTCAGCCTGACAACCGCGTTTGACGAGGCCAACGCGGAATGACTTGGACCAGCGCATTCGGCAATGCGTGCGGCAAGCTTCTGCGCGCCATCGTCAACCGGATGGCGCTGGCACGGATCAGCCCCAACTTCCTGACCTTTCTTGGACTGGTCATCGACACGGTTGCCGCGTTTCTGTTCGGCTACGCCAATGCCGACAATCAGGCGCGGATGTTCTTCTACGCCGGGCTGGTGATCTTCGGCGCCGGCTTCTTTGACCTTGTGGATGGCCGCGTTGCTCGCGCCAGTAACCAGGTGACCCGGTTCGGGGCCTTCTTCGATTCTGTGGTGGACCGCTATAGCGATGCCGCGTTGTTTTTCGGATTGCTGGTCTACTACTCGCGCGGCGGCCGATTCTTCTACGTCGTGCTGGCGGCGCTGGCCATGATCAGCTCGGTTATGGTGAGCTACACTCGTGCTCGGGCGGAATCGTTGATCGACACCTGCAAGGTCGGCTTCATGGAGCGACCGGAGCGCCTGGTGCTGCTGATCATTGGCGCGGTATTCAACCGAATGGCGCCTGTGCTCTGGGTCATCGCGGTGCTTTCGACCATTACTGTCGCCCACCGGATTCTCTACACCTGGCAGCGGACCGAGCGTGCGGGTGCGGCCCAAGCTCAGCCCGGCCGCTCAGCAGCCTGAAAAGTCGCCCGACTCGTCGCTTTCTTTGGAATCGTCCGTGAGTCTAACCTTGCATTTCAACTCTGTGGAGACGTGTGACCATGTGTGACTGTTCCAGAACTCGTAAAGTGTTTTTCGCCGTTTTGGTGGTCAGTCTCGTTCTCTTGGCTACGGTTGGGGCGTGGTCTGCTCCCACTACCGTCGTCGCACCGCAAGTCAAGTTTGAGAAATACACGCTGAAGAACGGGCTGGAAGTGATTCTCTCGGAGGATCACCGCCTGCCGCTGGTGGCGGTGGATCTTTGGTATCACGTCGGGCCGGCGAACGAGCGTCCGGGACGCACCGGCTTCGCGCATCTTTTCGAGCACATGATGTTCGAAGGGTCACAGCATGTCGGCTCCAAAGAGCACGATCGCCTTCTGGAGGCGGCAGGGGCAAGCGACATCAATGGCACAACTGATTTTGACCGGACCAACTATTTCGAAACTCTTCCCTCGAATCAACTCGAACTGGCCTTGTGGCTGGAGAGCGACCGGATGGGGTATCTGTTGGGCAAGATCGACCAGGAACGCCTCGCGAACCAGCGGGATGTCGTTCGCAACGAGCGCCGGCAGTCGGTTGAGAATACGCCCTACGGCTTGGTAGAAGAGGAACTCTTTCATCAGCTCTTTCCCAAGAATCACCCCTACTACGCTGAGGTAATCGGATCGCATCGAGACATCGAGGCTGCCCGGCTGGACGATGTGCGCGAGTTCTTCCGCCAGTATTACAGCCCCAACAACGCCAGCCTCACGATTACCGGCGACATCGATCCCAAGCAGGCAAAGGCGTGGGTCGAGAAATACTTTGCTTCGGTTCCCGCGGGCCCGCCGGTGCCGAAGATCACTGCCGGTGCGCCGCAGATCACGGCCGAGAAGCGCTCGAAGGTGACGGATCAGGTGGAACTGCCGCGCATTTACATGGGCTGGATCATGCCGTCGATCTTCCAGCCGGGAGACGCGGAAACTGATCTGCTTGCGCAAATTCTAGGCACTGGCAAGGCTAGCCGGTTGTACAAGGCACTGGTCTACAAGCAACAGATTGCCCAGGACGTTTCCATTCAGAATCAGAATTTGTTGCTGGGCTCGGTTTTCGAATTGCAAGTCACCGCCAAGCCTGGCGTCAAGCCCGAGGATCTGGAGAAGGCAATCGATCAAGAACTGGAAAAATTGCGGGCGGAAGGGCCTACCCAGGCGGAGCTCGATCGCGCGCGCAACCTGATGGAGACGCGCATCATCACGGGACTGGAACGGCTTGGCGGTTTCGGCGGATTGGCAGACCGGCTGAACCAGTACAACCAGTTCTTGCACGATCCCGGGTATTTGCCGAAGGACCTCGACCGGTACAACCGGGTCACTGTCCAAGACGTGAAACGGATCGTGGCAGAGAAGTTGCAGACTTCTCAGCGTGCAGTGGTCTATGGATTGCCCGGCGAGCGAGTCGTCGATGATCCGCCACGCTCTAGCGAGGAGGCGAAGGGGAGCAATCCCCCTGTGACCGGCACGATGCCGGAAGAAGCGTGGCGTGCGAAGGGCCCTGCGGCACAACCACTCGGCAAACTAAGTCTGCCGGTGGCGCAAAGTTTCACGCTGCAGAACGGGCTGACCGTGATGCTTACCGAACAGCATCAACTGCCGATCGTGGTGGCGCACTTGCTCGTGCTCAATGGCAGCGACGCTAATCCGATCGACCGGCCAGGTCTTGCTTCGTTTACCTCGGAGATGTTGCCGGAAGGCACGGAGCGGCGCTCCTCGACGCAAATCGCGGATGATGCCGCGCAGATCGGCACCAGCTTGCGAGCCGTCACGGTCAGCGACGATTCGATTGTCGATATCCGGACCTTGAAGCCCAACGTGGATGCGGCGTTCGACTTGCTCTCCGATGTGGCGCTGCATCCCAAGTTCGAGGCCTCGGAGATTGAGCGAGTCCGCAAGCTGCGGGAAACTGACATCCTCCAGGTGCAGGATGATCCGCAAGATCTGGCTTTCGGCGTCTTTCGGAAATTGATCTACGGCTCCGCCCATCCGTACGGATACCGCGAAGAGGGAACCGTGGCGGCCACCCGGGCTACAACTCGTGACGATCTCTTGAAGATGTGGCAACGCGGCTATGCCCCGAAAAACTGCGCTCTCGTCCTGAGTGGCGACTTGACACCCAGTGAAGCGCGCAGCTTGGCTGAGAAATATTTCGGCAAGTGGAATGGATCCGGAGATCGATACCAGCCTCCGCGGGTCGAGAACAAACCTGCACGCGGCGTCTACATCGTGGATAAGCCCGGCGCGGCCCAGACTTTCGTACTGGTTGGAACTGCCGGAGTGCCTCGAGCCAGCGAAGACTACGTGCCCCTTGAGGTCATGAACAAGGTGCTGGGCGGGTTGTATTCCAGCCGCATCAACGTCAACCTGCGTGAGGAGCATGGCTATACCTACGGCAGTTTCTCGTTTTTCAGCTATAAGCGTGCCGCTGGAGCCTTCGGCGCAGGCGGAGGAATGCGGACTGATTCGACCGGGCCCGCGGTGCACGAGCTTCTGACTGAAATGGAACGCATCCGCAGTGGGAAGCCGACCGGCGAAGAACTGAATCTGGCCAAGGGCTCGTTTTCGCAATCGCTGGCCGGCCGGTTCGAAACCAGCGAGGAAGTCGCGAACACCATTGGCGATCTGTTCGTCTATGGCTTCCCGCTCGACTATTACCGCCAACTCCCGGGCCGCATTAACGCGGTGACGTCGGAACATGTCCAAAGCATGGCCCAAAAATACATCCACCCTGAAAATGCGGTGGTCATCGGGGCAGGCGACCGCTCCAAGATCGAGGATCAGCTGAAGAAACTTTCGATTGGGGATGTCGAGGTGCGGGATTACGAGGGCAATCCTGTAAACGCGAAAACTGCGGCGGGCGCGGGACACTAGGAGTTGCGAGCAACGAGCAACAACCAAGTATCGGTTCTTTTCAAAGAAGGGCGAGACCTCGTGGTCTACGTGTGTTGCAAGCCAAGTCCGACGGATGGGCGTCATCCACCAGAGTGCTAGACTATCCCGTCATTGTCTCCCTGAGGTGGATGTGGCCAGCGATCCGGTTCTCGTAGTGCACGGCGGTGCCTGGGCGATTCCTGACAACATGGTCGACGCTCACCTGAACGGTGTGCGGAATGCAGTAGCCGCCGGCTGGCGAGCCCTTCAAAAGGGCGGCTCCGCACTGGATGCGGTCGAAGAAGCGGTAGTGGCACTGGAAGATGATGAGGCCTTCGACGCGGGTCGGGGCAGTTTTCTCAATCGTGACGGCAAAGTGCAACTCGATGCTTTCATTATGGAGGGATCGACGCTGCGCGGTGGAGGAGTCGGCGGCGTCGAGCGTATTCGCAATCCCATCCGAGCGGCTCGCAAGATCTTGAGCGAGAGCCCGCATGTGTATTTCGTGGGCGAGGGTGCGGAACGTTTTGCTCGGGAGCACGGCATCCCCCTCTGCGACAACACTGAGTTGGTGATTCCGCGCGAACTCGAGCGCCTGCGCGCTTTTCAAGAGCACGCCGTCGAACAAGCACCTGACCTATTCGCTCCGGCGATCTCGCACGACACGGTGGGTGCAGTGGCGTTAGACAATGATGGCAATATCGCCGCGGGCACTTCCACCGGAGGCACTCTGAATAAAGCGCCGGGGCGGTTGGGCGACTCGTCTCTGATCGGATGTGGTTGCTACGCCGATAACGAAAGTGCCGCAGCTTCTCTTACCGGGTGGGGGGAGCCCATCATGAAACTGGTGCTCGCGAAATGGTCTGTGGATCGAGTGCTGGCCGGCAACCTCCCGGAATGGGTTTCCCAGGAAGCGATCAACTACCTGAAACTGCGCGTGAACGGGCACGGTGGAATCATCCTGCTGGATGGGCAAGGGCGCTTCGGCATCTCGCACAACACGCCGCGCATGGCGTGGGCGTACAAAACGAAGCAGCACGAAGATTCCGGAATTGAACGATAAGGATAGCGAGGTCCATTAATGCAACAACCTCGCTAACTAACCCTATTCTCCTCACCAATTTATCTTGCTTTCGCAGCATGACCTGATATACAAACCACCGGGATCTCGGCGTCCCGCAACCGTGCGTCATCGCCACCTGTGCATGACATCCGTATTGTTTTTCGCTGTCCGCGCGCATCGCGCTCTTTTCGGGAGACCCCTATGCATTCCAAGTTCAAGATCGTAGTCGCTCTTCTGCTCGCCATTTTTTCGGTCAGCACTGCCTTTGGCCAAGGCTCAGCGTCCGGCGATGTGCACGTGATCGTGAAGGACGCGAAGGGCGGCGTCGTTACAAATGCGACCGTGACCGCGCGAGAGCAGGCGAAAGCAACTGTCCGCGCAACGACGCTGAATACCGATGGCGAGTATCGTCTGGTTTCGCTCCCCCCCGGCATTTATACCGTGACCGTCGAAGCCGCCGGCTTTGCGAAGGCTGAAGCAAAAGACCAGTCCATTACCGTCGGTCAGATGAAAGAGTTGCCGATCACGTTGAGCGTAAGTGGTGTTGAGACTGTCGTCAACGTGAGCTCAGAGGCGGAACTGGTCGAGACGACTCGCAGCTCGACCACGAATACGATCGACCAGCGCCGGATCGACAATCTGCCAATTAACGGCCGCGACTACATCAACTTCACACTAACGGATTCTCAGGTCGTGCGCGACAACGCGCCGAATACGGGTGCGGCCCCTACGTCTGGCCTGAATATGAGCGGTCAGCGTGCACGCTCAAACCTTGTGAACGTAGATGGAGCGGACGCCACGGACAATTCCGTGAACGGCGTGCGCTCGACCGTGTCGCAGGAAGCTGTGCAGGAGTTCCAGATCATCACCAACAGCTATGCGGCTGAATACGGGCGCGCCTCGGGCGGCGTGGTCAACATCATTACTCGTTCCGGATCGAACGACTTTCACGGAGACGTTTTCGGTTACCTGCGCAATCGCAACTTCCAGGCGGTCAATCCGTTCAGCACGGAGAAGGATCCAGCCTACACGCGCGTGCAGGCGGGCGTTGCTTTCGGCGGGCCGATCAAGAAAGACAAGACCTACTACTACTTCTCGTACGAGATCACTCGGCGCCACGAGACGGGATTCTCGAGCATTGGGCAAAACAACTTCGATCTCGTCAATTTTGACACGGCCCATGTCGGCTTGCCGTTCGGTCCGTTGCAATTGTCGCCCGGCCAGATTGCGTTCCTCACTGATCCTCGCGTGCAGGCTCTCGAACAAGCCAGTCCGGCCGTGCAAAGCGGTGTGCTGAAGTATGTCACCTTGGCGGGTGCTTCTTCGGGGCAGGCGATTCAGGGCCAATGGCCAACGCAACTCGTGCAAGCGATCACCATGGGCGGCCTCTCCAGTTGGGCCGGTTTCCCCACGAGTTGTCCGCCGCCCGGACCGTGCGTCGCGACTCCTACGTCCTACCAAACGCTGGCCTCGCAGGTAGGAAACTTTCCTGTGTTCCAGGGCACGAGCTTGTACTCGCTGCGCCTGGATCACAACCTGACCACCAACAACCGCCTCATGCTGCGTGGGAACGTTAGCCCCAGCACAGTCACCGGCATCGAGGTCAATGGACAAGTTCAACCCTTCGGACAAAACGCGTACTCGCGCACTTCGGAGCAGACCTACCGCGACGTGGCAGGAACCGTCCAGGATACGTGGACGCTGGGCAACAACAAGGTGAACGAGTTCCGCTTCCAGTATGCGCGGCGTGGCTTGTCGTACTTCTACAACACTGCGATTCCGGGAGGCGCCGATCCGGCCATCAATATTACGGGCATCGCGTATTTCGGACGCGAGCCGTACTCCTATATTCAACGCACTGAGCAGCGCTACCAGTTCACTGACAACTTCTCGTGGACGATCGGCAGGCATGACACAAAATTCGGTGTCGACTTCAACTATCTGCCGCTGGACGCGACCTTCACCGTGAACTACGGCGGCGTCTACGATTTTGGAACGTTCAGTGCCGCGAACCTGGGTTTTTCAGACTTGCCGGATCCCACCAACCCGGGAGGCACCATCCCCTTTCCCGACCTGTCTCCCGTACAGTCTTACGGCGCCGGACTTCCGGGAAGCTTTGTGCAAGGGCTGGGCAGTCCCCACGACTCGTTCTCGAACAAGCCGCTCGGCTTGTTCTGGCAGGATTCATGGCGCGTCCGGCCAAATGTCACGCTTAACCTGGG
Organism: Acidobacteriota bacterium; assembly: GCA_046728215.1. GTDB lineage: Bacteria > Acidobacteriota > Terriglobia > Terriglobales > Acidobacteriaceae > Gp1-AA133. The sequence continues at coordinate 61,367 of JBKPEB010000007.1, read as the reverse complement.
TGTTCGCTATGACGTTGAATTCCCGCCCAAGTTCACGCCGCCACAAGGGCTGGCTTTTCCCGCCTACAACTTGCTGGGCCTGCAGAAAGGAATTCAGACGGATAAGAACAACTTCCAGCCACGCGTTGGTCTTGCCTTTGACCCCAAGGGTGACGGCAAGACCGTCATCCGCGCATCCTACGGATTGTTTTACGATCACCCGCTGCTCGGACTCTATTTCCTGGGTGACGCCTCGGACGGATCTTCCAGCGGGCAGTTAGCTTTCGGCGGAACGGGACTATGCGATGGCGCTGGGAATCCGGCAAATTTGAACGCGATTCCGATTTTCCAGGGAACCCTCAACTCGACGGGATGCACGCCTTCGTCTTTCCCTCAGGCCAACACCAATCTTGGATACTTGCCGAATCAGCAGCAGTTCCAGTCGTTGAATTTTCCGCAATCCGTCTTCTTGAGCCAGAACTATCTCAACCTGGATCTTGCCAATCTCCCCGCTTCGACTTTCCTGCCGCTGGGCTTTCAGCCTTTCGGCTATCCGCAGGCGAAAAACTTTGTCTACGCGTATGCGCAGCAAGCGAACTTGACCATCGAGCGGGACTTGGGCGGCGGTTACGCCCTCAGCCTGGCTTATAACTTCAATGGCGGGCGCCATCTCAACCATCCGATCAATGCCAACACCATTCGCGGCGACCTGATGACCTCGAACTTCTTCGCGGCAAATGCCGCGACTGGGAACGCGTTCGCGAGCCCGTTCACGGTTTCCGGCTGCGGCGCGGGTTACGTGGATGCAGCGCTGATGAACTTCTTCCGTCCCGGTGGGTTAAACCCGTCGGTCGCGCTGGGATTTTATGCGTCGGGCGATCCCGCAAAGGTGGGCTGTGTCATGCAAGCCGCCGCCCTCGCGGCATCGTTGCCGGGATTCAATGCGAAGTGCAACCCGGTGCCCGGTCCGACGGGCATTGACTTCACAGGGTGCGTGCCGTTCGGTGATATGGACGCCAACTACTCCAACGGCAGCTCCATCTATCACGGGTTTACCGCAAACCTGCGCAAGCGATTCGGACATCACTACGAGTTTCTCGCGTCTTACACCTACTCGCACGCGATTGACGATTCGACCGACCTGCAATCCACGCTCACTCCGCAGGACAGCTACTACCCCGGATTCGATCGCTCGAACTCGCTGTTTGACCAGCGTCACCGCTTTGTGTTCAGCGGTGTCTACCAGACTGGACGGGTTGGCGGCGATGACTTCGGCAGCAAATTCATCAGCAACTGGACATTCGCTCCCGTCGTTGAGGTTGCCTCCGGCCGCCCCTTCAACATCATTACTGGCAACGGCAATAACCTGCAGTTGTCGTCGCTTACGACTCGGCCCAATACCTTCGCCAACCCGCTTTGCGGAGACTTCGTTACGTCGAAGTACTCGCCCACGGGGATTTTCCAGGAGCCGTGCCTGGCCAATTTCGATGGCACGCTGCTCTCCCTCGACGGCAACCTCGGCCGCAACACTGGGATTACGCCCTGGACGGTTTTTGGCGATCTGCGCGTGGCCAAACGCATCAACTTCGGCGAACGCATCAGCATGGACCTGATCGCCGACATGTTCAACATCGCGAACCGTTACAACGTCTCGTCGGTCAGTCCGCTCTTTACCAACGCGGGAACGCCAACGGCAGCGTACGATCCGCGACAGTTCCAGTTCGCGATGAAGATCAACTGGTAGCGGAGACGCGGATTCTCCCTGCGACCTCCGCGGTCCTTCTCGGCGGTCGGTGCTGTTTAAGGTGTCATTGTAAGGCTCTTAACCGCAGAACACTGAGAGCATCCACAGGGGGCGCCGTGTTTTTGGCAAGGGACCAGAAGGCATTTTCTTCTTCGGTACCGTTTTCACCGTACTAACACTTCTTGCACGTCACGTTAGACTGATTCGTTCCAGATAGCGTTTTCGAGGAGCTTCGTCCCATGGATCGCCGCCGTTTTCTCCGGACCACCGCAGCTGGGACGCTGGCAGCGTCGCTTAGCGTGAGTCGAGCGCGCGCCGAAGCCGGCACTTTGCCCGCCCGCAAGCTCGGCCGATCGGGCGAAAAAGTTTCCATTGTTGGGTTGGGTGGTTATCACCTTGGGGTGCCCGACGAACAGGAGGCGATTCGCATCGTGCGCACGGCGCTCGATAGCGGGATGAACTTCCTGGACAATTGCTGGGACTACAACAACGGCGAGAGCGAGGTACGCATGGGGAAGGCCCTGCGCGATGGCTACCGCCAAAAAGCTTTCCTCATGACGAAGATCGATGGCCAAACGAAGAAAGCTGCGGGCGACCAGCTGGCCGAGTCACTGCGGCGCCTGCAGACGGATCGCATCGACCTGCTGCAATTTCACGAGATCATTCGCGACACCGATCCGTCTCGCATTTTCGCCGAGGGCGGCGGCATGGAGGCTGCCCTGGATGCGAAGAAACAGGGGAAGATTCGATACATCGGATTTACTGGACACAAAAGTCCGGACATTCATCTAAAGATGCTCGAGACCGCGTTCGCCCACGGCTTCACATTTGATGCAGTACAGTTGCCGCTCAACGTGATGGATGCCCACTACGAGAGTTTTGAGAAGAAGGTTTTGCCGGTGCTGGTGAAACATCAGATCGGTGTGCTGGGCATGAAGCCGATGGGCGACAAGATTATTCTGAAGAGCAATACCGCCAGTCCGGTGGAGTGCCTTCACTACGCGATGAACCTGCCGACGAGTGTAGTCATCACAGGATGCGACTCGATGAAAATTCTGCAGCAGGCCATCGATGCGGCGCGAAGTTTTCAGCCCATGAGTTTCGTGGAAGTATCTTCGCTGCTTGCGAAGACAGCACCTGCCGCGGTGAAGGGTGAATTTGAGCGATACAAGACCTCGCACGATTTTGACGGAACTTTTCGCAACCCGCAGTGGTTAGGGTGACAAGGCAGTCGTCAGTCTTCAATCTCCGAAAAGCGGGCCGTCGGAAACAGTTGGGAGACACAGTTGCTCTGTCCTTCGTGTTCCGGCGTTGATGGAGGACCATTGGGTGCAGCCTGACGCGACGTTTGTTACCATGCTGGGCGACACTCTTCACGACTGCCGGAGTCTTTCCACCCATGCCCCAAATCTCAGCGCCTACGACGCGCACGCGCGTCGTTCGTGAGGCCGATCGTGGCGTTTACGATCGCGAAACGATTTATCGCATCCTCGATGAAGGTTTTATCTGCCACGTCGGCTTCGTGGTCGATGAACAGCCTTTTGTCATTCCGACTTCCTACGGGCGATCTGGCGACACACTCTACATTCACGGCTCGGCGGCGAGCCGGATGTTGCGCAACCTCGATAAGGGGATTCCGGTCTGCATCACGGTCACTCTGCTGGATGGTCTCGTACTGGCGCGCTCGATCTTCAATCACTCGATGAATTACAGATCGGTGGTTGTGTTGGGAACCGCGACCCTGGTGGAGGATTCGGCTGAGAAGCTTGAAGCTCTGCGTCGGCTCTCTGAGCACATTCTGCCCGGGAGGTGGGCGGATTCACGTCAGCCGAACGAGCGGGAGTTGAAGGCAACGTTTGCGCTGCGCGTGCCAATTACCGAGTTCTCAGCCAAGGTTCGGCAAGGTCCGCCGATTGATGACGAAGAGGATTACGCTTTTCCGACCTGGGCAGGCGTGATACCGCTCGCGACGGTTGCCCGGCCGCCGATCCCGGACGCACGTGGCGCAGCAGGGATCGGAGTCCCCTCCTATGCGAGCGCTTACTCGAGGAAACGTTGAAATAGCAGGCGCTGGGTCGCACGGCAAAGCTAACGCGCCGTGACTTCCTTGAATCTACTTGTGATGCCCACACTCGCTTCCAACATTGCTTCGTGCGTCGGCGCCTCCCGCGCCACCCTCATCGCATTTCTGCAAAAGCTGGTGCAGATTCCCAGCCTTCCGGGCCAGGAGCAGCTTGCACAGCATTTCGTTGCTGACAAACTCCGCTCCTTGGGTCTAGAGGTCGAGGTGATCTCGGCGGAATTCGACGACCTCAGAGATCATCCGGCGTTCTGCGACGATGGAGTTCCGTTCCGTGAACGCTTGAATGTAGTGGCGCGTTGGCACGGTTCTGGGCGGTCTCAGAGTACGAACACGGCGCGCTCGCTCATCTTGAACGGCCACATGGATGTTGTTCCCACAGGCAACCAGGCGCTGTGGTCGGAGTCTCCTTGGAGCGGCACGATTCGCGACGGTCAGCTCTTCGGCCGCGGGTCTTGCGACATGAAGGCGGGAGTCACGGCGAACATCTTCGCCATTCAGTGTTTACAGGAACTCGGTTTCCGACCTGCTGCCGACGTGCTGATCGAAAGCGTGATTGGCGAAGAAAGTGGCGGCGTTGGAACCTTGGCCACGATTGTGAAGGGATTCAAGGCGGACGCCGCCATCATTACCGAGCCCACGCGCTTGCGACTTTGTCCGGTGCAGTCGGGTGCTCTGACTTTTCGAGTCAAAGTCGCGGGCCGGGCCATTCATGCTTGCATGAAGCCGTACGGCGTGAGTGCCATCGAGAAGTTTTACCTCGTCTTGCAAGCTGTGCAGGAACTCGAGCGCCGGCGTCACGTCGAGTACAAGAACCCGTTGTACGAAGACCCGAACAATATTGCTCCCGTAAATTTCGGCACTTTGCAATCCGGCGATTGGCCATCCACCGTGCCAGATGAACTTGTGGTGGAAGGCCGGTTCGGCGTCCTGCCGGGCGAGTTCACCGATGCGGCGCGTTTGGCCATGGCCGATGCATTGCTGCAAGCCGCGGCTCGCGATGCCTGGCTCAAAGAACATCCACCCTCGCTCGAATGGTTTGAAGGACAGTTTGAGTCAGGGGAAACGGCTCAGGATGCACCGATCGTGCGTGCGATCGCAGATGGACATGCGCACATGTTCGGAAGGCCGCCCGTCGTGCAGGGTGTAACCTACGGCTCCGATCTGCGGTTGTTCACCAATCATGGCAATACTCCCGCGGTTCTTTACGGGCCGGGGAACATCTTCGATGCACACACCGTGAATGAGCACGTCGATCTCGAAGAGGTAATCGCGGCTACCAAGGCGCTTGCCTATATCGTGACTGAGTGGTGCGGCGGGGATGTTGCCTGACGAACTCTTTACCGACTACGGCGCGGGCGCGGTTCCAGTCGTGCCTTCTCCGTGGAATTCCACCTCCACGGTGTCGCCGACATGCAGGAACAGCGAACTGGGGTTCTGAAGGCCCCACTTTTGGTAAGGGACTTCGAAGTGTGTGGTTGCCCGCCAGCGATTCGCGTCCAACTTCACTTGGACCGGCACGGAGAGTTCGTGTTCTTTTCCATGCAAGAGGAACACTCCGTGTACCTGGACGGTCGATGTGCCGCTCGCAGATAGTTTTCCGTCCACACGATCGGGACGGAAAACGATTCGCGGAAACTTTCCGCTCTCGAGCACGTCTTTGTGCATTTTGCGATCCCGGCCTTCGTTGCCCGTCTTGCCGCTGGTGGCGTCAAAAGCAATCTCGCCAGAAATTTTGCCGGTGGCCGGATCGAAATGCAGTTCGCCGTGGTCGAGGAGGAACTTGCCGTGAACAGTGTGGAGGGTAGCGCTCAGGGTGATTTCGGCAATGGTCTGTTCTCGATCAAGTTGCAGGATGGTCGTTTGAGCATGCCCGGAACTGACTATCCAAAATGCAACCGCAATCGCCGCAATCCACGTCCATCGATAATTTCTGCTTGAGCGCACTCGAAAATCCTCGATCAACAAAGACTCGGCCTATCACCGCCTGAGTCACCATCGAATGCTAGGGCAGCAAAAGCAGCTTGCCGGTGGTCTTTCGACTCTCCAGATCGCGATGTGCCTGCGCCGCGTCCTTCAAGGGATACGTATGTTCGATCCGTAATTTGAGCTTGCCCGAAAGGATCATCGCGAACAAATCGTGTGTTCGACGCTCGAGGTCCTGGCGCGATGCAATGTAGTGCGCGAGGGTGGGCCGTGTCACGTAGAGAGACCCCTTCTGGGATAGCTGAATCAGGTCGAAAGGTGGAACGGCTCCGCTCGAACCTCCGAACAGAACCATGTAGCCCCGAGGCCGCAGTACATTGAGGCCCTTTTCGAATGTCGTTTTGCCTACTGAGTCGTAGACCACGTCGACCCCGTGGCCGTCCGTGAGGCGCCGTGTCTCTGTTTCGAAATCCTGCTGTGTATAGAGGATCACATCCTGGGCGCCGGCATCGCGGGCCAGACGTGCCTTCTCTTCGGTGGAGGTTGTACCAATGACGCGAGCGCCGATGTCGCGAGCCATCTGCACCAGCAAAAGTCCAACGCCGCCCGCGGCAGCGTGAACCAGCGCTTTTTCACCGCGCTTCAAGGGATAGGTGTCATGCGACAAGTAGTGCGCGGTGCTGCCTTGCAGCATAACCGCGGCCGCTTGCTCGAAGCTCACGCCCTCGGGAATTTTCACAAGCCGGTCGGCAGCGACTGCCGCATATTCCGCGTAGCCTCCCATCACCATGGTGTACGCGACACGATCGCCGACCTTCACCTCGGTAACGTTCGGACCGGCCGCCACGACTTCTCCGGCGGCTTCCTGACCGGGAACAAAGGGAACTACTGCCTGGTAGCGGCCCTCGCGGTAATAGACGTCGATGAAATTGACCCCGATCGCGGCAATCTTGACGACCGCTTCATTTCCCTTGGCTTCGGGAACGGATAGTTCGACCAACTCCAAGACTTCCGGACCACCTGCGCGCTTTACCTGGATCGCTTTCATAAGACGTCTCATTCTCATCATAGCTTGTGGGATTCGATGTGTGCACGGGCGGGTCGCTGCGGCTACAAAAAGAAAGGCAGCCCGCGGCTGCCTGACCGTCAAAAAAACTAAGTCTGCTGATTTATTTCGGGGGGACCGAGGGAGCGGGCGTCTCCTTCGATGGTTCGGGACGTTTACCCTCGAGCGTTTCCTGCAGTTTCTTCCATTTTTCCTGCTGATCTGGATTGAGCTCCGCGGCAATCTTGGGATTGAACGCTTCGCGAATCTGAAGCACTTTGGCGCGCTTCTGTTCGGGAGTCATCTGTTCGTTAATTCTTACGACATGCATCTGCTCGCCTTCGTCGGTGACGATGGGCCGGAGTTTCTCACGCTGCTCGGGAGTAAGGTTGAGCTGCTGCGTCAGCATGCGCAATTCGCTGAGGGCTTCCATGCTGCGGCGGGGAGGCGCACCCGGCGGCGGAGGCGGGGCAACCCCTGGTCCTTGCGCTTGCGCGAGCAAGCAGCTGCTCGCTATCGCCACGCCAAACACCCACGGTTCCCAACGTCGTCGCATCGGTTTGCCCTCATCACTTAATGAAATGTCGCTGCTTGAGTTCTCATCCAAATCTTACCCTTCCGACTGGACAAAGTTCATCCCACGAAAGTGCAGGGCCGGGTCAAAGGCGCGAAGGTTAGTGGGGAGTCCAAGTTGGGTGTGCTGTGAAGAGGCCGTCCACGAGTCCAATCTGGTAGGTAATGAAAAGTCCGAAAGCGACGCTGATCAGTCCGGAAGCGACGGTCAGACCACGGTTGAAGTTTGCAAACTGTCCGGTGTACGCGAAGGGAACACCAAGCAGCATCGTAATCACCATCATGCCGGCGATGGTTCCCAGTCCGAAAACAAGCAAGTAAGCAATAGCCCAACGCGGGTCGCGGATCGTGGTCAGCACCAAAAGTGCGACCGCGGCGGATCCGGCAAGGCCGTGCACTATGCCAACCGCCAGCGGGCGAACCAGTTGGTACAGTCCCAGGCGCTGGAGCGCTTGCTGCAAGGGGCCCTGCGGTTTTTCGTCCAGGCCGAGATGAACATCCGGGTCGTGTGTATGTGTATGGACGTGTGCCTCGCCGCCGTGCTGGTGAACATGCGAGTGTACGACTCCGGCGTTGTGTTCCGGCGTGAACCGTTCGGTAACCCAACGTGTGACGCCGGTCAAATTCATCACACCGAGCAGGATGAGCATCAGTCCGACCGCTAGTTCCATGGCGAGACCGACGCGGGGCGGGATGGCGAGATTGAAAACGATAATTCCCGTGCCCACCAGCACGATCGTGATTGTGTGCCCCAGCCCCCAGAGAGCTCCAATCAGGCCGGCATGCCGGATGCTCTGCTGACGGCTCACGATGGTCGTGACCGCGATCACGTGGTCCGGGTCGGTCGCGTGCCGGATGCCCAGCACGAATCCCACGCCGATGATTGTCAACAAGCTGAGCATAGCTTCGGTGTCGGAAGCTGCATCGTCGAAAAGGCATAAGCCGGGCGCTGAAGAGGCGTTCCGGGCGGCCCTCAACGAGACTACATCATGTCATAATTTCTGCGCGACGCCCCTTTCCCCACCCGGTCTGGCTGGTTTACCATGACGGCGTTCCCGCGGGGCCTCCCGCGCTAAATTCGAACTAAGGGTGTTGGCATGGCATTGGAATTGGTGAGGACCCGGCTCAAAAACTATCCTTCGATTAGCCAGACTCTGGAAATCATGCCCATATTCTTTGTGGGCGTGGCAGTGCTGTTCGCATCGCTCGGGATGGGCGAAGCGGTTTACCGGCTGCTCTTTTCCGACTACGATGGCGCGACAGATCGCCTGCCGATTGAAGCGTTCTTCGGATTTGTTTTTGCCTGGCTTGCAACTTCGTTCGTTCGCAATCTCTACAAGCATCGCCAGCGGACCATTGCCAAGCTCCACCTGATTTGGGATCGCAATCACCAGATTCGCGCGGCGCTGGAGGCGATCTCTCCGCATCCGCACACCTCCCGGAACCAGCAGTCGATCCGGGTCATTCGCGAAGAACTGGACCGCATCGAAGGAGCGCTGAAAGAGGTTCTTCCTCGGTAGATTAAGAGCGGAAGGGCTCGATTCCATTCTGGTTCGAGGGTCTTGTGCAAAATTCGGACCGTGCGCTAACGCCCTTTGTAGCCTCCGATCCCTAGGGTTTATGCCGAAAGTAATGCAGATGTAGGTCTTTTGTGAATTGACCCTGCAAAAGTTCCGGGGTTACCATTTTGCAGGTTTTCTGCATCCAAACCTCGGGAGGCTGGACGCGGTAAGTCATAGAGAAATATGAGATTCCCGAAACTCTATGTCGCGATCGTGATTCTGGCTTCTCTGCTGGCCGCCTGCGCGTGTCAATCCGCACACCATCCGGCCCCCTTACTCTCAGCGAAGCAATCTGCGCCTCCGGCTGTGGCCACCATTCCGCTTGCGGATGTGCCAGCCTCTCAGAATCAGGTTTCGCCAGCCAAGCAAGTTGCCCTGCCAGCGGGACAAACCTCGACGGTTGCAAGTGTTGATCCGGTCGCTGACCTGATCGCCAAGGTGGAGAAGGAATACCTCGCCGGACAAGACAACTACAAGACTGGGCATCTCGAGGCGGCTCGCCAAAACTTCGATCGTGCATTTGACTTGTTGCTGAGCAGCAACTTGGAGATCAACTCGGATCCACGGTTGGAAAACGAATTCGACCGGATCGTCGAGGGGGTGAACGGATTCGAAACACAGGCCCTGCAGCAGGGAGATGGCTTTACGGAACAGAAGTCCGAGCCGGCTCCCATTGATGAGGCAAACGAAGCGGCGGTGCCGGTCGATGCCAATGTCAAGGCCAAGGCGGAAGCGGAGATCAAGTCCACGCGCTCCGATCTGCCGCTGATGATGACCGACCAGGTTGCCGGCTATATCACGTATTTCTCGAGCCGGGGCCGGGGGACGCTGGAAAACGCCCTGGTCCGTTCCGGACGCTACGAGGACATGATTCGACGTGTCTTGAAGCAGGAGGGCGTCCCGCAGGATCTGATTTACCTGGCACAAGCCGAGTCGGGATTTCACCCGCTGGCGCTTTCCCGTGTAGGTGCGCGCGGCATTTGGCAGTTCATGGCGAGCCGGGCCCGGGGCTACGGCCTGCAGCGCGATTGGTGGGTCGATGAGCGACAGGATCCGGAGAAGGCGACGCGTGCGGCCGCCCGGCACCTCAAAGACCTCTACCAGCAGTTTGGTGACTGGTACCTGGCGATGGCGGCCTACAATTCCGGGCCAGGCACAGTGCAGAGCGCGGTGAAGCGGACCGGGTACGCTGACTTCTGGGAGCTCTACCGCCGCAACGTGCTGCCGAAAGAAACCCGCAACTACGTTCCGATCATTGTGGCCGTGACCATCATGGCCAAAAATCCGACGCAGTACGGATTGGATCATCTTGAGAAAGCGCACCCGGTCCCTTCGGATGTTGTGAAAATCGACTACCCGGTCGACCTGCGGCTGGTTGCCGAGTGTGTGGACGCCTCGGCCACCGATCTTCAGGACCTGAATCCCAGTCTTCTGCGCATGACCACGCCGAAGGATCACAAGTTCGACCTGTACTTGCCTGCGGGGACGAAAGACCGGTATCAGGCGGCGATTTCCGCGATTCCGACTGACATGCGCGTCTGGTGGCGCTATCACAAGGTCCAACCAGGCGATACGCTGGCCTCCATTGCCCGTACCTACCGCAGTACTCCAAAAGCCATTGCCGAGGCCAACAACCTGGAGGAAGGTGCCAGTCTCACTCCCGACAGTAAGCTGACGATTCCGATTGCACCCGGCAAGCGCGCCCTCACCGAAGAAGCTACCTACGCGCGTCACGCAACTCGTTACAGAATTCGGAAAGGCGACACGGTGCGGTCGATCGCTGACAACTTCGGAGTGCCTCCGGTGATGGTCCGCCGCTGGAACCATTTGAAAAGTGACAGCCTGAAGGGCCGAAGCGTTGTCTACGTTCATTTACCGATCAGTCCGAGCGCGGCGGCGCAGAGTGACCAGTTGGCATCGCGCTCTAAATCCAAGCACAAAAAGGCGGTTATTGCCGCCAAGAGCCCGAGCGACGCAGTTGTTCGTCACAAGGTCAAGCAGGGTGAAACGCTGTACTCCATTGCTTCGACGTACAAGACGACGGTGGATGCCCTCAAACGGGACAATCGAAACGTCGCCACGCTGCGTCCCGGTATGGTTCTGGTCGTGAAACCATAGGCGAAAAGCGTTTGGCGCGCGCGAAGTCTTTTGACTCATAAAAACTGCTCAAACTATGCTCGAAGACCTAGCGCTCAACGCCAAGTTCTCTGCTATAATCGCGCCCCGTTCAGCCGACGAGGCAGTTTTCCAGTAGTCTTCTATTTTTCTATGCGCGGCGTCGGTTCGGCGGCGTGCCCGCGTTAACCTTTCCGCAAACCAGGAGGAGCAATGAGCTTTTACGACGAAACCCTCTACGGACTCGATGACGAGATGGATGAATACGGAGATACCGGCGCCTACGGCGAATCACCGGAAGAGATCCTGGAGGAAGAAGAAGAGGAAGAGGAGGAGGAAACCGGCGGCCCCGTAATTAGCGAGTCGGTCGTCGAAGTGGAGGAAGAGATCGCACCCGCTCCTCCAAAACCCGCGGGTGGTGGTGGCGCCCGCAAACCCCCAGCCAAGAAAAAGGCTGCTAAGAAGAAAGCGCCCAAGAAAACCGCAAAGAAGAAGGCCGCAAAAAAGAAAGCCGCCAAGAAGAAATCTGCCAAGAAGCCCGCGAAAAAAGCTGCCAAGAAAGCGGCCAAGAAGAAGAGCGCGAAGAAGAAAAAGCGTCGCTAATTGCGATTGATTTTCGGCACAGACAAAAGTCGCGGCGTACGCAGCGGCTTTTGTCTTTCCTGTTGAGCGGTGGGAACCGATGAAGCGGACGTGCGCCCTATGCTGGTTGCGCTGTCAGTTTCCGCACCGCCATCGACAACATGAGGCGCGTCACGCCGCTCATAATCAGGCTGATGCCCACTAGCGTTCCGATCGCCCATTCCGAACTTGAGGGCCAGTGCACATAGATCATTCCACCCAGCACGAGCGTTACGATGCAGTCGAGCAGAATCCAGATCGCACCGTTCGCGGAGCGCGATTTCCACCACAGCATAAAGTCGAGAACGCCCTCGATCAAGAACAGAAAGGCGAGCATGAGCGTGAGCGTCGCTACGCCCACCACGGGCCGCAACAGCAGGTAACTACCGATGAAGATGTAGGAAACTCCGACAAGGAGTTTCCAGCCCATGCTGGTGCCGGAATGCGCATGGATCGCCATCGCGATGTGAAGGATGCCGACAAAGACCAGCAGAGACGCAATGAAACCCGCCAATGCGATGGCTGCCAGAAACGGCTCGGCGATCGCCAGTATCCCTAACACGACGAGTAACGCGCCCCAGACGATACCCCATTTCGAACCTTGTTTCATGAGCGCTACCGGATCCGTCAGAGTCGTGGACATAGTATTCCTTTCCGCAGCTTGCTGACTTGAATCGTCAGCGGGAGATCGGATGAGACTTGTGCGGCGCATTGTGGCAGACGGTCCCCTGCAAGCGCAAGAGAGAAAGGGGATTGCTCAGATCGAGGCGGATTTGGACTCAGGCGCCCTGGCGCGTTTTGTCCGCGTTGGTGGCGCCGGGGCGTAAATGCTTTGGTTCTAGTGCGATGGGCTCGGGTGACTACTTTTTACTGACCCGTGCGAGGCATTTGCCGTAAAGCTCCAACAGGTGCGCGGCGTACTCTTCCGGCTTGGACGCGCCTCCACTGATTTTCTCAAACCCCACGCCGCCTCCGCTGGAGGTTGTCTTTCCATACCCAGTTGTCATGGCGATGAATTTCATCAGATCGAGAGCGATGTCCTCGTCGCGACGGGTCCCCGTCGCGGGAGTGCCAGGCACATCCATGAATGCCTCCCCTGTCCCGGAAATCAGTGGAATATCGTCTTCTTCGAAGTGCATAAGACGTTTCGATCATAACAAATAGCGCAGGCCCATCCGGGGGCATGGGATTGGTTACTGAAGTTGAAACGTAGTACCTGCCGATCGATTCGAGCATGCTATGCTCCTAGGGTGCCGATGGCGCGGTGTTGTTTCCTTCCCCATCAACCGTGCCTGCCCACGCATCTGAGGTCGAAACTTGGCCGTCGATCCCAGCTCAAAATCACGCGCTCCGAAGAGTGGATCTCCTGGATTCGCAGTGCCGCAAGGGCGTTCCTCCGAAGAAGACCGCAGCGCGGCACGCGGACTATCTCCCGCAATGAACGGCGGAAGCGGCGTACGCGATCTATTGGCTGCGGGACTTGAGGCGTTGGATCTACTTAACATAGGGTTAGTGGTCTGCAGCGCGACGGGGCACCTGTTGGTTGCGAACCAAACTGCGGAACGGGTTCTGCAGGCTGGCGATGGCCTGCGACTCGATGCCGATGGCCGCCTGGCAGGTACTCACGACCCGATCGGTTCGTTGAAAGCACTCGTTCGAAGTGTTGCCGAAAGCTCGCACTCGCAACCCGGCGGTACCAGAGACACCGCCTTCGCGGTCGCGCGCGGTTCGGGCAAACGGCCCCTGACCTTATTCGTGCGGGCCGTGACTGCAAAATCAGACACGCGTGTTCCGGAGGAAGCCGCAGTTCTAGGGATGATTCTGGATTCTGCGCTGCCTGTGGAAGCCACAAAAGCAGAGCTGCGACAACTCTACGGATTTACCAGCACTGAGGCGCGTCTCGCGAATCACCTGATGGATGGCCTCGCGCTGGAAGATTGTTGTAACGCGATGGGGATTCGGCGTACGACTGCGCGCATGCATCTGAGAAACATTTTCGCGAAAACCGGTGTTCGCCGCCAGGGTGAACTGGTTTCGTTGTTGCTCAAAAGCATCGGGCTGGGTCCACGCTCGAAGTAGTTACTCGCAGAACCGATCGAACGCCCCTTCACCCTCCAGAGTCTCCCATTCGATGATCGTTCTCTTAGTAAACGGTGTGGCCGGTTCCTGCGAGGGCCGCTGCCAACGTTCCTGTCTTGATTTTTGATTCATATCATCCATGTGGACGTAGACAGTTAGTGAGGAGTCGCCTAATCTGCGGCCAGTTCTTAGAACGCCAGTCCCCCACTGGCGGTTAGCCACTCCCCCAAAATTGGATGGCAAGCACGGGCGGAAGTTCTCCCTCGCCTCGTGACAACGATACATTTCCACGTTTTTTGTGTGGGGTTCTGTGGAGGATTCCCTTTGGCATTGCATTGCGCCAGTTCGCCTGACGGACAGGAGTTCTGCGCCCGTGCAACGCGCTCGATTCAGAGCGCAGTCCCGCACGGCGGAATTCGTGTCTCCGGACGGCGGCAACTCGCGAGCGGCCACTCCTCAGCTCCTTCCCTTCAGCTCTCCCCTATTTCAATTGAGGCGCTGCCCGCGCCTGCAGGTTCCGAAGGAGGCCGCACGGTCATGAGAAAGCCGCACCTGGTTTGGTTGCCAATACTTCTTGTTTGTCTCGCGACAGCCGCCGCGAACGCGCAGTCGTTCCGCGTGCAGTGCCCGGTCAGCACGGTCACGCACCCGAGTGCGGCGAACAATAACTCAGAGCCCGCGTACGTCGGGCCGACTTACACCGATGGGAATGGGTTTCCCTCGGCGGCCGCCCACGTGAACGGTGCGATCAAGTGCCAGCAGATCTCGGGTGGCGATGGTTACGCGACCATGGGCGATGGCACACAGACCTATATGTTCTCGTTCGGTCCGCTGTCAGGCCTTGCGGACATTCGCAATGGTCTGCCGGGAACGCAGTTTCCCAGCGTGTTCAATCAGCTCTACACGGGCCCGATCCTTCAGCCCGGCGATCCCGCGACCACCGACAACGCCTCCGCTCCGGGTACATTCAAATACAACGGCGCAATCGGCCTGATCGTGAATGCTGATTGTGTGGCGGGCAACGCGGAAGCCACGGCGTCCGGTTCGCCTCTGCCTTGTCCGAATCTGGCGCCTTCGGGAGTCGATGGTCACGTCGATCCGCGGCAGATCATGGACGTCGGCGTGATGAACGGTAACATTCCCGCTCCGTTAATGGCCATCGACGAAGACGACGAGTTCTTTCTCACCCTGACCAACGTGGGCATGATCATGCGCCCCGACTTGTTCGAGCAGCACACCGTGCACTTCCACGGTTATCCGAACGCCTCGGGCTTCTATGACGGCGTCCCGGACGCTTCGGTCGCCATCAACATCGGCGGCAGCTTTACTTATTACTACCTGGCACCGGATGCGGGCACTTACTTCTGGCATTGCCACATCACGCCGCCTGAACACTTGCAGATGGGCATGGTGGGACAAATCTACGTGCGTCCCCGCCAGAACCGTGTAAGTGGTGACCTCTACACGGCACTGCAAACACAACAGCTCGATAAGCGTACGAAGTGCGATTCGGGGGACATCCTGTGCAGCAATCCGCTGCCGGCGGTGAACACGCACGCCAGCGGCGGCGGCAAGTATGCCTACAACGACGGCGACGGCACGACTGCGTACGACATCGAGTATCCGATCCAGATTCACGGCTTCGATCCCAACTTCCATTTTGTCGGCATGACGTTCAACCCGGAAGCATTCACGGAAATGAAGGACAAGTATTTCCTGCTGAATGGTCGTAGCTACCCCGACACGGTCACTCCCAGATCGTTGCAGACGATGTCGACCGACGGCGCGATGCACTACTCGCAGCCGCTGCCTTCGATTATCAACATTCCGGCAGGTGGGAAAGCCCTGCTACGGATTTCGGATCTGGACGTGACCGAGTACCAGACGCTGGCTTCTCTGGGAATTCCGATGAAGGTGATTGCGCTCAACGCCAAGCTGCTGCGCGATCAGGCGGGCAACAACCTCTACTACAACACGAACTCCATCACGCTGGCCGGCGGTGAATCCCTCGACGTGATTCTCGATGCCAGCGACTCGACGAAGTATCCATCCGGCAGCGTGTACTACCTCTACACGCCCAATCTCGATCACCTGTCGAACGACGCGGAGAACTTCGGCGGATTGATGACCGAAGTTCACATCAACTAGGAGCGCAGCCATGAGGGCGACGAACATGAAGAAAACGATCCTGCACACCAAACTGTTTGTGGCACTGATGGTGGCGATGGCCACGATGTTGGCGGCCACGGCGCACGCTGCGGCTCCGGGCATCACTGGTCCGAGCTTCGATCTGCGGGCGGAAGCAGCCTACATCACGCAGCCAGACGGGCAAATGGTCTACTCGTGGGGATACGGCTGCAACACGGCTCCCACAGGTTTCGTTCCGGCGGCGATCACAAATGGATTCTGCAGCACCATGCAGATTCCGGGGCCCACACTCATCGTGACGCAGGGCCAATCGGTCTCGGTGAAATTGACCAACAACTTGCCTGCAGCGGCGGGAAATACCTCGATCCTGTTTCCCGGCTTCAACGTGACGACGACGGACGGCGTGGTCGGCGCACTGACCCACGAAGCGGCGCATGGCGGAAGCGTTACCTACACATTCACTGCGGATACACCAGGAACGCGCTCCTACTACAGCGGTACACAGGGCGATCTGCAAGTCGAGATGGGCTTGTACGGCGCGATCATTGTGTTGCCGAACGCCGTCCCTGCGAACTGCACATCTGCATCCAGTCTTGCCGGCAAGAATCTGGCCGCGGAAGCGCATTGGGGCGAAGTTGATTTCCGTCTGGCGCCCGCCGCCTACAACCATCCGCATGCCTGCTATGACCGTGAGTACCTGTTCCAGTTCTCCGAGATGGATCCGCGGATTCACAGCCAGGCCCTGGCGCAGGTCACGGCCAAGGCTGGCTGCACAGCTGGAACTACGGGATGCAGTCTAGAAGTTGCGACCGAACCATATGTTCCCGCGTATTTCATGATCAACGGCCGCTCCATGCCGGATGACATGGACAGCAACTACGCTCTGCAGTATCCCCACCAGCCGTACAACGGCAATCCGCACATGCATCCAGGTGAACAGGTTCTGCTGCGAGTAGTGGGGCAGGGGCGCTGGCAACATCCCTTCCACGAGCACGGCAACCACGTTCGCATTCTGGGTCGCGACGGAAACCTCATCGTGAGTCAGAGTGATCCGAACAGTCTTGCAGGACCGCTGCTCTTCACGACGACGACCACGCCCGGTCTGGCGATGGATGGAATCTTCTACTGGAGCGGAAAAGGCTTGAACTGGGACGCGTACGGACACAATCCAGCGTCGTCCGATCCGCTCGCGAAGCTCACTTGCACACCCGACGCGAATGGCTACAACACGGTGGATCCGACGGCGGTGAACTACTACGAGTGGTGCCAGGATCACGACAAGCCGCTCGAGGCCGCGCCCTTCGGAGATGTCGCCGGAAAGGGCCCAGCAACACTGCCCGACGCAAACATCCTGACCAACGGCGCCTGGTATGGCGGCAGTCCCTACCTTGGCCCGAACGCAACGGTGCGCGCAGTCGGCCCCACCGGAACTACTCCTCCTTCCGGCACGATTGCGAACTCCCCAACCGGGGAAGCTGCCTTTGCCTTCATGTGGCACTCGCACAACGAGCGCGAGATCACCACCAACAATATCTTCCCGGGCGGAATGATGATGATGATGTTGGTCGATTCCCGGGAATATCAGATTGACGAGTCGAACTAAGTTGAGGAGAAGAGCAAAAATGCGATCCAACTATCTCAAAACGTTGAAGACAGCGGTCCTGGCGATATCTGTTCTCCTCCTCGGAGCCAGCGTCTCCTTCGCCCAGCAGCAGGTCAACCTGACTGCCGGGGGCACAAGCATAAATCTGCCCGATGGCACTAATGTGCCGATGTGGGGCTACAGCTGCGGTGCGGCCGTGGGCGGTTCGTCGGCCACCTGCGCCAAGGCGAATCCCCTAGCGGGCGGCTGGTCGCCGGTGGTGATCACGGTCCCGACTGGACAGGATCTGCAAATCAACCTGACCAATAGCCTGACCTTCGGCGGCGCCAGCATTCCCACATCATTGACGATCGTGGGCCAGTTGGGCGGCGGCCTGGGAGCGGTCGGCTCGGGGTGCACCGGCGGTGCGACTTGCACCGCCAGCCCGGACCACACCGGTGCACAGACGGTGACTTGGCCTATCGTCGATTCCTCAACCAGCGGGAACCCGCCGGCACAGGGAAAGCGCGTGCAATCCTTCTCAACGGAAGTCGCGGCCGGCGCAACGACGAGCCTGAGCTGGAATGCGCCGCGAGCCGGCACTTACCTCTTGGAATCCGGCACACATCCTTCGATTCAGGGACCGATGGGTCTGTACGGCGTCGTGGTAGTGACCGACGCTTCGACAGGTACGGCCTATCCCGGAGTTACCTACGCTGCGGACATCCCGCTGGTCTTGAGCGAAATCGATCCGGTTCAGAACAGCGCGGTGCAGACGGCGGTGAACACGCCTGGCTTCAGCGAGACCCTGGTTTGGTCCGGTCTGCCAAACGGCTGCGGCAATCCGGCCTCTACCACCTTTAACAAGTGCTATCCGCCAGCGGTGAACTACAGGCCGCTCTATTACCTCATTAACGGCGTGGCGTTCGACAAGACCAACGCCTCCGCATCTCTCTTCAAAGTGAGTCCGGTCGGGGCGGCGACAACGGTTACCGGGAACGTGCTGGTTCGCGTCGTAAACGCCGGACTGCGGATGCACGTGCCCTCGGTCGTAGGCGCGCAATATGGAGCGGGTGGTGTGAATGCTCCTTCGGGGTTTGCGCTCATTGCGGAAGACGGCAATCCGTTACCAGGTCTTCCTCGCGTGCAGAGCGAAGTATTCCTGGCCGCGGGCAAGACCTATGACGTGATGATCAACGCGCCCGCCACAGGCGGAACGGCCCTCCCGATCTTCGATCGTGAACTGAGTCTCTCGGGCAACGCCACGCAACGCGACGCCGGCATGCTGGCTTACATCGGCGTCAACAACAACGGCCTGCCGAGCGCCCCGTCGTTTACGGCGGCAATCGCAAACGCCGATGCGTATAACTCCGTCGTAGCAGGGCAAACTCTTACGGTCTCGGATCCCGGCAAAGGCGTCATCGCGAACGATGTCAATGTTTATGGCGTCAAACTTGTGGGCTCTGGAACAACCAGCAACGGCACGTTGACCCTGAACACCGACGGCACTTTCACTTACGTGGCCGCAGCGGGCTTCAATGGTTCCGACACGTTCACGTACCAGGCGAATGGAACCGGTCCGACCACCACGATCACGCTGAGCGCCGCCACTCTTGAGAGCGCGAGCGGCATCGTGATGGGCAATGCGACGTACAACTCGAACGTGCAAACGTTCCTGGCCATCAAGTCGCCTGGTGTGCTGGTGTATGACAAGGACAACGCCGGTTATGCGCTGACTGTTGCGCCGTCAACGCTCGCGGCCGGCGCTACGAACGGGATCGCCCCCTGCGCCGCTCCCCCGGTAGCTCCCTGCGTCGCGCTCGACAAGAACGGCGGCTTCAATGCGTTCGTCACCGCGGCCGGCACGTACAACTTCACTTACAAAGCGCAGAACTCACAAGGTGTAGTGAGCTCGGCCGCGGCTACCGTGACCCTGATCTTCCCGCAGGGCAACGGCCCGGTCGTGAACCTCATCGATGGATCCACGAAAGCCGCAGTCACGCCTCGTGACTTCCGCTGGATCATTGAAGAAGACCGCACGTTCTACAATTCCGGCGATCCCAACGCCACCACGAACGGCGGTGCGCCTGGTTCGACGAGCGTGATGACCTTCGGCACCAACTTCCACACCAGCTACATGCCGGTGGTGGCAACGGGCTGCGTGGGAACACTGTCTTGCGAATCTGGCCAGACCTTTCTGAACCCGGCGACCGGGACTCACGACAACGCGGTTTGCGACGTGGGCAACGGCGCGTGCCGCGCTGGAGCACAGCAGACAGCTGTGGAGCCTAGCAGCGTTCACCTGGATCCGAGCAAGCGCTACTACATCTCGGTTCTGCCAGGTGACGGTGCCGATGCTCTGGCCACTCCGGCTCAAGGCCACGCTCACGGCATGGGCGGCTATCCGCTCGCGGCGCTGTGCGCGGTTGGAGCTGCTTCGTGCACGGCAACCTACGGACCAGTCAACGTATTTGTGAACCCGACGCCTTTGCAACCCGCGAAGCTCTCGGTGTTCGTGTTCGAAGACGATTTCCCGCTCAACAGCGAAAATGACGCCGGTGGCGGCGTGGATACGCTCTCGCCTCAAGAACCCGGTTTGGGTGGATTCAACATCACCATGTTTGACGACGCCGGTGGTACGGGCGACGCGACCGGGCAGATGACCTACGACATGTTTAACATGCCGTTGTCCAACGCCTTGTCGGGAACTATCGATCCGAGCACGGGCGCGGATGCGTGTCCGATTTCGAAGGGCGCCTTGCTGGCCATCGATTCCAGCGGCGATTCACCGGTGCCGAACCAGCCGAGTCCGACCGGGATCACGAGCACGATCGTGACCTGCCCGGAGTTTGAATCGGATGGCGTCACGCACTCTCCGCTGCGCGGCCAAGTCGTGGTTGCGAACCTTATGCCCGGACGTTACGGCATCGTGGCCACTCCTGCCGCGGACCGCATCGGTCGCGGTGAAGAGTGGCTCCAGACCAATACCCTGGACGGCCAGAAGGCGCATGACTCGTTCCTGCGCGTGGGTGAGCCGAGCTACTTCCAGGAATTTGGGCCGGCCGGCTACCACGTCTCCATCGGCTTTGCCAATCCGGCGATCATCAATAGCCGCTTGGCTGGTATCTGCAACGGTTCGGACCCGAACATCACGGGCGCGGATTGCACCCAAACTGTGAGCGGCCTGGTTACGACGGTTCGCATGAGCCGCACGCCCGACCAGCGGCTCTACAGCAGTGGTTCGAACGACGCCTTCGCCTTCACGCAGTGCTATGTGAGCTTCGGCGATCCGGACGGCGAGGACTTCGCCTTCACCAAGTGCGATGGCACCGGGCACTTCTCTCTTTCGGGTCTTCCCGTGGGAGACTGGAGGATCACCGTGTTCGACCAGTGGAACGACATGCTGGTGGACGGCCTCTCCACGCCGGTTCGCGTAAACTCTGCGACTCCGCCGCTTGAAATCGCCATGAACCAGTGGCAGGCGGACATCTACACGCAGACGTTCTTCGATCAGAACGGCGACGGTATCCGCGAGGACACCGAGCCGGGGCTCGCGTTGGTTGCGACCAACATTCGCTTCCGCGATGGAAGTTTCTCCAACTTCAACAGCACGGACCTGGATGGGAATGCCGGCTTCAACGAGGTCTTCCCGCTATTCTCCTGGTACGTAATTGAAACCGACTCGACCCGCTACAAGAGCACCGGTACCCACGTGGTCTATGACGCGGGTGGTCCGGCGGACGGATCGGCGGGATGCAGCACGAGTACGACCGACAGCAATCCGCCATGCGGAAATTCCACCGCTTACACCTTCATGGCGAACACGAATGAACCAACGCCAGTTCCGACGCCGCTGCGAGTACCGGGCTCGGTCTACTGCACCAATGCAGATTGCAACGGCTTGTCGATCGCCAAGGGTCCGATCGCTGGTGGGTCCGGCGGAACTGGAGGATCTACCGGTCGAATCGATGCCCCGTGGGTAAGTTCTTACGGTTGGCAGGGATTCTCCGGTCAGAACTCGTTCCTGGACTTCGGCAAGACACCTTTCGTAGCCGGCGAGAACGGCGGAATTCACGGTCACGTGATTTACGCCTCAACTCGTCCATTTGACGATCCTTCCTTGCTGTTGCAACTGAGCTGGGAACCGGGCGTGCCGAACGTCACGGTCAATCTCTACAAGGAAGGCACCGACCCCGCAACGGGCGCGCAAACCCTGACCCTGGCGGACACCACCACGACGAGCAGCTGGGACGATTGGGCCCAGGGCTTCCGCTCGGACAACAATCCGAACATGAACTGCCCCGGTCAGACGGCGACCGACCTGTTCTATTTCTCGCTGAAAAATCAGCCCGCCTATCTTGACGTGTACAACAACCAGCACAACGGTGGAACACTACACACGATCCCGAACAATTCGCAGTACAAGTGCTACGACGGCATGCACAACTGGAACCAGTTGCAGCCTGCTCCGTATGACGGCATGTACTCGTTCCCCAGCGTCACCGGCATTAACCCGACAACGGGCAAGCCGGCCGGCACCAACTGCAAGATCTGCACGACTGATCCGGATTCACACGATGCTTACCGATTCGGTGCACCCATGCTGCCTGCGGGCAAGTATGTGGTCGAAGTGGTTGTGCCGCCGGGCTACGAACTGGTCAAGGAAGAGGACAAGAACATCCTGATCGGCGACACCTACATCGCACCTCCGACGCAGCAGTTTGCCGGCTTGGGCAACGTATTCATCCTGCCCGACCAGGCTGCTTTGGCGTCCGCGTACAACGGCAACAACCCGCAGAATTCGACCACGGATCTCGGCGCTACTCCTCGTCATGAAGGTGACACGGGCAGCATCGAGAGTTTCTGGCCTTGCGTGGGTGCGGCCCGCGTTGTGCCCGACTTCATCAGCCTCTTCCCGGGTTCGGGAGAAGTTTCGCCCTTCGCGGGTGCAACTCGCAATCTCTGCGATCGCAAGGAAGTCACGCTTGACGATCAGACTGCGGCCCTCGTGAAGTTCTACATCTTCACCTCGACCCACGCTGCCGCCCACTTCACGGGCGTCATTACGGACGACTTCACTTCGGAATTTGATCCGTTCTCGCCGCAGTTTGGTGAGAAATTCGCTCCGCCGGACCTGCCGATCTCGATCAAGGACTTTAACGGAAACGAAATCGCCCGCACGTATGCCGATCACTGGGGCGCTTACAACGGGCTGAACTACTCGACGTGGGAAGTGAACCCGCCGAACCCGACTGGTTACGCGCCCACGATGATGGTCACGTGCATGAACGACCCAGGTCCGATTCCCGGTCCGAGTGGCACGATGATCACCGACCCGCTCTACAACCCGACGTACAGCCAGTTCTGCTACGAAATCCCGTTCATGCCGGGACAGACGCAGTACATGGATACGCCGGTGGTGCCCACGGCCGCTTTTGCAGGCGCGGGCTACAACAATCCTGATTGCGCTTATCCGGATGCCACGCCAGCAGTCAGCGAAGTGGACGGCGACGGGGTTGGTCCTTGGGTCAGCGCGGCTGGTCACACTCTGACCATCAACGCCCTGGGCGACCAGATGGTAAACAACTACGGTTACGCTGGTCCTCAACAAACCACCGCGCCGTATAACCAGAAGAAGGCTCTCCGCCACTACAACTTCGGAGCAGCACCGACTTCGACTGGCGTGGGTCAGTCTTGCAACACCTCAAGTGCTTTGCTCTCGTGCCCGAACGTGACGATTGGCGGAGTACCGATGACCGGGGTGCGGTGGACGCAGAACAGTATTACTGGCATCGTTCCTTCCGGTGTTCCTGCTTGCAGCATTCAGCAGCAGACGGTGTACGGCGGAAGTTCGGCGAGTTGCGGTCAGCTGGTCATTACGGCAGCAAACGGAAAGCAATCGATCGATGCCATCACGGTAACGGTCGGCGGCAAGACTCCGACCCACGTCGCGGCGACCGACTCGATCCAGACGGCCATTGATCAGGCCCATCCTGGCGACCTGATTATCGTGGACCCCACCTGCGTTGCGACCGCCGGAACCAGTAACGGTTCTGCCGTAGCCTGCAATACCACGACGGGTGGCACGCTCACGAAATCACCCTCGGCTCACACCGAAATGGTGTTGATGTGGAAACCGGTCCGGTTGCAGGGTGTCGGCGCTGCCTCCAGCATCATCAACGCGAATCCGCACCCGGCAGGCAGACTCGATCCCTGGCGCCGCCAGGCTGTGTGCTTGTTCGGAATCTCGCTCGACGGTACGGCGAACAACGCAGGCAACCCCTATGATCCGACCGGTCAGTTCAGCTGCCCCGGTGCCGGCTGGAGCGACTTTGTCGGAACACCGCGCAATCCGCAGGTTGACCGCTTGCCTCTCGAGGCGACGGTTGGATGGGATGCCACGCTGAACGGCAACCTGGCCGAACTTCTGCAAGAACCCACGCTGTTGGGTGCGTACGAAGGCGCCGGTATCACGGTGCTGGCGAAAGGCGTGAACTTCCCAAGAGGTGCGAGCCCGTTCGCGGCTGATACCTTCCCCGACGGCACCACGATTCTCACCAACAACAACCAGAGCTGCGGCAACGGGCGCAACGCGAATCCGTTCCCCAGCAATTTCTGGTGCAATCCCTCGAGCATCGATGGTCTCGGTATCACCGATAGCTCACAAGGTGGTGGCGGCATCTTCGTGCACGGCTGGGCGCACAACCTCCAGATCGGCAACAACCGGATCAACAGCAATACCGGCACGCTCTCTGGCGGCATCAGCATCGGCCAGGGCGAATTCCCGCCGCAGTACTTGCAGGGCGGCATTGCTAACGAAGTACCGGGCTCCTGTTATTCGGCGCTCAGCAACTCGATGCGGAACAGCATGTTCCCAAGCAGCATCAACCCTGTGACGACCAACACGCAGCTGCCGTTCTGCTTCAACTTGAACGTCAACGTGCACAATAACAACGTGTCATCGAACAACACCCTGGGCGATGAGCTGTTCTCGGCCACGCCTTCCGGAGCGGGTGGTGTCGCGTTCTGTACCGGCGCCGACAACTACAAGTTCCAGAACAACTGGGTGTGCGGCAACCTGAGCACCGGCGACGGTGGCGGTGTGATTCACCTTGGGTTCAGCTACAACGGTGACATGGAGCACAACGCGATCCTGTTCAACCAGAGCACCAACCCCACGATTCCCACCAACGGTGGCGGTATCGCGGTCCTGGGTGCTCCGGATACGGATCCGGTTTGCGGCACGGCGCCCGATGGCGACTGCCCTCCAGGAACGGGTGATGGTACTGGTCCGCACTTGCAGATCAATGCCAACCTGATCATGGGCAACGCGGCGGAAAGCGGCAGCGGTGGTGGTATCCGCTTCCAGGGCCTGAATGGGTCGGAAGTCACCTTCTTCCCCGATGGCCGAGCGGTGACCACGGGCAACCAGAATCAGCAGCACCCTTCGCGTTGGTATTCGGCGGACGTGACTAACAACATCATCGCCAACAACGTCGCGGGCTGGGACGGCGCTGGCATCTCCCTGCAGGATGCTCTGCAGGTCAACATCATCAACAACACGATCGTATCCAACGACACTACCGCGTCGTCGGGCGTGCTCTTCAACACCATCGGAGCGCCGATTGCCAGCAGCACCGGCCCGACCTGCACGTCGAACTGCGGAACGGTGTCCAACCCGCAGCCGGCTGGATTGGTCGCGATCCAAAACAGCGTGCCGTTCCAGGCAGACCTGAACCTTCTGCCCACGGTGCGCTGCCCTGACGGACACTTCCAGCCCGGGACGTCGCAGACGAACGGCACCTGCAAACACGTGTCGTATCCGGTCCTGAATAACGACCTGTTCTGGCAGAACCGTGCATACTACATCGGTGTAGGCGCACTCGGTACGGGAACGCTCAACCAGCAGCACGTGGTGGCTCTGTTCAACGCGTTTACCAGCACCCAGGCACCGACTCAGCCGCAGGGAGACGCTACTACGACAACGAACGGTGCCTCGGTCATCACCGGAGGCACAGGTGCTTGCACCACGGCCAGCTACTGGGATATCGGCGTCCGCGGTGACACCGGTCCGGCCAATCACGGTTCGGGCACCACGCTCGCCCCGGTCTACTCGGTGCTGTCCAGCACAGCCGGATACACGGGTACGGGTGACTCGGCGACCAACCCGAGAGTTGTCCAGCAATACTGCAACGGCTCGCGCATTCCGCCAGAATTGGGGTCTGCGGGTTGGATGGTGCCTCCGGGTATCTCGGACGCCACCGTTCCAAACCCGATCTTCAACCTGACGCCGGCAGCCACGGTCGACGAAGGCAACAACTGGATCAACATCAGTTGGGGCCCGCTCGCCCTGACCCATCCGCTGTCGGGTGTGACCCTGGGCAACTACGCCCTGGCGAGCGGTTCACCGTTCATCGACTACATCGGGTCCACGGCTTCGACGTACGCGTCGGCGCCAGCTACGGACTTCTTCGGTAACCCGCGGAAGACCGCAGGCAACCCGTGCGTAGACGTGGGTGCGGTGGACATCTCGGCCGGTCAGGTTTGCGGTGGCGCTGCTGCCAGCGCCAGCGTTACCGGTTCGGGTGACTTCGGCAACTGGTCGGTGGGTACCACCAGCAACGTGCACAACCTGACCGTGACCAACACGGGCGGCGTAGCCCTAGCGGGCGGCACCTTCACGCTGGGTGGCGGAACACCGCAACCGTTCTCGCGCGTGATCACCGGGACCTTCCCGGCGGGCGCTCCGAACTGCGGTGCGACGCTGGCGGTAGGCGCATCCTGCACCTACAAAGTGCAGTTTGCTCCGACGACCGCGGCGGTCTTCGGCAGAACGCTGACGGTGGCTTACACGGGCGCAACCGTGACGCCGACGCCGGTGAACCTGACGGGCACGGGAGTGACGGATCGGGCAACCGTTTCGATCACGCCGAATCCGTTGACCATCACGTTGCCTACGGGTGTGAACACCGCTACGGGCCTAGTCACGCTGACCAACACGGCGCCCACCACCACGGGAGCGCAGTTCACGGTGACTAGTGACACGGTAACGGCCCCGGGAGAGGGACTGCTCACCTGGTCGCTGATCAACGGCATTCTGGCAGGACCCGACACTTGTACGGGAGCCACACTGGCGCCGGGCCAGAGTTGCACGGTTACCGTGCGGTTCACCAATGTGATGGCACCGCGCGGCGTGGATCACAACGGAACGATCAGCTTCACCGACAATGCGGCCGCAAGTCCACAATCGGGAGCGCTGGTCGGGCACGCCAACTAACCGAAACAGAACCAGCAAGCACACTGCTCGCGAGTGACCCTCGCGAGCAGTTTTTTCTTTTACAAGAAAGCGGCACGGCTGGTTACCTTGGGCATCTAACCACTTCACCGAGCGATAAAACGGTTTTTCAAAACGATGTATCATCAAATCATGATGTGGAATAAACAAACGATGCGCTTTCCAAAAACCGTTCTTGCATCTGCTTTCATCACCGTCACGTTGGCAAGTGCTCTCGCTGCTGCTCAATCGGATCCGGCATCGGCTCCCGCCAAGGACCAGCCTTCCACCCCGCCTCCGAGCGCAACCCCTGCGACACCGGCGCCAAAAAGCACCAGCCGGTTCCGGGCCACGACGATCCCGCCGAAGGCACGCAACCACTATCAGATGATCTGGGGCGTCGATACATTCAACGTGAAGTCGGTGGAGTCTGGCGAAATGATTCGCTTCAGCTACCGCGTGCTGGACGCCGAAAAAGCGGCGCAGCTGAATGACAAACACAATCAGCCAGCGCTGATTTCCCCACGCGCCAACGTCAGCCTCTCCATTCCTACGCTCGAGAAAGTCGGACAACTTCGCCAGGCCACGAGTCCCGAAGCCGGCAAGATTTACTGGATGGTCTTCTCCAACAAGGAGCGGTACGTGAAGAAGGGAGACCGCGTCAGCGTAGTGATCGGCAAGTTCCGGGTCGATAACTTGCTCGTCGAGTAACTGCGAAGTTCATTTCATTCACTCAGTCGAGTAAATCTTTTTCTTACAAGTTATGTCACGCCGGGAGAGCGCTTGCGATCGCTTGCGTGGTCGTGTATCCGACTTACAAACCGGACATGGAAGTCTATTTCTACAGCACATCCAGATGTCGCAATCTTTTTCAGTAATGGTTACCAAAGTGCCAGATCGCTTGCTCCAGTAACCCATTCTGTTTGAGCGGGATGCAATCTCCCCTTCTTGGAATCCCGCTTGCCATTGAGTAGGCGACGGTTTGCTCCCCTCTGACTGCGTCGGCCAACCGATCACAACGGGTTTAGAAAGCGGCCGCTGCGCCAATCGTCGAACCCAATCGCATTAGGAGACCTCAATGAAGTTGCGCATTGCAGTGTGGGCAATTTTTCTGGCGCTGTGCGTTTCGCCGGCGTTTGCTGATTCGCTCCACTTCACCAACAAGGGCGTGATCTCCGGAAGCGCCAGCAATAGTGGGATCGACGTTGTTTCTTGCCTCACTAAAGTCTCCTTTGATGGCAGTGTTCTGTTCTCGGGACATGTCGGCTCGGTTGCGTTCGACACGGGCAACTTCACCGGGTCGCTGCTCGGCGGCGGACTGTTCAGCGGTGGAACCTTCCAAATCGATGTGAACGGCCTGGGAACAGCACTCTTTGCGAACAATTTCGCTGGCACTTGGACCAAGCTCTCAGATGATCTGTTCAAACTCGTGGGGACGTTTTCGGCGACGGTCGACGGTCTGCATGTGAATGGCACGACCACGCAGCTGTTCGAATTCGAGAACGAAGATGGTCGCCTTTCCATCGATGAACTTCATGGCAAAACCTGCATCACCCCCGCCCCAGTGCCGGAACCCGGCACTCTGACTCTGCTGGGCACCGGCCTGGTGGGACTCGGCGGCCTTGTGCGCCGCAAGTTCGCGAGCGTCAGCTAGTCGGGTGATTTGACGGGTCGAGACCTAACGACCACGTGAAAGCAAGACACATACGAGCGGGGAACCGATGACGGTTCCTCGCTTTTTCTTTGTATCAGGCTTTGCGGGAACTGGTTGCGCGAATGGCGTGTTCCTGTGCAGGCTCCAGCAAGGTACGCAGCGCTCCCCAGATTTGTGCTCTGTCGCCGAGCTTGCTGAGTTCAATCTGCGGGGGGTTTGGATGAATCTTGCGCACCACCTCTTCGACGGTACTCAGCAATAATTCGGGCGCGCCCTGCACGATCCCGCCATTGAACACAATTCGCTCAGGGTCAACGATGCTCACAACGTTCGCGACCGCAACCCCGAGTACGACGAAGCTCTTCTCCACCAGCTCGCGGGCTTGCGGATCTCCGTCGTGCATTGCGTCAAATACATAGCGCGCGTCGCGCCGCTCCGTTAGGGTAGACGCCGCGGAGCCGTTTCCCGATGACAGAATCTTCCGCCCTTCCGTGGCCAGCGCCACGCCCGAGACGTGGACTTCCAGATATCCCGTATCGGGAAAGTCCTCCTGCCAGCGGGGCCATTCCAGGTTCATGCGGAACAATTCCCCTGCGAAGCCGCTGCGGCCCCGGCATATCTGCCCATTGACGTATATCCCGGCACCTATGCCGGTTCCCAGAGCCACGAAAACAAAATTGTCGACGTCGCGGGCCGCACCACGCCAATGCTCGCCGATTGCTGCCATGTTCGCGTCGTTGTCAAGATAGACCGGCACTCCGAAGCTCTCCTCCAATTCGCTGCCCATATTGACTTCGCGCCACCCGGGAACATTGTTGGCATCGATAACCTTGCCCGTTCCGGGGTCGACCCCGCCGGGCACGCCGATCGCGATTCCCAGCAGACGGATTTGGGGCCGCCTGTCGACCAGGCTGCGAATTCCATCGCGCACCTGCGCGATCACGCCCCCAGGTCCGGACTCCGCT
The DNA here is from genome assembly GCA_046728215.1 of Acidobacteriota bacterium. Classification (GTDB taxonomy): domain Bacteria; phylum Acidobacteriota; class Terriglobia; order Terriglobales; family Acidobacteriaceae; genus Gp1-AA133. The sequence goes on along the minus strand of JBKPEB010000007.1, from coordinate 32,020 downwards.
CGCAAATGCTCGCGCGATTCGTCGAGGATCTCCCCATCGTTGGTCGCCAGAACAAATCGCAAATGGGAAGCTCCCATGTCGACGGCAACGCCGCACACGGGAAGAGTGGATTGTTTGTCTGCCTGGCTCATCGCGACGTTTGTTTCCTTAATTTGCGGGCCCTGACCTGCAACTCGTGGGTAATAACCGGCGTTCTATGGGTGAAACTCGTTACAGATGTAGGTATTGAATCGATTTAATCAGCAATATAAGGTCAGGGTACGACTGCCGGGCTGTCAAGGAAAATCTTATAAGAGAGCGAGACGCCTCGGAGTTGTTAGCGGTGCTAAGCGCCCCAGGATCAAGACGGCAAGGCTGCTTATTCGTCCCGAGCCTGAGTCTTTCCGGGACATTACCACCGTCACTATCAAAGCATTACCAGGTCTTCCATACTGAGTCCGACCACGCAACTGTGGATTTCACGTCGGGTTAACAACAGTGAGCATTCGGGGCGTGCTGTTCGATGACAGTGCTGCTTCCGCCCGGGATCTCCATAGGAGGACCGACCACCATGATCAGCTTTCGACGCTTCTGGATGCCTGGTTTCTTGGCGATCTTCATATCGCTTACCACACTTTCGGCTCTTGCCGATCCGCCGAGCCGTGCGGTTCGCGTTAAGTACATTTCCGGCGCCGTTTCGATGCAGCCCGGGGGCGTGGACGATTGGGTCCCCGCGGTCGTCAACCGGCCGCTCACGACCTCGGATCGCGTCTGGACCGATAAAGAGGCTCGTGCGGAACTGCATTTGGGCAGCGCGGCTCTTCGCATGAACGCGGAGACCAGTCTTACCCTCACCAACGTCAGCGATGACATCGTGCAAGTGGAACTCGATCAGGGTACGTTGAACCTCCACATCCGCCATCTCTTCGGTGGAGAGAGCTATGAAATCGACACCCCCAATCAGGCCTTCACCATCCTGAAGGCAGGCGACTACCGCTTCGACGTTGATCCGAACGCTGACACCACATCGGTGACGGTGTGGAAGGGCGAAGGGGAAGCAAACGGGCAGGGCCCCGGAGTGAGGATGCGTTCCGGCCATCAGGCCACCTTCAGCGGGGGTACGTCCCTCGAGCACCAGGTGGCGAGCGCGCCCGGACTCGATGGATTCGATGACTGGTGCCGCGTCCGCGATGATCGCGAAGATCACGCCAAGTCTTATCAGTACGTTTCGTCCGATGTGGTGGGTGCCGACGATCTCGATGAATACGGAACGTGGCGCGTCGAGTCCGCCTACGGTCCCGTCTGGGTGCCTACGGTTGCCCCTGGTTGGGCTCCCTATCGCAATGGGCACTGGGTCTGGGTCGAGCCGTGGGGCTGGACCTGGGTCGATGAAGCGCCCTGGGGATTCGCGCCCTGCCACTATGGACGCTGGGTTCACATCGGTGGATACTGGGCGTGGGCTCCCGGACCCGTGGTTGTTGCGCGCCCGGTCTACGCACCTGCACTGGTCGCGTGGGTCGGCGGTCCGCGTTTCGGCGTCAGCCTATCGGTCGGTGGCGGCAGCGGAGTGGCGTGGTTTCCACTGGGATGGGGAGAGCCTTACGTTCCCTCCTACCATGTCAGCAGAACTTACTTCCAGCAGGTCAACGTCACCAATACACGGATCGTCAACATTACGCACGTGACGAACAACTATTACGTCAACAACACAACAGTTGTGAACAACAATGTTAGGAACATTCACTACGTCAATCAGAACGTAACAGGAGCCGTGACCGCTGTCCCGACCCGGGCCATGACCAACTCTGAACCGGTTGCCAGGGCCGCGATCGCGGTTCCCGCCGGCGAACTTCGGAATGCGTCGGTCGTGAACACAGTGGAAGTTGCGCCCGCCAGGACAAGCGTACTTGGCGCCCGAGCAGGAGCCCAGGCGCCGCTTCCTTCGAACCGGATCGCCACCGTGCGCCCGGTAGTCTCGCGCGTCGCACCGCCGGCTCGTCCGGTTCCGTTCGAAGTTCGGAGGGAAGCCCTCGAGAAAACGCCCGGCAGACCTCTTGATGCGCAGACGGAATCGCGGTTGCGGTCGAACATGGCGCGCCCGGCAGCGCCAGCCGCACAGGCTGCGCCTCAACCTGCCCAGACAGTGACGCCCGGAACTCCTACGGGCGTGAATCCTCGTGGAGGCCAACCGAGGCCAGGAATGCGTCCAGACGGCCCGCAGATGTCTTCGGGAAACACCAGCGCAGACCGCGTCAAGCCGGCGACGACGGAGGTTCCGAAGGCGCAAGACCCGATGCAGCCGGTGAGACCGGGATCGCCCATGGCAACGAGTCCGAGTGGAATTCAACGAAGGCCCGTGCCACGCCCGGGCATGCCGCAAAAGTCCTATGAGAGCGGCGCTGGGTCGGACGAGAAATCCGCGACAACTGCGGCTCCCACCGCACAAGAGCTAAAACAACCGGTACGGCCCGGATCGCCAATGGCGACAAGTCCAATCGGCAACCAGCCAAGACCCGTAGCGCGCCCGGACACGCCGCAAACGTCGTACGGGAACGGCAACTCTGCACCTACGAGCCCTGGATCTTTGTCCGCACCGTCGAATGCGGGGCGGGCAATCCCTCGACCGACGCAGACAGGTCGGCCTTATCAGGAAACTCCGAATCCCACGCCTGACGTCGCAGGGACTGTTTCGCGCCCGGCGCAGAATTCGGCGGCCCCGAACATGGGAACGTCGCGGTCGAACCCGTCGTCGATGCCGCGTCCGGGTGCCCCAACTGGATCCATCCGTCCGAGTGTCGATACTGCAAGGCCGAGCGCTCCACGGACAGCACAGCCTGTCTCCATGCCGCGAGCCGAGCGCCAGGCCTCTGCGCCCAGTTCTCCTGCGCGCACGGAAGCGCGGCCATCACGCGAGAACAACCAACGCAACAACAGGGAACAGCAGAAGCACGAAGACAAATCCGACCGCAGGCAGAACCGTTAGTAATTGAGGGATTAACCGTTGTACCGGGCGCATTCATGAATGCGCCCGTTCTTTTGCGCGCTCAAAGTCCCCCGGGGCCTTTCACCGCCGAGCGCGCCGAGAACTCCGAGCAAGAAGGGCGCCACTGCTCAGAGATGGATGAAACTGAGCGTTTCTTCGTCTGAAGGCCTGGTCGCCGTGCCTTCTCGGCGCTCTCGGCGTACTCGGCGGTAAACCCATTATCCAGAAAGTCCGTTAAAATCTTGCAATCGCGTCGATTAAGCCTATGCCCATCATGATTGCGTTGTTGCGCGGAGTGAACGTTGGCGGCCATCACAAAATCAAGATGGAAGAATTGCGCGCGCTCTGCCAGTCGCTTAAACTTCGCGACAGTCAGACCTACGTGCAGAGTGGCAATGTTGTTTTCCGATCTGAAGAGGCGAATACACTTCGGCTGGCAAAGCGCCTGGAAGAAGCCATCCAACGCAAGTTCGGGTTCCACGCCGACGTCGTGCTGCGCACCGCCGTCGAACTCAAGGACTGCATCGCGCGCAGTCCTTTCGCGGCTCGCAAGGGCCTGGAACCAGGCAAACTGATCGTGACTTTTTTCGCGAGCGATCTGGAAAAGGAACGATGCGACCAGATCCGCGCGATCCAGGCGCAGGAAGAGATTAGGCTGGCCAAGCGCGAACTCTACATCTACTTTCCGGATGGAATGGGCCGGTCGAAGCTGGTCCCTGTTCTGGATCGCACGCTAAAGAAAACCGGCACAGCGAGAAACTGGAACACCGTCACCAAGTTGCTCGAGATGGCAGAAGCTCTGGAGGGCGCGGAGAAATCAACGCGAAATCGAGGCGCGACAAAAAGCTAGGCTCGCCCGGCCCAAGGTACAGGATGGTTTTTCTCGTACTCCGCAATCTTCTCTTCATGCTGCAGTGTCAGCCCGATGTCGTCCAGACCTTCCAGCAGACAGTGGCGCACGAAGTCATCGATCTGAAATTGCGCTGAAAATCCGTGATCGTCGTAAACTCTTCGTTGTTCGAGATCGACGGTCAGATGGTAGTCAGCAAACTGCTGGGCCCTGCGCAGCAGTTCCGCAACCTCTTCCTCACTCAGTACGACGTTCAAAAAGCCATTCTTGGTGCTGTTATTCGCGAAGATGTCGGCGAAAGACGTACCGATCACGGTGCGGAAGCCGAAGTCCGCTAGCGCCCACACGGCGTGCTCCCGCGAGGAACCGCAGCCGAAATTCTTCCCGACCACCAGGATGCTCGCATTCTTATAGCGCGGATGATCAAGCACAAAGGGATCGTCAGCCGTCGCTGCTTTCCGCCAATCATGAAAAAGAAATTCCCCGAAGCCCGTGCGCTCAATACGCTTCAGAAACTGCTTTGGAATGATCTGGTCGGTATCGACGTTCACCCGATCCAGCGGAGCGACTCGGCCCATATGTACGCGAAAAGGTTTCATCTTTAGAATTTTCCAGTTGTGCTTACCAACTACTGAAACCTCCACTTTCGAATGTCTGTGAAGTGTCCCGAAATGGCGGCCGCGGCAGCCATCATCGGACTGACCAGATGCGTCCGTCCGCCCCGCCCCTGCCGTCCTTCAAAGTTGCGGTTGCTGGTGGAAGCGCAGCGCTCGCCCGGCTGCAGAATATCGGGATTCATGCCCAGGCACATCGAGCAACCCGACTCGCGCCACTCGAAGCCCGCTTCCTGAAAGATCCGATGCAATCCCTCTTTTTCTGCGACTTGCTTTACCGCTTGCGATCCCGGCACCACCATCGCCCGCACCTTGGGATTCACGCGATATCCCTTGGCAACGCGCGCGGCGGCCCGCAAGTCTTCGATTCGGGAGTTCGTGCATGACCCAATAAATACGCGGTCGATCGCGATCGCCTCGATCGGAGTGCCGGGTTGCAGCCCCATATATTGCAGCGCCTGTTCCGTCGCACGACGGTCAGCATCACTGCTTCCGTTCAACTCTGGTACGCGCTCAGTGACCTGCACGACCATGCCGGGATTCGTTCCCCACGTCACAAACGGCGCAAGCGACGATGCGTCAACCGTGATCACTTTGTCGTATTGAGCTCCCGGATCCGACGCCAACTCTCGCCAAGACGCGACGGCATTTTCCCAAGCCTTACCCTGAGGAGCGAAGCGTCGCCCCTTCACGTAGGCAAACGTTGTTTCATCGGGCGCCACCATGGCGGCGCGAGCTCCGGCCTCGATGCTCATGTTGCAGACCGTCATCCGCCCTTCCATGCTGAGTCCACGAACAACCTCGCCGGCATACTCGATCACGTATCCGGTCGCGCCATCCGTCCCGATCCTGCCAATCACACCGAGCGCAAGATCTTTCGCGGTCACTCCCTCGGGAAGCTGGCCACTTACTTCAATCTTCATCGTCTTCGGCTTGCGCTGCGGTAGACACTGTGTCGCCAGCACATGTTCGACTTCTGAAGTGCCGATGCCGAATGCCAGTGATCCGAACGCTCCGTGCGTGCTGGTGTGACTGTCGCCGCACACGATCGTCATTCCCGGCTGCGTGAGTCCGAGTTCCGGACCGATCACGTGAACGATGCCTTGTTCCGGAGAATTTATGTCGAACAGACGGACGCCGAATTCCTTGCAGTTCTTCTGCAGCGCCTCGATCTGACGGGCCGCGATCGGGTCGGTGATCGGCGTGCCACGCGGCTCGGTCGGCACATTGTGATCGACGGTTGCGACCGTGCGCTGTGGTTGGCGCACTTGCCTTCCAGCGTTTCGAAGGCCGTCAAATGCTTGAGGGGAAGTGACTTCGTGGACCAGGTGAAGATCGATGTAGAGGATAGGCGACCGACCGGTCGGTTCGTCGACCAGGTGCGCGTCCCAAACTTTCTCAAACAATGTTCTTGGTGCTGGCATCTTGGATTCGCCTCGCGGAACGTAATAGGGGTGACTCGCCACCCGATGAGGCTCGGGCAACATTGTATCAAGCACAGGTCATGTGAAGGCAAGCGGCGGGGCAAATTTGCTGTGAGTGTTAAGGGGCTGAAGCGATATGCCAGCGGCGGGAGTACAGTCCCAGCATCAGCACGCAGCTCAGCAACGGAATCGCCAATCCAAACTGCAGACTTGATGTTTTCGTCGAAATCCATCCCACCCCCCAAGGCAGAGTCGCTGCCCCAAAGCTGGCCAGCATAAACATCACACTGCCGAGGCGCGTGGCTTCGCTGCCAAACGAACTCGAAAGCAGCGAAATGGTAATGGGATAAATCGCGGCGAGACCAAGCCCAATCACAGTCGCACTGACCAGAATCCACAAAACCGATTGTGACGACAGCAACACGATCAGGCCGAGGATCGCCGTGGCCACACTGAGTCGAACCACGTGAATTTCTGGGACCCTCTTCAGAAGTAACGGGGCGAGCGCCCTTCCAGCCAGCAAGCCGCCATAGAAATAGGACGGGGTCGTCACCCAGAGGGTGCCATTGGCGTTCATTATTCGCTTGGCGTAAGAAGCCAGCCAACCGCCCACGGCATTCTCCGTACCCACGTAAACGAAGAACAGAATTCCCAACACAATGGCGGTCGGAGTCAACAGCATTTGAAGCAGTGGTTGCGCACCGGTTGAAGCGTTGTCCGACTGCTGCGCCCGCGGAAGGCTCACGCCTGCCAGCAAAAGAGATACGACCAGCACAAACGCCGCGACCGAGTAGAAAAATATCGTGACCCGGCCCGCGTGCTGAAAAGGCGCTAGCAGGAATGGACACCCCATGGCGCCGACACTCCAGGAGAAGTTGAGCAACGAAAGGGAAGCCGCGCGGGTCGCCGGGTTCACCTCCGCCACGAGCAGATTGCAGGTGGGAATGGTCAATCCCAATCCGATTCCGTAGCAGGCCACGGCAGCAAGACCCACCGTACGGGACCCCACCGGCAAGAATCCAACGCCCGCCGCCATGAAGATCAACCCAAGCACCAGGGCGAGTCGGTAGCCGACTTTCGGTACCAAAGCGCCAGAAACCGCGACTCCCAGTGTCGAAGCCAGAAATTGCGCCGTGAAGAATTCTCCAGCTTGCGCGTCGCTCAGACCCCAGCGCGCGGAAAGCGTCGGCAGCACCGGTCCGAGCAGTACTGTGACAATTCCGGTAGGAATGAAGGCGGCGTGCGCGACGGCAGTGGGCGTAAGAAGACGGTGCCGCTTCCCCGGGCCATAAGCTGCGGGCTCCGTCGTCAACATGGCTTTTCCGGAGTCTGCCATATCTCGGGGAAATTCAAGCGTGATTGTACGCCCTCGTTGTGTGGCGTTCTCTTCACTGAAACTCCGCGGAAGGACTTCTAGCATCGCCTATCGGCCGCTTTGTTCCGCTCTGTGTCCGGAGTATGATGATGTGCATTCCACGTGCATGATCAACGGCAAACGCATCGCGATCGTACTGCCCGCTTACAACGCGGAAAAGACATTGGAAGCCACGGTTCGCGAGATTCCCGAGATCGTCGACGCGACGATACTGGTGGATGACCACTCCAAAGACTCCACCGTTGAACTGGCTCACAAGTTGGGCTTGCAGGTCTTTGTGCATGATCGTAACTACGGTTACGGGCGGAATCAGCAGACCTGCTACCGCGAAGCGCTCGAGGCCGGCGCCGACGTGGTCATCATGCTGCACCCCGATTATCAGTACACACCGCTGCTCGTGACGGCCATGGCCAGTATGGTGGCCTACGGCGTGTACGACGTCGTGTTGGGCTCGCGAATTATCGGTGGTACGGCCCTGCGTGGCGGGATGCCGCTCTACAAATACGTTTTCAATCGCATGCTCACCGCTTTTGAGAATTTGTTCCTGGGAGTCAAGCTCTCTGAGTATCACACCGGATATCGCTGCTTCAGCCGCCAGGTACTGACCGAGTTGCCCTTGGTCGAGAACTCCGATGATTTCGTCTTTGACAACCAGATGCTGGCGCAGTGCGTACACTTCGGCTTTCGCATTGGAGAAGTATCCTGCCCGACCAGGTACTTCGAAGAAGCTTCGTCGATCAATTTCCGAAGAAGCGTCACTTACGGTTTGGGTGTGCTCCTGACTACCCTTCAGTTTGCCCTGCAGAAATGGGGGCTCGGACGCTTTCGCATCTACAGCGTCAAGGGCAGAAAGCTCGAGGGGAATGGAGTGAGTTACTACGCGCGCGGCGTCGTTGGAAAGCGTTCTGCCTGATCTTTACCCTCTCTCCCGATCACTCCGATTCGCCACCTGGTTGAGGGCTTGAGGTCGAGCTGTCCCCCAGTGGTACTTGGTCGCAGTGGAGATATACATAGATCGCTCGAAGTAAGAGTCACTACTTAGACTGGGACTTCGAAGATTTCAGCGCCGCGGTGGATTCAAAGAACCTCCGGATCTGCGGCCAGTATTTCCGAACGGTCTCGTCGGTCGAAATATGACCGCCGCGACGAAAGAGATTCAGCTTGATTCCCGTTTTCTCGGCGAACCGCTTGACTGATTGATAAGGCACGTAGGGATCGTCCTGCGCGTGAAACATCATGACCTTGCTCGGATCGATCTGCTCGATATGAAACGCCGGGTTGTAGAACCTGCCGCTGCGCAACTTCTTCCAATTTCGATCGGACAATCGATATGCATTTCCAAAAGCTTCGCGGATGTAGGCAGCGTAGCTGGGATTTGAGGTCTCGGCCCTCTCCGAGGCTCTGAGAACCTTCCAGTCCACCACCGGACAATTTGCGATGGCCTTTCGTACGCGCGGATCAAGAGACGCCAGGATCGCCGCAGTGCCGCCGAAGCTTCCGCCGATCACGTAGATCTCGTCCGGATTCAGCCGGAACTTCTTCCCATAAGTCACTTCCCGCACGCCCCCCGGCAATTCATCAATCACATCGAGAATGTCCCGTTCCGGTGGCAAGCGCAGGAACTCTCCATCGCTTTCCCACGCACCCCGGTAGCGCGGATAAAAGACCCAATAGCCTTTTGCCGCCAGGAAACTGGCCAGTCCCTGTTTTCGCGGGAAGGATGGCATACCGTCACACAGAATGATGACCTTCTGCTTCTTCCCCTCACGGGTGGGAGGCAAGAACTCCGCGACGATTTCCTTCTTAAAACGAGTGCGGAACATGTGCGGAGCAGCATAGCGCGAAGGCGGTTTCTTCGCACCGGCAGAACCTGGGCGAGAAAAAATCCGGGCAATCCCCGGTTGTTCGCCGTTGACAATACGCGTTATACAATCCCTTCCAAGAACCACCTTACCTCGACCTTTGCGGCAAAGGAGTGTTTCGCATATGCCCGGCCTCAGAACAAAACTTACGTATGCCATCTGCTTCATGATCTTGACGCTGAGTGGTGTAGCTTTTGCTCAAAGAGGTTCGATCGTCCGGGCCACGTACGGGGAGGGCCGGAGAAGACTGGATGTAACGCAACGCATTCAGGACCTTGCGCGCGATGGTAGCCTCAACTTTCGCCTGACCAATGAAGCTTTGGGCGTGAGCGATCCGTCGCCGGGCCGGCCCAAAGAGCTGAGGATCCGCGTCCAGCAGTGGAACGGTCACAGTCGGGATTATCACTTCCAGGAAAAGTCTCAGGTCGTGTTGCAGGTGGGTAGCGGGAATTCTTACGAGGGCCGCCTCAGCTACGACGACCAGCGCCGGTTCGACAGTTACTACACCCGATGGTTGGATTACCAGCGAACCAACAACCGTGGAGAGGTCGCCAGCATGGAGCGGCGTATGCGCGACATCTACGGCCGATATCGGATTCCGCTAAGTGTGGACTTCGACCAGGTCGCATCGCGGGGCATTCGGCCGCGCTGATTCAGGCAGGCAGGAAGTATGGCGGGCCGAGGGCTAGCACAGCTCACGGCCCGCCATAACCGACGGCCCTAGAAAACACCTTGACCACCGAAGTCCCTCCAACTCGCACAACTCCCCGTCAATTCGGCCTGCTCGCGCTGCTTACCCTCGGCGCCTTGTTGGTCCATGGATACCACCCCTACGTCGAAGACGCCGAGATCTACGTTCCGGGCATCAAGAAGATTGTCGATCCGCATCTGTACCCGCTCAACTCCGCATTCTTCACCTCGCACGCGAGCATGACGCTGTTTCCCAACATGATCGCCGCGTCCATACGAATCACCCATTTATCCACTGATTGGGCATTGTTCCTGTGGCACGTGCTTTCGATCTTCTTCTTTCTCTGGGCCTGCTGGCGGATCGGACAGCTTGCGTTCGGCGACTCGCTGGCTGCCCGGGGAGGCACGGTCCTGGTGGCTTCTTTGCTCACCATCCCTGTGGCTGGCACGGCTCTTTACATCATGGACCAGTACTTGACGACCCGTGCCCTCTCGACCGCAGCCACGCTTTGGGTGATTGTCGAGGTGATCGAGCGGAGATGGATCAAGGCGGCTCTGTGGTTGCTGTTTACTGGACTCATTCATCCCCTGATGGTGGTCTTCTGCCTGGCGTACGTGGTTGCGTGGTTGGCCGTAGACAAGCTGTGGCCCGAAACCGATTCCCTCGGCTGGGCCGTGACCCCCGCCGCGCTGATCTTCCCACTGAATATTTTCCCGCCGGTGAGTGACGCCTATCGCGAAATTCTCGAAACGCGCTCCTACTTCTTTCTCCTGCGCTGGGAATGGTATGAGTGGCTGGGCATTTTCGCGCCGCTGTTGCTGATGGAGTGGTTCCGGCGCGTCGCCCGGCGCCATGGCCTGCCCGTGCTCGCCCGGCTCTGCCGCGCGACGATCGTCTTTGGCGCGATGTTCTTTGTGGCCGCTTTGGTCCTTAGCGTTCCGCAACGCATGGCGCCACTCGCCAAACTGCAGCCCCTGCGCGCACTGCAACTGGAGTTCATCCTCTTGTTTCTCTTCGCAGGCGGACTCCTGGCGAAATTTGTTCTAAAGAAAGTTGTATGCCGTTGGGTGCTTCTCTTCGCCCCCATCTGCGCCGGAATGTTTCTTGCCCAGCGCGAATTGTTTCCGTCGCTCCGGCACATCGAATGGCCCGGCGTTGCTCCGGGCAATTCATGGACACAAGCTTTTCTTTGGGTGCGCGACCACACGCCTCCCGATGCCATGTTCGCTCTCGATCCCCAATACATGAGGGCCGCCGCAGAAGACCATCAAGGCTTCCGCGCGCTTGCCGAGCGCTCGAGCATGGCCGATCGCGTCAAAGACAGCGGTGCCGTCAGCATGTTCCCGCAGATGGCCGACACCTGGCGTGCCCAGGTGCGCTCGCTCGACGGCTGGACCCACTTCCAGCGCGCCGACTTTGAGCACTTGCGTCGGCAATACGGCGTCGACTGGGTTGTCCTGCAGCAGCGCCCTACGCCCGGCCTGGACTGTCCTTATCAAAATGATGCTGTGATCGTGTGCCGGGTACCCTAGCCGCCCGCCCAAACGAGCGCTGGTGCGCTACCTGCGCTCCGGAGTAGCATCTATTCTGAGCAATGGCTACAACCCCAGATACCGCACCCCCGCGCGCCGAGTGCCAGCCGCCTTCGCGTTCTCCCCTGCGCCGCCAAATTGGTCCACCTCTTCGCCGCAGCACTATTCGGCTGAACGAGGTCCTCAGCTTCGCCTACGAGACGTTTATCAGCAATAAGGTCCGCTTCGCCCTCACCGCGCTGGGCATGGTGATTGGCACCGCTTCACTGATTCTGGTGGTCACCATCGGCATGACGGGGAAGCAATACGTGCAGCGCCTGATCCAATCGATCGGCGCCAACATGATCTACGTCGAGTATTCCGGGGGATCGCAGCGCATCACGGCCAGCGCTGCCGACCCGCTCACGGTCGACGATATGCGCGCCGTGCAGGAGCAGGTTCCCAGCGTCACCTATGCCTCGCCGCTGGTCGTCCTTAGCGAGCGCATCGCGGCCGGCTCTGGCAAAGAAAAAGACATCGCTGTCATGGGGGCCGCACCGGAATACCAGCGCGTCCGTAATCTCATCGTTCTCTCTGGCCGATTCTTTGATGCAGGCGACGCGCAATCCCGCAACAAGGTCGGCGTACTCACGCAGAAATTGGCGGAAGAGCTCTACGGCTCGGCCGATGCCGCGATCGGTCAGACCATCAAGTTGAGCGGACTTCCGTTCACCGTTGTCGGCGTGTTCCGCGAGGGAGTCGACACGTTCGGCCAGTCGGAAGTGCAGGACTACACCATGGTGATCCCTTCCACGGTTAGCCGGTACTTCACCGAAACCGCCGCCGTGAAGCAGATCTTCTTTACGGTCGCGAGCCCCGACGACGTGATCCCGGCCACCGCCCAAATTCAGCGCGTCATCCGCTCTCGCCACCGGCCCGAATCGGTGTACACCGTCAGCAATCTCACCCAGCTATTGTCCGTCTGGGACAAAATCGCCAACGCTCTCACCTTTGGCTTGTTATTAATCGCGGCCGTCACCCTGCTTGTCAGCGGCATTGGCATCATGAACATCATGCTGGCGACGGTAAGCTCCCGCATCCGCGAGATCGGCATCCGCAAAGCGATCGGCGCCACCAATCGCGAAATTCGTTTTCAATTCCTGGCGGAAGCGATGCTGATTTCCCTTGTCGGAGGAGTCGCCGGCATCGTAATCGGCCTGGCCATTCCGTTCTCCGTGCGCTTCCTGACCGCTTACCGGATCCCCATATCCGGTTTATCGGCAATCATCGCCATCGTTGTTTCGTCACTTGTCGGAATAATTTTTGGCACTTTGCCAGCGACCAGGGCCGCCCAGCTGGATCCGGTGGAGAGTTTGCGCTACGAGTAAGCCGTGAGACATGAGCTGCGAGCAATCGGAGCGGCCGCCCAAAAGTTCAGGACCCACTCCGCAGGCTCCGCCAACTCGGAAATATTGTTGCTTAAGCGTTTAGCTCAAAACCCGCGGCTAAAAGCTCCACTTCGTGGCCGCGTTGGCGAACTGTTTCTCGTACATCCCAAACACTTGCCGAGGCTTTACGACAAAAACCGGGCCCATCTTTGGGTCCAGATTCCAGGGCCTATATTTGCGATGGTACGCAACATTTAGCTCTTTGATCCTGTCCTTATCGGTGATCTTTTGGGCGATTCCTTCCACAATCACGGCTTGCTCCGCCCGCTCGTTGCAGATTACGCAGTGCGGGTTGGCGGCCAGGTTCTTCGCTTTCCTGGATTTGTCACCCGTGCTGAAACAAAACATCGAGTCCACAAACGCTCCCCACACCGGCATGGCATGGGGAGAGCCGTCCGGACGCACGGTGATCAGCCAATAATTGTGCGATTTCCGGAGACGTTGCTCGGCCCACTTCCAGGGAAGAAGGCCCTTCTTGCTGGCGGGTACCCCGTAGCCCGGCATATGTGGACGCCTGGCCTGGGGAGTGGTTTGTGCGCCGGAATTCTTCGTGGAAGCCATTTCTTTGTCCTCGGAGCGACAGAAAATGGTGTGCGACGGAAGTTCGGTATGTCAAGGAGTGAGCTACGAGCTTCGAGCCACGAGTAATCATTCCCATAGCCGAGCCTGCTCAGTTCTCGAAAGTGTCAGCTTGCCACGGCCCGAAGCTAAAGCCGTGCTCGCTCGAAGCTCGTGCCTCGAAGCTCGCAGCTAAAAAGCAAAAGCCGGGCTGGTTGACCCGGCTTTCGGATTCTGATCACAACTCCCGGTTTCCCGAGATTAGGGTCAGATCTTGCAAAACTTGTTCAATTGTCACCGCTTACCTGGCCCGGCTTGAGAAGTCACCTCTTCTCAAGGCTGAACTACATGACCAGTGCCAGGTTCTCAAGTTCCATCTGCAAAACTGGCAAAGAGCAACCGGCCATTTCAACCCGGCCAGCCGCATCAAGAGCCGCCTGCGGAGACACTCCGTAGCCGCGACCCATCAGGAACACCTGCAGTAGCTCGGCCGCCTCCCGTGAGTCGATCATCCCACCTTGCAGGAGATCGCTTCTCAGGGACGCCAGCTCGTTATTTGTGAATCTTTCTTTCATGGCCGTCCTCACCTCCGACCTGCTTTACTGCCTTGTACCTATTAGACTCAGCGGCTACTGGAAATGTTGCATGCAATTTCGATGCCGCAACTAGCCTCTGATTCCATATACGTACGCGGCAGCCTTCTGGTTTCTTTAACCCCAACCAAAATGTGGAGTTGCGGGCAACCCTTACGACGGTACCCCGCGCGAGAGTACGAAATGGACGGTCAGGGAAGTGACACAAGGTGTCGTTCAAGGACGGAAAGCGGCGATATCCGATCAAAAAGGGGAAAAACCTGCAACGGCAGCAAAAGGCCGACTGTCAGGAAGGATCAACAGTCGCCTCGTCCACTAACAGGACGGGAATGTTGTCGCGAACCGGATACACACGTCGGCAAGCTGTGCACTTGAGCGACTCGGGATTGTTCCTCACCTCGAGTGCCTGCTTGCAGGCAGGGCAGACTAGCAGGTCCAGTAGGTCCTGAGCAATCATGATGGGGATTGTACGACGGGCCAGATCATTTTTCACCACAGAGACACAAAGACAGAGAAACAAAAGGGGAGTTTTATTCGTCCTTGCGGCGACATGATCTGGGACAAACATGACCGCGCTCCAGTTCCATCTCGCCCTGCTTTCCACTGTGTCTCTGTCGGTGAAAGATTTCTGACGGTTTAGAATGAACCTGGAAAAGTGAGGGCAAGCGATGGCGGCAAGTATTTTAGACGGCAACAAGATCGCTGGCGAGATTCGCGCGGAAGTTGCCGTGGAGGCAAGAGCGTTGGCCGAGGCCGGCATGCGTCCGGGTCTCGCCGTCGTCCTCGTAGGGCACAATCCCGCTTCGGAGATTTACGTGCGTGGCAAAGTGAAGAGTTCCGAAGAAGTCGGCCTCTATAGCGAGAAGCACACGCCGCCAGAGACCGCGACGACTGCCGAACTGCTGGCACTCGTCGAAGACCTGAACCGGCGCGACGAAATTGACGGCATCCTCGTCCAATTGCCCTTGCCTCCCCAGGTAGACGCCAAGAAGGTGCTGCTGGCTGTCGATCCTGCCAAGGACGTCGATGGGTTCCACCCGATGAATGTCGGCTTCCTGTCCACCCAAAGACCGGGTCTTGTTCCCTGTACGCCTGGTGGCGTCATGGAGATGTTACGGCGCTCCAACATTCCCGTGGCGGGTCAGGAATCGGTCGTCGTTGGCCGCAGCGACATTGTCGGCAAGCCCATGGCGATGCTGCTCCTGAACGCGAACGCCACGGTGACGGTATGCCACTCGAAGACCCGCGACCTCCCCGAAGTCTGTCGGCGCGCCGACATCCTGGTGGCCGCCATCGGACGCGCCGGTATGATCACTCGCGATTTCGTCCGGCCGGGCGCAACCGTGATCGACGTCGGCATGAATAAGGTCACCAACCGTGCCGAGTTCGATCGTTTCTTCAAGGGCAACGAGAAGCGCGAACAGGCGTTCGCGAAAAATGGATCAACGCTTGTGGGCGACGTTCATCCCGAGGTTGCTGAGATTGCCGGAGCCATCACTCCGGTTCCGGGCGGGGTGGGGCCGCTGACGATCGCGATGTTGATGGCGAACACCGTGCGGGCAGCAAAACTTCGTCGCGGGTCGGCGGTTTCCGTTGCATAGAGAATTCTTTTTCACCACAGAGTCACAGAGTCACAGAGAAAACCGAACAAATCATTGTGCGCTTTCCTGCTGACACGATCTTCACGAACTTGAATCGGGATGGCTTTTTCCCCACGCCTTCCTCTGTGCCTCTGTGTCTCTGCGGTGAAGAATCCCATGTTCTGATCCTCGTCCAAGTGAGGTCACTCTGCTAAAAATCGGCTTAACCGGAGGAATCGCCGCCGGAAAATCGGTGGTGGGCGAGATGCTGGCAAGACTGGGTGCGCGCCTGATCCAGGCCGACCACATCGCCCACGAACTGATGCAGCCGGGCCAGCCTGTCTACGACGAAGTCGTGCGCCATTTCGGCCATGCCGTCCTGAACCGCGACGGCTCGGTGAACCGCCCCAAGCTGGCAGAAGCAGTGTTCACCCCCGATAGGCAGGGGGCGACGCGAGTGAAGGAGTTGAATCAGATCGTTCATCCGGCAGTGATTCGCCGTGAAAATGAATGGATGGAAGATCAAGGCCGGCTCGATCCCAAGGTCATCGCGGTGGTCGAGGCCGCCCTGATTCTCGAAGCCGGGGCTGCTGAGCGCCTGGACCGATTGATCGTGGTGACCTGCTCCGACGAACAGCGAGTCGAGCGCTTCGCCCGACGTCTGAACATCGACGCCGCCGCGGCACGGCGCGAAGTAGAGCGCCGCATGGCCGCCCAACTGCCGGATTGCGAGAAGGTGAAGAAAGCCGACTTCGTCATCGACAACGCTGGCTCGCTCGACAACACCGAAGCCCAAGTCCGAAGTATTTATGCCGTTCTCGAGAAAGAAGCAGAACGTCAGACTCCTTAGCGACGGGCGCGATGATGGAGCGCCGGCATCCTGCCCTCGCAAGGTGGCCAGGACCCCGGCGCGTTCACACCGGGACGGGAAGGGCTTGGCTTCAGCCGAGCCATAAAAGCTAATTCGACACAGGCTTTAGCCCCTGAGGTGGGCTATCGTCGCCAATTAGAACGTACGTTTTCTACAAAGCAAAGGGTTGCCCGTGCCATTTATAGAGGCCAACTCCGTATATCCATCGCGAGAACCGAACCCCCTCCGCCTCCGTATCATCCAACTCAACAACTCCCAGCCTTTCCGCCATAGGCTCGGAATCGCCCATTTTTGGATAGAATCAATGAGAACCCGTTCCACAAGCTGGTGAACAATCTATGAAGCTACTTCGGCCCGTAGTGCTCGCGGTGCTGCTGGCGGGCGCATTTTTTTATTTCACGACCTGGAGATCGTCCCCGATCCACTTGACCAAGTGGATCACTCATCCCAATAAGGTCGAAATCATTGAAGCCGCCGGCACCGAACCGCTCGATTCCGAAGAGCAAAACAACATCCTTGTCTATCGGAAGAACATTCCATCGGTCGTGAACATCACGTCCAAAGCAGTTACGTTCGACTTTTTCTACGGCCTCGTGCCGCAGGAGGGCCAGGGCTCCGGATTTGTCATCGACAAAGAGGGTCACATCCTGACCAACTACCACGTCATCGCCGACGCCCGTCAGGTCGAAGTCACGATGCACAACCGCAAGAAGTTTCGCGCGACCGTGATTGGCACCGACCCGCCGCACGATCTCGCCGTCATCAAGATTGAAGCCCCCAGCCTCACCCCTGCCGTCCTGGGCGATTCCCGCAATCTGCAAGTGGGCCAGAAGGTCTATGCGATCGGCAACCCCTTTGGTCTTGCCGGCACCATGACGCGTGGCATTGTCAGCTCCATCCGCCCCGTCAAAGAGCCGAATGGCGCAACGATCGATGAAGCCATCCAAACCGACGCCGCCATCAATCCGGGAAACTCCGGCGGTCCGCTGATGAACGCCCATGGGGAAGTCATCGGCATCAACACCATGATCCTTTCGAACGTCGGCCAGAACGCCGGCATCGGCTTCGCCATCCCAATCAATACCGCCAAGGCCGTCCTCAATGACTTGGTCACGCTCGGCCGTGTACGCCGGCCCGCCCTGGGTGTGTCGACCATCCCGATCGGTCCGGAACTCGCCGAGCAAGTCGGCTTGCCGGTCGACTTTGGCCTGCTGATCGTGAAAGTACAGCCCGGCGGGGCGGCCGAACACGCTGGCCTGCGTGGAGGCAATGAACGCGCTTACCTGGGAAATATCCCGATCATGCTGGGTGGCGACCTGATCGTCGCCATCGACGGGGAGAACATCCAGGACCAGCAAGATCTCGCCCAAGTCATGAACGCCCACCGCGCCGGCGATTCCGTCAAAGTCACCGTCTATCGCGGAAAACAAAAGCTCGAAGTGACCGTGACGCTGGGCGAGGCAAGGGAACAGGTCTAGATTTCACGACGGAACAACAATAGGGGACGATGTGAAGATTCTCACCGTTGTTGTCGCGGGACTAGTGGGCCTCTTTCTGGTTGCAAAGCGACTCCGTCCCTTCACGGGAGCCATGTGGAAAAGTGAGAGAGACGAGAAGGAAGCGATGGAACGGATCGACCGGGCGTTGAAGGCCACTGACGACCCAAATGAGCCTGCACGATGGGTTCCGCGATCTGAAAATGAAATACCGTCCTCTAAAGTTTGGGCTGTGACTGAACAGTGCTAGAATCCCCCTGCCGCCTATGACCGCCGTCCGCTAACCCCGCTGGTTTGGTTCTGAGGCACAAGGTTCGTGCAGCTTTGCGCGGGTCCGATCGGTGCCTCGTCGCCCCAACCGAACAACCAGAAAGGATTCATTTCCATGCAATTTGTGGACAAGGCATTCGCCCGCCGACTGGAATCGGCGGAAGAAATCCCGCAGGTCGACTGCGCCCGCATGTTTCAGAAACTGCGCCCTGAGATGGGCGCGGACTTCGCGCCCATCTGCGGCGGTCACATGATGTTCGCCGGACTCAACTCGCCCATCGGTCACGCCGCTGGACTCGGTTTTGACGGACCTGTCACGCCTGCCGATCTGGATCGGCTAGAAGCCTTCTATCGCTCGCACAATGCTCCGGCACAACTGGACCTCTGCCCCCTTACCGATCCCACCCTACTCGAAATCGTCAGCGCCCGCGGCTACCAAATCGCCGAACTCAACAACGTGTTGTATCGCCCTCTCGACTCTGATCCATCTATCGACATTCCGTCGGGAGTCGAGATCCGGCGCAGCGGTCCGCAGGAAGCCGACGTGTTCTCGAATCTGCTGGCGCGCAGCTTCTTCGACAAGGAGGCGCCGCCTGACGGCTTCTCCGACATGCTCGCGCCGCTGTTTCACTTCCCGCAAGCGCTCACCTTCCTGGCCACGGTCGATGGCGTTCCCGTCGCCGGGGCCGCCGGTCGCATCATCCCCGAGCACCGCGTCTTCGCTCTTTTTGGAGCGGGCACGCTTCCGCAGTTTCGCGGACGCGGTATCCAGACAGCCTTGCTGCGTACCCGTATGAAAGCCGCCGCTGAGGCCGGTTGTGAGGTGATTGTCGTCGTCACTCGCGGTGGGACCACCTCCGAGCGCAACTGCGTCCGCCTCGGTTTCCGCATCGCCTACAGCAAAGCAACCGTCATCAAGCACTGGGGTCAGGGGTAATCGAGAGTCACCACGAGCTGCGCAGAGGACAAGGTTCTCTCTCTGTGTCCTCTGTGCCTCTGTGGTGACGATTTCTCCCCATGGAAAGGCACTATGAACATCGACGCCATCCGCGCCTACTGCCTGGCCTTCCCCCGCACTACCGAGAAACTCCAGTGGGGCGATGACCTCTGCTTCAAAATCGCAGGCAAAATCTTCGCCATGCTCGGGCTCGACAATCCTCGACTCTGCTTCAAATGTTCGTCCGAAGTGTTCTCCGAACTGATTGAGCGCGCGGACATCCGTCCCGCGCCTTACGTCGGCCGATACAAGTGGGTCATGCTCGATCGCCTGGACGCCGTTTCAGACGCCGAACTGCAGGACCTGATCCAGCGGTCCTATACAATGGTCGCCGCCAAAGCTCCAAAACGTTCCAAGCCCGGGAGCCAGCCAGCGAGAAGAGCGAAAAAAAAGAGGACCGCCCGTTCTCAAAAGAGCGGATCCAGAAAAACGAAGAAACGCCGATAGCGCGCTATACTGCCAAGCTTTCCAGAACTTGACGCGTTGTGCCAGACTTTCCGTTCGTGAGGGTGGCGTTTGAGCCTTTTCGGTTGCATCGAAGCGGGAGGAACCAAGTTTGTGTGCGGCGTCGGGACTGGCCCCGACGATCTGCGCTGCTCGACTGTCCCAACCACGACCCCCGCCGAGACTATCGAAAAAGTAGTTGCCTTCTTCCAGGAGCAGAAGAAGCGCAACTTGAGCGCAGTGGGCGTGGGCTCTTTCGGTCCGATCGACCTTCATCCTGAATCGTCAACCTTCGGCTTTATCACGTCCACACCCAAGGCCGACTGGCAGAATTTCGATCTGGCCGGAACCCTGCAACGTGAACTCGACATCCCGATCGGCTTCGACACCGACGTCAACGCCGCTGCTGCCGGCGAAGCGCGTTGGGGTGCAGGGCGCGGTATTGCGGATGTTCTCTACCTCACTGTGGGCACCGGGATCGGCGGCGGAGCACTGGTGAATGGAGAAGTGATCCACGGACTGCTCCATCCGGAGATGGGCCACATCCGCATTCCGCACGATCTGCAAGCCGATCCCTACCCCGGCGGCTGTCCCTATCATCACGATTGTCTCGAAGGTCTGGCCTCAGGTCCCGCGATGGAAGCTCGCTGGGGCATTCCTGCGACACGGTTGCCCTCTGATCATCCTGGCTGGGCTCTCGAAGCTCGTTACCTCGCGCTTGGCTTGGCGAACTGGGTTTGCACTCTCTCCCCCGAGCGCATGATCCTCGGCGGCGGCGTCATGCAGCAGCCACAACTGTTTCCCATGGTCCGCCAGGAATTGTTGCGCCTTCTAAACGGATACATCCACGCCCCGGCCTTGCTCGACAGCATCGACACGTACGTGGTCCCGCCGGAACTGGGCAACCGTGCCGGAGCGCTGGGCGCCCTGGTGTTGGCGGAACACATCTATCGCAATCCAAGCGCTCGTATCGGGGCGCCACTGGCAGGAGAGAGTGCATGGCGCTGAATACGACCTTGGTCAAAAGTACGGTGGTAGCAGCGCTGGGCGGGTTGCTTTTCGGCTTCGACACGGCTGTGATCGCGGGCGCCACCAGCGCGCTGACCAGCACCTTCACCCTTTCCGCCAGCACTCTCGGTCTTACGGTCTCCATCGCGCTTTGGGGCACAGTCGTCGGGGCCCTGCTGGCCAGTATTCCAGGAGACCGCTACGGGCGCCGCGACAGCCTGCGCGTGATGGCGATTCTTTATTTGATCTCGGCCCTTGGTTGCGCCTTCGCTTCCAATTGGTACGCGCTAATCTTTTTCCGCTTCATCGGGGGCCTCGCCATCGGCGGCTCCTCCGTGCTGGGCCCGATGTATATCAGCGAAATTGCTCCTGCCAAATGGCGTGGTCGCCTGGTCGGATTCTTCCAGTTCAACGTGGTCGCCGGAATCCTGCTCGCCTACCTCTCCAACTACCTGGTCGGCTTGTCTTTGCAGGGCGGCCCAAGCGAGTGGCGATGGAAGCTCGGCATTTCCGCATTGCCCGCCGCGCTCTTCTTTCTGATGCTGTTCGGAATTCCACGCAGCCCGCGCTGGCTGGCGCGCAAGGGTCGTATGGAAGACGCTCGCCGTATCCTCGAATCGATCGGCGAAGAGAACATCGACTCCGAGTTGCAAGCCATGAACGCCGCGTTCGAACAAGAAAGGAATCAAGGGCAGGAGCGCCTGTTTCAGGCGAAGTATCGTCTGCCGCTCTTCCTCGCGCTCTCCATCGCGATGTTCAATCAGCTCGCCGGAATCAACGCCATTTTGTATTACCTGAACGACATTTTCGCGCGCGCCGGATTCAGCAAAGTCTCTTCCGACCTGCAGGCGGTCGCGATCGGTGGAACCAACCTGCTGTTTACGATGCTCGCCATGACCATCATCGACAAGGTCGGGCGGCGCACACTCCTGCTTGTCGGTTCGGTGGGAATGGCGCTCTGCCTTGCGGGTGCAGCCGCCATCTTCTGGTCGGGCCACAACGAAAATCTGCTCGTCTGGCTACTCATCGGCTTCATTGCTTCGTTCGCTTTTTCCCAAGGTGCCGTCATCTGGGTCTATCTCAGTGAGATCTTTCCCACTGCCGTACGCGCCCGCGGCCAGAGCCTGGGCAGTTCCACACACTGGGTGATGAACGCTCTCATTTCCTGGGCCTTCCCCATTGTCGCAACCTATTCCAAGGCTGCCCCCTTCGTGTTTTTCTCGGGGATGATGGTGCTGCAGTTCTTCACCGTGCTGTTCTTCTATCCCGAGACCAAGAACATCGTGCTCGAAGATATGGAGAAGAAGCTCACAACTGCCTGACCTGCCAGATTTGACTCGCCGTCGGACCGTGGGCTAGCCTCGAAGCTTCTCCGGATGTCCATTCGCCCATTTCCACGCCTCGCGGACGCCATGCGTCTCCATCGCATTTTCCTCAAACCGACGGTTGTTTTGTGCATCCTGGGAACCAGCTTTGCTGCCGGACTGCGCCCCGTCCACGCCCAGCACGCGATGGTGGTCAGCGTTCATGCGTTGGCCTCGGAGGCGGGGGTCGAAATGATGAAGGCTGGTGGCAACGCCATCGACGCCGCCGTCGCAACCGGCTTTGCTCTCGCCGTCGTCAATCCACAGGCTGGGAATCTGGGCGGCGGCGGATTCATGCTGATCCGCATGGGCGATGGCACAGTCCATTTCATCGACTATCGCGAGAAGGCGCCCGCAGCCGCGACCGCGAATATGTATCTGGACGCCCAAGGCAACGTCATAGAAAACGCAAGCCTTCTCGGATACAAAGCCATCGGCGTGCCTGGCTCCGTGGCTGGTCTTGTGTTCGCGCAGAAGACCTATGGAAAGCTGCCCCTGGCGCAAGTGATGGCTTCCGCCATCAAACTGGCTCGCGATGGCTATGCACTCGCCTGGGAAGACGCAGAAGACTTTCGCGACAGTTCACTCACGGCTTTCCCGGAATCCAAGCGCGTCTTCCAGCGCAATGGCAACTACTACAAGCCGAACGAGATCTTCCGTCAGCCGGATCTGGCCCGCACCCTCGAGAGAATCGCCAAGAATCCCGACGATTTCTACCGCGGCGCGATCGCCCGGGAACTCGCGGCCGCCGTGCAAAAGGGAGGCGGACTCATCACCGCCGGCGATCTCGCCAACTATGAAGTGAAAGCGCGCGAGCCGATCCGCGGCACCTACCGCGACTACGACATCATCAGCGCGCCACCACCCTCCTCCGGCGGCATCGCGCTCTTGGAGATTCTCAACATTCTCGAAGGCTATGACCTGGCGAAACACGGCAACCGTTCCGCCGAGGCCATTCACTTGGCTACTGAGGCCTTCCGGCGCGCCTTTTTTGATCGTGCCGAGTTTCTCGGCGATCCCGATTTCTCCAAAATTCCCGTCGCGCAGCTGATTGATAAGCGCTACGCCGCGGGCTGGCGCGAGTCCATGGATCCCGCGCACGCCAGCCCCAGCAAGGAATTACGCCGTCCCGCGGTGTTCAACGAACTTGAGACCTACGCGGTCGCGCATCCCCTGCGCCCCTCCGCTCGTCGCGAACCCCAAAATACAACCCACTATTCCGTGATCGACCCGGCTGGAAACGTGGTTGCCGTCACGACCACCCTGAACGATTCCTTCGGTTCGCATGTCACGGCCGAAGGCCTCGGTTTCCTGCTCAACGATGAAATGGATGACTTCACTTCCAAGCAAGGCGTCCCCAACGTCTACGGCCTGATCCAGGGTCCGGCCAACGCCATCGGGCCCGGCAAACGTCCCCTCTCCGCCATGACGCCGACGATCGTTCTGAAAGACGGCAAGCCTTTCCTTGTGCTGGGCGCCGAGGGCGGCCCAACCATCATTACGACCGTCGCCAATATTCTGATGGGAGTAGTCGATTTCGGATTAGACATCCAGGAAGCCGTCAACGCACCGCGGTTCCATCACCAGTGGTTGCCCGACGAACTCCGCCTGGAGGATAGAATCTCTCCAGACACGATTCGCTTGCTGCAGGCCAAAGGACACAAGATCCACACGGATCATTTCTGGGCCGATGCCGAATGCATCGAAATCGACCCGAAGACCAACGAGCGCCTGGGCGCCAGCGACGGCCGCGGCAACGGGAAAGCGGTAGGGTACTAGTTATGTTTGGAAAAAGCGCGAGCGTAAAAGCAGCGGCGTGTCGAATGTAGCGCCGACGTCCCGCCGGCAGTCGCGAGTGCGTCTCGGCCTCGCCCCTGTCCGGGAGGAGAACATGTCCTGCGACACAACACTGGATTCGCAGCATGCTGCGCAACTCTCGAGCGAATGCGGCTTATCGAGTTGACGACTGCGAGGTCGGAAAGTTCGTATCACAAAGCACCCGAGGCGCGCCCTAAAGGGTTCGTATCAGGGCGCGCCTTAAGGCGCGCCGCTCAAGGCAATAAATCGATCGCGGCTTTAGCCGCTGGTCGGCACTGAACAGAGAGATCTAAATGCAAAAAGCCGTTTCCACTTTCGTATACGTCAAAGAGCGTCTCCATCCCGGAATTCTCGATGGCCTCGTCCGCGGCGGCGCCCAGGCCATTGAAATCTTCGCTGCGCGCCAGCACCTCGATTACGCCAACCGCAAACAGCACGTCCGCGAAATCGCCGATTGGTTCCGCTCCACCGGCATTCCGTTGAACTCCGTGCACTCCCCGCTTTTCGGGGACTACGAATTCGGCCGCGCCGGAGCTCCTCCCGTCAACGTCGCCTCCACCGACCGCGCCGGCCGCATCGAAGCCATGGACGAAATCAAGCGCGCGCTCGAAATTGCTGAACAAATTCCGTTCCGATATCTCATTCAGCACCTGGGCACGCCCAACGAATCCTTTGACGACCGCAAATTCGAAGCGGCCATGACCTCGATCGAACACCTGCGCGCCTTCGCCAAGCCCCTGGGTGTTCGCATCCTCATCGAAAACATCCCCAACGAACTTTCCACGCCCGACAAACTGGTGGACTTCATCCACGCCGCGCACTTCGAGGACGTCGGCGTCTGCTTCGATTTCGGCCACGCCCATATCATGTCGAGCGTCGCGGAAGCCTTCGAAATCGTGAAGCCCCATGTTCGCTCCACCCACGTGCACGACAACGCCAAAGACAAAGATTCGCACCTGTGGCCCGGCGCCGGCTCCATCAACTGGAAAGAAGCAATGGACCTGCTGCGCACAGCCCCGCAAACCCCGCCGCTCCTCCTCGAAATCGAACACGATGATAAAGTGAACCCCATCGAGAAAATTAGGCCGACCTTCGATAAGCTCGAAAAGAATTGAGTAATTGGGTAATTTGGTAATCGGGTAATTTAAAATCGTTTCTTCACATCGCCAGTGCGGGCGGCGGAAAAAGGTCTTCAAATTACAAAATTACCAACTTACGAAATTACAAAATCACCAATTTCCCAATTACTAAATTTCCCCAAATACCCAATTCTGTTATGACTGAAATTTCGTCTCCTCCCATCTCCACCATCGCAGAAATCGGCAAGCACGAGGGCCAGTCCGTCACCATCCGCGGATGGCTCTACAACCTGCGCGAGAGCGGCAAGCTCTTGTTTCCCATCTTTCGCGACGGCAGCGGCCAAATTCAGGGCATAGTCCCCAAGAACGCCGTCTCGCCTGAAACCTTCGACGCACTGAAGGGCCTAACCCAGGAATCGAGCGTGATCGTCGAAGGCAAGGTTCGCGCCGACAAGCGCGCGCCCGGCGGATACGAACTGGATGTGTCCACTGTCCAGGTGCTTCAGAAAGTAGCCGAGTCCGACCCCTATCCCATCACTCCCAAAGAGCACGGCGTCGACTTCCTGATGGAGCACCGCCATCTCTGGATCCGCTCGCCGCGTCAGGCCTCGATCCTCCGCCTGCGCGCCGAAATCATCAAAGCCGCTCGCGACTTCTTCGACGATCGCGGATTCACCCTGACCGATCCGCCCATCCTCACCCCCGCCGCCTGTGAAGGCACGACCACACTGTTTCCGGTCGACTACTTCGATGAGCAGGCCTACCTCACCCAATCCGGCCAACTCTACATCGAGGCCACCGCCATGGCGCTCGGCAAGGTCTACTCTTTCGGCCCAACGTTCCGCGCCGAGAAATCGAAAACCCGCCGCCACCTCACGGAATTCTGGATGGTCGAACCCGAAGTCGCCTACGCCCAGCTCGACGACATCATGGAACTCGCCGAGGGGCTGGTCACCTTCCTCGTGAAGCGCTGCCTCGAAAAACGCCGCGCCGATCTGCAAACCATCGGCCGTGACGTCGCCAAGCTCGAAAAAATCGAGACGCCCTTCCCGCGCATTACGTACGACGAGGCCGTCGAGCGCCTGCAGGAAGGTTTTGCCAAAGGCGCACTTGAAAACAAATTCGAATGGGGCGGCGATCTCGGCTCGCCCGACGAAACGTATTTGTCGTCGCAGTTCGAGCGCCCGCTCATGATCCATCGCTACCCGGCGAAAGTGAAAGCGTTCTACATGGAGCCCGATCCGCAGCGCCCCGATCTCGCGCTGTGCGTCGACGTGCTCGCCCCCGAAGGCTACGGTGAAATCATCGGAGGCTCGCAGCGCATGGCGTCCTACGAACTCTTGCTTAAGCGCATCCACGAGCACGGCTTGCCCGAAGAAGCCTTCAAGTGGTATTTGGACTTACGCAAGTTCGGCGGGGTTCCGCACGGCGGCTTCGGCATGGGAATCGAAAGAGCGGTAGCCTGGATCTGCGGCCTGGAACACGTTCGCGAAACGATCCCGTTTCCCAGGACGTTGCACCGCTTGTACCCATGAAGACGTAGAAGTTCTTTGTGTCCTTTACGGATTTTCCTTGCGCACTTTGCGGTTAAGATCTTTCTTCGGCCGTCTCTGTGTACTCTGGTTCGTATCAGGGCGCGCCTTAAGGCGCGCCATAAGTTAAGAATAAAGCTCGCGCCTTTAGGCGCTGCCCGCTTCAGATCCTCGGCGATCTCGGCGATCTCGGCGTGCTCGGCGGTAAGCAAAATCTATGACCCCAACACCGCAAACCTCTTTCAGCAGCATTACCCCCAAGCAAATTCGCGTCATTGGCGTTCCCCTCGATCTCGGCCAGTCGCGCCGCGGCGTCGACATGGGCCCCTCGGCCGTGCGCGTCGCCGGCCTGGAAGCCCGCCTCGAAGCCATCGGCCACAACGTGGAAGACGGCGGCAACGTCGCCGTCGCTATCCCCGAGCAGAAAAAGGAAGGCGCGGCCCACGCCAAGTACCTCAAGGAAATCACCGCTACTTGTACCAAAAGCGCCGAACTCGTGCTGAAGAGTCTGGAAGCCGGCAAAGTTCCGCTCGTGCTCGGCGGCGATCACTCGGTCGCTACCGGAACGGTGGCCGGCGTGGCAGAGTTCTACCGCAGGCAGAACCAGAAAATCGGCCTCATCTGGATCGACGCCCACTCCGACATCAACACGCCCGAAACCTCGCCGAGCGGCAACGTGCACGGCATGCCGTTGGCCGCCATCATGGGCCTTGGCCCAGCCGAACTCGGCAACATCTTTAATTTTTCACCCAAGGTACATCCGGAGAACTGTGTGTTGGTCGGCATCCGCGACGTGGATGCCCACGAGAAGGAAAACATCCGTAAAGCCGGTGTCGAAGTCTTCACCATGCGCGATATCGACGAGCGCGGCATGCGCACCGTAATGGAAGAAGCTCTGCGAATGGCTGGGCGCGGCACTGCCGGCTACCACGTTTCCCTCGACATGGATTGGATCGATCCCGAAGACGCTCCGGGCGTTGGAACCCCCGTCTGGGGCGGCGCCACCTATCGCGAAGCGCACCTCGCCATGGAAATCATCTCGGACCACGGCCGCATGTTGAGCATGGAAATCGTCGAAGTGAATCCAGTCATCGACGAGCACAACCAGACCGCCGACCTGGCAGTCGAACTGGCGCTCTCCGCTTTCGGCAAGAAGATTCTCTAATCCGCCACCACCCGCGTGGGAACAGCCGCCCCCGGCTGTCCCATCGACCCCGCCGCCGACGATCTGCAATCCCACCGCTCCATCCACGACGGCAAGTCCGCCACGCTCGCCGCAAACAAGTATGCGGCTCCCGCTGCAAGCGCTCTCTTTCGTGCAGCCCGCTCAGCACTCCAACCACTTCCCGTACTCCGGCATTGGTTCCCGCCCGCAGATCCAGCGGCGTATCGCCGACATTCATCACTTCCGCGACGCTCGTGACACCCGCGCCTTCCATCGCCCGAAAAATCATGAACGGCGCAGGCCGCCCCATCGAGACATCGCTGCTCGAGACACGCGCTGCGAAAATGTCTCGCCAGCCCGCCATCTCCAGAATCAACTCCGACACTTCACGATAGAAACCAGATGTCGTCGCGATCTGAATGCCGCGTTCCTTCAACCAGCCGAACGTCCCCGCCGCTCCCGCAATCGGATGCACGCCATTCTCGCGATAATGACTCTCAAGCCCGCCGCGAAAGTCGGCATACACTGCCGCGACGGTCTGCTCATCCGCAGGACCGTTCCGCTGCACGAAGTGCCGGATCACCTCCAGCTTTGAAGCGCCTTTCCACTCTTTCAGTTCGGCATCCGTGTGCGGAATGCCATGCTTATCAAGTGCTTCCGCAAACGCGCCCAGCACTTCACTGCGATCCTCCACGATCGTGCCTGCCACGTCGAAAATCCCCAGCTTGATCGCATCCATGGGAATTTCATTCTACAAGTACGAGGAACCATCGTCATGATTGACGGCGGATGCCTCTCCCGTCGACACTGAAATGTCATGAAAAAACTGCGCGTCGGAGTCCTGTTCGGCGGCCGCAGCGGCGAGCACGAAGTCTCCTTGCTTTCCGCCGCCTCCGTGGTCAACGCCATCGATAAATCGAAATATGAAGTCGTCCCCATCGGCATCACCAAAGAAGGGCGCTGGCTGACTGCCGGCGCCGCCGAAGCCCTGCTTCAGGGCAAGCCGGTCGACGACTCCAAGCATCTGCGCGCCGGAGATCCTGAAGCCACTCCTGGCGCGGCCGTGCTCGCGAGCGGAGAAGCCGTCGTGGTTCCTCCCGAGCCGGTGCACAGGTCCTCGCTCACTCCGTTTCAGACCGATGCATCCACCCTTCGCCGCGCCTCCGATCGTGCCATCAATGTCGACGTTATCTTCCCCGTGCTGCACGGCACATTCGGCGAAGACGGCACCATTCAAGGGTTGCTCGAGCTCGCTGACCTTCCCTACGTAGGCGCCGGCGTTCTCGGCTCCGCCGCCGGCATGGACAAAGACATCATGAAAGCGCTGTTCCGTTCGGCGGGCCTGCCCATCGTGAAACACGTCACCATCCTGCGGAGTGACTGGGAGACCGAGCACAAAAAAGCCGAAAAGATTGTCGACCGGTCGCTAAAGTACCCGGTGTTCGTGAAACCCGCGAACCTGGGATCGTCGGTCGGCATCTCGAAAGCGCGCTCTAAAAAAGAACTCGGTCCCGCCATCTACGAAGCCGCCAAGTTCGATCGCAAAATCGTGATCGAGCAAGCAGTCGGTGGAGCGAAAAATAAGGCACGCGAGATCGAGTGCTCCGTGCTCGGCAACGACCGTCCGCAGGCCTCCGTGGCCGGAGAAATCGTCCCGGTCAAAGAGTTCTACGACTACTCGGCAAAGTATCTCGACGAAGGCTCCGAGCTGATCATTCCCGCCCAGCTGACAAAAGCGGAGATGAAAAAGATTCAGGAACTCGCCGTCCGCGCCTTCCAGGCGGTCGACTGCGCCGGCCTCGCCCGCGTCGATTTTCTGATGGACCCGAAAGCCCGCAAGCTTTTCGTCAACGAGATCAACACCATGCCCGGCTTCACCGCCATAAGCATGTACCCCAAGCTCTGGGCCGCGACCGGGCTGTCGTATCCCGACCTGATCGATCGCCTGATCCAGTTGGGCATCGAGCGGCATGGGGATAAGAAGAAGAATCAGTACACGCGGTAGGAGATAATTGCCGTTGAGAACGCAGAGAACGCCGAGCAAATCTTTTCAAATGGTTGGTTTCTCGGAGGCTCGCCGTGCTCGGTGAGTAGCGCCGGCGACCCGCCGGCAGTCCGCGAGGGCATCTTGCCATCGCGCCAGCGTTGAGCACGCCGGGTGGTATTTTGTGCTTTAAGCTGAGGGCTCTTCCCAAGCAATACTCATACCGCGACGCCCGTCTCTCGCAACATCACAATCAACCGGCTAACCGGAATCGCCGTCCCGAGCGTGAAGCTCCCCGAAATTCTATCTGCGAACATGTGTACCGCATCGCCCTCGAATGCGCCGGCACACTGCAGAACATTGTAGGACCGGACGTAGTTCTGAATTTCACCTTCCAACAGAGGGCGGAAGCGAATGCTCAGCACCTCGACCGTCGACAGCATCTTCTGCGTTCCCGTGTGCAGCACCGCCAGCGCCGTGACAAACTGAAACTCGTTTCCAGAAAGCTCCCGCAGAAACCCGGCCGCCTCTTCGACGTCGCGTGGCTTTTCGTAGATCCGTCCACCCAGCGCCGCGACCGCGTCCCCCGATACGACCACTGCCTCCGGGTACGACTCAGCCACCTTCCGCGCCTTTGCCTCGGCCAGTGCCCGAGTCAAAACAAATGGGTCATCATGCCGAATCGCCTTCTCCTCAATCGCCGCCGGACAAGTCTCATACGCGATGCGAAGCATATCCATGGCATGCTTGCGAAACGGAGATTCCGATGCAAGAACGATCTTCATATTTAGTTTTTACCAGAAGTAGGTAAGCAACGAATTCCGGGAAGAGCACGACTTCAGTCGTGCCAAAGCGGGCTGGAAGAGTGGCTTCAGCCAATGATAAGTGTCATCGAATTACCCAACGGCTGTTCATCGACCTGCGGGTGCTCGGCATCGGCCAAGATGGCGCAGCGCCTGCACAATGACTGCGCGTTGACCGCCTGATGCGCGACCGCACTTTCGGTTCTAGCCGACATACTAGCGGCATCGTTGGTGAAATGCGGATTTTTCGCCAACTATGAGAAGGTTTCCAACTTGTCAACTACTCTTCAAAAGCCCTCGTCAGCGACGAGGGGTAGAGCCTGCACTATAATGGCGTGCACGGATGGCACTCGCCTCTGGCACGAAGCTCGGACCCTATGAGATCCTGTCCTCGCTCGGGGCGGGCGGGATGGGCGAGGTGTATCGTGCCCGGGATACTCGACTTGGGCGCGATGTCGCCGTCAAGATTCTACCTGCCCACCTCTCCTCCGACCCTGATCTGAAGGCGCGGTTTGAACGCGAGGCTCGCGCCATCTCTGCATTGCAACACCCTCATATCTGCACGCTCCACGATGTCGGGCACCAGGATGGCATTGACTATCTGGTGATGGAGCATTTGGAAGGCGAGACGCTGCAGTGTCGGCTGCTACGAGGGGCCTTGCCAATGAAACAGGCGGTGGAGTATGGGATCCAGATCGCGGAGGCACTTGATCGGGCGCACCAGGCAGCGCTCGCCCATCGGGACCTGAAGCCGGGGAACATCATGATCACGAAATCGGGGGCCAAGCTGCTGGATTTCGGGCTGGCTAAGCCGGTGGCGACAATGGTGATGGCGAGCAGCTCAGGATCGCTGACGCCTTCGACCCCGACGATGACCGTTGCCTCGCTGACATCGCAACCCGGCCCGTTGACTCAGCAAGGAACGGTGGTGGGGACGCTGCAGTACGTAGCGCCGGAGGTTCTGCAGGGCAATGACGCGGACGCGCGCAGCGATGTGTTTGCGCTGGGAGCGGTGTTGTACGAGATGCTGACCGGCAAGCATGCCTTTGCAGGTAAGAGCCAGTTGGGCATTATCACGGCAATATTGGAGAAGGAGCCGGAGCGGTTGGCGGCTGTGCCGGCGCCTCTGGAGCACGTGGTCCACACCTGCTTGGCAAAAGAGCCCCGTGATCGGTGGCAGAGCGCGCACGAGGTGGCACGGGAACTGCGCTGGGTGGAGCATAGCGAGGTGCAGCGAATCATCGGCGGAACCGCCTCGAAAGGTGCGACATTGCGTTCATGGGGTGGCTGGATCGCGGTCGCACTGGCGGCCACGGCGTTGATGCTTGCTGGGACGTATTACGCGACACGGTCGATTCCCGGCCCGCGCTGGTCGGTTTCGGTGCTACCGCCGGCCGGCCTGATTCCGGCAACCATCGGACGAAACGGCCCGCCACAAATCTCTCCCGATGGCAGCCGGATCGCTTTCATTGGCTGCCCCACGGCTCAGTCGGCGGAATCCCTTGTGGGCAGTACTGCCTGCTCAGTCTGGCTGCAGTCTTTGCACTCACGCGAGGCGCACGAACTTCCCGGCACCAACGGCAGCAATGCTCCATTTTGGTCACCGGACGGGCGAGAGATCGGGTTCTTCGCCGATGGGAAGCTAAAGGTGGTGTCGGCCAATGGTGGCCCGGTGCGGGTTGTCTGCGATGCCCAGGACGGCCGCGGCGGAAGCTGGGGAA